>JBCDLC010000004.1:0-130893 GCA_038745855.1 Pseudomonadota bacterium | reverse complement strand
CCGGGGTAGGTTTGGGATCTGGCTCTTGCGGCGGCCTTGAGGGCTTCGATGCGGTTTCGGTCGAAAGGCTGGCAGTTGGGGAAGATGCGGAGGGCGTGTGTGGGTGGGCTGAGTTTGCGCTCTCGGGCGTAGCGGATGTGGGGGTGGTCGTCGTTGCTGAGGGTGGGTTCGATCTCGAGGGCGAGGAGGATCAGCACGCGGCGGATCCAGGACTCGAGCATGGCGATGCCCGCCTTCAGACGTGCAGCAGCGGCCCGCGTGAGGAAGTCGGGCGCGAGATGGAGGTCATCTCGGCCGAGCACGCGGGTGTATAGCTGTTCGCCGAAGGGGCGCAGCTCTTCGATTGTGTCGGTGATGTTCGACATTTGAGGGCAGCTTATCACGGGCGTGGACCCGTCGGATAAGTGCCGGGTTTTCGCAACGATTACAGGGCGCGGGGCGTGGATAGGGGAGAAGTTATCCTACATTTGTGGGCGGCTGGCGGTCCTGTCGATCCTTGGTTGGTTCAGACACTTGCAAGACCGGGCATGCTCCGGAAGCGGTCCGTACCAACGATCGAATTCCGCTGGACACATACGTTATTCAACGACTGGTCAGGTTTTATTCTGTTTGATCGCCATGCAAGGATAAGTGTTCTGGATGGCGGTGCGTTCTAATCGTAAGTCTGCGCGCCTATCCATGGCACAGATCTTAATGGAGTCGCGTCGATTGAAATTGCACCGGCGCTTCGGCGAGACTACGCTCGCGGCTGTGAAATCCACTTTCCTTGCTTCCGCCGTTATGGGCGCTCCCATGGGTACCGTTGTCTGCCAGGCTGGACCCGCGCAGGTTTCGACATCGCCCGATGCGACCATGACATGACCTTAAAACTCGCCGCTGCTGGCCTTCGAGCCTGCGATGACATTGGGGACGCTCACTACAATGACAGACATAGACCGGGACATGATCACGGAAATCCGCAGATTCTATAATGATTATGACAGAACCAAAGGCGCGAGCGCGGCAGATTTTCTGCATCTCTGCGCGGATGATATCGTTTGAAATTCCCTCGGCGGCCCACAGAACAAAGCCCAATTCTTGGGGTCGGGCAGCAAGGGGAAAGACGTCGTTCTAGGGTACCTTAAGGCACTATTTGAGGAGTGGGAGATGATCCACTTCTCCGTTACAGACATCGTTTCGTCCGGCGAAACGATCGTGGTGCTGGCTAACACCGAATTCAAATGCAAAGCGACGGGTCGCCAGGCAATTACGCCCAAAGCGGACGTGTTGAAGGTCCGGAACGGCCAGATTATTGAGTTCTTCGAGTTCTTTGACACCGCTGCCCTTCAGGCGGCCGCAACTTGACGCTCTGATTTGCTGAAGGGCGGACGCTACGCGGTGTTATGGACGGCGCGCGACCATCGCTGAAAGCGTCAGCCCTTCTGCTGGATTTCCTTGGCGATGGCCTTGGTCCAGGCGGATTTGGCGATGACGCGGGAGGTGTCGATGCGGCCCGCGTATTTCTTCGAGACGTCGACGATTTCAGCGAGGAGGCCCTGTTCGAGGGTGGTGGGGTTGAGGCCCAGGGCGAGGAATTGGTCGTTCTTGACGACGAGGTCGTTCTCGGGCGCTTCCTTGCGGGGATTGGTCTGGTAGGCGATCTCGACGCCGGTCATTTCGGAAATCAGCTCGGCCAGATCGCGGACGCGGTGGGTCTCGGTCATCTGGTTGAAGATCTTCACCCGGTCGGCGCGTTTGGGCGGGTTGCCGAGGGCGATCTCGACGCAGCGGACGGAGTCGCGGATGTGGATGAAGGCGCGGGTCTGCCCGCCCGTGCCGTGAACCGTGAGCGGGTGGCCGATGGCGGCCTGGATCAGGAACCGATTGAGCACGGTGCCGTAGTCGCCGTCATAGTCGAAGCGGTTGATGAGCTTTTCGTGCCGGGCGGTGAGATCGGTATGGGTGCCCCAGACAATGCCCTGGTGAAGGTCTGTGATCCGGAGGCCGTCATTCCTGGCGTAGAACTGGAACAGGAGCTGATCCAGGCACTTGGTCATGTGGTAGATCGAGCCGGGATTGGCGGGATAGAGGATTTCCTGTTCGGCGGTCTTGCCGTCCATCGTCTTGATCCCGACGGGGAGGTAGCCCTCGGGGATGGCGGCGCCGACGGTGGAATAGCCGTAGACCCCCATGGTGCCGAGGTGGACGAGGTGGGCGTCGCACTCGGTCTCGACCATGGCGTTGAGGAGGTTATGCGTGGCGTTGACGTTGTTATCGACGGTGTAGTTCTTGTGCCGATCGCTGACCATGGAATAGGGCGCGGCGCGCTGTTCGGCGAAGTGGATGATCGCATCGGGTTTGTGTTCGGCGAGCCAGGCCTTGAAGACATCGTAGTGCTTGGCGATGTCGATGAGGTGGAAGCCGATGGTGTCGCCGGTGACAGCTTTCCAAGTGCGGAGGCGCTCCTGGATGGACTCCATGGGCGTGAGAGACTGGACGCCAAGCTCGGCATCGATCCAGCGGCGGCTGAGATTGTCGACGATGTGGACCTCGTGGCCAAGGTCTGAGAGGTGCAGGCTGGTCGGCCAGCCGACGAAACCATCTCCACCGAGCACTGCAATCTTCATCCACTGTCCCTTCTACTTCGGACCTTACGCGCGGGAGCGGGCCGTGATGGGCCGGCTTGCGCGGGTTGGACCGCCTATGCGGCTGGAGCGCATCATCACGAATGTGTCAACGTTCCGGCTGTGCTCTGCGGCGTTTCGAACATGTTCGCTGGGAGATGTGGCGCGCGGATGGGGGTTCGTCCAATCGCGCTGGCGGTGATCGGTGGCTCTGTTTGGTACTGGCTTTGCATCGCCGCGTACGGCGCGTACGCTCTCGTGCGACGCGAAGACCATATCGGGCAGATCCCGCCCTGGGGCCTGCCTTCCATTGAGAAGGACCCTCAGCACATGCCGATCAGAAAAGCCGTCTTGCCCGTTGCCGGGTTCGGGACCCGGGTGCTCCCGGCCACCAAGTCGATCCCGAAGGAGCTGTTGCCGATCGTGGACCGTCCGGCGCTGCAATATGTTGTCGACGAGGCCCGGGACGCGGGCATCGAGCACATCGTCTTCATCACGGGCCGCAACAAGGGCGCGATCGAGGACTATTTCGATGTGGCCTACGAGCTGGAAGACTCGTTGAAGAAGAAGAACAAGACGGCGATCCTGGAACAGCTTGACGCGATGCATATGCGCGAGGGCACGACGAGCTTCATCCGCCAACAAGGTGCACGGGGGCTTGGCCATGCGATCTGGTGTGCGCGGGATGTGATCGGGAATGAGCCGTTCGCGATCCTGCTGCCCGATGTCATCGTTAAGACCGAGGGCAAAAGCTGCACCGCCCAGATGGTGGAGGCGTATAACGATGTCGGCGGCAATATCATCGCCGTGGACGCTGTGCCGGAGGAAGAGGTCTCGAAGTATGGCGTGATCGCGCCGAAATCGAAGAATGGCCGGCTGATCGAGATGTCGGGCATGGTGGAGAAGCCGCCCGTGGCCGAGGCGCCCTCGAACCTGAAGATCACCGGGCGCTATATCCTGCAGCCGGAGATCTTTGACCTGCTGTCGAGCCAGGAAGCGGGCGCTGGCGGCGAGATACAGCTCACCGATTCGATGGCGACGCTGATGCAGTCCCAATCCTTCTACGCCTACGAGTATGAAGGCCAGGACTATGATTGCGGCTCCAAGCTCGGCTATTTCGAAGCCGTCCTGGCGCATGCACTCGACAATCCGGAAACCGCCGACGGCGCCCTGGCGCTGGTGAAGAAGGCGGCCGGGGTGTAGGTGGCAGCCACTCTGCGTGTGGGGCTTCGATTGACGCCCCATGCACGGTAAGGAAGACCGGGCGCCGGGGGTGCCTGGTCTTTTTCATTCCGAGGTTTTGCAGCCGTTTGCCTATGACTGACCTTTCGCGTTTCTTTGTTGCTGATGGGCCCGAGCGGGTGGTGGTGGTCGGCGATGTGATGCTCGATAGCTACCAGTATGGCGATATCGAGCGGATCTCGCCCGAGGCGCCGGTGCCGGTGTTGCGGCATGCGCGGCGGGCGTCGGTGCTCGGCGGGGCGGGCAATGTGGCAGCGAACCTGGCGCACTTGGGAGGCGCTCCGGTATTGATCGGCCGGGTTGGTGCCGATGCCGCGGGTGAGGAAGTGGCGGCGCTGTGTGAGGTGGGGGGCATTTCGGCGGAGCTGGCGTGTGATGGGCGCGTGCCGACGGTGCGGAAGACCCGGTTTGTGAGTGCGGGTCAGCAGATCCTGCGGCTGGACGAGGAGCGGCTGGACCCGCTCGATGGTGACACCCGCACGGCAGTCGTGACGGCGTTCGATGCGGCGTTGGCCGACGCCCGGGCCGTCATTCTTTCCGATTATGGCAAGGGCCTTCTGTCCGGTGACCTGGCCGCGGCGCTGATCGAACGGGCGAAGAACCGGATGGTCCCGGTGGTGGTTGACCCCAAGGGACGGGATTTCTCGCGGTATGCCGGGGCGGATGTTGTGACCCCGAACCGGAAGGAGCTGTCTATCGCCGTCGGCCAGGACCTCAGCGGTGATGATGCCATCATCGGGGCGGCGCGGGAGCAGATTGGAGCGCACGGGCTCGGCGCCCTGTTGGTGACCCGTAGCGAGGAGGGCCTGTCGCTGGTGTCCGCTGAGGCGGCGTTCCATGTGTCCGCCGAGGCGCGCGAAGTGTTCGATGTTTCCGGTGCGGGCGACACGGTGGTGGCCACCTTTGCGCTGGCCCTTGCTCGGGGGCTCGACAGGGCCGACGCGGCACGGCTGGCCAATTCGGCCGCCGGGATTGCTGTGGCGAAGCGAGGGACGTCGACCGTTTCAGCCGGTGAACTGAGGGAGGCCCTCCGCCAGAGCGGGGCGATTGCCGGCCGGCTCCGCACGCCGCTGACACAGGAGGATGCCAAGCGTGCAGTGGAGGCCTGGCGACGGGAGGGGCTGACCGTGGGCTTCACCAATGGCTGTTTCGATATCCTGCACGTGGGCCACGCCTCGATCCTGGAGCGGGCGCGGGCGCTGTGCGACCGGCTGGTGGTGGGGCTCAACAGCGATGCCTCGGTCACCCGGCTCAAGGGGGACGGCCGGCCGGTCAATCCTGCTGGCGATCGGGCGGCGCTCCTGCTGGCTCTGCGATCGGTCGATGCGGTGGTGATGTTTGAGGAGGACACGCCGTTGGCGCTAATCGAGGCGCTGTTGCCCGATGTGCTTGTGAAGGGCGCCGACTACACCCTGGAAAATGTGGTGGGCGCTGACTGCGTGCTAGCCCATGGCGGGCGGGTCGAGCTGCTTGACCTGGAGCCGGGGCGCAGCACATCGGCGATTATCGAACGGTCGAAATCGCCCAAGGGATGAGGGTGATCGCTGTGTGGCAGCGTCTCTGCTAAGCAAGGGACCGACGGAGTGAAACAGACTGTGGCCGACCAGCACTATCCAAGCGTGACGAGGGACGCGGGCCCATTGGGCGACTGGCTGGGTATGACCCGGAGCTGGATGGCCGATTCGGCACGTCTCTGGGCGGAAAGGGGCGTCCACCCCGATGGCGGCTTCCGTGAAGAGCTGGCGCTGGATGGAACGCCGTTTGCGGAAGAGAAGACGTCGCGTGTTCGCGTGCAGGCGCGGCAGACATTTTCCTTTGCCCTGTTTCAGGAATTGGCACCCGAGCTGGACAGTATCGATGCTGACCGTATGGCGGCGCTGACACGTCTGGGACTGGATATCCTGTTCACGTCAGCCAGGCGCGCCGATGGGCTCTACGGGCGGCAACTGCAGCACGGCGGGGGGCTCGTCGATGAGACAGCCGATCTCTACGATAATGCGTTCGTTCTGCTCGCCCTGTCGAAGGCTGCTGCGATGGGACACGAGGGGGCTGGCGCGGCGGCGGATACGCTGTCGGAGGCGATCGATGCTCATTTTCGGCGCCCAGATCGCGATGGCGGATATTTCGAGGTGTTGCCCAGCTCCAACGTTCGCTTGCAGAACCCCCACATGCATCTCCTGGAAGCGTCTTTGTTCCACCACGGCGTAACGGGACATGCGGGATCAGCAGAGCGGGCGGAACGTTTGGAGCAGCTTGTCGATGAACGGTTTGTGTCGGTCGATGGCGGTCTGCGAGAGATCTCACGGGAGGGCTGGCGGCCGCTCGAGGGTGACCGCTATGAGACGGGTCACCAGTACGAGTGGGTGTGGCTGTTGCATGAAAAGGCCAGGAGCCTGGGCGGGCCAGTGCACGGTGCGGCGCAATCGTTCTATGGGACCGCGATCCGGCTAACGGGGGACAATGGCGAAGTGTTCCTGGAACACCACTTGTCGGGCTCGCTGAAAGATAGCACCCGGCGTTGTTGGGGCATCACCGAAGCGATAAAGGCGCACCTGGCGCGGCTGGAAGCTGGGGATGCAGAGGCCGAGGCCCGGGCGTCTGCTGCCGTGAAGCAGCTGTTCGAGACGTTTCTCGCGCCTGCCCCCGTTCAAGGCGGCTGGATCGACAAGTATGACGGGTATGGCAATCCCATCTCGCTGGTGATGCCCGCATCGACGGGATACCATGTCTATCTGGCGTTGGCGGAACTGCTGAGGGTGGCCGGCTCTCGCGCTTGAGCAATTGACGGCTTGGGTCCACTGTCGTAGCCCCGCTTCATTCTCTTCCAAGGTCGACAATTTCCGGCACTGACAGCCCAGATAACGACGACCCGAACTGGCACGGGTGCGTAGCCCTGCCGAATGGCCCAGCGCGCCGCTCCAACCGTTTGAGCCCCGCCGACTTCGCACCCCTCACCCTTCGCATCCCTTTCGCGCCGCCCGACGCACCAGGCTGTGGGCATGGGCGGGATTTCCCGTTAAGCACGCGGGTGATGGCCACGAGGCCGGTTCCCGTTTCGAACGCCGAAGACAGACCCATGATTGAAGTTACGCTCCCCGATGGCTCACAACGCCAGTATGATGCTGGTGCCAGTCCGCTGGATGTGGCCCAAACCATCTCCAAGTCCCTCGCCAAGAAAGCTATGGCCGCCAAGGTCGATGGCGCGCTCTGGGACCTGAGCCGCCCGTTGGAGGGCGATGCCACGGTCGAGATCCTCACCCTTGGAGATGCCGATGTGCTGTTCATGGTCCGCCATGCCGCCGCCCACGCGCTGGCTCAGGCGGTACAGGACCTCTATCCGGGGACGCAGGTGACGATCGGGCCTGTGGTGGAAGACGGCTTCTACTATGATTTCGCCAGGGACGAGCCCTTCTCGACCGATGATTTCGAGGCCATCGAGAAGAAGATGGGAGAGATCATCGATGCCGATCACCCGATTATCCGCGAGGTCTGGGAGAAGGCTGAGGCGGTGAAGACCTTCACCGGGATGGGCGAGGACTACAAGGTCGAGATCATCGACGACATTATCGGGCCGGGCGAGCCGCTGACGATCTATCGCCAGGGCGACTGGTTCGACCTGTGCCGCGGACCGCATATCCCGTCCACGGGGCGTATCCCCAAGGCGTTCAAGCTGATGAAGCTGGCGGGCGCCTATTGGCGCGGTGACCACCGAAACACCATGCTGCAACGGATCTATGGCACCGCGTGGGCGACGGAGAAGGAGCTGAAGGCGTATCTTCGGCGACTGGAAGAGGCGGAGAAACGCGATCACCGGAAGCTCGCCAACCAGCTTGATCTCTTCCACCTTGACGGGGAAGCGGCTGCGGGGTCGGTGTTCTGGCACCCGAAGGGCTATCAGGTCTGGCTCCAGGTCGAGGCGTACATCCGCCGGCGTCTGGCGTCGGAGGGCTATGACGAGATCAAGACGCCGCAGCTGATGGACTCGGCCCAGTGGGAGAAATCCGGGCACTGGGGAAAGTTCCGTGAGAACATGTTCGTGGTGCCCGATTTCGTGCCGAGCGGCGAAGGCGATGTGGTCGTCCCCGAGGACGCCAAGCTGATGGCCATCAAGCCGATGAATTGTCCGGCCCATGTGGAGGTTTTCAAGTCAGGGCAGAAATCCTATCGCGACCTGCCGCTGCGGCTGGCAGAGTTCGGCTGCTGTCACCGCAACGAGCCCCACGGCGCGCTGCACGGGATCATGCGCGTGCGCCAGTTCACCCAGGATGATGCGCACATCTTCTGCCGCGAAGATCAGATCGTCGACGAGTCGATCCGGTTCTGCGCGCTCCTGCAAAGCGTCTATGAGGATTTCGGTTTCTCGGGCATCGCGGTGAAGCTCTCGACACGGCCAGAGCTCCGGGCCGGGACGGACGAGACCTGGGACCGGGCAGAGGAAGGCCTGGAGAAAGCCGTACAAGCGGCCGGGCTGCCCTATGAGATCATGCCGGGCGAGGGCGCCTTCTATGGTCCGAAGCTGGAGTTCCAGTTGACCGACGCGATTGGCCGAGTCTGGCAGTGCGGCACGCTCCAGCTCGACTATGTCCTCCCGGAGCGGCTGGGTGCGGAATACATCGCCGAGGATGGCGCAAAGCACCGGCCGGTGATGCTGCACCGCGCGATCCTGGGCTCGATGGAGCGGTTCATCGGCATCCTGATCGAGGAGTTTGCGGGCGCGTTCCCGATCTGGCTGGCACCGGATCAGGTCGTGGTTGCAACGATCACCGATGCGGCGGCGGACTATGCTGCTGAAGTGGTGGAGACCCTGACTGCGGCGGGGCTCCGCGTCGCGCTGGATAACCGAAACGAGACAATCAACTACAAGGTTCGCGAGCACTCCCACCAAAAGATCCCGGTGATCGCCGTGGTTGGTGAGCGGGAAGCCAGCGAACGCACCCTGGCGCTCAGGCGGTTTGGCTCAAAAGGTCAACAGATTATCGGGCTGGATGAAGGCAAGGCGATGCTGGTCGAAGAAGCCACGCCGCCGGACCTGAAACGCACGGTGGGCTGAGCAGGACGCATACGGAGAGCAGGTCAATCCGCCGGACATTGCTGCTCCGTCACCGCTTCAGTCTCCGCTCCAGGGCTGCTGCCATGCGCGGTCCGAGGTCTGGGCCCTGGAGTGGGTAGAGAAACGGCTCGATCAGCTCCAGCTCCATGAGCAGGAGACCGCCATCGTCGGCGCGGAGCATGTCGACACGGGCATAGAGTGGCGGCGCATCAAGCAGGCCGAGGATGGACTTTGCAGCCGCCAGGTCGTCCGCGGACGGATCGACCGCGGTCTCCGCGCCGCCGTAGGAGGATTGGATCCGGTAGTCGCCCTCTGCCGCTCGCTTCATCAGGGCGTGGCAGAACGCGCCGTCAATGAAGATGAAGCTCAGCTCGCCCTCGGTCTGGATCGCTGGCAGAAACGGCTGGGCCATCATCGCATGCGGCATGTCGGGCACGGGATCACCCGGCGTCAGACGATGCTGACCGGCCGCCCCCGCCCCGACCTGGCGCTTCCACACGACGTCTGCGCTGCCGAGCGTTTCGAATCCCGTTGCCACCGCCTCTTCTGTGGGGTGATCAACCCACAAGGTTGAGATCGTCCGCGCGCCCTGTGCCGCCAGATCGCGCAGATAGCCCTTGTGGCTGTTCCACCGCACCAGTTTTGATGGATTGAGCAATCGGGTCTGACGCTCGATCCCTTCCAACGTTGAAAGGAATTGTTCCTGCCGGTCCCAATAGTCCCAGGTCGTGCCGATAATCGCCGCGCCGTAGCGCGACCAGTCGACCCCTTCCGCATCCCACCGCACCGCTGAAAGGCCAAGGCCTTCCGACGCCAGCGGACCCTCGAGAGCGTCCATCATCTGGTCATGCTCGTAGGCATCGCTTCGCCGCGTCGGGGAGCCGGGAAGGGTCACCGCCGATGCCAGGTATACGATGTCCATGGAATGTTCCCTCCGCTTGAATGCTCCAAGCCTGTTGCCTCGCCGCCGCGCCTCTGGCAACCCGCCTGAAACCACCGAAAAGGCACGCTCCCATGTCAGAAATCCAATACGATGTCGTCGGCCTCGGAAACGCGATTGTTGATGTGATCGCCGCCGTCGATGACGGTTTTCTCGAAACCTGGGACATCCGGAAGAACGGCATGAGCCTGATCGAGGAAGACCGTGCCGATGCGCTGACGGATGCCGGCACCGACGCCCTCGAAACATCTGGCGGATCGGGCGCGAACACGATCGCAGGCATCGCCAGTTTCGGCGGCAAGGCGGGCTATATTGGGAAGGTCGCTGAAGACCGGCTCGGCGCAGTCTTCAAGCGGCAGATGCAAGAGGCGGGCGTGCCCTTTCCGGCGCCGCCTCTTGCCGGTGGCCCAGGCACGGCCCGCTCGATCATCTTTGTGACCCCCGATGGCGCCCGCTCGATGAACACCTATCTGGGCGCATCGGTGATGTTCTCCGCCGCTGACGTCGACGCGGATATGGTCCGCGAATCGGCGATCCTCTATCTTGAGGGCTATCTCTTCGACCGCGAGGAAGCGAAGTCCGCGTTTGTCCATGCCTCGGAAATTGCGACCGCTGCTGGACGGAAAGTTTCGTTGACCTTGTCGGACAATTTCTGCGTCGACCGGCATCGCGAGAGCTTTCGTCATCTGATCCGGAACCACGTGGACATTCTCTTCGCCAATGAGGAAGAGCTGCTCTCGCTCTACGAGACCAGTGATTTCGAGACGGCACTTTCGGCGCTCGCAGAGGAGACCAACATCGCGGCGGTCACCCGGGGTGAAGCGGGATCAGTGGTCATTGCCTCAGGCGAGCGTCATGTCCTGCCTGCTGAGCCCGTCGAGAAAGTGGTCGATACAACGGGCGCCGGCGACCAATACGCTGCCGGATTCCTGTTCGGACAGGCCCGCGGTATGGACCTGGCGACCAGCGCCCGCCTCGGCCATATCGCAGCCGCCGAAGTCATCCAGCACTATGGCCCAAGGCCGGAAACATCGCTGGCGGTACTGGCCTCAGACCTAATGGGATGAGCGCACACTTCATCCTTGGAGGGGCTCGGTCTGGAAAAAGCCGAAGGGCGCTGGACCTTGCCGAGGCGCGTGAAGGCCGAAGGGTATTCATTGCAACCGCCCAGCCGTTCGATGCCGAAATGTCCGACCGCATCGCCCGGCATCAAAGTGAGCGCGGCCCAGGCTGGACAACGGTGGAAGCACCGCTTGATCTTGTTGCTGCGCTTGAGCGCGCTCCCGCCGAGGGGGATGTCTGCGTGGTCGATTGCCTGACACTCTGGCTCTCCAATCTCATGCACCATGCGTGCGATGTGGAAACAGAGACCCAAAGGCTGTGCGAGGCGGTTTCAGGGTTTCCATTACCGCTGTTCCTGGTCTCGAACGAGCTGGGGCTCGGCTTGGTTCCGGAAACGCCGCTTGGTCGATCGTTCAGGGATGCGCAAGGCCGTTTGAACCAAGAGATGGCTGCCGTTTGCCAGCGGGTGGAGTTCATCGCGGCAGGCCTACCGCTCACCCTGAAGTGCTGAGTGCTTCCGCGAGGCGTGTTTCTGATTCTGCGTTCGGCGGCAGTCCGATGCGCAGGTGCTGTTGTGACCAAGCGAACCGTCTGACGTAAAGACCCTTGCGCCCGAGGTGTCGCCAGAGGGCATGGGCATCAGGCGTTTGAACATATTGGAATAGCGCTGTGCCGCCGATGACACGGAGGCCGCTCGCGCGGAGAAGGCTCTCTAGTCTGGCAGCGGCAGATACGAGCGTTTTCCGTGTTTCCGCCTGCCAATCGTGGTCGCGATAGGCGCGCGCGCCGATCTCCAACGCTGCGCCAGAAACGGGCCATGCGCCGAGCCGGTCTGCCATTGCGGCGCGCAGGGCTTTCGGGGCGATAAGCGCGCCGAGCCGAACGCCGGCGAGGCCGAAGAACTTTCCGAACGAGCGGAGGATGACCAGGCTGTCTGCGCCGCCCTTTGGTGCGAGACTTGCCGCTGGATCGAGGTCTCCATAGGCCTCGTCGACGACCAGCCAGCCGCGCCGAGCCGCCAGTGTTCGTCGCGCTGCTTCGAGGGCGATGGGCGAGAAAGTCCGACCATCGGGGTTATTGGGATTGCAGATGACGACCGTGTCGACCTGATCGGCGATGTCCAGCGGGTTCGCTGTCTCGATCGTGTTCGCGCCTGCGGCCCGCCACAGCGCGCCCGGGTCGCCGTAGGTTGGTGAGAGGATGGCGACATCGCGGGGGCGCAGCATTTCCGGCAGAAGGCGGATCATGAGCTCGCTGCCCGGCGCGAGGACGATGGCGTCCGGTGCGGTACCGATGGCCTCGGCCATGGCGCGCCGACAGGCCAGGTCTATCGCCGCGTTCGGCAGATGGGCAAGAGCATCCCGTGATATGGACACATCGGGGTATGGGTGAGGATTGATGCCCGTTGAGAGATCGATCCAAGGCGCGGGCGCGCCGGGAAACTGCGCGCGCATTTCGTCGAGGGCGCCGCCATGGACGAGGTCAGCGGTCATGGACTTGTCCAAAGGGCGATGAGACCCAGGCACGCGGCGCCGATGACCATGGCGCGTATGTATAATTTCAGGCCGTCCTGCAGGTCTCGCGCTGCGGGGTCGCGCGCCTCGCTATTCAGCCAAGCGTCGTCGCTGGTCTCGTCTTCGTATGTACGTGGACCGGAAAGCCGAACCCCGAGAGCGCCCGCGATGCCCGCCTCTGGCCAACCCGCATTGGGTGAGCGGTGGTTACGGGCGTCGCGCACCATGACTTTGAAAGCTGCCGGCTTCAGACTGGCTACGGCGATCAGCACGGCCGTCAGCCGAGAAGGGATCAGGTTCGCCACATCATCCAGCCGTGCAGCAAATCCACCAAACGCAGCATATCGGTCTGTCTTGTGGCCAATCATGGAGTCGAGCGTATTGATCGCCTTGTAGCCGGCAAGTCCCGGCAGTCCCAGAACGGTGCCCCAGAAGATCGGTGCGACAACACCGTCCGAAGCATTCTCTGCCAAGCTTTCAAGGCTTGCCCGTGCTACACCGGAGGTGTCGAGGCGATCCGGGTCGCGCCCGACGATCATGGCGACCGCTGTGCGCGCGTCACAGAGCTGGTTTTGGACCAGCGGATCAGACACTGCGGCGACGTGGGTGTAGAGGCTGCGCGAGGCGATCAGACTGGATGCTGCGAAGACTCCGAGACCGATGCCGAGCGGATTCGCAGGCAAAATGTGTGTGATCATCATCGCAGCCGCCACGCTCACACCGACAACGAGCAGCGTGGTGAAAAGGCCGGCGGCGTAACGCACTTCATGGGGCCAGCGGACGCGGTTCAGCGCCCGTTCGCTGGCTGAAATCAGGGCACCCATCCAGACGACGGGGTGGCGGATGGCCCTGTACAAGCTGTCTGGCCAGCCAAAGGCGGCTTCGAAAGCCCAAGCCAGGAGCATGAGCGTGGCCGTGCTCATCTGGTGATTGGATTCCAGCCCGGCTCCGCGGCCTGTTCCAGGAGTGCATCACTATCGATGGCGGCCTCGACCCCATCGGCGAGGGCATCGAGTGCGCTATCGACGCTGGCTCCATAGGCGAGGGTGGGATCCGCCGCTACGCCAGCTTCGGCAAGCCAGGCTTGGCGGAACCCGTCACTGGTGAAGGCGCCGTGGATGTAGGTGCCCTGGATGAGACCACTGGGGCTGGTCGCGCCGTCGGGGGAGCCGTTTATGTGTGCGAAGGGTCGAACGGTGTCTGGCCCGGTGGTTTCGCCCATGTGGATTTCGTAGCCGGTGATGGTCTCCCCTAAGCGGACACTGGTGCCGGTAATCGGAGCGACCCGCTTTTCGCCTCTCATCCGTGTGTCGACGTCCAGAAGACCAAGCCCTCGCGCAGATCCTGCCTGCCCATCGACGCCGTCAGGATCGTGGACTTGCCGCCCCAACATCTGGTAGCCGCCGCAAATCCCGAACACCCGGCCACCGGCGCGCGCATGGGCGATGATGTCATGGTCCCAGCCCTGGGCTCGAAGAAATGCGAGATCCCCGAGCGTGGACTTCGTGCCGAACAAGATGATGATGTCGGCGAAGCGCGGGATGGCGTGGCCGGGCGGCACCCACTGGAAGGCGACACCTAGTTCCAGTTTCAAAGGGTCTGCATCGTCGAAATTGGCGATACGGCTGAGCATCGGTGCCGCAATCGTGAGTGCGTTCTCTCGCTTGGTTGCGGGCCGGTTGAGGATGACTGCATCTTCTGCGGGCAGTCGGGCGGTGGCGCTGAGCCAGGGAATGGTTCCGAAATGGGTCCAGCCCGTCGCGTGCTCAATCGCGGTTACACCATCATCGAAAAGACTTGGGTCGCCCCTAAACTTGTTGACCAGGAAGCCGCTGATCATCGCAGCATCGTGCGGATCCATGACCGCTTTTGTGCCGACGAGGCTGGCGATGACACCCCCTTTCTCGATGTCGCCGATCAGGCAGACCGGGACACCGGCCCTTCGGGCAAAGCCCATATTCGCAATGTCGCGCGCGCGTAGGTTCACTTCCGCGGGACTACCTGCCCCCTCGACGACAACCAAATCGTGTCGCGCGGTCAGGCGCTCGAAACTCTCCATGACGGCGCCCATCAGCCGGTCGCGGTTGGCCATGTAATCAGCCGCTTCAACGGCTCCGGTTGCGCGGCCCTGGACGACGACCTGCGATGCGCAATCGGTTTGCGGTTTCAGGAGCACGGGGTTCATGTCGGTGTGCGGGTCCAATCCGCAAGCGCGGGCCTGTAGTGCTTGCGCCCGGCCGATCTCGCCGCCCGATGGACAGGCCGCGGCATTGTTCGACATGTTCTGCGGCTTGAACGGGGCGACGCTGAGGCCGCGACGACGGGCGATGCGGCAGAGGGCGGCGGTGAGGACGGATTTTCCGACATCGGAGCCTGTGCCCTGGAACATGATGACCTTGGCGGTCATAGCGGGCCCTCCATGTCGACCCTCAATCCATCGACTCGCGCACGGATGCCGTAAGCCTCGCTCAGCCGTTCAGCTGTCAGTGTTTCTTCCGGGGGACCATCAGCGATGATGCGTCCGTCTTTCATCCATAACAAGCGGGTGGCATAGCGCGCGGCCAGTCCGATATCGTGCAGGACCACCAGTGCGCCCCCGCCCTGCCTGACGAAAGCGGCGATGAGGTCGAGGATGCGGAACTGGTGGCTGGGGTCGAGGGCGGCTGTCGGTTCGTCTGCGATGAGGAGAGGGGCATCTGTCGCGAACGCGCGGGCGCAATGGGTACGGCTGAGTTCGCCGCCCGACAAGGTGTCAGCCTGGCGGTCGGCGAGAGCGGTAAGATCACAAGCTGCGATGGCCCTGTCGACGGCTTCGGCATCGCTGGAATTGAGCCGGCCGAGGGCTGCTCCGTGGCTGAACCGGCCAAGTGCGACGATGTCTCGAACTCGGTTTGGCCAGGCGAGAGGACGGATTTGAGGTAGGTACGCGAGCCGTCTCGCGCGGACGGAGGGGGCCAAAGCGTGCGTCTGCTCACCATCCAGGATCGCCGTTCCAAAGGCGGCTCTTTCGATGCCCAGGCTGGCGCGGAGAAGGGTCGTCTTTCCCGCGCCATTCGGGCCGAGCAGGACAATGAATTCCCTAGTGGTGAGGTGGAAACTGGCCTCGTGAACAAGGACTTTTTCCCCAGCTTTCACGGTGAGAGCCTGTACGACGAGATCAGTCATGGACAGTTCGCCTCTGCAGCGCGATCCACACAAAGAACGGCGCTCCGATAAGGGCTGCGACGACGCCGAGTTTGAGCTCGTTGGTGGTGGGAATGATCCGCACGCCGATATCGGCGACCACGAGAATAAGGCCTGCCAGCAAGGCAGATGGGATCAGTGATCGGGCCGGATCATGGCCTACGAAGGGGCGGACGATATGCGGGGCGACGATACCGACGAAGCCGATTGCACCTG
Source organism: Pseudomonadota bacterium (assembly GCA_038745855.1). GTDB lineage: Bacteria > Pseudomonadota > Alphaproteobacteria > Caulobacterales > Hyphomonadaceae > UBA5336. The sequence goes on along the minus strand of JBCDLC010000004.1, from coordinate 115,083 downwards.
CCAACGCGACCGATGCACCCGTTGCCAGGCCTGCACCAAGCACTGTGGCGATGCGTTGGTGACGAAGATTCAGGCCGACACCGCTTGCAGCTTCCTCGCCGAGGGTTAGTGCCGATAGTCCCCGTCGTGTGGCGATCAGGATTGCACTCCCGGCGATGAGAAACGGCAGGGCAAAAACGATGTCATCGACGCTGCGATTGGCGACCGACCCGAGCATCCAATTTATCATATCGGCGAGAGAAAATGGGTTTGGTGCCAGGTTCATGAGCAAGCTCATCAATGCGCCCGCAAAGCTCGACAGTCCGACGCCAATCAGGATCAGTGTCACAACCGACCGGGTGCGAAGGGCAGCAAGCGCGAGGAGCGCGGTGGCGGCCACAGCACCGAGAATGGCAGCGATGGGCAAAACCCATGCGCTGAGGCCGACGAGGCCGTAATAGAGCGAGAAGGTCGCTGCGAGGGACGCCGTTGCGGACACGCCGAGCACCCCCGGCTCGGCCAAAGGGTTCCGCAGGAGGCCCTGGAGCGCTGCACCGCTCAGGCCGAGAGCGGCGCCGACGATGAACGCCGCCATTGCCCTCGGAAGGCGGATGGACCAGACGACAAGGCGGTCGCTGGCATCGCCGCCGCCGAAGAGGGCGGCGAGCACGCGGTCAAACGGTAGAGGCGTGGAGCCCAGCAGGCAGGCGGCAGACATGGCGGCGAAGGACAGGAGCGCCAATCCGGGGTTCAACAGATCCTGAGCCGTCTTCATTCCGTGACGCTACCAGCAAGCGCTTCCACGGCATCGAGGATGAACCAGCCTCCGCATGCGGTCCAGGCGCCCTGAAGCGGCACGGTCGTTGGCGCATCAAGTTGTTGGCGGGCGACGGGGTGGCGTGCGGCACTCCAGGCGTTGGGGTGATTGGTCAGCGTTTCGAAAAAGGCCGCTGCGACCAGGTCGGGCCGTTCATAGGCCAGCCGTTCCAGCGGTAACGACCGCCAACCCGCCTCGGTCTGGAAGTTCACGAAGCCTGCGGTTTCGAGCATATTGTGAACGAGCGAACCCGGCCCCGTGGTGACCCCAGCCGGGGTCATGTAAAGGACGTTCTGCTGGAAGCCTTTCGCGGCCAGCACATCGAGGCGTTTGCGTGTTTCGGCAATGAGTTGGCGGCCTTTCTCTGCCGATCCAAGCCCCGTGGCCATGCGTTCGATATCGGCAAGGACCGTGTCGATGTCGTTTGCCCAGCCGACGTCGAGCACCGGGATACCGAGGCGGTCGAAGTATGCTGCTGCATCTGGCCCACCGCCGTAGGCACGGACTATGAGGTCTGGCTTGAGGATGAGAACATCTTCCGCCGTCGGACGCACCATTGGCACGCCCGTCGCCGCGGAACGCATATAGGAGAAGTCCTTACCCGCATCAGGCGAGACGGCCAGGATGCGATCGGGTTCGACGAGCTTCAAGACGAACTGGTCGGCGCACAGGTCGAGGCTGACGATCCGCTGGGGCTTGCTGCTTGGGTTTTCTGGAGTGGGCCCCATCCGAAACTTACTTCCGGAGGGGGCGTCGCAGGCGGAAAACAACATGCCGACGCCGAGGCAGAGGACCGCCCCCAAGATGCCGGACATGCTATTACTCACCTCCATCAGAACCTTGCGCGGATGCCTCCGTAACCGGACAGGGGCGCTGTACCGAACCCGAAATTGTCCTGGTAGGATTCATCGGTGAGGTTTTCGACCCGGGCGAAGATCTCAAAGCGCTCATTGAGTTCGTATGCGCCGCGCACATTCACGAGGAAGAAATCGTCCAACGTGTTGGCGCCGTCCTCTTCCTCGCCATTATACGTCACCCCAAGCGAGAGGGAGAGCCTTTCCACGGGCTCGGCTGCAACCTCCACGGTGAAGCGATCATCGGGCTGGTTGCCAGCGGCAATCTCGGTCGAGAGGTTTAGCGCGTCGGTGTGGGTGTAGGCCGCGCTGATTCTTAGCCAATCAGTGACCCTTGTATCCAAGGCTGCTTCGACGCCTTCGGAGGTGAATTCCTGGATATTCACGAAGGTGAATGCGGCGAGGTCGAAGGCGATCAGGTCATCGATTGTCTGATCGAAGTACGTGAGCGTGAAACGCGCCCGGCCATCGAGCAAGGGTTGCTCAAGGCCGATGTCCCATCCATCGCTGAACTCGGCGAAAAGGTCCGGATTGAAGCTGAACTCGCCGGCGGTTGGTGCCCTGAACCCTTCTGCGTAGCTGCCGCGCAGCAGCGTACCAGTCTGCTGTACTTCGAAGACCCCAGACAGGCTGAAGGTGGTTTCGTTGCTGAAGTCTGGGCTGGAGTCGTGACGCACACCGGCATTCAGCGTGAGGTTCGGGAGCGGCTGTGCCTGGACCAGTCCAAACCCGCTGATCGTTTCGATTTCCTGGTTGCCGCCAAACCCGACGGCAACTTCAGACTCCTGGAGGTCGTATTCCGCACCGCCAATCAGCGTTACGCCGTCAATGGGCTGGAGGGTCCCCTGATACTCTATGGCGATGCGCGTGCCTTCGGCGTCGAACGATGTTGTGCCTTCGGAAATGTTCAGCCGGTCGGTACCGCGATAGGTGATACCGAGGCGGTTCTCGAGTTTACCGTCGAGGAGCGTATGGGTGGCAAAGCCGGCGACGGACAATTCTTCGGTTTCGCCGACCTCGTCGGCATCTGCAGCACCTGTGGCGAAGTCGAACCCGTCGAACTCGTTCTCGCTGTCCTGATATCTGAGGATACCGTCGAAAACGAGGGTTTCGATGGGTTGGAACCGGCCCTTGGATGAGAGCGTGATGGTATCGAAGCCGTCATCCTCTGTGTTGCCATTGGCCTCGTCAGCAGATGAAAAGCCGCCGGTCGTGATACCACTCAGCGTTACACGCCCCGAGGCGATATCGTTACCGCCCAACAGGCTCGCAGTGCCGCGGAAGGTTTCAAAAGAACCCGCTTCGACGAACGCGTTGCCGTCGAGTCCCTCCCGGCCATCCTTGGTGATAATGTTCACGACCCCGCCAATCGCGTCGGATCCGTAAAGCGTCGATTGCGCCCCGCGGAGCACCTCGATCCTTTCGATGTCTGCGGTGTCGAAATTGGCGAAGTTGAAGCCGTTTCCGAAGGACGAGGGATCGTTGAGGACGACGCCGTCCTGCACCACAAGGGTCTGGTCACTCGGCAGTCCCCTCAGCGAAACGCTGGATAGCGCACCGAAGCTGCCCGACCGGATGACTTGCACACCGGGGACCGCATTCAGGGCATCGAAAACGAAGCGCTGTTGTCGGATGTCGATTTCTTCAGCGGTGACGACTGAAACGGCTCGGCCGACCTGATCCAATGGGGTTTCGAACCGGGTCCCTGTCACGATGACCGTGTCCAAGCGGCCGTCATCCTCAGCGGTTTGATCGGCTGCCGGCGGGACGGAGTCGTCAGCCTGGGCTTCGCTCGCCGGCAGAAAGACGACATGGAGACTGAATGAGAATGCGACGGCTGCGAGCAGCCTAGATTTATAAGTCATGGGTTTCCCCTCCAGCGCGCCGCCGCCCGGTGAAGAGCGCGCCTTGAACGACATGTCTGGCCTCACGACACGACGTGTCGTCGGGCGGCCAGGCCCTTTGCAAGGTGCCGTTTCCAAGGAGAGACAGGCCTTTTCCAAGTCCGTCTTCCCGCCCTCAGAGAACTCATCCCGGTCTCCGGACGAACGACGCGATGGCAGGTCTCCTGGCTTGCCGTTCAACGCTTCAGACCGTCTTCCCGGATCAGTAGTCCAGTGACACAGTGGCCGTCAGCTCGTGGCTTACAGTTGCGGGGACAGCGCCGGATTTCCACCGGCTTCCCTTTTCACTCCCGTTAAAGGAGCACCATCTGTCGTCGGAAATGCTGGTAAAGCCGAGCCTTGTCAATTGAATTTGGTCAGCGTCTTTGCGACTGCGCAAACGTCTTTCCAACGCTTAGAAGTCGATCCCCCGCTGGGCTTTGATGCCCGCCTTGAATGGATGCTTTATTTCGCGCATCTCGCTCACAAGGTCCGCGTATTCACAAAGGGAAGGCTTGGCGTCCCGGCCCGTAAGGACGACGCTGGTCCGTTGCGACCTGGCTTCTAAAGCGTTCAAAACCGCCTCGATCTCGAGATAGTCATAGCGGAGGGCGATGTTGATCTCATCGAGCACAACGAGATCGTACTCGCCGCTGGACATCATCTTTGCCGCTCGATCGAAAGCGGCTTCAGCCGCTGCGATATCCCTGTCACGGTCCTGGGTGTCCCATGTGAAACCGTCGCCCATCGTGTGCCAATCGACCTGCTCCAGCTTGTTGAAGAATTGCTTCTCGCCGGTGATCCACTTTCCCTTGATGAACTGGACGACGCCCACCTTGTGACCCCATCCAAGGGCCCGAATGATCACCCCGAAAGCCGAACTCGACTTGCCCTTACCGTCGCCCGTGTGGACTAGCACCAGGCCGCGGCCGGGATCGCGCACCTCCGCTTGCTTGCGCTTCTGCTCGGCCTGAAGTGCCTTCATCCTCGCGTTGTGATCGCTGGTGTCGCTCATCGCTTCTCTCCGCCGAAAGATGGTATGGTCACGAACTCGCCGAAGCCAACATGGGTGCTGAAGGCATCTGCGGTATCGCCGGTGGCTCGCGCCGCTCGGATCACACCGGAATGGGCGACAATCAAGGTCGAGCGGGTTTGGCTCTGCCAATCGGAAAGGGCGTCATTGACCCGTCTTCGCAGCATGGCAACGCTCTCGCCACCATGGGGCCGGGCATGGAGGAAATCTGCCGCCCAAGCGTCGAGTTCGGCACGCGGAATGTCCGACCAGGGGCGCCCTTCCCAGGCGCCGAAATCCATCTCCGTCACCCGCGCATCTTCCGTCACGGACAGACCTGTCTGCTCAGCCAGGATGTCGGCAAGCTTCCGGCAACGCGTGAGCGGGCTCGATACGATCCGCTCGAAGACGGGTAGTGATGCAGTCACGTTTTCGGCTTCATCTGGAAACGTGTCTGCAACATTGAGGTCGGTGCGGCCGTAGCAGATCCCCTCGGCAATCAGCGGCCGCGTGTGACGAACGATAATCAGACCCACGACGCCAGCCCCAAGTAAAAGCTGATTTCGCTGGCTTGCTGCACAGCGCCGAGTGTGTCGCCGGTATAGCCGCCGAGTTTTGGCTCGAAGAATGCTCGCATCAGCCCGTGGCCGGCGACCAGAGCGAGTATGGCCAGCCCAAGCGCCATAGGCGGCAGGGTGGTCCACCATAGTGCTGCAATGGCGCACCCGGTTGCGAGCGCAACGATCAAGCCTGCCGGCGATATGCCGCCTGCCACAGGTTTCCCCGTGCCTTCAGCCCTCACGTACGCGCTGGTAGCGAGAACCAGTACACTCGACAGACGAGAGAAGCTGTGTCCCGCGATCAGCGCAGCGACGGTGAATTCGACGGTGAGCGCCATCAAGGCTGCTGCTTTCAGGGCCAGCGCCACGAAAAGCGCCAGGGTTCCATAGGTTCCCAGCCGTGAATCTCGCATGATTTCGAGGGCCTTTCGCCGGGTTAGTCCACCGCCGATACCATCGAACGTGTCCGCAAGACCGTCTTCATGGAAAGCCCCGGTCAGTAGCAGCCCAGCCGCAATGGCAGACAGGACAGCGACCGGCTGGGGCAAAGCCGCACTCGCGCCCAGGAAGACCAGTGCCGAGAGGCCGCCAACGAGTGCGCCGACCAGGGGATAATATCGCACGGACGCGGCCATCCGCTCGGACGTGTAGAGCCCATCTGTTTTCACTGGCAGGCGGGTCAGAAACTGCAGGGCCAGCAAGAAACATGCGCCCTCATTCGTTATGGGGTGTCCTGACTTCACGGCGTATTCTGGGACCGGCCGCTCACACCAGCACTCTCGAAGCTCGCCATTTCCCTAAGCATGGCAGCCGCCGCCTTTACCAAAGGAAACGCCAACAGCGCGCCAGTGCCTTCGCCAAGGCGCATCTCAAGGTCCAGAAGTGGTTCGGCGCCAAAAGTGTCGATCAGAATACGGTGCCCGGCTTCCGCGGAGCGATGCGCGAACACAAAGTTTGCGTCGCAACCCCTAGCCAATCGGGAGGCACAAAGGGCGGCGGCGGTCGCGATAAAGCCGTCAATCATCACCACACGTCGGGTTTCTGCCGCTTGCATCATGGCGCCAGTCATCATCACGATCTCGAATCCACCATACTCCATGAGCGCCGTTTTAGCGTCCAGGGTGTCCTCGGTGCGGGCGGCCGCCTGCCCGAGCAGCGAATGCTTGCGTGCGAGTTGGTCATCGTCGACCCCTGTGCCTCGGCCGATGAGCGCTGTGACGGGGTGCCCCAACACCTTTGCGGAAACGAGGGATGCCGACGACGTGTTGCCGATGCCCATTTCACCGAAGCAAGCAACATCTGTGCGAAGTCGCCCGCCGATGGAGCGCCCGATTTCGAGCGCGTTGTTAGCCTGGTCTGCTGTCATGGCTGGCCCGGTAAGAGCATTGGCTGTGCCTGGCGCGATCCGGCGGCTGATGAGATCGGGGTGGTCGATCGGCGGACCGGCGATCCCAGCGTCCACCACCTGGATCTCTGCCTTGACCGATCGGGCGAAAACACTGGCTGCGGCCCCGCCCGTTAGAAAATTCATCACCATCTGCCGGGTGACGGCCTGCGGGTAGGCCGAGACCCCGCACGCCGCCAGGCCGTGGTCACCGGCAAAAATCGTGAGCGCGCAGCTTTCCACCCTGGGCGCCAATGTACCTTGAATGCGGGCAATCTGTGCAGCAAGCGCTTCAATCCGGCCGAGCGCACCAACCGGCTTTGTCTTGCCGTCGATCGCCGCGCGCAGTTGCGATTCGAAGTCTTCGCTAGTCGAAATCATCATCACAGGCCCCGCCCTTTATCGGAAACGAGCCAAGTAGATCGATAGGATGGCTCGGTTCAAGGCGTCGTAAGCCCTCGCCCTCATCGTCAGCCCATCGTGTCGCCGACGACTGGATGCGCTCCTGGAGTGGCCAACGGGGACACTCGGCGAGGCGTACGGAGGAGTAGCCAAACTTCGAAAAGCGGCGCGATCAAATTGAGAGTGTGGCTGAGAGTCCCTGCGCCGAGGAAAACGATCCACCCGCATAGATCACGTGCTGCCCTGGTTCGATGAGCCAACTCTGGCTGGTCTCGTCCCAGTACTTGAGATCATCATCGGGAATGAACAGCTGGACGGTTTTTCGCGCGCCCGGATCCAGCGAAATCCTCTCGAAGCCCCGGAGCAGCGGGGCCGGGCGCTCTACGATCACGTTCGGGAACCCGGCATAAACCTGTACGATTTCATCGGCTTTGCGCGCGCCTGTGTTCACAATAGTCACCTCGACGTCGATGCCAGAATGCGTGCGGCGTGTTTTCAGAGCGCGGTGTTCAAAGGTGGTGTAGCTCAGTCCATGCCCGAAGCCGAATTGCGGCTTGGTCTGTGTCGCTTGCATCAATGCGTAGCCATGGAGAGGACCGTATTCGATTTCATCGGCATTCTTGTCGAAGAATGGATAATCGGCCTCGTCCTCAGCGACAGTAAAGGGGAGCTTCCCTGATGGGCTAATGTCGCCATAGAGGAGTTTTGCGAGTGCCGTGCCGCCTTCCATGCCTGAGTAGAAAGTCTGGAGGATCGCCGCCACGTCGCCAGCCCAATCGCAGATGATTGCCGAGCCAGATACGATGACGACAATCGTGTTTGGGTTGGCCGCGCTGACGGCCTTGATCAGCGCGACCTGATCGTCTGGGAGGCGCAGTTTTTCGCGGTCACCGCCGCGGTCACTGCCGCCGCCGAGTGCCCCCGCATTCTCTGCTGACGCCGCATCCGGTGCGGGTCGATCGCCCAGCGCGTCTGCGACTTCTTCGGGGATTGGTGCCTGGTCGCCGAATTCACCCGGGATGTACTCCCCTTCATGCTCGGCCGTTGTGCCAACGATGACGATTGCGGTTTCAACGCCCCTGGCGGCGTTTGCAGCCGCTTCGAGATCATCTTCATCGCCCGCCAACCCTTGGGCTTGTCCGAGATACTTGTTGATGCCGTCGAGGGCTGTGACCGTATACGGTGGAATTACCCGGGAGGAGCCGTGGTCGCCGGTGTTTTCGATGGCGGCCAGCTTGCCGAACACGCCAACGCCCGCAGATTTCTCCAATGGCAGCAGACCGGAATTTGTCAGTAGGACGGCAGACTTTTCGGCAGCCTCCAGCGCGACGGCGAGATTGGCTGGGCTGGCGACCATGTCGCCGGTGTACGTTTGATAGGGGTCTTCAGCGCAGGCAAATCGGTAGATCGTCCGCAAGATTCGTCTGCAGGCGGTATCGATGACGGAAGGTTCGATCTGACCATTTTCGACTGCATCGATGAGCTTTGCGCCGAAATGGATGGGCTCGGGGTTTTCAACGTCCAGTCCGGCGGAGGCGCCATAGGGGTGATAGACGCCCATGACCCAGTCGGAATGGACAAAGCCGTCGAACCCCCATTCGCCGCGAAGGATATCGGTCAATAGTTCCCGGTGCTGACCGCAATACTCGCCGTTCATCTTGTTGTAGGCGCTCATCACGCTCGCACAGCCAGCGTCAAGGATACGCTTGAAGTGGGGCAAGTAGACTTCGCGCAAGGTGCGCCCGTCGACACGAACGTCCACTTTGAAGCGCGCGTTTTCGATTGAGTTGAGCGCGTAGTGCTTAACTGTCGCAACCACATTGTGGGTCTGTATCCCCTTGGCGAGGGCGGCACCGATCTCCCCAACGTGGTAAGGATCCTCGCCATAGGTTTCCTGGGCGCGTCCCCATCCGGGATGCCTGAGCAGGTTCACGCAGACGGCGCCTGACAACGTGCAGTCCTGTGCGCGTGCCTCTATCCCCATGACTTCGCCGATGCGGCGTTCGAGATCGCGATCCCAGGCGGCACCTCGTGCAATCGAGGCTGGAAAGCAGGTTGAGTTTCCACGCGCAACCCCTCGTGGACCGTCGGTAAAGTACAGCGCGGGCACGCCGAGGCGTTCACATCCGCCACCGGCACGGTAGGGCTCGCCGCACCAACGCATCCCTGTACGTTGCATCGACTCGAAGAAGCCCTTTCCCGACATCATCGCGACCTTCTCCTCCAAGGTCGTTTCGGCGAGAATTGCTTCTACCGTCTTGGCGATTTCCCGGTCGGTCTGGCCCTTTTTTGGCGCGAATTTGGTCATGCGTATGTCTCTTTGATTTCGGGTGACAGCGGGCTCACACGGCCGCGTTGATGAGGTTTTCGAGCATTTCCTGTTTGCCCGACCGTGGCTTCGGATCGCCTGCATTGTCTGCCAGGCTTTCGAGGGTGACATCGCCGCCTAAAATCCGTTGTCCTTCGGTCGTGTGCCAGCCCCCATAACGGTCTGCGATAGCGGCCTCGAGCTGGCCGCCCTCAACGAGATCGGCCGCCTGAACCAGCGCCCGGGCAAGCACATCGACACCGCCGATGTGTGCGAGGAACAGATCCTCTGCATCAATGCTCTGACGACGGAGCTTGGCGTCGAAGTTGAAACCACCTGAAGTAAAACCGCCTGCCTTCAGGATGTGGCGCATGACGCACGTCATTTCGGTGGGGTCATTATGGAACTGGTCAGTGTCCCAACCATTTTGCGGATCGCCGCGATTGATATCGATGGACCCAAAAGCGTCCAGCGCGATCGCGTTGGCCACTTCGTGCTCAAAGCTCGATCCCGCAAGCGTCGCGTGATTTGCCTCGATGTTCAGCTTTATATCGGCGGTGAGATCATACCGCTCCAGAAACGCGACGACTGTTGCCGCATCGCGGTCATACTGGTGTTTCATCGGCTCATGGGGCTTGGGTTCGATGAGCAAGGGGCCCTTGAAACCAATCTTGTGCTTGTAATCGACCACGAGTGAGAGAAAGCGCGCAAACTGGTCCATCTCCTGCTTCAGGTTTGTGTTGAGCAGAGTGTCATAGCCTTCGCGCCCTCCCCAGAGGACGTAGTTTGCTCCGCCCAACTGATGGGTCGTGTCCAGCATCGTACGGACTTGCGCCGCCGCGCATTTGAACACTTCCGGGTCGGGATTGGTCGCAGCACCGGCCATGTAGCGGGGATGGGAGAACAGGTTTGCCGTGCCCCAGAGGAGTTTAACGCCGGTATCGTCCATCTTTCGCGCCATGGGCTCTGCGATGCGCCGTACATTTTCCGTGAGGTCTTTCACGGTTGCGCCCGCGGCTGCGGCATCGACGTCGTGGAAGCAGAAAAACGGTGCTCCAATCCGCTGGAAGAAGTCAAAGGCTGCGTCCAGCTTCTCGAGTGCCGAGGTGTGATCTTGTTCGCCCGACAGCCACGGTCGCGGTAGAGCGCCATCTCCAAAGATATCGGACCCTGGCCAGCTGAACGAGTGCCAGTAGCACACTGCCCACCGTAGATGTTCGGCCATGGATTTTCCCATGACGATGCGGTCCGCGTCATACCATTTGAAGGCGAGCGGACTGGTGCTGTCTTTGCCGCCGAAGGCGACTGGATCAACGGAGGAGAAAATCGTGTCAGCCATGGGCAGTTTCCTCTCGAGAAAGGGCTTTTGTTCTTTGGTAGAGTTCACGCCAGATCTTGATTTTGGAACCGTAGAATTCGTGGCGTTCAGCGTTTGGTTCGATGACCGCTCGGACAGGCGCAGGTGCGAAAACATGCATGGCATCCTCGCCAGTCAATGCGATGCGAGCGAGCTTTGCGGCGCCCTCGGCAGGGCCTGTTTCTGCGCCCTCTCTGTAGACGAGCGGGCAACCGAGAGCGCTTGATATTATCTTTCCCCAATATGCCGACCGTGCGCCGCCACCGATGACCGTTATATCGTTGGCGATGCCTCCAGCGCGGGAAAGGGCGTCCATCCCGTCGACAAAGGCGAAGGCAACACCCTCAAGCGCGGCGTGGACAAGAGAAGAAGGACGCGTGTTTGCTGAAAGACCGAAGAAAGCTCCGCGGGCGAAGGGGTCATCGTGGGGTGTCCGCTCTCCGCTTAGATAGGGCAGGAACATGACACCGTCGCTCTGCCCATGGGCTTCGGCGGCGGCATATGCTTCGGCAGCTGTCGGGTAACCCGCCATGCGCGCCGCAGCATCGACGGCGCTGGCGGCCGACAGCAATACCGCCATCTGGTGCCACCTATCTGGCAAGGCGTGACAGAAAGCGTGGGCGGCTTCGTCCGGATTTGGCTTGAATGCATCGGACACGATGAAGAGAACACCTGAGGTGCCAAGCGAAAGCGATGCTTCACCGGGGCGAGTGACGCCCACGCCGACAGCGCCCGCCGCCTGGTCGCCTCCACCAGCGACGACGGGGACGGGGGGCAAGCCAAGCCGCGCCGAGGTACTTGCGCGAATTGACCCTGTGAACGCGGTCCCTTCATGGAGGGTGGGCATATGGGCTGGTGTCATGTCAGATGCAGCAAGGGCGTCTTCACTCCACTGCCGGTGTTGCGTGTCCAGCCACAAGGTGCCCGAAGCGTCTGATACATCCGTTGCATAGTCGCCGGTCCAGGCCAGTCGCAGATAGTCTTTCGGAAGGAGAACTTTTGCGATTTTCGAAAACGTTTCGGGCTCGTGCTTACGCGTCCAAAGGAGTTTGGGGGCGGTAAACCCAGCCATGGCTTTATTGCCGGTAATATCGCGCAGACGAGGCTCGCGGGTCTCAAGCTCGTGACACTCCCGATGCGATCTTCCGTCATTCCAGAGGATTGCAGGGCGCAGCACCCGGCCGTCAGCGTCCAAGAGCGTTGGGCCGTGCATTTGCCCCGATAGTCCGACAGCCTCAACACCCTGGCGCAATTTGGCTGGCAAGCCCTTCACAGCCGCCTCTGCGGCGCTGACCCACTCTGCTGGATCCTGCTCGCTCCAAAGCGGCTCTGGCCGGGACACGGTCAAGGGTGCCGATGCGTCGGCCACCACTAGGCCTGCCTGGTCCTGCAAGACCACCTTTACGGATGACGTACCCAGATCGACACCGAGAAACATCAGGCCTGCCCTGCAACTAAGTCTATTCGCGCCGTGAGGACGTCGTTAGGGTGCAGCGTCCGCATCCCCGTTTGTTCGAAGGGCAGGCTGCTGTTGAAGGCGTCGGGGACATGGCTGACGGGCTCGACACAGAAGAATGGCTGGTCCGCTGGCGTGTAGACGATGAGGTGCCCAAGCGAGGCGCTCCTTTTCAATGTTATAGCGGTCTTCCTATCGGGCCAGACGATCTCCACCGGCCCTTGGTCGAGTGAGAAACAGTCATCAAGGGATAGGTCCATCACGCGCTTTCGATTGCGGATGTCTTCGTGTTTTTCTGGAACTCTTGGTTCAACCGCAATGCCTTCTTTGTCCCGCCGCCATATCGATATCGCGTTGGCCGTCAAAGTGGCGCCCCCGGGATCAGGAAAATAGGGGTGCCAGCCAAGTCCCGCCGGAGCAGGCTTGTCTGCCCTGTTCGTAAATTGCAGCTCTACCGAGAGAGTATTGCCGTTGGCGCGGAAAGTTTGCTCCACGTCAAATGGCCATGGCCATTCGTTGCCTCGATATTCGTGGACGAGACGTACGCCAGAGGGGTCGTTGGACTTAATCTGCCAGTCTGATGTCCAACTCACACCATGGATGGAATGGGGTTCCGGGGAAAAGTTCCTCTTGAGCTCAATCCTACGGCCCCGATTTACGAACGCGGCGTTTCGAATTCGTCCGGAGTAGGGCGCGAGCACAAACCCTGAACCCTCGAGTGGCGAGGTGATACTTCGCCCATCTGATGGGCGCAAGACAGGATCGTCCTTGAAGAAAAGCCGAGTGAGTGATCCGCCCAGATCAGGCCGGACACTCATGCTCCAATCGCCGAGCACGGCATCCATCGCGCCCTCCCTTGCATACGTTCTAATGACGCTTTTATAATCCAATTGGATTGTATATAGACGTTGAAGGGCGCTGCAAGCCCGAACAAGAGAAGCAAGCTGTGGGAGGAGAGAAGATGGAGAGCATCTTTGACGCAAAGACCTTTGATGAGGAAGCGTTAGCGCGCGTCTACGATCGCGATGGGTACTTTTTGCTGAAGGGTGTTTTCTCGCCTGACGAAGTTGAGGCTTTGCGTGAAGAAACCGTCCGTATCTGCAGCGGCGAACGCGGAGACGTGATTGGCGCCGACATCGTGGGTGAAGGCGCTTCGACACCAGAGGCCGCGTTGGAAAAAGTTCTCGCCATCCATTTCCCTCACAAGATTTCAAAGCTGATGCGCTCTACACTGACAAAACCGGAAATTGTCCGTGCACTGCAGGCTATCATCGGGCCGGACATCAAGTGCATGCAGTCCATGTTGTTTGTGAAAAATGCGGGGAAGCCCGGCCAGGCCTGGCATCAAGATGAGCACTTCATTCCCACGCGGGACATGTCGCTCGCTGGCGTCTGGATCGCGCTGGATGACGCGCGCATCGACAATGGCGGTCTATGGATGCACCCCGGTAGCCACAAGCACGGTATCATCTGGCCGACCAAGCCCCATGGCGATCCTCGCTTCGATAGTTCGGCGGAGGTTCATGGGTATCCCTATGAGCGTGAGGGCGGCGTCCCGCTCGAGGCGGATGCCGGCGACGTCGCGATCTTCCATGGCTACGTCCTCCATCGCTCTCTGAATAATACGCGTACCGAGGGTTATCGGCGTGCCCTGGTCAATCATGTGATGAGCGCGCGTTCCATGCTGCCCTGGTCCATGGGCCTTCCGCCGCAGCCGCGCGACGACTTCCGGGATTTCGAGATGATCTCCGGCGACGATCCTTACGAGTGGAAGGGAAAGGACGAAATCCTGGTTCCATTCCTGCGTCCCGAAGATCCGGAACAAGCGGCGAGCATTTTTGGCAAGCTTTTCGAATCGGTTGGTAAGGGTTCGGCCCAGTGACAGCCAAACTGTTTGCGGCAGATCCCGGCGGTGCTGCCCCAGCGCTTGTCCGGCACATCAATGGCGGGAACCTTTGGAATCTTCCTGAAAGCTCCTCCGCTCCAGCAGATCCGCAAGAGCAATTGATGGCGCTGCACAAGGCGGGGGTTGTGTCGATACAGCATCCGTTCCCGCAGATGCTGCCACCGTCGCCACTTACACTAACAGGAATGGGGAGGGTCGACGCGCCCGACGACGCCGACCGTATCGCAAAGGAGCACAAGGAACAGGGTCTGGTTTGCACGACTTTGCATGTCGGCAGTGGTTTGGAGACCGATGACCAGATCGATCAGTTGGTCTCAGCCGTCATCGAGGCAAGCGCAAAGCGGGACTATCCGCTCTTCATAGAGACCCATCGCGCGACCACTACGCAGGATATCCGGCGCACGCTTGATATGGTGGAGCGCTTCCCGGACGTTCGTTTTAATGCTGACTTGTCCCACTGGTATACCGGTCACGAGATGACGTACGGGGACATTGCTGCCAAATTTAATGCAATGCAGCCGGTGTTCGACAGGGTGCGCTATATGCATGGCCGCATCGGCACGCCCTGCTGTGCACAAGTCGCACTGACAGGTGCGAGTGATGACCGGGAGTTCGTTGGTCATTTCCGAGAGATGTGGCGGCGATGCATGCAGGGCTTCAGTTCGACAGCGGAGCCAGACGAAGTGCTGCCCTTCGCCCCGGAACTACTTCCGTATGAGTTGGACGTCGGTGGGACTACGCACAAACTCTACTATATGCGCCGTTTCTCCGGTTCGGGCGCTGAAGAGTCCGACCGCTGGGAACAGGCATTTGTTTTATTCGAGATCGCTGAGCAGTGTTGGCGTGAGTTGAGCAGCAGTTAGACGGCAATTTTGTCCCATGTTATTCGAACAGAATGACAGTGGCGGAAAAGACATCGCGGAAAGCAAAAGACTCCGAGCGAACACGCCGGGATATACTCCAGGCTGCGCTTGAGGTTTTTGCGGAGCGCGGTTTTTCTTCAGCGACTGTGCGCGACATCGCCTCTCGAATTGGCATGAGCCACGGAATGATCCGCTATCACTACGAAACGAAGGAACAGCTTTGGTTTGCCTCAGTCGACTACCTTTTTGAGCGGTTAGACCGCGAACTCGCTATTTCGGCTGCGGACGCTGCCCGTCTGGACGCCGGGGAGCTGGATATCTTCCGCGACTGGCTTCGCCGATATGTCCGGTACTGTGCCGACCATCCAGAGCATGCTCGTATCATGATGCAGGAGTCGGTTTCGCCCTCCGCTCGTTTGGACGAGGTCATAGAGAAACATGTGCGAGCTGGGCAATTGGCAGCCCTGAAGACAATTTCTGTCCTGCAGGAACACGGTGTTTTTCCGCGCGATGTCCCTCCCGCAAGCTTGATCTACATGATTACCGGCGCATGCCAGAATGTCTTTGCGCTGGCTCCCGAAGTGCGCCGCTCGCTCGACTACGATGCCTTATCCGACATCGCGGTGGAGGCGCATGCGGGAGCGGTGGTATCTGTTTTCTGCCCGGTGAAATGAAAAGGCCCGGCGCTATGGCCGGGCCTCGCTGATCTTCGGTAGGACTGGGAGGACGCTAGTTCCGAAGATCAAGGCGAATGCCGACGATCGACTCCGATGCCGGCGTCAGGAATTGGCTATACCCGCCCGAGTCAAAAGGCGTGTCGATGACGCTTTCGACGAAGTCCTCAGCGGTCACATTCTTACCAAAAATTGTTATGCCCCAACGATCTTCCGAGTCCCGGACGCCGATGCTGAGATCAAGCAGGGCATAGCCATCAAGTTCAGTATTGGGGTCTTGGTCCTGGGCCGTCACGAAGTCGGATCGATAGAAACCGGAGCCGCTGATGAATGCGTTGAAGCGTCCATTCAGTACGGGCGTATCGTAGGTTGTGGTTGCGTTCAGAGTGACGTCAGAAGAGTTCGGCAATTCCGCTCCTGAAAGGTCTTGCGCACCGCCAATACAGCCTTCAGCCTCGGTCTGGAAAACGAAGCAGGCCGCCCCCTCGAAATCGGAATAGGTCGCTTCGATGAGAGCCACGCCAGCCGATACGAACCAGTTTTCAGTCAACTGAGCCGACACATCTGCTTCCAAGCCGTAGGTTTCCAGTTCGCCCGCATTGGTGATGTCGAATGAAGCGGGTCCGCCATCATCCGGCACAACGAAGGACTCAGCCTGGAAGTCCTCGAAAGTGGTGTAAAAAACCGCAGCGTTGAGGCCCACACGCCCATCCGCAAGGATAGACTTGCTGCCGATCTCGAATGAGGTCGGTATTTCCGGCGATACCTCGGCAAGCCCGACAGTGTCGACATTCGTGTTAACGCCTGGACCCTTGTATCCGCGTGTTACGGTCGCATAGGCGACAGAGTTATCAGTGACGTCGTATTGGGCGCCAATGCGCCACGTGACGGCGTCATCTTCGACGCTGAAACTATCTGTGAAATCTGCCCATGATGGGCCTAGAACGAGCGGTGTGAGCGCATCATTTGCGGTCCTGATGAAGTCCACGTCGAGTTCTTCTCGCTGAACCCGAAGTCCGCCCAACAGTCGGAACCTGTCGGTTATGGAGTATGTGGCATCACCGAAAACCGCGTAATTGGTCGTCTCCGGCCGTATCGAGAGAACCCGGCCGAGCACTGTTCCAGGCGGCGTTGCGCCCAACAGGTCCAGCCCGAAGGTTCCGGACTGAAAACTGTCCGTGCGAACCGTCTGGTCAAAATAGAAAGCACCGATTGTCCAGACCAGTTGCCCGTCCGCCGCTGAGCTCAGGCGCAATTCCTGGGTGAACTGGTCCTGCGAGGCGTCACCAAAGTTCTGGTCCAGGATATTGAATGTTGTTTGGTCGGCGTCGTTGTTGTCGGCTTGCGACCAATCCCGGTACGCCGTGATTGAGGTCAGGACGAGATCGCCGATATCGCGGGAATACTCTCCTGAAACGCCCCATGTTTCACCGGTCGACCGCATGGACCCTGAGAGGGCGACAAACTCGTTGTCCGGTCCAGGGGTGATACCAAGGCCGGTCTGAAAGCCTGCCACAATGCTCACCCCAGAGCCAAACAAGCCTGAGCCTGGTCGACCGTCTGGGAAACTCCGCGTTGTCCAGGTGCAGCAAAGGACATCCCGTTCCGAATAATCACCGATCACAAGAAGGTTTCCCGACGCGCCGAAATCGAACTCGGCCTTGCCGCGTAAGCCCCATTCATCACGGCCATTATAGTCCAACCCCGAGAGAACATCGTCGATCTGTCCGTCCCGCGTATTCGAGTACCCCGTTAATCGAAGACCCACGGTATCGCTTATCGGGCCAGACAACGATCCAGCCAGCTTTACCTCGTCCAAAGACGCATACGACGCATTCAGGTTGTACTCGAATGCATCAGACGGCCGCTTCGTGACGATATTCAATACGCCAGACGATGCATTCTTGCCGAACAGGGTCCCTTGCGGTCCGCGTAGCACCTCGATCCGCTCGATATCAGCGAGATCGAACAGTCCCCCTCCGGCCCGGCCGATTACAACGCCATCAACCACGATCCCGACGCTGCCTTCGATCGAGTCAGAGAACGTCGACGTTCCAATTCCGCGTATCGCAAAGTTCGAAACCCGTGTCGTGTTGCCCTGGGCAAAGTCCAGACCGGGCGCGAGGAACTGCAGATCGCCAACATCAGTGATCCCGCGCTCAAGCAGCTGGTCGCCACCGACGGCAGTCAGGGAGATCGGAACATCGAGTATGTTCTGTTCGCGTTTCTGAGCGGTCACGGTGACTGACTGGAGCCGACGCGCGTCCTCGTTGTCTTCAGTTTCCTGGGCCTGGGCGAGCGGTGCTTGTGACAGGACGAAGGCAGCGCCGGCGGTCGCCAGCATCGGCATGGGTCTCATTGGTTTTCCTCCCGATGATCGACGTCTCGAGCGCCGAATTCATTGTGCAATCCAATTGGATTACTTAAGGAAGATATACAAAACCGATGACCGCACAACCCATCCAATTGGATTGTATCGCTGTTGAGACGAGCGTGACCACACGCCACCTAAGGAGGACAGACCATTACCAACGCAATGGGCGCGCGGCGCATTCTGGGCTATGGGATCGGCGATTTCGGGTTCAACCTGTTCTACACAGGCCTGAACCTCTACCTCCTGTATTACTACACAGACATTCTTGGCATACGCCCCGAACTCGCAGGTCTGATTTTCATGCTGCCTGTCGTCTGGGACGGCATTTCCGATCCGCTGATGGGCTGGGTTGCCTCTCGCACCCGATCGAGATTTGGGCGCTATCGCCCCTACTTGCTCTTCGGCGCACCGTTCATGTCGTTGAGTTTTGTCGCCATGTTCGCCGCCCCGTTGTGGTTTCCGTCCCACATGGTGGCGGCATGCCTAGTATCGCACATCATCTTCCGCACGACCTACACAGTCGTGTCGATCCCATACACCAGTCTTTCGGCAGCGATGACAACGTCAAGCCAAGCCCGCTCCAGTCTTGCTGGCATGCGCATGGTCTCGGCGGTCACAGGCGGGCTTTTCACGGCATTCGTCACGCTCCTATTGGCGGGCCAGTTCGGTAATGGGGATCTTGCAACGGGATTTGTCTCGGTGGCGGCGCTATACGGCGTTATCAGCGCGGTCATCATGCTGATCGTCTTCGCAGCAACCGACGAAGGCGCACAGCGACCTTTTCAGAGTAAAATCACATCGAGACAGACCGTGCACTTCCTTTCGAAAAATACAGCTTTCTGGATTCTGTTCGGCGCTGTGTTCGCAGGCTCGCTCGGGAATTCCATCGCAAGTAAGGCAATGGTCTACTACGTCGCTTATTTCGTCGGAGATCCGACGGCTGTGAGTACGATCTTGACCGCAACGCTTGGCGCTGCGGCGATCTCGGTTCCGTTCTGGGCCTGGCTTGCGCGCAGAATTGACAAGCGCACCGTCTGGATCATCGCCGGAAGTGGAGGCGCACTGTTAGCTGCAATACAATTTGTTATTGCGCCGCGAACGGTGGACACCTTGTTGGCTTTCCAACTTGCTGGTGGCCTGTTTGCCGGTGGATTTGCGGTGATCTTCTGGGCGATGCTGCCCGATACCGTTGAGTTCGGTGAGTGGAGAAGCCGCGTGCGCGATGAGGGTATCGCATTCGGGCTGAATCAATTGGCGCTCAAGGCTTCCTCAGGGCTAGGGGTTGGCCTGCTTGGCATCCTTTTGGGGGTGATCGGCTACCAAGCTGGTCAGGACCAGTCGGAAACGGCGCTCGAAGGCCTTCGGTGGCTCACCTTTGGAGTGCCACTCGTGTCTACGCTGGCTGCGGTCGCCATCATCTCGCTTTATCCGGTCTCTGCCCGGCTACACGCCCGGCTGGTTCGCGCGATTGAACGAAGGAATGCCTTCTCGTTGCAAGTTGACGATATTTGAGATCAAGTCCGAGCGTCGGCTTGATAACACTCTGCTTCACGCGCCTATTCGCCAGTCTGCGGCGCTGGTCCAACGCTCCCAAAGCGACGCGTAGAGCCCTCCGGCATCGACCAGGCTTTCGTGATGGCCACGTTCCAGGATGCCACCATCGCCGAGCACGAGGATCTGGTCTGCATTCCGAACCGTTGAGAGCTTGTGGGCGACGACAATCAACGTCTTGTTACGCACCAATTCCGAGAAGGCCTGTTGGATCGCGCGTTCATTGGTTGGATCGATTGCGGCTGTGGCCTCATCCAGCAGCACGATTGGCGCATCCTTGAGGATCGCCCGGGCTATGGAAAGGCGCTGGCGTTCGCCGCCAGAAAGGGTAGAGCCGCCTTCGCCGATCTCGGTGTCGTACCCGTCGGGTAATCTGGTGATGAAGTCGTGGGCCTGGGCGGCTCGGGCTGCGCGTTCGATCTGCTCGTTGCTCGCGCCCGTTCGACCCAATGCGATGTTGTCTCGGATCGTCCCCGCGAACAGGTAGACACTTTGGAACACCATGGTCACATGCGAATTGAGATCTTCGGGCGCGATTTCGCGGATGTCAGAACCGCCGATCTGGATCATACCGTCGTCGACATCCCAGAAGCGTGCGACAAGGTTCAGCAAAGTTGACTTACCAGAACCCGATGCACCGACGATCGCGGTGATCGAGCGCTCCGGCACGCTGAACGACACGTCACGAAGGACCGGTTTCCCTGGCTCATAGGAAAAGCTGACGTTCTTGAACGCGACCTCGAACCCATCCGGCGTGCGCGGCAATGCGGGCGCTGGCAGGGGCCGAGCTGTGATTATGCGGTCAATCCGGGTCAGAGATGCGTCGGCGATCCGGGTAAGCTCCATGACGCCAATGAGGCTCAGCAGCGGGGCATAAAGCGCAAAGACAATGACAAGGCACGACACCAGATTGCCGATGTCACTCTCGCCACCGATATGCCTGCTCCCGGAAATTGCTAAGACAACGGGAACACCCAGCATGAGCACCATGCCGAAAAGGACCAGTGGCGCCGTTAGGTCGATCACCATCTTGACTGAGATATCGCGAAAGTCCTTCAGCGCACTCCGATAGCTCTCCTCTCCTTTCGCAAGCCGGTTGAAAGCGCGGATGACGGCAATTCCCTGTGCGTATTCGATCATGCGGGCTCCGGCATGGGCTTGCATGTCTTGGCGGCGGATGCCGAGCCTTGCGAGGCGCCGGCTCGACCACAGGAAGACCGGCAATGCGACCGCGACGGATCCCAGTGCTACCAGACCGACCCGCCAGTCCTGCCAGAATAGGTACACGAGTACGATCACTGGCAAGCCAAATGCCTGCGCAATCCTCGGCAAGGCGTCGCTCATGAAGTTCGCAAGCGTTTCCATGTCTGCAGTGAGCGCCGTGACGGTATCGCCCTGGTGCCGCGAGAGGTGAAATCGCATGGGCAGGTTTGCGAGATGATCAAGAATGGTGAGCCTTAACCGACCGGCCGTCTCATAACTCGCGACCCAGCTGCTCGAGACAGACAGAAAGCCAAAGAGGCACTGGCCAACCAGCGACAAGACCATCACACCAGCGACCTGCCAGATCTCGCTGGACGTGAGTGCTTCGCCTTCCGCCAAGCGACTAACGCTCCAAATGACTGCACCAAAGGCAATGCCAAGACAGGCCGACTGCAAGAACTTGTAGGCGATGCCAGCTGCGACTTTTCCGCGTAGAGGCCCTGATAACGCCCAAACCCGGGCCAAGCTCTCCAGATCGGAGCGAGTTTCGATGCTTTGCGCGGAACTCATGGGCTGGGTTCCAACTGACCCACGTCTGAAGCCTCGCGATATGTTACGCGGCGGGACTCGGTGTAGTCGGTCCACATGCGGGCATAGAGCCCGTCCCCACTGAGAAGGTCATCATGTCGACCTCGCTCGACGAGGCGGCCGTCTTTCATGACGAGAATTTGGTGGGCCGGAGCGATCGTATGGAGCCGGTGAGCGACGACAATCAGCGTGCGCCCACGTGTCAGGGCGCCGATCGCTTCCTGAATCGCGGCCTCATTGTCGGGATCGGCGAACGCAGTCGCTTCATCGAGAATGATAATCGGAGCGTCTTTGAGGATAGCCCGCGCGATCGCGAGACGTTGCCGCTCTCCGCCGGACAGCGCGGCGCCATGCTCGCCCAATGGGGTCTCATAGCTCTTATCCATTCTGATGATGAAATCGTGCGCGCGGGCCGCTTTCGCCGCTGCTTCGACCTCGGCGTCACTCGCGTCGGGCCGGCCAAAGCGGATGTTGTCAGCGATCGTTCCGGAAAATAGGAAAGTGTCCTGAAAGACGAAGGCGACCGTATCCATTAACTGGTCGAGACCGACATCGCGCACGTTGATACCGCCGATCGTTACTCGGCCAGAACCCACATCCCAGAAGCGCGGAACAAGACTGGCAACCGTGCTTTTGCCTGATCCAGATGGACCCACAAGCGCGGTGATCTCTCCCGTCTTCGCTAGAAAGCTGACATCGTGGAGTACGTCTTGATCAGTGTAGCCGAAAGAGACGCCCTCGAAGGCAATATCGTGGTTTGGAAACGCAACCCGTTGATCGGTGTCGGTCTGCGGCGGTTCGGCCAAAAGGTCGGCAACAAGGGTCGATCCCATGCTGATGTGAGCGAGTGAATGAAACTGATTGAACAGTTTCAGGAGCGGCTGGCTGTAGTTCGCACCAAGCAGGACGAAGAAGATGAGCGCCGGCAAGCTCAGTGAACCGGTTGAGACGAACCAAAGACCGATCGGCAGTATGAAGACAACGTTGCTAAGGACGAGCGTATAGAAGCTTCCGCCAAGCGGTATGTAATCGCGCGCCCATTCGGTCTCGACCCGCGTGTAATCACGTACGGCGTTGCTGGTCTCGGCCAGGCTCTCACCCGTTCGGTTGAAAACCTTCACCACGGGCATGCCGGCTAGGTACTCCACGATCGATGCGTTCATTCGGGCCCCGGCCTGTTGGTACTCGGCAGCGCGATGGCTGCTCCGTGACATGGCGGTGAACAACAAGATGAACGAAACCGGGGTTACAAAGATCGCCGCGAGGGCCATGCGCCAGTCGACTGCAAACAGCCACACCGATACCGCGAGCCACATGGAAAGCGCGCTAACCCCTTCCGGCAAACCGTGAGCAACAATCAGTTCAAGCTTCTCCGGCTCGTCGATCACCAGCTTACGCGCATCACCGCTTCTTCGGCGGGAGAAATAGCCGAGTGGCAGCTTCGCCATGTGCCTGGCGATGTCGAGTCGCAGCCTATGGATCGCATCGAAGGCGACCAAATGCGAAAGCCCCAGCGCGAAGCCAAGCGCAATGCCCCCAACGACAACTCCGACCAACGCGAGGAGCGATTGCGCGCCAACAAATCCCCATGTCAGCGTACCGGCTACCGCCGCATCAAGGACCGCATAGACAGCCCACACAGGCAGTAGCTCACAAGCGGTCGCTAGTGTTGCAAGCACAATGGCAGCGCCCATTCTGAATTTGGATGCGCCGAGATATCCCCATATTAGTCCGAGGCTTGCGAAATAGTCGGGCGCCGTCTGCGAGTCTTGTTCCGTCGAGGTCGAACCAGCAATTTGCTGAGGGCTTCCATCTGCCTCGGCGGTAAGAGTCATGGGGGGCGTCCCTTCAGCACCACTTCGATATTGGCCGGATTATCGCACTGCTTTCCGATCTGACAAGCCGTTGCCCTCTCGGTCTCATAGCAGGGCGAGACGCATTTCAGTTCTCTCGCGTTCTATCGCTGGAGTATCGGCGGCGGGTCGACGCCGTCCCTATCCACATCCCCGCTTTCCGATCGGCTAAGCGGATAATTCCAAAGTGCCCATAGAATTCCGATAGCAGCGGTAATGGGCGTGAGGGTGACGACGTAGCGGACGCCTTGAAGAACCTCGGGCGTATTCACGACCGTCGGATCGAACTGGACCCAATCCAACATTGGAAAAACCAAACCAACCGCCAGCGCGGCGCCGAGTTTTGGCGTCAGCGTGAGGAGAGAATAGAAGAGCGCGCTTCGTTTGGCGCCACTAGTCCGCTCATCCACCTCGACAATATCGGCCATCATGGAGCGCATGAGAAATGTGTTCGCACCCATGTTCGCACCGATCATCATGTACACCACGAATGTCAGGACGAAGGCCTCTGGAGGAAGGAAGAGGAGCATAATCGTCGCCGCCATCTGGAAGATGGAGCCGATGCAAAGTGCCCTGTGTTTGTTTAAGACCATGCTCAACTTCAGGAAGATGGGTACGCAGAAAAAGCCGGCAACGAAGATAACAACAATGAAGAGCGAGGCAGCCGCAGGCATCAGCAGTACGTGGATGACGAAAAAGAAGTGCACCGCGCCATTCACACCGCCCTGGAAGCCAGCAAGCAGATCGGCGATCAGAAGTCGTCTCAGCGCTGCGCTGCGCGCGAAAATCTTGAACGTGTCCCGCCACGGCGGCATTTTTACCTGTTCGAGCGGTGGTTCCTTTATCGAAAGGAGCGCCACTAAGGAGAAAGCAGGCAGTGTAAAGAGGATTAGGGCGCCCATGGGGGCCGCCCGCTGCACCATGGTCGCGTCTTCAACGACGAGATCCACAAAAACAGGCGTCAGCAACACCGCGATCATGCCCGCTAATCCGAAATACTGCAGGTAGCTCATGATTTTCGAGCGGCCGTCATAGTCATCTGACAGTTCGCTGGCCCATGCCGTGTGGGCGAGCGTATAGAGCGTCCAGCCGACGTAGAGAATGACCATGGCAATGAGTAGACCGGTCGGCGTAACAGCTCCGGAAGGAAAAAACAGCAGCCAGACACCGAGCAGCAAGGGCGGCAGCGCCGCGATCATTGCAGGCCGTCGCCGGCCCCAGCGCGTCTGGATGCGATCACCGACGATACCGAAAATCGGGTCTGTTACCCCATCGAAAATCCGGGCGATCATGAACACGGTTCCAACCACGGTGAGGCTAAGCCCAAGTTCCGCGTATAAGGGCGGGAGTATTACGCTGATCGGCAGGCCCAGTGCGCCGACAGCAAAGGCAGGCGACGCGAAACCAAGAAGCGCGAGGAGGCTCGGATCTTTGCTCTTCATGGCTCCCTCGATGTCTTAACTGACCGTAGCTGCGTTCTTTTTTCTTGCCACCCGGTGGTGGGCCATCAATCGTCCTCTTTATCCACCATGCTCATCACGTCTCCTGACAGCCCGCCAGGCGATCCGATTTCAACGACGCGTTCGTCAACATCATCGTACTCAAGCCTGAGCGCGCGGCTCATAACGGCGTGCATCATGTACGTGCAGGTCACGTACGTGAACTCGAGTATTTCCTCATCCGATAAGTGCGACTTGAGCTGGTCGAACAGCACCTCGGAAACGCGCCCATGCTCCAGGACCAATGCGTCGGTATAGGCCAGCACTGCCCGCTCAATTGGACTATAGCACTCGGCGGTCGGCCAATGTGGGATCGCTTGTATCTGCTCTTCGGTCAGGCCCACATCTCGCGATGCCTTGCAGTGCTGAGAAAAGACGAATTGCGAGCCAACCGCGTACCCTGCCCTGATCTGTCCAAGTTCCCGGAGCTTGGGGTCGATTT
The DNA here is from genome assembly GCA_038745855.1 of Pseudomonadota bacterium. Taxonomy (GTDB): domain Bacteria; phylum Pseudomonadota; class Alphaproteobacteria; order Caulobacterales; family Hyphomonadaceae; genus UBA5336. Next base: position 90,118 of record JBCDLC010000004.1, on the reverse strand, counting down.
TGCGGTCTGGTGACCGATAGAAGCGGAAACCTTCCGTCGTGTGGTTGAACGCGTCGGGGACGATGTTGAACACCGTCCACCAATTTCCCGGCGTACCCGTGGGCGTTCCCGTGGCCGTCAGCGGATCGATCCCTTCTCCGAACAGCAGGTCGAAAATGCCATCCGCGTACGGATTGCCGGCCTCACGGCCGGCCTGTTTCAGTCGTGGCATTTTATTCCTCCGCCTCCATCACCTCACGAATATGCCAGATCGGCGATGACCAAGCACGCTCCTGAATTGTGCGATCGACACCAGCGAAGTCATCGCAGTTGTCTGCCCGTTCGCACATGAAGCTCGACCAACGCCGGGTCTTCGCCTCCATCACGCGCGTGTACCAAACGGCCGGCGCAGTCGGATCAAAGTCGGGATCACTCCATGTAATGCAGGCAGAGCGATCACTGCCCGGTTCGGCCTGCCACACCGGAATGACTGTCTCTTTGAGATCACCGTTCGACCAACTTGCCTTGATCACATCGACCTTGTGGAGCGGTGCTCTGTCGGCCTCGACTTCGATTGCAAATTGCGGGGGCGCCGAGGAAGATGCGAATTCCGAGCCCATGGCCACATTCCCCCGGTCACCTGGCTTGCAAGCGAGTGGCTCACCATCTGTGCTTGCGGAAAATCTTAGCCGGATCCTGGGCCCGCTCGTGGCATAGACTTCACGCCGCTGTAACGCTGCGAATATGGCTTCCCGGGTGTTTTCTTCCGCCCAAACCCCAGTGATCCCTCCCGGGTTGAATTGCGGCTGGCTCAAGGTTGTTTCGACGTTTCCCATCGAAAAAACCGTCCCCTGGAAAGCCTCTTCATCAACTTCACCAGGCATGGCCATGTGGGTGTCTGTCGAGCCGACGATGCCGAGTTTGAGCGGATTGTCATGGGTGTGCCCGTGCTCACCCACGTATGCGACGCCCCGCGAAAGCAAGCTGCGAATATATGTGCCCCGCATCCTTTCCCAGTCTTGCTCGTCAAAGTCGTCGGGCTTCGTCTGCTGGCTTGAGCGCGTGATGAATGGCTCGAAACCGCAGTCTGTGTCCGGCGGCGCGTGACCATGCCCATCCCGCTTGCTGAGCCGGTCGGCATAGGCTGGCAAACACTCGCTGTTGCCCTTTTCCTGGTGGATTTCGATCAGCCGTTCGAAACGCGTTCGCCATTCGATTGAACGATCGGTGGATGTCTCGACATCAAATGTTCGGCCATCGCCCATGTTGGTGTTGTGCGGGATCGTGATCGCCTGACAGCCGTCCTCGGGCCGACACTGCTCGTCGAGCTTTTCCCATAACAGGTCCAACGTCGGGTACCGGATGTAGTCGATCGCCTGCGTGGAAACGGCATCGCTTGCGAAGATGACGTTGCGATGCGTGTGGGAAAATGACGGAGTCGCTGTCCATTCGTAGCCTATAAATGCGGTGAACGCGCAGGGATCGTTCTGTTGGTTTGCTGCTTGCTGTACGCGCAACCAATTATCGTCCCAAGCTTGCTCGCAGAGCTCAGGATTCTCCTCACAGAGTGGCGTGACCTCAGGTTCTGCGAGGGTGATCGTTGGGACGACGTAGTCGCGGAAAACTTCGGCACCTGTCGTTTGGTTACTCTTCGCGCGCAGAGCATTGCAATAGAGCGTGTCGAGTTGCTCTGGATCGGTACACAGGTAAAGAAGGTCCAGCCACTCTGCGTGATCTGTGACCGCAACGAAGTCCAGAGGGCGCTCCAACGTCGCTTCGCCAATCACAGTCTCGATCGTCTCACCTTTTGCAAAACGGTAAGCGTCCTCCGGTCCAGCCAGCGTCCCAAACCCATATGCGTCCAGCGAGTATGCCGTGTGAACGTGCAAGTCGCCCCAAAACACATCGAGATCAGAGTTGAAGCTGGGACAGGTCGCTTCGTCGGATTCCGCTGCTGAGAGCGGCGGAACAGGTTCGGAGTCGGTGCCGGCCGTTCCGCATGCGCCAATATAGGCCAGAGTGGCCAGCCCCACATAAAGGGGTTGGCGAGTACCTCGGGTCTTCATTTGACTACTCTCCCCCGAACGGAACACGCAGGCTCAGCGTAAACGTTCTCGGCCTGTTCAATGCGCCGTTCAGCCCTGTCTGCAGAACGGGCTGAGGGAAGGCAAATGTGACGTAGGACTCGTCCGTCACATTCTTCACTTCTGCGCGGAGTTGGATTCCCGACGTCTCGTGCCGCATGCCAAGGTAGAGATCGAGCAACTGGAAGGCGCCGCCCGTATCAATTGGGGCATTTACGGGAAGCGGCAGAGCACCCTGCGGCGTCTGTCGATGGAGGAACCCGCTATTTGTTGCCAACAATCCACCAGCCTGCAGAGCAAAGTCTGTGGTCACGGGCCGCTCGTAATCGACGCTCCAGGACGACGTGAACTCCGGTGCGCGAGATAAATCACCACCTGCGTCCTTATTCTCGGTGTCGAGGTAGGCAAGCGTTGCGCCGAGTACGAGGTCTGGCGTCGCCTGGTACCGCGTCTCGACCTCTACACCCCGTGTTTCGGCATCAAGGCTGGTGGTGACGAATGCCCCTGTTCCAGCAGCGCCCGCGTTCGGTTCAAACACTGAGTCCTGGAAGTCCTGAATATCCATAATGAAGGCCGAAGCGGACAAATAGCCCGCCCCGCCATCATACGAACCCTTGAGCCCGACTTCGGCAGTCTGTGCGACTTCCTCATCTACCTCGAAAGGCGCTGGAATAGGGCCGGCATTATTGAATGCACCGCTCTTTGTACCTTGGGATAATGATCCAAACAGGAGCCAGTCCTCCGTTAGATCGTAGCTCAGTGTGAGCCCGCCATCGAGGGTCGTTTCTTCGATATCGCCGGGTAGATCCACAGGCGGGGACACAAAGGGCGTGATTGTGGTTCCAGGCGCACCGAAATTGGGGGGTGTCGCTGGTGGCAGCCCAAACAGGTCGATTACGCGATTGGTGAAGAGTGCTTCGCGTTCCTCGGTGCTCAGCCGCAGACCAAAGTCGACTGTGAAGCGATCCGTAAAGTCGAACGATGCCTGGCTGAAAATTGAGCCAGCCGTCAGATCCTGGTCCAGTTGCGCGGAAGACCGGCCGGTGATGTTCCCTCCTGCCAGAGGACCAGCGGGCACCACGATATTCAGTGTTGCGGTAGAATTCTCGAAGACGAGATCCTGGCTTTGGAGGAAGATGCCGGATGTCAGGCGTAGACGGTCCCCCGAGTACGTGTGCCGGAACTCTTGTGTGAATTGGCTGAATTCTTCGGTGAAGACTTGCGTTCCGCCCGGCGCAAAAGGGGCAGCGGCCGTGCCGAGAACATCGAAGAAGTTCTCGTAATCGAATTCGGAATAGGCCGAGACCGACGTCAGTACCCCCAGATCGCCGAGATCGTATTCGACCGTGAGGACAGCGTCTGCACTCTCTTGCGAGTCGCCTGGCCCGGGCAGCGTGGATCCATCAGGATAAGTGATGAAAGGCGCAGGTGAATTCTGAAAGTCCACCGGATCAGCGATACCAAAGATCGTACGTAGGGGCGGCGCACCCGGAACGTCAGGAAAGACTTCGAGGAACTGGAAAGGCGTGCCCGTGGTTTCCTGATCCGAGAGTTGCCCCATCAGCGTGATGGTCCAGGGCCCATCGGCGTCGTAAACACCAGTGCCCCGGATGGTCCATCGGTCTGTTTCAGGTTCGTCCCTGTTGGCGACGGTGTTCTCAACGTAACCGCCAGACTGTAAGTATTGGCCGCCCAAGCGGACGGCAAACGAGTCGCTCAACGGTATGTCGCCGGTTAGACCGACGCTGCCGCTTTCGAATTCGGTCTCGTACGACGCTGTTGCTTCTCCAGCGAGTACGTCGCCGGGCTTCCGCGTAACCACGCTGATCGCACCGACGCTCGTGTTTTTCCCGAATAGAACGCCCTGGGCGCCCTTGATCGCCTCGACCCGCTCAACGTCAAAAAGGGCATCGCGATACTGTCGCGCGCGCGGCTTGTATACGCCGTCCAAGAATAGGCCGACCGACTGCTCGAAGGTCTGGTTACCACTCAGGGTGCCGATCCCACGAACGCTAATTGCGGGAAGGTCTCCTGGCGACTGGTTGAACGTCACACCCGGCACCACAGTGAACAGCTCTGTGACCTCCACAACACCGCGATCGACGATATCGTCACCTTGGACAACAGATACGGTAACAGCCGTGTCTTCCAGGCTCGTTTCCCGCTTTGTTGCCGTAACGGTTACCGGCGTCAGGCGGCGGGCAGAAGGATCCTCGTCCTCTTGAGCAGCGGCTGCCGCGCCGAACGTACCATACCCGAGCGCAGGTATGGCGACCATGAGCGCCTGAACGGCGGGCCGTTTCAGGTTACGGCGGGACTTGTAATTGTTCATGGTATTCCTCCACGTTTTTGTGTTTTGGTTTTTGATTGATCCCACTGGGCAGGCACGACGACCGGCCGCGAGACCAAAGCCCGGAAACCGCGCTTGATGTGGCTCGTCATGGCGACCCGTGCCCAATCCGCGTCACCGATCGAGATCGCCTCGATAATCTCCTGGTGTTGAGAGACGCTGTTGCGCAGTTTCTCCTGGGAGTACTGGCGAAAGGTCCTGAGCATGAGGGGCGCATCCATCACCTGCCGTGCCGCCAGTGACAGGGCCCTGCTTCGTGCCGCTTCCAGGATACCGCCATGAAAAGCACTGTTGGCGAAGGCAATCGCGACGTGATCGGGCGCCGCATCATAGCGTTCCGCAAGCATCGCCATCGTTTCGACGGATGCCGCCAGCGCGTTTAGATCATGTTCAGTTCGACGCTCTGCAGCAAGGCCGGCCGCCATGCCTTCGAGGCGCGTTCGGACATCATACAGATCCGCAAATTCCTGCTTCGACCAGGCCGCTACAGTGGCGCCGGAATTGGGTGCGATATCAACGATCCCCTCACTTTGGAGCCGCCGAAGCGCTTCGCGAATGGGGGTCCGACTGACGCCGCACAGCGTCACGAGGTCGACCTCCACAAGACGGTCACCAGGCGCGTAGTCCCCAGAAAGGATCCCATGCCGAATAGCCTGATAAGCTTTCTGAGCTGCATCGCTCAATAGACGCTCTCCGCTCCCCACCCGCGTTGTATACAATCGGGCTTCTTATTCCTGTACGTAATTCGAAATTGGCGGCGTTGTATACAATGTTGCTGGCGTTTTCACGGCGCAGAGGCCTTAGGGCAACACAGGTGCATTTTTGCGCGCAAGAGAGCGCTGCTACCGTTTGATTTCGTACAGCGACCAATCGGAAAGCAATTCCGTACCAAAGTCGTTGAGGATCGAGCCCTTAAGCGATTCTGTGGCGGAGAGGATGGGATTCGAACCCACGATACGGGATCACCGTATACTCCCTTAGCAGGGGAGCGCCTTCAGCCACTCGGCCACCTCTCCGCTGAGCGGCGATTTCAAAGCACAGGGCGGCGGAGAGGGCAAGCAGCGCTGGGGCCGTTAGCGCCGAAAGGACACGCTCCCCAGCCGCCTTCCCGAACCGTGGTTCAGTTCTCGCTTTCCAAAACGCGGCGGGCGATGACCATCGCTTGGACTTCACCAGCGCCCTCGAAAATATTGAGAATGCGCGCGTCCTGGAGGACACGGCTAATCGGGTATTCGAGCGCAAAACCGTTGCCGCCATGAATCTGAAGCGCATTGTCAGCAGCAGACCAGGCGACACGGGCGCCGAGCAACTTCGCCATGCCTGCTTCCAGATCGCATCGTTTGCCGCTGTCTTTTTGGCGAGCCGAGAAATAGGTGAGTTGGCGTACGCCGATCAGCTCAGCCGCCATCATCACCAACTTGTTGGCCACCCGAGGGAAGTTGAAGATCGGTTGGCCGAACTGCACCCGATCGACGGCGTACTGAAGACCCAGCTCCAGTGCGTTCTGTGTGACCCCCACGGCGCGGGCTGCGGTCTGGATGCGGGCACTTTCGAACGTCGCCATAAGGTGACGGAAACCCTGGCCCTCTTCGCCGCCTAGCAGGTTGGCCGTATCGACCTTGAATTCGTCAAAGGCGATTTCGTATTCCTTCATACCCCGATATCCGAGGACTTCGATCTCCCCGCCAGTCATACCGTCGGCCGGGAAGGGATTATCATCGTCGCCACGCGGTTTCTCGGCCAGGAACATGGAAAGGCCGGAGAAATTATTCGTCTCTGGATCGGTCCGGGCGAGCAGTGTCATCAGGTCGGCACGGACCGGATGGGTGATCCAGGTCTTATTGCCCGTGATGGAGTAGGTCGTTCCGTCCTCGGATTTCACGGCCCTCGTGCGCAGTGCCCCCAAGTCTGAACCGGTGTTTGGTTCTGTGAAGACGGCAGTTGGCAGAATCTCAGCGGACGAGATGGCAGGAAGCCATTTCTGCTTTTGCTCGTCGGTGCCGCCGATGAGAATGAGTTCTGCCGCGATTTCAGAGCGAGTGCCAAGGGAGCCCACGCCAATATAGCCGCGCGAAAGCTCTTCTGAGACAACGCACATGGCAATCTTATCCATGCCGAAGCCGCCGAACTCCTCGGGAATCGTCAGGCCGAAGACCCCGAGCTCACCCATCTCATCGACGATTTCCATAGGGATATAGTCATTGTTGAGGTGCCACTCGTGGGCATACGGGAGCACTCTGTCGGTCGCGAATTTACGAAATTGTTCGCGGACCATCGTCATCGTTTCATCGAGGCCCGTGTCTTCGACCGTGGCTCGCGTGAGGCTACCGGGCAGGTATGCAGCGGCTGCGGCCAGGACGGCAGTGGTCTTGCCCTCCTCTATAAAACGCTTGACCGCGGGCGTTGCGGACAATGCGCCGGCTTCAGCGACAGTCCCTGTCTCGTGGGGACGGATGACTTCGCCCTGGTTCATCGGGATGCCACCGACAAGCTGTGCGAGATACTCGCTGAACAGGATCTGGCTGAGCAGGCTGTCAATCTCGCCAAGCCGTCCTTCGGCGTCGAGGCGGTGGGCCCAAGCGGCTGTCTCCCGGAGCGTTTCGACGTAGGTGGCAACCCAAGCGAAGCCGTGGGCGAGGTGCTGTTCTCGGGCGAAAGCCTTACGGTCAGGACGGCCATCGGTCACGAGCATTTGCCGCGCTTTGCCGCGCACAGCTGCCGCGTAGACTTCTGATGCGGCGACGGCCTCGTCCATCATGGTCAGAAGGTCTGCTAGGACCGGGGCCGTCTCAATTGGGCCAAGCGCGCTGCCGTCCATGGGCGTTTTCCTCGAATTGGTGTGTCATCTCGAATACTGATGCCGTTATAGGGCAAAAGCTGCGCCATGACAGGTTGCAATGCTGCGATGCACAGACGCATCTTCTGTGGAGTCACGCCGGTATCTGCTTCCCCGCATGGTCGAACGCGTTGCCGCTATCGTCCGGTGTAAGGCCGTCGATGACACGAAGTAGTTTACTTGCGGCACGGTCAGGCGAGAACAGCCGATCGTCCGGGACGCCACGCTGGAAGGGCTTGGAGAGAGCGGTATCGACTGTACCAGGATGCAACGCGGCGGCGACGAATGCCGGGTTCCTGTGAGCCTGCTCAATGGCATAGTTGCGGATCAGCATGTTGAGAGCGGCCTTCGAGGCACGGTAGGCATGCCAGCCGCCGAGCCGATTATCAGAGATAGAGCCGACGCGAGCAGAGAGGGCTGCGAAGACAGCACGCTCCTTGCGAGGCATTAGGGGGATGATGTGTTTGGCGATGAGGGCCGGGCCGAAGGTATTGATGCGGAACACGCGTTCGAAAGCGTCCATTGATTGGTGACGGTAGGTTTTTTCCGGCTGAAGGGCGTCACCGTCCGACAGTATGCCCGTCGCGACGATGACCAGCGATGGTGCACCAGCGTCCTTTACCACTTTGGCCGCCGCGGCGACTTGGTCTTCATCGGTAATGTCGCATAGATGGAGCGTGGCGCCGGGCAGCGCAGCCGGAGCGCCGCGAGAGAACCCGATGACCGGGCCTTCTTCTCGGGCGACCAACGCCTCCGCAAAGGCCCGCCCTATTCCGCCTGATACACCAAAAACGACAGATACCATGCCTACCTCCACCACCCCAGCTAGCGCGTTTTCCAGCGGGTCAATGTGCCGCTCGACTTCACAGCCCTTCGCGCCATCTGTCTTCTATGATGGAGAGCACCGGACCGATGTCTGTTTCGAGTTATCGCCGCTTGTCGGATCTGCCGGGTCGGATTGCGATCTTTCCGCTTGCAGGGGCGATGCTTTTCCCCCGCTGGACGTTGTCGCTCAACATATTTGAGCCTCGATATCTCAACATGATTGATGACGCCATGAATGGGTCCAGGATGATTGGAATGGTCCAGTCCATGGGTGGAGACAAGGCCGTGCCGGACGTGGCACGTGTCGGCTGTGCGGGTCGGATAACGTCCTATTCGGAAACCGATGATGGGCGGTATCTGATAGTGCTCAATGGGATTTGCCGGTTCGAGGTGCGGGAATGTCCAGATATCTCGACGCCCTATCGGCAGGCTGATCCAGACTGGTCGCCCTTCGAGAGTGATCTGACACCGCCAAGCGTAACGGATCTACCGAGCCGGACTGTTCTTATCGATGCCCTGCAAACCTACGTTGCGGGGCACGGAATGTCTGCAGACTGGTCGGCGATGGAAGATGCGCCGATCGAGACCCTGATCAACGCGTTAAGTGCGAGCTGCCCCTTCTCGACTATGGAGAAACAGGCTCTCATGGAGGCGGCGTCTGTGCGGGAGCGCGCTGAAACACTCATCGCCCTGCTGCAGATGGACCTTCCAGGCGATAGCGGGCAAATACAATAGGCTGGTCGCTCAACCGTCGTGATCGGCGCGCTGGATCAGGAAGCGAGGATAGGCCATGGCAGATGAACCCACCGAGTTCCCGGATCGGGCCTCGGGCGTCGATCCCCGTTTGTTGGAGATCCTTGTTTGTCCTCTTACGCGGGCGCCCCTTGAGTATGACAGGGCGAAAAATGAGCTGATCTCGCGGAAAGCGGGTCTGGCTTATCCAATCCGAGAGGGATTGCCGATCCTGCTTGAGGAGGACGCTCGCCCCTTGGACGGCTCAGCGGCATGAGCGATGTGGCCAAACGGCCAGAAGCATCAATGCGCCCGCCCTGGCCTAGCCGGTTGGTATTCCAGAAAGAAGCGTCCCGCCTTTGTATCGAGTTTGATGACGGGGAGACGGCGACGATCCCATACACGCTGCTGAGGGCTGAAAGCCCATCAGCAGCCGTGCAAGGTCACGGCGCGGGACCGAAACCGCCGCAACCGCCTATCTCATCCGATATCACCGTTACCGACGCCAAGCCTATCGGTCGCTATGCAGTGCAGATCGTTTTCAGCGACGGGCACGACAGCGGATATTATACTTGGGTGTACCTCCGCGAACTCGGACAGCGCTAGCGCCCTCTGCTATCCAAGCACCTCTTTCAGGAAGCCCCGGAACGCCCACCAGCTTCTATTGTCGGCGGCAGTTTCATACATCGTGCCCATATCGGGATTGTTGGCGCCTGGCGTCGTGAAGGAGTGGAACGCCGTGCCGAACGCCATGAGTTGCCAGTCAGCGTTCGCAGCGGCCATCTCTTTCGAGAGGGCGATCACATCATCGGGCGGAGCCATTGGGTCTTTCCAACCGTGATATGCGATGACTTTTGCATCAATGGAGTAGCCCGATAGGTTATCCGGAGCGCCGAACAGGCCGTGGAATGAGGCAACCCCTGCAACATCCATCCCGGCCCGGGCCATGTCTAATACGCAGAGCCCGCCAAAGCAGAAGCCGGCAGCGACCCGCTTGGACGTGTCAACGCCATCCAGGGTCTTCGCCGTATCCACCGCTGCCGAGAGCCTTCTTTGTAGCTTCGCCCGGTCACCGACGAGCGGGTTCATGAGCGCCTGGTTTTCCTCGACCGTGGTGCCCCGCTTGCCCTTGCCATACACATCAATGGCAAAGGCGGCATAGCCGAGCTCGGCGGCGATACGGTCGGCCTTGCCCCGTTCCATGTCGGTCTGGCCTGCCCAGGCATGGGCGACAAGCACGACCGGTTTCCTGGCATCCCCCTCGGGCAGGGCGAGATAGCCCTCAAACGTCTCACCATCGCCGGAATAGTCAAAAGTGCGTGTCGTAATGCCCATGGCGCATTCCTCTTTCATCCTGATGCATAGGATGTACACAACGGTGGCCAAGTGCGGGAGCCCCTCCGTACGATGAATTTCACATCCGATCGAGCTCCGCCCCGCGCCTGAATGACCAAGCCTCTTTTCTTGGCCGGCGGCGCGGCTTAACAGGAAGGGGCTGGGGCAGGTGAGCGTGCAGGGGTTTCCATGCTGGCGGTCGATGGCCTTGTGAAGCGGTTCGGGAACACGTCTGCCGTAGACGGTATTAGCTTCGCACTGGACGCGGGCGATGTTCTTGGTTTTTTGGGTCCCAACGGGGCTGGGAAGTCAACGACCATGCGGATGGTTGCTGGCGTACTGATCCCCGACCGGGGCGATGTCCGGATTGCTGGGCACTCCATTCTGTCAGAGCGGCAGGCCGCGCAGTCCAGCCTTGGTTATCTTCCCGAAGGGGCGCCGCTCTATCCGGAATTGACGGCGATGGAGTTCCTGCACTTCCTCGCAAGCGCCCGGGGCCTCGAAAAACGCAGGCGAGCCGATGCGGTCGATCGCGTGATCGCCGATACGCGGATCAACACGGTCATCAAACGCCGGATCGGGGCACTGTCGAAGGGATACAGGCGCCGGGTCGGGCTTGCGGGCGCGCTCCTGCATGATCCTCCGGTGCTCGTACTCGACGAGCCGACCGATGGGCTGGACCCGCACCAGAAACAGGCGGTCCGGGCCCTCGTCGCGCGCATGGCCCCTGAAAAGGCAATCCTCATTTCGACGCATACGCTGGAAGAAGTCCCGGCCATGTGTAACCGCGTCCTGATCGTCGACCAGGGCCGGGTCGTGGCCGATGGTACACCGGACAACCTCGCCAAGGGCAAGGGGCTGGAACGCGCCTTCCTTGACTTGACCGGACAGACCGAGGCCGCCTGACCCATGGACGCGGTAGCGGCATCCTTCAGCGGTCTCACCGCCACATACCGGCGCGAACTTGCTGCCTATTTTGGCGCGCCCATCGCCTATGTCTTCATTGCCGTCTTCCTGATTGCGCTCGGACTGTTCACCTGGGAGGCCGCCCGGTTTTTCGACACGGGGTCGGCCGACCTGGCTCCGTTCTTCATCTGGCACCCCTGGCTGTACACGATTTTCCTGCCAGCGCTGGCGATGCGGCTATGGTCCGATGAGCAGGCGCTCGGGACCGATGAGCTGTTGCTTTCGCTACCGGTCGGCATGCCGGGGCTCGTGCTTGGCAAGCTGCTCGCAGCCTGGAGCGTGGCGCTGGTCGCGCTGGTCTGCACGCTGCCCATGTGGATCTCGGTGTCGTATCTCGGCACGCCAGACCATGCAGCCATTGCGATCACCTATCTGATGAGCGCGCTGATGGCCGGCGCGTACCTGGCAATCGGTGCTGCAATATCGGCACTGACCAGCCGCCAAGTGCTGGCCTTTGTAATCGCTGTGATGATCGCTTTTGTCTTCACCGCAGCAGGCTGGCCCGTGATCCTCTCCACCGCTTCGGGCCTGTTCGGGCCAGTCCTTGCGGATCGGTTGGCGCAGTTCTCTTTTCTCACGCATTTCGAGGCCGCCCAGCGGGGCGTGCTGGAATTGCGGAGTGTGCTGTTTTTCCTCGCCGTAATCGCCCTCTTCGCAAGCCTCAACGGCCTCTGGGCGACCCGGAAGCGAGAACCCTGATGGCTGGGCTCTCTTCCTTCCTGACGCGATTCCTCGCCGGACGGCTCTGGTTCCTCTCCATGACCTTGCTGCCGGTTGCGATCTTTGGCTGTGCGAACCTTCTGCTCCAACCCGCCCTGGCACCGGCTCGCATCGATTTTACAGAGCGCAGTCTCTACTCCCTCTCACCGGGAACTGCTTCGACCCTGCGAGGCATTGCTGAGCCCATCGATATGACTTTCGTATACAGCCGCGCCGAGGGCCAGGCTTATCCGGCAATCCGGGCTCACGCCACACGCGTGCGGGAACTTCTCGAGAGCTATGAAAGTCTCAGCCGCGGCGCTTTGCGCGTGCGGGAAATCGATCCCGCACCGTTCTCTGAAGCGGAAGATGAGATCCTCGCTGCAGGTCTGGCGCCTGTAACGACCGATGGGACTGATCCCCTCTATTTCGGCCTCTTTGCTAGCAATTCCGTTGACGATCTCCGGACGATTCCATTCCTCGAACCGGAAAAGGAGACTGTGCTCGAATACGAGGTGACCCGGCTGATTGCGCGGCTGGATGACCCTACCGTGGCACGGATCGGCGTTTTGGCAGGGTTGCGCGGGATGGAGGGCGACGGTCAGGAGACGGGATACGCTGTGCTTCAAGATCTTGCGAGCCGCCACACTGTGGTGCCGATTGATCGCGACTTCATCAGTCTGCCTGAAGACCTTTCGCTTTTAATTCTCGCCCATCCTCCGACTCTCGATGAATTCCAGGTCTGGTTGATCGACCAATTCCTGCTGCGACGTGGACGCCTCGTGGTGCTTGTCGACCCAGCGGCACTCGCCGCGACAGGGACAAGTCTGTTGGACCCCGATGTGCGCGAACCGTCATCGTCGCTTCCTACCCTGCTCGACCATTGGGGTGTTGGCCTTTCCAACACCGTCGTCGCCGACGTGAGCGCAGCCCTCCCCGTCCAAGTCGAGGACGCCGACGGACGGATCAGCGTTGCAGGTCAACCGCTCTTTATCGCCGCGCCGACCGATGGCATGGCGCCCGACGATCCGATTACGGCAGATCTTCGGCGCAGTGTGAATTTCGGCGCAGCGGGCGCACTCAGCTTTGACCCGGAAACGGCGCTCGATATCCAGCCCCTGATCCAGACCGGGCCGGCGCCGAGCGCACTCAATGCAGATTTCGCCCGCACCAATCCGACACCTGCAGAGGTCGTGCTCGCCTACGAGGCCGCCGATGCTCCGGCAACGCTCGCGGCGCGGCTTTCCGGCCGGTTCACGACAGCGTTCGAGGGCGGCGCCCCTCCCGTTCCTCTGACAGGCGACCCACTGATTGATGATCTGGCACTGGCGGCGGCGTCAGATCTGCCGGCCCATATCGGTGAAAGCGCCGTAATCGGCACTATGGTTCTGGTCGCCGATGCGGACCTCTTGGACGACGGGTTTTACTTGAGCCCTGGCGGCGGCCCTTCCCTGGGAGATAATGGCACTTTCGTACTGAACACCGTAGACGCACTGCTTGGCGACGAAGGGCTCCTGACCCTCCGGTCGCGGGCGGAGGCCTTGCGACCGATGACCCGGATCGATGATCTTCGCGCACGGGCTGAGGCACAATTCTTCGCTGAACAGTCAGCCCTTGAGCAGACACTGGCCACAGCCGAGGCACAACTCAGCGAGTATCAGCGCACGGCCGAAGCGGCCGGCTTTGTGGCCGGTGACTTCGAGGCACAGCTCACAGCCGATGAGCGCGCAGACGTGCAGTCCCTGCGGGACGATATCCTCGCGGCCCGCGCGCGCCTGAGAGCGATTGAGCGGGACTACCGAAAAGAGATCGATGCGCTGGAAGGTCTCCTGAAGGCGATCAACATCTGGCTCATGCCGTTTCTTGTGATGGTCGTAGGTGCCGGGGTGTACGTGCGACGCCGGGGCAGGAGATGATGCCGGGATGAGCAGCGTTGTGGTTGAGAGGGCGCGCCGGCGCTGGTTTCTGGGACTCTTGGCGGTCCTGGTCGCAATGATAGCCACGATGGCGCTCCGGGCGGCGTTGGACAGGCCTGCGATCTCCACCGATGCGCGACTGGGCCAGCAAGTATTCAACGACGTCGATGCACTGATCGAGCAGACCGCGCAGATCGTAGTCACGCTGGCCGACGAGCGCTATCAATTGGTCAGCGCCGGGGATGGCTGGCGAATGGACACGGCCGCAGGGTATCCGATCCGTGCCGACCGCTTGGCGACGCTGGCTGAAGGGCTGAAATCGATGCGCTGGGCCGACGCGCGGACACAGGACCCTCGAAAGCATGACCAAATCGGCGTTGGCGATCCAGAAGCCGGTGGGAACGGGGCCCTTGTCAGTTTCCTCGGCGCGGAAGGAGAACCTCTTGCATCGATCGTGACCGGCCGCCGGGGTGGGCAGATCTATGCACGACGACCGGATGAACAAACCGCCTATCGTATCGATGGGGATTTGCCGCCATTCTACAGCCGCGACGCCTGGATGGATTTCGCGGTCGTAGACCTTGCTGCTGAGACAATTCAGCTTGTGGAGATCGAGGATCGGATCGGCGACCGGATCGTGCTTTCACGGAGCGCGGGCGCCGGGCCAGACGGATTCGCACCTGCCTTGCCCTTTGGGGATATGCGATTGTTGACCCCCTTGTCCGCAAGTGGCGCTGGCCTGGCCTTGTCGCGGTTCGCGCCAATCGACGCAAAACAGGCGGAAGCACTGACGGGTCCACCTGTCGCACGCCTGATAACGGTAACATTCGACGGTTTGGAGATCGTGGCGAACGCCCATGACGAGTCCGACGGCGGCTACGTCACACTCCGCGCGGTCGAGGCCGGCAACGCAGCGGCCCGTGCCCAATCGATCAACGCCGAAGCTGGGGGCTGGGCTTTCAAGCTGGCCCCTCTTGATTACCAGGAGATGACGACGCCCGTTTCGACGATCGCGATTAGCCGGCCTTGAGTGTATTGCTGCAGACTTGCGGAGACGACGCGGCCGCCCCTCACCTCATATCGAACTTGTCTTCCTTGCGGTCCCCGAAAAGCATCCGTTGTTCGAGGCGCTGCCGCAGCGCGGCGTAATAGGCTTCAAGGAAGTCGATATCGCGTTCGCCGGGGGTTCGGGCCCAACTGATCTTCGCGCGGATCCGATCGGCGACTTCTGTCCGGGTGTCGGCATTGGCGTTGCGGAGCACCTGTTCGAGCACGTGCAGCTCATGGATGCCGTAGGCATCGGCCTGGGCAGGCGTGAAGGCAAAACGGCCTTGCTGACCGCTTGCTAAGCTGGACTGGCTGATATCGCCCGCAAGCTTTACCTTCGGCGAATGCAGGACCCATGTTCCTGCGATCAGGTCGCCCGCGCGCAGCCGGTCACGGTTGAACAGCGGGAACAGCATGAACACGCTGGCCCACATGAAGCCGAAAATCCCGATCCAGGCGTTCACCTGGTCACCGCCCATGAACAGGAAGCTGAACGGAAGCCCGATCTCGATCTCCCGTATGAAGTTTCGGGCCAAGACGGCATTGGCCTTCAGTTGACCGCCGTTCCGCGCCGCAACCCGCAAGCCGATCAGCCGCTTGCCCGGTGTGGCAGACCGCCGGCCCATCTCGAAATAGACGAAATAGAAATTGCGGAAGAGGAAGATGAACACGCCGATAAAGCTGCCAGCAATATTCCACGCGCCGAAGCCCATCTGAGCTGCGATACCGAGGACGGAAAAGACAACAACGAGCACGACAGTCCACTGGATGACGAAGTCGATAATGAACGCGCCGGCGCGCTCGCCAAACGTTCCGATCGTGAGGGTGAGCGCAGCGCCCTCGGGCGTAACGAGCGTCCGCTCGCGCTTGGCCGTCTGGTCGTGGCGGAGCTTTCGCAGGGCGCGTTGGCGGGCGCCGTCAACCGATACGCCCGAGCCCCGCGTTTGTGTAGCAGTCGATGCGCCCGTCACGGTCTCAGCCTCGAAGGATCAGCACCGCCAATTGGGCTATTGTCTACGTTGGACCGGTTTCGGGGCAGGTAGAAATATCCGAACCACAACAGGAGTGTCGTCCCGGCAATCGCATACCGGACTTCGTCCACATTAATCAGCTGCCGCCCGAACGCTTCCAGCAAAGCTGCGAGAAAGAGCATGACAACGCAGCCAGCAGCGATGGTGGCCGCCGAGTTCCCTGCCTTCTTCGCCGAGTCCAATCGCGATAGCCGGCCGGGAAAAGCAACAGCGCCCCCGATCAGGAAGCCAGCCGCACCAGCCAGGACGATTGCGAATAGCTCAGTAACCCCGTGGATCAGCAGCCATCCCATCACCTCATAGCCGAGTCCACGGTCGAAGAAGAGCGCGCAGAAGGCGCCGAGGATCGCACCATTGTAAGCCAGCAGGAAAGCGGTCGGAACACCGAAAGCAAACCCAAGTGCGAAGGCATAGAGCGCAACCTGGCTGTTATTCGAGAACAGTCGTCCCGCGAACGCGGCCAACATGTCCTCGGAGGCCGCGCCGCCGTCATAGAGGGTCGAACGCAAGTACTCGGTCGATGCGTTTGGAGTCCGGTCACCCATGATTGACGCTGAGAAACTCCAAAACCACTCCATGTCACTCATGCAAAGCAGGAACGCCAGCAGTGCCATGCCAAACATGCAAAATGCCGCCAGAAGGGTGGCCCCCCATGCGGACCGAACGGCCTCAGGCCAATCTGAGCTGAAAAAGCGAACCAGGCGTTGGTTTAGAGTGGTTCGCGTGCCGTACACAAAGAAATAGGCCCGGGTGCAGAGGCTCTCGAGATAGGTCACGAGGTTTCTATCGAGCGATATGTTCCGGGCCACAGACAGGGATGAGACGGCCTGCCGATAAAGGCCCGGAAGTGCCATCATGTCTTCGTCGCTGAGCGAACGGACGCCCTTGCTCTCGGCCCGTTTCAGGATTGTCTCGAGTGCCTGCCAGCCGGCCTCACGCTCCTCCCGGAAGCGGTACGATTTCAGCACGTCTGTCATAGCATTTCCCGCCGCTTGATCTGCAGGTAACGGGACACGAGTTCAGAGCCGAACTGATCTGGCTTTGTTTCAATAACCTGCGCACCCAGCCGCTGGAGCCTCCGGAACACAACCTCCCGGTCCCGCAAAAGGCCGTCAGCAATGACCGCACGGCCAACATCCTCGACGCCCAGCGGCGGCGCATCGATAAAGGTTTGAAGCGATGCATCCTCGAAGGTCGCAAAAACCACCAGATGCCGGTCCACCAATCGGCGGACATTCTCAAGCATCAGTTCGGCAGAGATGGTGTCGATAAAATCGGTGAAAAGGATGATCAGGCTCCGGCGGTTCAGCCGGCCAGCGAGATCGGACAAGGCGACGGTGTAGTTGGCCTCATCGGTTGAATAATCGAGCCGGGACGCCAGCATTTGCAGGCGCGGAAACGCCCGTGTGCCCATCAAGTGCCCTGTGGCGAGCCCCGGACGGGCGCCGAAGCCAAACACCATGGTCTTGTCGCCCGATCGAAGGGATACGTAGGCCAGCAGAAGAGCCGCGTTGATCGCGCGATCGAGCTTGGGGACTCCATCGAGCGGCTCGCTCATGAGGCGCCCCGTATCGAACGCGAAGACGATGTTATGGTTACGCTCGGTGCGGAATTCCTTGGCCAGGAGGTCCCTGTGCCGCGCAGAATGCTTCCAGTCGATGGATCGGGGATCCATTCCAGTGGCGAACTCGCGAAGCGCATCGAATTCGCTGCCATCCCCGCGGTCGATCTGGGATTTGATGCCGAAATCAGCGTCGCGAGCATATAGCCGGATGGCTTCATCCTGGACCCAGCGCGTGTTTGGCGTCACCGGCAGGCTGATATCGAGATCGGACCGGTATCGCTTCCAAACCAAGCCAAACGGTCCCTTCCACCGCGCCCAAACCTCCGTGAGCCGGGCGTCCCCTCGGCGTAATGGTGTCAATTCGAAATTGGTTTCGTGTGCTCCGCCAGGAAAACCCTTGAGCCGCTTGGTCAGAAGCGGCGTCAGCCGCTCGCCTACCTCGAGACGGAGCTCTACGATTTCTGGTGTGGGCCCCCGCTCAAACGCCATCGTAAAAGACAAAGACTGTGTGCCGCCCATGTAGAGAAGCGGCGGCGCATCGATATTGGTCCGCACGGCCTGTGTTTTGGCTGCCAGAACCGCATCTGCAAAAAGCAGCGCTCCGATAGCGGCGATCCACCCCGCCGAGAGGGTCCATAGCCCTGGCGCCAAGACAGCCAGAGTGAGCGCGACGGGCACGCCAGCTGCCATCAGGGCAATGGCCAGGGGCGTGGGATAGATCAACGGGGCGCCGCCGTCTGTTCGAGTATCGCAGCCAGCGTTTCAACTGTTGTACGGCCTTCGATTTCGGCGGCCGGCGAAAGCAGCACACGGTGACGCAGCGCCGGTTGCGCGAGCTGTTTGACGTCGTCGGGGATAACGAAATCGCGCCCTTCCAGCGCTGCCCGCGCCCGCGAAGCCGCTGCGATGGCTGCTGCTGCGCGGGGGCTGGCCCCCGCCTCGAGGGACGGGTTCTCACGCGTCGCCCGGACGATATCGACGATATACGCAACGATGTCGTCTTTGATCTTCACGCTGGACACAGCCTGGACAGCGGCGTTGAGGTCATCGGCGGAAACAACTGACTGCACACCAAAGGACTTGGCCGTCTTCATACCCGCGCGCTGGCCGTGACCGCTGACGATGGCGATTTCATCGTCGCGGCTGGGAAAAGAGAGAACGTGCTTGAACAGGAAGCGGTCGAGCTGCGCCTCCGGCAGTGGATAGGTGCCCTGCTGTTCAAGCGGGTTCTGGGTGGCGATCACCATGAACCGGTCATTGAGGGGATAGCGCTCGCCGTCGATTGTGACCTTGCGCTCCTGCATGGCTTCGAGAAGGGCCGCCTGCGTCTTGGGAGGGGTCCGATTGATCTCGTCGGCAAGGAGAATGTCGGTGAAAATCGGGCCGCGCGTGAGCGCGAAGGCGTTCGTCTGGAAATTGAAGATATTCGTGCCCAAAACATCGCCAGGCATGAGATCCGGGGTGAATTGTATACGCCCGAACTGGAGGGAGATCGCTTCGGAAAAAGTCTGAGCCAGCAGTGTTTTGGCCGTGCCTGGTGCGCCTTCGAGCAGGATATGCCCCGACGAGAACAGGCTGATCAGCATCAGATCCACGCTCTCGGACTGGCCAATGATCGCCTTGCGGACCTCATGACGGATCTGGTCGGCGAGGCGGCCGACCGCCCGCACGTCGAGGATGTCTGTTTCAGTGTCCATGGCTAGTCTCCTTGCGCCACTGGAAAAGGCGCCGGGCCTTGATCAAGAGGTCTTCGCGCGACGTCGCCGGGTTTGCCGTTGCATCGGCGAGTTCGATGAACCCTTGGCCGTCCTTTGGGCTCACCCGCTCAAGCAGGTCGTTGAGTTGGTCATCGGTCAGCGTGCGCGGCGCAGCAATTGCTCGGCTTGCCGCGCGCCGGGTCAGGGCAAGGTAGCCAGGCGCCAGGCGGCGCTCGCGGCCTGTCATTGTGATCAGCCCCGCCGTACTATCAGTGAGGGCTTCCTTACCCAGCGCTATGGCTCTGCCTTCGGGCTCCGGCGCTCCAAATCGGACAAAGCCCGCCCACCCAAACATCAGGAACACGGCAACAACGATGAGCGTTGCGCCGAGGAACGGCACGTCAAACATCATCTGAAGGACCGATTGGGCCTGTTCGAAACCATGCAGCGTTGCATCAAAAACGATGGGCGTCTGGCGATTGTCATAGCGTAACCAGTCCAAGAGCGCAGTCGCAAAACGGGCGCGCTCGAACGTGCCGAGACCGATCGTATTCACGAGATCGGGGTCAGACAGAATGAAGATGTCCCTGTCTGGAACTTGGGCGACCACCATGCCGGCAGCTGTCGACATGACAGGTTCCAGCCGATCGGACCGGATAAGCTGGATGTCGCCATCAAACGCAGGTTTGAAACGTCCGAATTCGGCTTCGAGATAGGCGGGCGCACGCACCTGCCAGATCGAAGCATCGGTATCGAACGGGTTGAGCAACGCCGCTATGCTGCTCTCGGGGTTGTACCAGACCGATGATTGCCATTTCGGATTGACCGGATCGGTGGTGCCCGAACGCTTGGGTAGGATGATGAGGGCATTGCCCCGCAGGTCCAGGTCTTCGAGGGCTTCTTGCATCCCGAATGGCGTCAGCGTGAGCACTTTCAGCGCCTCGGTATAGTCTTCGAGATCTCGGTCGAACCGGCTGACCGATACCGGGTCGCCCCTTTCTTCTAGCAGGCGGACAATGCCGCCATAGCCTAGCGCCGACGTCGAATAGGGATGCAGACCTGCCCTGTTCTTGTCGCGCAATTCAGGTGACCACGCCGTCAGCACTGTGACCGCCATGAAACCGAACAGGCCGACGGCAATCATCAGGCCGACGAGCTTCGCTGAGAAGGGGCTGGCCGTGTTGGTGCGCTGGTTCACGTCCATACCTCCCCAAAAGCGAAATCTTCGTACGACGACCGCGCGGACTGCCATCCGTCGCGATCCACATTACGGCCGCCAAAGAAGCTTCGCTCGACAATGGCGATGATAGGCGACAAGCCGAAGCGGGCCCGTTCTGGCAGCGAGTCGAGCTGTTCGATTTCTCGCGCGGTGAGGCTTTTGGGCACCCCGCCCTCGCGCCGCGTCTGAATATCCTCAATGGATCGGAAAAGAAGCAGGTGAACAGCCTCGGCAAAGCGGCCCTGGGCGGCCAGCGCGTCGGCTTCCTCGAGCAGAGAACGCGCCACGGCGGCGTCGGGGCGAAATGGTTGAGCGATGCTGTCCTCGTAGTCGGAGAGCTTTTCACGCCTGGACGAGGGCGCGCCAACGCCCAGAAAACGTTGGGCCACATACCAGCCTATGGCGATGATCCCGACCGCGCATATGACGTAGAAAAGCACGCGCAAGACCGGGCCGAGCCATCGGAGCACGTCAGCAAAGAAACGCAGGGTTGCCTCGAGCCACTGTGGAGGTGGATCTCTGGCCTCAAGCGGTTCCGCCTCGGGAATGGAGAATTGCAACTCGTCATCTTCCAGGAAGCGCTCGTAAATGGCTTCCAGCGCGTCAGGCTCTGCTGCCGGCCCTGCGGTTTCGTCCTGCGCGTGGGCAGAGGGCGGGGTCACGACGACAGAAGACAATACCAGCACCATGCCGATCGCCATCGCAGAAAAACGCACCGACCACTCTGAAGATGCGAGGCTTTTATCCACCGGGGCCGTACTCCCTTGGGGCCATAGACACTGACGAAACAGACGATGCCAAACCGCTCCCTAACGGTCCATGCCTGTTGTGCGACCCATAGATTGAGGCTTAGGAAACAGCGTGTCGAAAATCGAAGCCTATGCGGCCCTGAAGGCCGAGATTGCGAGTGTTGTCGCGGGGGAGACCTTCACGACCGCGCGCTACGCAACGGCCGCCTGTCTGCTATCACAGGCATTCAAGCCCAGATTTTTCTGGACCGGATTCTACATCGTCGATCCCCGTGATCCCGGAACGCTCGTTGTCGGGCCCTATCAGGGCACGCTCGGTTGCCTTCGAATTCCTATCGGAAACGGTGTCTGCGGAACCTCGGCTGAGCGCCGAGAAACCGTTATCGTGCCCGACGTTGATGCCTTTCCCGGCCACATCGCATGCGACGCCGCTTCGAAATCGGAGATTGTTGTCCCCGTCTTAGACGCCAGCGGCGCGCTCGCTGCGGTCCTCGACGTGGACTCGACCGAGCGGGACGCTTTCGATGCCGACGACCGTGATGGCCTGGAGGCAATCTGCGCCATACTGCTGATCGCCTAACCCTGCTCAAGAAGCGGGCTGCTTCTCCCCGTGGAGCCAGAGTGGGCGTGTAACAATCAAGTCCTGGCAGAGGAGCCCCGCATCCCGGTGGCGGCTCATCGCTTTGTAGTCCCGATGGTTCAGGGTGGCGATGAATGCTTGCCTGGTCGGGAATGTGTTGACCAGGACCCCGTCCCAGTCCCCGCCGCCAATGAAATAGCGCTCCACCCCCGCCAGAAGCGTTGTGGTTCCCCCGACTTCGGCCGCGGCTGCTGTAAACGCTTCGGAATAGCGGATGTAGGCGGTCTCGCCGGGGATATCCTCACCGAATTCGGGATCATCGGGCTTGTATTCGGCTCTTACCCTGAACTTGAGCAAGTTGACTTGGGAAACTGGCCCCGAATGTTCGTCATCCCGGAAGGCCCGGAACTGGTTTGCTGTGGGTTGAAATGCAGGCATCGCATCCTCCCTCTAGGTTTGGAGTCATGGGCGTTAGACTGATCAATCGATCCGCTCACACCATGGGGCTGACCTTTTGGGCCGGATCAAGATTGCCGAGCAACTGATTGACGAAGGCCACATGGTTCCGCAGCCGGTAGACTTCATCATTGTAGGACAGCGGCACATCCAACTTGCCGATCTCGGCCTGGAGTTGGGCCAACTTCTTTCGGGTTGCATTTCGGGCTTCATCGGTTTCAGCGCCGCGACCTTCTTCCTCAAGCTCGCGGAGATCATTGTACCAGACATAGATTTTCCGGCGAATCCGCCAGCGGTAGACTGGTGGTGCTGCCCGGGCCAGGGGAAACAGCAACGTCAGAAGCGGAATAGCCAGAACCCAGGCCCGTTCGAGGAAATTCGCGACCCCGAAGGAGAAATACCGGCGCAACGCCGATGGCCCGTTCCGATAGAAGCGGCCCGCTTCATCCGAAAGGGGCAGATCTGTGAGCAATCCAGAGGGAAACGTCCCGGCATCCGCCAACAGGGAATGTTCCCGATGGATACTCGTTGCGGCCTCAAGAAGGATGGATTGGATCGCCGGATGCAAGTCGTTGCGGACAGCCAATTGGGCCACTGGAGCAATCAATGGAATGTCCTCGGACGGAGTGTCCGCCGCGATATCAACGACACCGCGCAGGAGCACCGTTTCATCAAGAGCAGGCCGGCGTTGGGATAGGGCGGGCGCCCGGTCGAAGGGTAAGAGTGTGATCCCAGGGGAGCGTAGCAGTCGATCGACATAGGGCGCCGAGATCCCCGCCGTGAAAACGGCCGCATCAAGCTCGCCGGCAACCAGCGCGTCCGCTGCGGCGCTTCCCGCGATCGGGTTGGACGCTTCGCTGGCCCAACCGGCGCCATACTCGCCGCGGACATCGGCCGCCAGCATGCGCGTGCCCGAGCCCTCACCACCCATCGATACGCGCAGGGTCTTGAGGTCTTCAAACGCGGTCACCCCAGCGTCCTCGCGGACAAACACCCAGAATGGCTCGTAGAAAAGGCCGCCCAGCGACAGCAGCGCCTCCTGATCTCCGCTATTGGCCAAGCCGCCCTGGACCAGCGCAATGTCCGCATCCCCGTCGCGCAAAAGCCTCAGATTGTCGACCGAACCGGCCGTGTTGATCAGCGTGACGGTGACGTCATGCTCGGCGAGGAGGTTGGCATAACGCTCACCATAGGCCGCATAGGCGCCTTCCGGACTGCCGGTCGCGAAGGTGACCTCTTTCGGCGGCGCCGGATCAACGAACCGGAGCGCCACCAGAACCCCGATTACGGCGATCAGGATGAGTGGCCAGTACACTTTCAGGAAATCGCGCATGCGGGGCTTCCTTCTCATTTCGCAACCGGGACAACCTGGCTATCGCGCGGCCATGGCCAGTGCAAGCGACGGGTCTATCGGCGGCTGGCCTGCAAGCGACAGGCCTGTTTTCCTCAGACCTTATGGTAGGGCATGCCCGAAAGGATGGTGAGCGCGCGATAGATCTGTTCTGCCACCATGACCCGCACCAGCTTGTGCGGCCAGGTTTGTGGACCGAAAGCGATCCGGGTGGTTGCGGCTGACCGGATTGCAGCCCCGTTTCCTTCAGCGCCGCCGATCAGGAAATACGTTTCGCCGATCCCCTGGTCCCGCCAGTTTGCAATATCCCGGGCAAAGTCTTCCGATGTCCGTGCAGTCCCATGCTCGTCCAGCAGGACCAGTTGCGCACCTTTGGGGCACCTGCTCACCAAACGCGCGGCTTCCGCATCGCGCCCGCCGCCGCTGGCGACGTCGAATTCTTCCACCGAGCGAACACCCAAGCTGCGGCCAATCTTGGCGGCACGGGCGATATAATCGTCCAGAAGCGTGCGTTCCGGCCCCGATTTCATCGCGCCGACTGCGAGTATGGACACTTTCATGCCAGCTTGAGCAGACCCTAGGCCGCTGCTACCGGTCCGTTTCCGGGGCCCCAGATTCGTTCCAGGTCATAGAAGCTGCGCACTTCAGGGCGGAAGAGGTGAACGATGAGGTCGCCGGTATCGATCAGCACCCAATCGCCCGCTTGAAGGCCTTCCACACGGGCACGTTTGCCGCCCAGATCCTTGATTTTTCGAATGACATGATCAGCCAAGGCCGCCACGTGCCGTGCAGACCGGCCAGATGCAATAATCATTTGGTCCGCGAGGGTCGATTTACCCTCGAGGTCGAACACAAGCATGTCTTCCGCCTTGTCATCTTCAAGGCTCTCGATCACGGCTGCCGAAATCATCTCAGGGCTGACAACCTTGCGGCCCAAAGATTCCGGCGAACGCTCGATTTGTGCGGTCAGGGCTTCATCCTTTCTTACTCACGATGCATTTTCGTATCACGCATTGCCCCTTGGCCAAAGATGTTAAGCGTTCCGGTTGCGTGACGCATTTCAAACGTGTGACGGCTTCCGAAGCGCGGTCGACGAGGCGGCGTTCAGGGGCGCTTTCAGAACGGTCCATGCAGGTGGATCCGCATCGGCAAGGCCTGCCGCTTCCATCTCCGGTCTGCGTGCGGTGTTGAAAGTGTTGCAGAACCGGCTCATACGCGCCGCTGGACCCGCACCTGGCCGGGTGATGACGGCGATCGGCACCTGCTTTGCGATCTCTCTCCATGATGCCCAGCGATGGAAGTTGCTGAGGCTGTCTGCCCCCATGATCCAGGCGAAGCGTGTCGATCGGCAGCGCTGCTCAAGCAGGCGGATCACGTCGTGCGTGTAGGTCAGATTCAGATCCCGCTCGATGGTCGAAACCCGCATCCGCGGATGGCGCGCGACGATCTCGGCTGAGGCCAATCGGGCACCATAGTGACCATGGCTGACCTTCAGCGGATTGCCTCTCGCGACGATCCACCAGACCCAGTCGAGCTGCAAGCGCTTCAGAGCCGTCTCTGCCACATGGCGATGACCCTCATGGGCGGGGTTGAAGGAGCCGCCGAAGAGGCCGATCCGCAATCCCTTATGCGGACCTGGCACCAAGGCCGAGGGTCGAACCTTGTGGTGCAAGACCGTCAGGGCCGGACCTGACCGGTGCCGCGGACCACGTATTTGACCGTCGTGAGCTGGTCGGCTCCAACCGGTCCACGGGCGTGAATCCGGCCGGTGGCGATTCCGATCTCGGCGCCCAAGCCGAACTCGCCGCCATCGGCAAACTGCGTCGACGCATTCAGCATCACGATGGACGCGTCGACCGCATTCAGGAAACGCTCGGCGACATCCGCGTCTTCGGTGAGGATGCTTTCGGTATGGCCCGTGCCGAAGCGCTCTATGTGACTGAGGGCGCCTTCAATCCCGTCGACCTCGGCGACAGAGAGGATCGGCGCCAGATGCTCTGTGGCCCAGTCTTCTTCCGTGGCAGGGCGGATATCAGGGGACAGGGACTGGATAGCGGCATCGCCGCGGAGCTCGCAGCCTTCGGACAACAGGGCGTCGAGCAAGGCGCGCTTGTCCTCTCGGGGATAGGCCGCATCGATCAGCAGCGTCTCGGCGGCGCCGCAAATCCCGGTCCGACGCAGCTTGGCATTGACGACAATCCCAGGCGCTTTCGAACGGTCGGCCGCCTTGTGAACATAGACATGGCAGATCCCTTCGAGGTGCCCGATCACTGGCACCCGGGCTTCGGCCTGGACGCGTGCGACAAGGCCCTTTCCGCCCCTGGGGACAACGACATTCAGGGCGCCCTCGAGACCAGTGAGAATATGGCCTACGGCTGCCCGGTCTGTGGTTTGCACCAATTGCACCGCGTCTTCAGGCAATCCGGTCTCGGCCAAGGCCTTTCGCAGGACCTTGGCAATGGCCTGGGCGGAAGCGGCGCTTTCGGAACCGGCCCGCAGGATGGTTGCGTTGCCCGAGCGGATACACAGGGCGGCGGCATCGGCGGTCACGTTCGGTCGGCTCTCATAGATGATGCCGATTACACCAAGCGGGCAGGCGACCCGCGCGATATCCAGCCCTGACGGTACCGTCCAGCGCGCAAGTTGCCGTCCAATCGGGTCCGGCAAGGCTGCAATGGCGTCGACACTGTTTGCGATCGCTTCCAGGCGGCCCGCATCGAGGGTCAATCGGTCGACCATCGCAGGGCTCAGGCCCTTTGCCTTGGCGCCTTCGAGATCCTGCACATTGGCAGCGAGGATGTCGCCGCTTCCCGCGCGAAGCGCGTTGGCCATGGCCGAGAGGGCGCGGGTGCGGTCTTCACTGGCCCGTGTTGCCATGGCTTTCGATGCTGCACGTGCCCGGCGGCCCATATCCAGCATATCGCGAACCAGTTCGGTATCCTCGGGCCCGGCTTCGGTGGGTTGGAAAGTGTCGGCGCTCATGCACGACTAAGTGCCGTAAGGCGAAGACCATCGCAAGGGGCCGTTAAGCGCGGGCGAGCATACTCTAGGCATGCAAATCCTCGCCCAATTCCTCGATCATGTTCGGCTTGAGCGCCGGCTTTCGGACAATACCGCCCGCGCCTATGGTTCGGACCTGGCGCTCTTCCTTGGCTTCCTTGCCAGGCACGAGGGCGAGGAAATCACGGTCGCACACCTGGAGCGGCTGAAGGCCCGCGACGTGCGCGCCTATTTGGCAGAGCGGCGCAATGGGGGGATGTCTGATGCGTCAGCCGCCCGGGTGCTCTCTTCGATCAAGCAACTCTTTACCTGGTTGCACCGGGTGCACGGGGTGGACGCGGCCGAAATCTCATACCTTGAAGGCCCGCGCCGGAAAGCCCACTTGCCGCGACCGGTCACCGAATTGGCCGCTCGGGACATGATTGCCGATGCTGGCGCGCGCACCGAGTTGCCCTGGGTCGCGGCGCGGGACTCCGCGATGCTCTCGCTGCTCTATGGTGCAGGCCTGCGCATTTCGGAGGCCTTGGCCGTGACGGTAGGCATGTTGCCGGCGCCGGAGACACTGCGGGTGCTTGGCAAGGGTCAGAAAGTGCGGCTGGTGCCCCTGATCCCAGCCGTGCGGCAAGCCATGGACGCCTACGCTGACGCGCTGCCGTTTCGTCTCGCGCCGGACGACCCGGTCTTCCGAGGGGTGAGAGGCGGGCCGTTGGGACCCCGGGCGGTTCAGGCGCTTGTCGAGGACCTGCGGTTTCGGCTGGGCCTTCCCGACACCGCGACGCCCCACGCCCTGAGGCACGCCTTTGCGACCCATCTGCTGGCCAACGGCGCCGATCTGCGGGCCATTCAGTCCCTGCTTGGCCATGCGAGCCTTGCAACGACGCAGGTCTACACGGGCGTTGACGCGGCCAGGCTGCAATCGGTGCACAGTGCGGCACACCCACGGGCTTGATTTGGGCCCCCGTTTGGCGCGTTTCGATTCAGCGGATAAGCGGCAGGCTCAGGCGCCGCGGGCGTTTTCGCCAGCAGGTCTGCCCGGTCCGCGCAGTGGCGCGTCCGGCAGGGTTTGGTGAGCTCCGGCCCTTTAAGTCAGGCTGGATATGGGGGTGCGGCCGCTGCTGGGACGTGGCCGGAGAGAGTCCGGACCAGCCGTAGGCGTGCCGCGTGCACGGGTGTGGGAGTGTGTAAGGCTCCGGGCCGTGCGGGGGTCGGTTGGGGGGCAGCGATGGCTGCGCGCGCGCTTTCACTCCGGCGGGCGAATAGTTCGGCCATTGTAAAGGCCGGTCGCGAGTCAGGAGATGGCGCGCACGGGTGAGCCGTTGCCGCGTCGGGGGTCGTAAATCCCCTGGATCGGACCTGTGCCTGGTGTCTTTTGTCCACCGGCTCGCAAATGCTGAGACGGTGGACAGCCCAAGAATCCCGAAAACCGCGAGCGGGCGGGCCAAACCGAAGCCCCGCAAAAGCTGAGAACAGCCCCGCTGCGGATAAAAAGAAGAACACCAGAAGATCCATGGCCGTGACTATACCACGGCGGGGAAGGGGGAGGATTGGCGGCGGCCACTTTTTCATAGCGCTCTGATTACGTTCAGGATTTTTCGTGGCCGCTGTTGGATAAACTCTGTTTGGAGGCGATGGCGGGCGTTTTGGAGGGGGCAGTTCCCCCGATCGGTCTCGACAGGCGCGGAAATGATCGCGACCGGCCCGTTTCACGCATGAATTGTTCTCAGCCGGACCCACGCTACGTTTTGGGGTGTCAGGTGCGGTGTAAACGCAGCAGAAACGGACCGAAGCGGCGCATGCCCTATTCAGAATCCAGCCCGGCTCGGCCCCGCCGCTCAAGGCTTAGGCGGCTGATCCGGCATGCCTTGAAAAAGCTCGCCCACAAAATCGACCACGGCGAAGTCGTCGAGCATGTGCGTGAGGAGGGCCATGTGAGCGGGCGTTACCTGTTCATG
Source organism: Pseudomonadota bacterium (assembly GCA_038745855.1). Lineage (GTDB taxonomy): Bacteria > Pseudomonadota > Alphaproteobacteria > Caulobacterales > Hyphomonadaceae > UBA5336. Next base: position 61,750 of record JBCDLC010000004.1, on the reverse strand, counting down.
ACGGTCATGAGTTGCGCCGTTGCAACGCTGGGGCTGCTTCTCTCGTCACCCGCTGTCATCATCGGGGCCATGCTGATCTCGCCCCTGATGGGCCCGATCATGCTGATGGGTTTTTCGATCTCGATCATCGAGTGGCCATCGCTTCGGACGGCGATCCTGGCGCAACTGGCCGGCATCGTGGCGGCGCTGGCCATCTCGTTCCTCATTGTCTGGTTATCGCCGCTGAAAGAAGCAACGCCTGAAATCCTGGCGCGGACCCGGCCCAACCTGTTCGACCTTTTGGTGGCGGTTTTCTCAGGTCTTGCGGGCGGTTATGCCGTTATTCATCGCAAGGGCGAGACGATTGTCGGCGTTGCCATCGCCACCGCCCTGATGCCGCCCCTCGCTGTCGTCGGTTTTGGCCTGGCCATCGGCGATTGGACGATCGCGAGCGGCTCGTTCTTCTTGTTCATGACTAACCTTCTGGCCATCGCGTTCTGTGTCGTTGGCCTTTCCAAGGTCTACAGTTTCGGGGAGGAGCACAGCCCGCGTCACACGCTCTGGCAGTCGACACTTATCTTGATCGTGCTGGGCGCACTGTCTGTTCCGCTTGGTCTAGCACTGACAAATATCGCAACGGAAACAACGATTTCGAACCAGATCCGTGGCCAACTTCTAAGTGTTTATGAAGACCGTGATGCGCGCCTGTCCGACTTCAGTGTGAATGTCCCGCCGAGCGGCCCGATCTCCGTCAATGCGGTGGTGATGACCACGGAAATGGTTCCTGGAGTCAATGCCAACATGGCCGCCAGTTTCTCCGAACGCTATGGCCGGGAGGTGGCCGTCACGATCGACCAGGTGCTGGTGAACGAGGACCGGTCCCTGGAGCGGGAGACCTTTCTTCAAATCGCCGAGCGGTCGTTCGCCGAGCCCCTGCGCGAACGGATTGCACGGATCGAGCAGATGGCCGCAGCACCGGGCAGCGCAGCCGCCATTTCTGCGGCCGTGCCGATCCCTCTGATCGCGAAGGATATCGATGCCGAGACCCTTCGCGCGGTGTTTGTTGCCGCGCCGACGCCCACGATGTCCCTCGAGGCTTTCCGGGAAATTGAAAGCGGCCTGCAGGTCAACTACCCCGATTGGACGGTGACTCTCGTGCCCCCTGTGGATCCGCTTCCCGAGATCGTTTTCGAGCCCGCGGAGTCGGAGCTGGGCACGGCGGCACGGGCTAAACTGGCCCTCGCGCTCTGGGCCCTGGAAAGATGGGGTGTGCAGGCCGTCGACGTGGTGGGCCACGCATCCACACAGGGCAACAGCGCCGAAAACCGGCAACTTGCGGCCGAGCGCGCCAACATCGTCGCTGCCTGGTTCGGGGCCGAGGGCATAAGAGCGTCGCCCTCGGCAGAGTATCCAGCCCCTGACCAGGAGGCTCTGGAGCGCGAATTCGGCCGATCCCGCTTCCAACGCGCGGTGGTGCGCCCAATTTCTACCCGTAATAATTGAGTTGCGGTCATCTGAATGCCATCTTTAGATGAATGGCCATCCGGCTCAAATTTTGCTTCTGCGGTGAAACGCTGTTGGCGTAGTGATTGAATCAATTGCTGTTTAAGCAGATCTTGCTTATGGTGCAGCGCAGCAAATACGATTGCACCAGGCAATCTGTAGAGGGCCAAGACCGATGCTCTATTCGCTTGTCGAGATGAACCGCGCAATCATGGCACCCGTGAGGGCTGCTGCGCGTGCCAGCAAGGTGACGCTGCACAATCCGCTGAACCCGATGGGCAAGACAGACTACGGCAAGTCGCTCATTGCCATGGCCGACGTTTTCGAAAGCGCCACGCGGTTTTACGGCAAGCCCGACTGGAACCTTGATCGCACCCGGATCAATGGCGTCGATGTGGACGTACAGCCGACCGTCTCGACCGCGTCGCCATGGTGCAGCCTAATCCACTTCCAGCGCAATGCCGAACAGCTTGAACAGGCCCGCGGGAAGAATGCACCATCACAGCCGCGCCTGATGATTGTTGCCCCACTGTCGGGCCACTATGCGACGCTGCTGCGCGGCACGGTGGAAGCGTTCCTTCCGACGCACGAAGTGTTCATGACCGACTGGACCGATGCCCGAATGGCGCCGATCTGGCTCGGCCGTTTCGATCTCAGCGACTACATCGACACCATTCGCGCCATGATCACCCATATCGGCCCGGGCGCAAACGTCCTCGCCGTGTGTCAGCCCGGCCCGCCGGTTCTGGCGGCGATCTCGATGATGGCGGAGGAGGGCGATCCGAACCGTCCGGCGACCATGACCTATATGGGGTCACCGATCGATGCCCGTCAGTCGCCCACCGTGCCGAACCTTCTGGCCGAGGAACGGCCCTTCGAATGGTTCGAGGATAACATGATCTACACCGTGCCTGCGCCTTGGCCGGGCATGCTCCGCCGCGTCTATCCCGGCTTCGTGCAGCTTTCGAGCTTCATGAACATGAACTGGTCGCGCCACGTGGATGCCCAGTGGAACTTCTTCAACCACCTCGTCGAAGGCGATGGCGACGGGATCGACAAGCATACCAACTTCTACGACGAATACCTTTCGGTGCTCGACCTGACAGAGGAATTCTATCTCGAGACCATTCGGAAAGTGTTCCAGGAGCATCACCTCGCCCGCGGGATCTTCCGTCACCGGGGGCGGCTCGTGCGGCCCAGCGAGATCACGGACGTGGCGCTCATGACCGTGGAAGGCGAGAAGGACGATATTTCCGGGATTGGACAGACGCAGGCCGCTTCAGACCTCTGTTCGAACCTGCCCGACAGCTTGAAGACAGACTATATCCAGCCCGGCGTCGGCCATTATGGCGTGTTCAACGGCTCCCGCTTCCGCACCGAAATCGTGCCGCGCGTGAACCAGTTCATCAACCGCTTCGTCGACGAGGACCGCGAGCGGGACGCTGCCCTGCGCTTGGCGAAGGTGGGCTGACGGCCGAGTCCGGTCAACGCTGCTGGGGTCAGGGCGCCTCGCTGACCTGGACCACGAGCTTGCCCAGGTTCTTGCCGGTAAACAGGCGCTCGAGGCTGGCAGGCGCATTCTCCAGGCCCTGGACGACATCGGTTTCGAACTTGATCTTCCCTTCCATGAGCCAGCCCGCCATGGCCTGGATCCCTTCCGGGAACCGGTCATAGTAATCGATGATGATGTAGCCTTTGACGAGCGTCCGCCGCATCAGCAGGTTCGCGAAGTTGTAGGGGCCGGGCACGGGCTCTGTCGCGTTGTAGGTGGAGATCAGCCCGCACAGGGGCATGCGGCTGAAATCGTTCAGCCGGGCGATGACTTCATCCATGATCGCGCCGCCGACATTCTCGAAATTGATGTCGATGCCATTGGGGCAATGGGTGTCGAGCGCTGCGCCTACATCTTCGGACTTGTAGTTGATCGCCGCATCGAAACCGGCCGTTTCCGTAAGCCACCGGCACTTGTCATCCGAGCCGGCGATCCCGACCACGCGGCAGCCGTGGATCTTGGCGATCTGCCCGACCATCGAGCCGACTGCGCCGGCGGCAGCAGACACGACAACAGTCTCCCCCGCTTTCGGCTTACCAATGTCCATGAGGCCGAAATAGGCAGTCATACCTGTGGCCCCGAGCGGACCCATGAAGGCCGTCAACGGTACGCCCGGCAGTTGCGGCAGGGCCGCGAGCCCCTGACCGGGCAGCGCGTTATAAAGCGCCCATTCGGCCAGGCCGGTATTCACGACGGCACCCGGCTCCAGCCCCGCAAAACGGCTTTCGGTCACAACGCCGATACAACCGCCTCGCATCCCCTCACCGAGCTGCACGGGCGGAAGATAGGCGTCCATATCGCTCATCCAGATCCGGTTTGTGGGGTCGAGGGAGAGATAGACGGTCTTCACCCGGACCTGACCGTCTTCCAACGGCGCCATCGGCCGCGTCTCCAATTCCAGATCGCCTTCCGCGACATCCCCGACGGGGCGTTTCTTCAACACCCAGACTGAATTCATCTCCGCCATGATACCGCCTCCCAAATCGATTTTGGAAACCATGACGGGTCAGCGGCCTGTTGACCAGACGACCCGTCAAAATCGCTCAACGAAACGAACGCTAGACCCCGGCGGCGCGGGGTACAGGCCGATCAATTGCCGGCTGCGCAATCCCCGATCCAGCGGCTGCGGATAATGACATTTGAAGTCATCGCCACCCCATTCTCATGGGCGCCGGACAGGGCGATCGCGCCATCGAGCTGGGACCCGTCCGCGTTGGCTGTGATCTTCATGGTACCGTCCATTGTCACCCCAGCTGTGTCACAGGCCAGCGCGAACGAAAGGACCCTGTCCTGCGTGGTCACATCTGACAGGCTGCACCCCTCCTGAACGAGGTCTGCCGGATCGACGACGGCCTCGGCACTCGAAAGACACTCCCCGGCGACGGAAGTGTCTACCGGGAGCGTGGTGACCTCTCCCGCAACGGCGAGGGTCGTTGTCACGGATGTGTCTCGCTGCCACTGCCCGGGCTTGATGCGCAGACCGTCCGCAAAAGCTGGTGCCGCCAATAGGACAGACGCCGCAAACGAGGCAAAAAGCATGGCCAGGAAAGGGGCGCGCATCGACTTTCTCCAGGAAGCTCCTGCCACTGGCGTAATCGTGCTGGCGCGTATGGACCAGCCTTAGATGCACATCTTGCAATTAAGCTTATGAAAGAAAACGTTTTTGCAAGGACGAGATCGAGGCTTTGGCCGCGTACAACGCCTAGCTAAAATCGGTCCCGTGCGAGGAACACCTCCCTGTCTAACTCGCCCTCCCAGTTGGCGACGGCCGTCGCAACGGCTGCGTCTCCGGTGACATTCGTGAGCGTTCGCATCATGTCGAGGAGGCGGTCAAAGGGCAGGATGAAGCCGATGATGATGAAGGCCTGCTCGTCAGGAATACCGAGCTGCGACAGCGCCAGGCCTGACAGGAAGAGCCCCGCAGACGGGATCCCCGCCGCCCCGATCGACACCAGCGTCGCCATCAGCGCGACCAAGACATACTGCGCCAGGGTCACTTCAACGCCCAACGCTTGGGCCCCGAACAGGGCCACCATGCCGATATAGATCGCCGTGCCGTCCATGTTGATCGTCGCTCCCAGGGGCAGGACCGATCCGGCAATGGCCTTATCGACGCCGAGGTTCTCCTCTGCGCAGGTAATGGTGACAGGCAGGGTCGCCGACGAGCTGGAGGTCGAATAGGCCACGGCCTGGGCATCTGTGATCCCGCGCAGGAACGGGATGAACGGTAGGCCCAGCAGCCCCTTCATGATGATGCCGCCATAGGTGATCAGGATATGCAGCGCACAGGTAACGTAAAGGGCGATTGCAAGCGTACCGAGGCTCTGCAATACGCCCAGCCCCTTCGTGGCCATGGTCGTCGTCATCAAGGCGAAAACCCCGATCGGTGCGGTTTCCATCACGATCACCGTGACTTTCATCATGGTCTCGGCGGCCCCATCGAAGAAACTCGCGACGGGCTTGGCGATCTCGCCTGCCAGCAGGATGCCGACGCCAAACATGATGGAGAAGAAGATGATGGCGAGCACATCCCCTTCGGCGAGCGCCGCGATCGGATTGGTCGGAACGATGCCCAGAAGGCGGTCCACCAGGGGCGCAGGATCGGACTGGGTGACCGGCTCGACACCCACAAATGACTCCGGCGTCAGGCTCGCGCCCGGCTGAAAGACCGTTCCCATGATCAGGCCAAGGGTCACAGCGACAGCCGTGGTGCCGAAATAGAGGCCAAGCGTTCTGATCCCCAGGCTTCCGAGGCGCTTCGGATCGCCCATGGCGACAATCCCGGACACAAGGGTGAAGAAGATCAGGGGGACAATCAGCATCCGGATCAGGCGCAGGAACAAGTCACCAATCCAGCTGATCCAGGTTTCAGCGAAGTCGCCCCCCGCCGCTTCCCCCATGCCGTAGCGCAACGCCAGCCCTGTAGCGAGGCCCAGGAAAAGGGCCGCGATGACCCGTTTCCAGAGCGCGATCTCGAACCATCCCGCCATGGGAGCCCCTTCCTTGAAAACGATCGTAAGATCGCCGGCAATTGCGGGCGAAGGTCAAGGCCAGCAGGTTTAATCGCAAGCAAAACTGCTGGATCGGAAGCACAGGAAGTCCAAATTGAGGGGCTATGGATGATGCCCTCGCTGCCGTTTTTGAAAGTCTTTGCACGCGCCTGGTCCGGGCCGGTGCCGACAAGCGTGCTGCATGGAGACTGGTCACGCTGGCGACGGTCTCGAAAGCTGGGCACCCGCAAGCGCGGACCGTGGTTTTGCGCGCGGTCAATTGCGATCCCCTCGAGATCGTCTTCTATTCCGACGCGCGCACGCCGAAAGTCGCTGAAATCCAGGCCGACCCGCGGGTTTCAGCGCTGTTCTGGGACAAGGGGGCTTCTCTCCAATTGAGGGTGGACGGCGAGGCAGAGGTGCTCACCGACGGGCCAACGGTCGACGCCGCCCGTCGCCGATTGGCGGGCTATCCCGGGTCTGACTATGCGAGATGGGCCGTTCCGGGAGAACCGATCGCCGATCCCGCGGCCGCCGAAACGCTTTCGGAGGATCCGCTGGAGTATTTCGCCCTCATACGCATGATTGCGCATCGATTGGATTGGTTGGAGCTTGGTCGGGACGGCCACCGCCGGGCTGAATTCGACTGCAAAGGGGGTGAAGCGCCCGGCTGGCAAGGCCGTTGGACGGTGCCGTGAACGGATCGCGCTTTTAGCGGCGGGTGTCGAGCGCGAGCGTCATCTCGATATCATGACCGTCGCCGTGCCACTGCAGGACGCCAGCTTCCCGTGTGATTACGAAGCCGTAACGATGGTAGAGCCCCATGGACTCCGGCAGTCCCGGCGCCGTTAACAGAAAGACCTGCTGAAGCCCCAGCGCTTGTGCGCGGTCGAGCACCGCGTCCATCAGGGACACACCAACACCCAAGCCTCGCGCGTCTGGCAGCACGATCAGCCAACGCAGCTGACCCCGCCCATCGCCCCGGTCGATCAGAGCGACACAGCCCACCGTGTCGGGGTCGCCCTTGGGTGTTTTCTTCTCTGCAAACCAGACCCGATGTGCGGGGTCATGGCCCACACGGGCCTCGTCGATCATGCCTTCGACGTTTTTGCAAAGCGCTTCGAGCTTGGCGCCCTCGAAACGTGGATCGTATCCCCGGTATCCGCGCCGATGAAGATCGACGATCAACGCGCGGTCGCCAGGGCGCCAATCATGGCGCAGGGAAATGGCACCAGGATCGCTCAGGGGTCACCCCAGGATTGCGAGTGTCACGCCTTGGGCCCTAACGCGGGTGCACCACGACGGGCATCCAGGTGTAGCCTTTCACGAACGAACTCGCCGTCAGCGATGGCTCTTCCAGAACCTCGATGTCGCGGAAGCGCTCCAGCAATTCCTGCCACAGGATATTCAGCTGAAGCTCGGCAAGCCGGTTGCCGACGCAGCGGTGGATCCCATAACCGAAGGCGATGTGGCTCCGCACCTTCGGCCGCTCGATCCAGAAGTCGTTCGGGCGCTCCCAATGGCGCTCGTCACGGTTGCCGGAGACGTACCACATGGCGATCTGGTCACCGGCCTTGATGGTCTTGCCGTGCAGTTCGACGTCTTCGAGCGCCGTGCGCCGCATGTACGGAAGCGGGGTCTGGTAGCGAATGGTCTCTGACACCATCGCTGGAACAAGGCTGTGGTCGGCCTTCAGTATTTCGAACTGATCGCGGAACTGGTTCAGAAAGAGTACCGACCCGGTCATGGAGTTGCGGGTCGTATCGTTGCCGCCCACGATCAGCAGGATCACATTCCCGAGCAATTCCTGCGGGGTCATGTTCCGGGTCTTCTCGCCATGGGCCAGGAGGCTCATGAGATCATTCTTCAGCGGCTGCTGGCCGCGTTCCTGGAAGATCCCCATGAACGTGGTCAGGCATTCGAGAAGCTCCCGGCGCCACTGCTCCTCACCACCCGGGCAAATGTCGGGATTGTTCATGTTCGTACTGATATCGGACCAATGGGTCAGGTCCCGCCGCCGCTCGAAAGGATAATCGAACAGCGTTGCCAGCATCATCGTCGTCAGCTCGATGGACACCGTATCGACCCAGTCAAACGGCTCACCCACAGGGAGGCTGTCGAGCAACGCCTGGGTCCGGCTCCGGATCAGGGGCTCGAACTCCTTGAGCATTTTGGGGGCAACGGCAGGCTGCACCGTCTTGCGCTGTTCGCCATGGCGCGGTTCGTCCATCGCGATGAACATCGGCAGCTCGAAGTCGGAGATCGGCCCGCCAAGCGTGATACCGCCGTGCTCCCAGGACGAGGAGAAGCGCTTGTGGTCGATATCCATCGCCATGATATCCTCATAGCGCGTGATCGACCAGAACGGCCCGGCGAAGCTGTCGGCGGTCCAGTGCAGCGGTGCCTCGTCCCGCATCCGCGCAAACCGCTCCCAAAACTTTCCCTGGCGCCAGATTTCCGGGTCGACGATATTCAAGTCTTCCAACGCCACCGACTCTGCTGGCGGCACCGGATCCCCCATCTCGAGGAACCCTGGATGCATCGGTTCTCGTGGTGTCAGGACCGGCCGGGCAAGATCATGGGATATGGAGTGGAAGGTGTCTGCCATGGGTATCCTCCGTAACGGGCTTTTGCGCCTCTGACGGTTGTGTAACACACCACCCCCGCGAAAACCATGACACAGGCGTCACTTTTTTCGAAACCTTCAATCTACGTGGCAGAAAGTAAACAGATGTATTGCCGAAGTTAACCTTGCCTCAGAAAGCTCGAAAACTTGCCCTTTTTCAAGCACGTCCCGTTTACTTTGAAACACGTTCTTAAGGTGTGCTGCCCATACGTCGCTTACTTCGTAACCTTCAGGAGTATCGACCATGGTGGGCCTTTCACATCTGGATCGCGTGAACGATGGCCTCGGCGATATGAGCGGAGCGCTGGATACCTTGGACTTGGGCGAGGAAATCACCCTCCTTTCAACCGTCCAATCGCCGGCCTCAAGTGCCCTGGCGCGTATCCTTCCCGGGCCGAGCTTTCTCACCACTGACACCGCTGACGTTTTTGCTGGCACGGTGCTGAATGACAGTTTTGCAGGTAATGAGGGCGACGACACCCTCTCTGGCGCCGACGGCGACGATACGCTGAACGGCGGGGTCGGCGATGACGCGCTCGACGGCGGCGCGGGCGATGACCAGCTCCAGGGCGGGCAAGGCGAAGACGTGATTATGGGCGGGGACGGAGAAGACACGATCCTCGGCCATAGTGGCGATGACATGCTTTACGGTGACGCGGGGGATGACACGATCACCGCAGGTCGGGGCGACGATCGCGCCGAGGGCGGCGATGGCGATGACAGTATTGATGGCGGCCGCGGGTCAGACACGCTTTTTGGCGACGACGGCAATGATATCATCCTAGGCGGCAGTGCCGAGGACCAGATTTTTGGCGGCTCAGGAAATGACCGTATCGGCGCTGGTAACAGCAGCGATTACGTCGATGGCGGCGCCGGCAACGATGTGATATTCGGCAATTCGGGTTCTGATACGCTCGACGGCGGCGCTGGAAATGACCGGATCAGCGGCGGTACGGGCCGCGACTCGATCGTTGGCGGCGATGGGGATGACGGTTTGCGCGGGCGCCAGGATGCCGACTTTCTTTCTGGCGGCGATGGCGATGACAGGCTGTTCGGCGGCGGCGGCGATGATGTCGTTAACGGCGGGTTTGGCGATGACACCCTCACCGGCGGCGGCGGAGATGACATCCTCACCGGCGGCACGGGGCTCGACACCTACATCTTCGACTCGCTCCACGGAGGGACCGATATCGTCGTGGATTTCGAAGCCGGAGAGCGAATTCTCCTTCGAAACTTTGCCTTCGAGGACATTTCCGACGCCCGGGGCGCCTTTACCCAGTCTGGCACCGACGTGGTTTTCTCTGACGGCGATGTATCGATCATCTTCGAGACCGCTGCACTGCCCCTCGTCTTGACGCAGATCGAGCTTGTATCTGATGCCCTGGACACCAGCCCGACAAGCTTCGACTTTTCGGCAATTTCAGGCGTCGCATCGGCCCCGGTGCTCGATTCCGAACAGTTCGAGGGTGTGGAAGACACCGTGCCGGCCATCGACCTTCCGCCAATCGATGATCTCATGGATTTCGCCATGGATCTCGGCATCGACACATTCGACTTCTCTGAATTGGTCTAACAGAACCGATATTAGCTTACCGCGCCGTATCGTTCGGCGCGGGCACGGCGAAGGGCTCCTCGCAGGGCATCGGCAAAGCTTGATCGCTCTTCTGGCGTCAGGAAACGGCCGATCACATAGGCCGTGCGGCCATGTTCAATCCTGAGGTGGGAGGTCGGCGACACCGGCGTCTCCAGCATGATCCTGGCGAAAGCCGCAGGCACCGTCGCGGATTTGGATCGTCCGCGCTTGTCCGTGTGATGCAGGTTCAGCGCATCCGCCGTCACCACAACCCGCGTTTGCTCCACGGACTGCGACCGGTGCCACCGGAACGCAGCGTAAAGCGCCAAGAGATCAAGGCCGAAAAAGCCGACGACGGGAAGTGCGCCCATGGAGAGGAACATCGCGCTGGAAATCAGGCTGACCGCGACCAATGCCGCCATGACGACCAGGAAGGCCGGCCGGCTTAGGCTAGCATTCGGCGTCAGCACGGCGTCCATGTAAATGGGCGGTGAGGGGGTGTCGGCCTTCATCGTTGCGAATGATAGGCAATTCCCCAGTCAGGTCGATTCCCGATCGGGCGATTATGCCCGTCTGCGCTTTTGCGCCGCGCCCTTGCGCGAGGGCAGACGCGCCCTAGACCCTTTCCGTATGACCGCGAAGACGAAATCCAGCGCGCCGCCCGCGCCCCCGAAGCGAAAGAAGAAACGGGCGCCGCGCACCATCGGCCGCGAGAAGGCCGAAGCGCTATATGCGATCCTGTCCGCCGAGCGGCCCGATCCGCACACGGAACTGGAATTCACTGATCCCTACACTCTCGTCGTCGCCGTTGCCCTTTCAGCCCAAGCCACCGATGTCGGCGTCAACAAGGCGACGCGGAAGCTGTTCCAGATCGCAGACACGCCGGAGAAGATGCTGGCCCTCGGCGAAGCGGGCGTTGCCGGTTACATCAAGACCATTGGCCTGTGGCGCAACAAGGCCAAGAATGTCATCGCGTTGAGCCAGATGATCCTCGACGAATTTGGGGGCGAGGTGCCAAGGACTCGGGATGAACTGGTGAAGCTCCCCGGTGTTGGCCGCAAGACCGCAAACGTCGTCCTCAACGAGGCCTTCGGCGAGCCGACCATTGCCGTGGACACTCATATATTCCGCGTCTCGAACCGCACGGGCCTCGCGCCTGGCAAGGATCCGGATGCGGTCGAGGCCAGCCTCGAACGGGTCACGCCTGATCATTACAAGCTCGGCGCGCACCACTGGCTGATCCTGCACGGCCGGTATGTCTGCAAAGCACGCACGCCCGAATGCTGGCGGTGCGGGATCATCGAGCTGTGCCGCTACAAGCCGAAGACGCCCGACCCCGCCACCGTATCCAAGCTTGGACCGAAAGCCCGAAAACGCGCCGCCTGACACGCTCGGCCCTGCCAGCGCAGGGGGTCGCCCCTAACGGCAATCGATCTCGCCTTTGCCCGCCCCCTTGCCCCCGGTCCTGGCCCATGATCCATGTCATGTGCGCGAGACAAAGAGGGTAGGAGCGAGGACACCATGGCCGAGGATCGGGAATTTGACGTTATCATCTACGGAGCGAGCGGTTTCACCGGGCGGCTGGTTGCGGAGTATATGCACCAGACCCACCCCAGCCGGGCCGGACGCTGGGCCATGGCCGGCCGCAGCGCCGACAAGCTCGCCACCGTGCGCGACGAAATGGGTCTGCCTGCCGATACACCCCTCGTCGTGGCCGACGCCGATGCGCCGGAAACGCTCAAATCCATGGCGTCGCGGGCGAAGGTCGTCTGCACAACGGTGGGCCCCTACACCCTCTATGGCGAACCGTTGGTCGAGGCCTGCGTCGAGGCCGGCACTGATTATGTCGACCTCTGCGGCGAAGTGCTGTGGATGCGCAAGATGATCGACACCCACGGCGCCCGGGCGAATGAGACCGGCGCCCGGATTGTCTTCTCCTGCGGCTTCGACTCCATCCCGTTCGATCTCGGCGTCGCCTTCGTCCAGGAAGCGGCAAAGGCCCAAACCGGCAGCTATGCCTCCCGGGTCCGCAGCCGGGTGCGGGCCATGAAGGGCACATTTTCTGGCGGCACGGCGGCCAGCGGACGGGCCACGATGGCCAGCGTCCAGCAGGACCCGTCCCAGATGCCAAACCTGATCTCCCCCTTCGGCCTGACCCCCGGCTTCGAAGGGGGCCCTCAACCAAAGATGAGCGTTCCCACGGAAGACGCCGACCTCGGCACCTGGGCCGCTCCGTTCTTCATGGCGGTCATAAATTCCAAGAACGTCCACCGTTCGAACACGCTGCTGGGACACCCCTACGGCACCGATTTCCAATACGATGAGATGATCATCACCGGCCCTGGCGATGCCGGGAAGGCCGCTGCCGAACACGTCGCCAACACAGATCCCATGGCCGGCGATGATGGTCCGAAGCCCGGCGAAGGCCCCAGCAAGGCCGAGCGCGAAGCTGGCCACTACGACGTCCTCTTCCTGGCCAATACGGCTGACGGCAAGACCATCCGTGCCGGTGTCACCGGCGACAAGGACCCAGGCTATGGCTCAACCTCTAAAATGCTCGCCGAGGCGGCCCTGTTCCTGTCCGATGGGCACTGCACGGCAGCAGGCGGTATCCACACGCCCGGGTCCGCCTTCGGGACGGCACTTGTCGGGCCGCTTACAGAGCGCGCGGGAATGACCTTCCAAGTGGAGCCCGCCTAGTCTCACGAACGGGAACATTCTTGCGCACGGCCCCGTGAAAACGGTTGAAGCGCTGCGCAAGTCCCATATCGTAATGGGCATGAACCTCGACGCGCCCGGCCTTGAAAACGCCTTTGTGCGGCTCTCGCCCTTTGAGGAGCGGCATGGCCCGATCCTCGCCGCAAGCTCCGCCATCAAGCATATGTGGGAGTCCATGCCGGACATCCCTAAGGGAACGAATTTCAACGCCTATCTCGACCACACGCTGAAGCAGAAGGAGGCGGGCCTCCTCGTACCCTTCGCCATCAGCCGCTGTTCGGACGATGCCTTCGCCGGCGTCGTCGCTTTCGAGAATGTCAGCCGCACCCATCGCCGGGTCCGCATCGCCCATTACTGGCACCCCAAGGAGATGCGCAGCACGGGCGTGTTCCAGGCCAGCCAGGCGCTGCTGATCGAACGGGCCGTCGAATGGGGCGCCCGCCGCATTGGGTGGATGGTGTCGGCCCGCAATCGCTCCGCCCTGGCCGCCGTCGAAAGCCTCGGCCCACGGGAAGAAGGCCGCATCCGCAGCTTCACCCGCCTCGCCGATGGCACCTTCAGCGACATGGTCGTGTTCTCGTTTCTCCGCGACGAGGCCAAGGCCGCGCTTCCCCTGATCAATGACCGCTGGAAAGCGCTCCACGCCGCTGCCCTCGCCTGAACCGCGCGCCAGGGCGCTGGCGCTTGACGCCACGCGGCCGGCATGGCTTAAGCCGCCCATATCCGCGCAGCTCAGAACGCGCGCTTTGACCGGGGTACGACCCTGGCGAGGCCCCCCGCCCGGCGAAGGTTCGCTCAGCGGGGTCTCTGTCGTTGTGGCGGGTGTTGACGAGTGGCGCTCCGGTCCTGACCTTTGAGCAAAGCACACCCGGAGCAGGAGACGCGGCATGTTCGACGCCCTATCAGACCGCCTTGGCGGCATATTCGAAGGCCTCACCGGCCGCGGCGCCCTTTCGGAAAAGGACGTCAGCGCCGCCCTGCGCGAGATCCGCGTGGCCCTGCTCGAAGCCGATGTAGCTCTCCCGGTCGTCAAGGATTTCGTCGGCAAGGTGAAGGAGCGCGCGGTCGGCGAGGAAGTCGTCCGCTCGGTGAAGCCAGGCCAGCAAGTGGTCAAGATCGTCCACGATGCGCTGGTGGATATGCTCGGCGGTGAGGCGGCAGACACGGCACTCAAGGTCGATAATCCCCCATCCATCGTGATGATGGCCGGCCTCCAGGGCTCGGGGAAGACCACCACCACCGGCAAGCTCGCCAAGCGCCTGGCCGACAAAGAGAAGAAGAAGGTCCTCCTCGCCTCCCTCGACGTGCGCCGCCCCGCCGCCATGGAACAGCTCGCCATCCTCGCCGACCAGGCGGGCGAGAACGTCTCATCCCTCCCCATCATGCAGGGCCAGCTCCCCGCCGATATCGCCCGCCGCGCCGTCCAGGCCGCAAAGATCGGCGGCTATGACGTCCTTTTCCTCGACACCGCAGGCCGTACCTCCATCGACGAGCAGATGATGGTCGAGGCCCGCGAGATTTCCGACATTGCGAACCCCGGCGAAGTCCTCCTTGTCGCCGACAGCCTCACTGGCCAGGACGCGGTCGAGACCGCCCAGCGCTTCCACGACCGCCTCCCGCTGACGGGCCTTGTCCTCACGCGGATGGATGGCGACGGGCGCGGCGGCGCGGCCCTCTCAATGCGCGCGGTCACGGGCCTGCCGATCAAGTTCCTCGGCACGGGTGAAAAGCTTGACGGCATCGAGCTGTTCGATGCCAAGCGCCTTGCCGGCCGCATCCTCGGCCAGGGCGACATTGTCTCCCTCGTCGAGAAGGCTGCCGAGCAGTTCGACCAGGAAAAAGCCGAGCGCATGGCGAAGAAGATGCGCAAGGGCGAGTTCGACCTCGAAGACCTGCGCGACCAGCTCCGCCAGATGCAGAAAATGGGCGGCCTCGGCGGCATCATGGGCATGCTGCCCGGCGCCAAGAAGGCCAAACAGGCCATGGACGCCTCAGGCCTTGATGACCGGGTGCTGCTCCGCCAGGAAGCCATTATCGGCTCCATGACCCGCGATGAACGCCGCAAGCCCGCCCTCCTCAACGCCTCCCGCCGCAAGCGTATCGCCGCCGGCGCCGGCGTCAGCGTGCAGGACGTCAACAAGCTGATGAAGATGCACAAGCAGATGTCCGGCATGATGAAGAAGATGGGCAAGAAAGGCGGCATGAAAGGCCTGATGAACGCCATCGGCGGCCAAGGCGCCATGGGCGGAATGCCCCCCGGCATGGGCGGTCCCGGTCCGGGCCTCGCCGACGGCATGAGCCCCCAAGACCTCGCCAAACTCGGCGGCGCCCCCGGCCTACCGGGTGGATTGCCCGGATTGCCCGGTGGGAAGAAGTAAGATGTGGCCTTATCAGATCGATTGGGTAGCTACTGCAGCCTGCGCAGCACTAGTGATCAGCGTAATCAATCTAATTTTGCTCACTTCACGAGCCGCGTCTGAAGCTACCGCACAGTGGCTTTCGGAATACCGAAGCTTGGCTTCGGAAGTGCTATTTGTTGTGCAACAAATGAATGATTTCCGGTGGCTTCGAGATCGAGACGCTGCTGGAAGAAATGATTTCGGCAATGCGGACGCTTTCCTAGAAGCTCAGAAGCAAGCGAAACGGTTGAGCGTTGCTGTACGGCTGTTTCTAGATCCAAAGAATGGGCTCCATCGTCGCTTCAATGCCGAGCTTTCGTATGCATTCTCCCCATACACTGAAGACGCGGCAAATATGAATTATAACGAGTATGCCGAACTGGCGGACATGGCCGTGCAGAAGCTTGAATCTACAGTTCTGACCATCGTTCAAAGCACCCAGCATCGAATGAAATTGCAGCGGATGGGGGTGTTTTGGTTGTGAAGACATCTCCCCTCGACCAGCTCTCCGAATACCGCTCCAGCATCGATAATCTCGATGCGATCCTGCTGCACACGCTGGCAGAGCGGTTCAAGGTCACCCAGGCGGTCGGCCGGCTGAAGGCCGAGCATGCCATGCCACCCGCCGACAAGGCCCGCGAGGCCCGCCAGATCGAACGCCTCCGCCGCCTCGCCCATGAAAGCGGCCTAGACCCCGAATTCGCCGAGAAATTCCTCACCTTCATCGTCGAGGAAGTCATCCGCCACCACGAACAGATCCGGGATACCAGCGCATGAAGGACTTCATCTTCTTCATGCACAACGACCCGGCCATGCCCATCGATGAGACCGCATGGGGCGCCTATCTCGCCGGCCTGCGCGCATCCGGCGCCTTTGAAGGCGGCAGCGAGATCGGGGGCGGCACCTGCTTCCGCCAATCAGCCGCCCCCGCACCCCTGTCCGATCATCTCTCGGGATTCCTGCGCCTCAGCGCTGAAACCCTGGAAGACGCGCAGTCCTTTCTCGCCGGGAATCCCGTCTACGAGGCGGGTGGCACCATCGAGATCCGCGAACTGCCCAAGACCTGAACCCTATCCCCGAACGCCATAAAACACTTAAGGAGAATCACCATGGCGCTAAAGATCCGGCTCGCCCGCGGCGGGTCCAAGAAACGCCCCTTCTACCGCGTCGTCATCGCTGACAGCCGCAGCCCCCGCGATGGCCGCTTTATTGATAAGATTGGCACCTACGATCCGCGCCTGCCGAAGGACTCCGAGCAGCGCGTCCAGATCGATGGCGAAAAGGCCGCTGAATGGATCAAGAAAGGCGCTAAACCCACCGATCGCGTCGCCCGCTTCCTGAGCCAGATCACCCTCGAAGGCGCCGACGCCCCGGTCTGGAAATGGGAAGCCGGAAACAATCCCAAGAAGGGTGAGCCCGGAACCAAGGCCAAGGAACGCGCTGAGGAAAAAGCGGAGAAGGCCCAAGCCGCCAAGGAAGCCCCCGCTGAAGACGCCCCAGCCGAAGAGCCTGCCGAGGCCTGAGGCGGCTTCGTCTCCAGCGGAGACGCTTAGCGAGCAAGGCTCGCCGGCGCCCCTGCGCCGCCCCCGCGGAGGCGTTTGGCGAAAGCCAAACTGCCGTGAGCGCACAAGGGCCAGCGGCCCGAAACCCACACTCTAGAGACGCCTTTCCCCGACGCGACCGATTGCCAGCGGCCGCGTCGGGCGCCATGGAAAGCCATGACCCAGAGCAAGACCGGTTTCGTGAAGGACCAGCCCGAGGAGATGCCATCCGAGGGCGGCCCGCTTGTCGCTTACGGCGGCGACATCCCGCCCGCGCCCGATTGGTTCAAGACCGCGGTTGCACAGCCCTATGAGTCCCGAACCATCACCGTCAAAGGCGCGTCCATCCGCTACCAGCAATGGGGCAAGCGCGGGGCACCCGGCCTCCTGCTTGTCCATGGCAACGGCGCCCATGCCCACTGGTGGGATTTTATCGCCCCCTATTTCGAGGCCGAGTACAATGTCGCTGCCATGACCTTCTCCGGCATGGGCGACAGCGACTGGCGCGAGGAATACCGGATGGAGACCTTCGCCGCCGAACAGATCGCCGTCTGCGAGGATGCGGGCCTGTTCGAGGGGCCCGTGAAGCCCATCATCGTCGCCCACTCCTTTGGCGGCTTTGTCACGCTACTGACCGGTGCGGACTATGGCGACCGGCTCACCGGCACGGTCATCGTCGACAGCCCCGTCAACCCGCCTGACAGGCCCCGCGGGGGCCCACCCCGTTCCGCCCGCGCTAACAAGGTCTACCCCGACCTGGCCTCTGCGCTCGCCCGGTTCCGGCTCGCCCCGCCGCAGCTTTGCGAGAACCATTTCGCCATGGATTACATCGCCCGGTGGAGCCTCAAGAAAGTCGACCAGGACGGCGGTAACCCGGCCTGGACCTGGAAATTCGACCCCGCCATCTGGCGCCGCTTCGAAGCCGGCCGCGAACCGGCAGACCTGCTCAAGGCCACCCGCTGCCGCATCGCCATCTTCCGTGGCGAGGAAAGCGCCCTGATGCCCGACGACGTCGGCGACTACATGCAGTCCCTCCTGGGCCACCAGGTCCCGTTCATCTCCATCCCCCACGCCCGCCACCACGTCATGCTCGACCAGCCCCTGGCCTTCGTCGCCGCCCTCCGCACCCTGCTCGACGAATGGAAACACTCCAGCCCCAACCGCCCCGTCGAAAGCTGACGGCCCTCCTCGGAAATGCGCTACAGCGCTTCAGTTTTTGACGGAAGCGCGTCTCGGGCAAGGCCCGACGGCACCGTTGCGCCGCCCCATTCTTACTCAACATGCGGAGGCGTTTGGCCAAAGCCAAACTGCCGCGAGCGCAAAGTAAACGACGACCGAGTCCGCCAAAGGCGGAACCGGTGTCGGCGTAGGCCGACATTAACCGATTTTTGCTAGCTCCAACGCTGGGTTTGATACGTGGAGTACCGAGATGACGGCAGTGCCTGTTGAGGGGGGTGTAAGCGGCGCGTCCATCCCGTGGAAGAAACTCTCGGCCTGGTGCACCCGGAACGACCGCCTCCTCTGGGCCGCATGGCTCATCCTGTTCGGCGCCTTGTCGGCGACCTGGCCGCGGGACATGGAAATCGATGTCATGCACTATCACGTGCACAATGGCTGGGCCCTGATGAACGGCCGCTACGACATCGACTTCGCGCCTGCTAACCTGCACACCTTCCTCAACCCCTACTACCAGGCGGGCGTCTGGTGGCTCATGGAGCGGCTGCCCGGCCCTGCTGTCGCCTTCCTGTTCGGCATCGTCCACGGCCTCGTATTCCCCACCGTCTACTGGTTTGCGCGGAATGCAACGCGCGCCATCGGCATGGGCGAACGCCGGTTCACCTGCGTCCTGCTCGGTGCAACGGCCATGCTCAGCGAGCCGGTGCTGATCTTCCTGGCGTCCATGCGCAACGACGCGCTCGCCGCCACCGCTTTCATTGCCGCGCTGGCCCTCTGTGTTCCGCCTTCGGGTGCGCGCGCCTCGCTCGGCCGTTTCACACTGGCGGGCTTCATCGTCGGCATGGCGTTCGGCCTGAAGCCCACCAACGCGCTCTATGTCCTGTCTCTGGCCGTCTTCGTCTCGGTCATCGTTGTTGGCCATGCGGACCGGCTCAAGGCCTGGCTCGCAACCGGAACGGCTGGCGTTGCGGGCATCCTCCTCACGGGCGGCTACTGGTATGGCTGGCTCTGGATGGAGTTCGGCAATCCGTTCTTCCCCAACATGAACGGTCTCTTCGGATCGCCCTACGCCACCGAAAGCGATTTCCCAGGCTATGTGCGCGTACCGGGCAGCCTGCTCGAGGGCCTGATCCTCCCCATCCGCGGGTCCTGGGATGGCATCTTGATCAGTTGGCACACCATCGTCGATTTCCGCCTCGCGACCCTCTATGTCTCCGCCCTCGGCCTCATCGCCGTCCTCACCTACCAGCGGTTTGCGGCCGCAGACAGCGAGCCCGGTGAACTCGCAGTACCGGCCCCGACGATCCACCGCGCCGTTCCTGCGCTCGCCTTTTCCATGCTGGCGCTGCTCTTCGCTTGGGTCTTCGCCTTCGCCACCCACCGCTACGCCCTGGCCATGTACCCCATCGGTCCCGTCCTGGCCGTCGTCCTCGCCTGGTGCATCCGCCCGGCCTTGTTCGACGGACCGCGCGGCCTACTCGTCGGCATGGGCGGCTTCGTCGGCCTCCTGCTCACAACCGAATACGCTGTCATGCACCGCCAGCCCTGGGACAGCTACACCGATCCCTATATCGCCAGCCAACCGCCAGAAGGCCTCGAATTCGAAAACGCGTTCATCATGTTCGGCGGCCGTTTCCCGGCTGAATTCACCGCACCCAGCTTCCCCGAAAGCGCCCGTTTCGGCCACCTGCCCGCCCCCGAAAGCTGGACCGGACCCGTCCTCAGCAAGTACCGCCCGCGCATGTACGACGCACTCCAGGCCCATGACGGCCCAATCTACTTCGTCACCAACACGCTCACTGACCTGGAAGCCACCCTCCCCGCCGTCGAAGCCGAAACCGGCCTCGAAAGCCGCGCCGACGACTGCCGCAAGATGAAAACCACCCTCAACGCCACCCGCTACGCCCCCGACGGCACAGCCTTCGAAATCGGCGCCACAGTCTGCCCCCTAAGCCGCCTCAGGGGAGCAACGCGGTAAACACCCACTACCCCCCATCTCCGCCATCCATAGCCGCAATAATCTGCGCATAGCCGCGTGCCAGGCGGCCCATGTTCTCGACGCTGATGCGCTCGTTCGTGCCATGGAAGCCCGTCAGGTCTTCCGGCGACATGATGGCCGGGGCAAAGCGGTAGACGCTGTCGGTGATCGCGGACGCATACCGCGCATCGGTTGCCCCCAGCACCAGTCCCGGCGCCACCGGTGCGCCCTCGCCCGCATCGGCCGCCACCGCCGCAAGCACGCCATAGGCTCTGTTATCCGTCGGTGACACCGGCGAGGCGCCCGTCCCGCGGATGCCCGTCGTGCCGGCCTTGATGACCAGGCCCGGAATATCCGCCGTCACCCGCTTCACATGCGCCAGAACGGCCGCTTCGCTGTCATTCGGATGGATCCGGAAATTCACCACCGCCGTCGCCCGCTGGGCCAGCACGTTCTCCTTCGCCGAACCCACCAGCATGGTCGGCGCGGTCGTCGTCCGGATCATCGCATTCGCGGCCGGAATACCCGCCATCTGGCCTTCCACCACGCCCTGGAACAGCCAGAGGTTTGCAAGCGCCATCCGATTGACGAAAGACATATCGGGCGCTGCCGCCGCAAACAGCGTGGAAATCGGCGGCTGGGAAAAATCGGCCGGCATCTGCGTTTCGTCCAGCGCCACCAACGCCCGCGATAGCCGCACCGCTGCACTATCCCGCGGCGGTGTCGACGAGTGCCCCCCCTCCGCCACGGCCGTGATCTCGACGGTCATATAGCCCTTCTCGGCCACGCCTATGAAGCCCATCGGCTTGCCGGTCAGCGGCGAGGGATCGATGATCATGAATCCCTCATCCAGGGCCATCACCGGCGCCACGCCCCGCGATTTCAACAGCGCCACGCCGGCCTCCGCGCCCGAACCCGAGACCTCCTCATCGTGCCCGAAAAGCAGGTGCACCGTCCGGCGCGGCGCAAATCCCGACGCTGCGAGTGCTTCCACCGCTTCCATGATCGCCACCAGCGACCCCTTGTCGTCGATCGCGCCGCGCCCATACACATGGCCGTCAACGTGCGCGCCGTCGAACGGCCGACCGGTCCAGTCTTCCTCCGTCCCGATATTCACGGGCACCACGTCCTGGTGCGCCATCAGCATCAAGGGTGCGAGGGCAGGGTCGCTCCCCGGCCACGTGTAAAGCAGCGTCAGCGTATCGGGCACCAATTCCCGGTCCATCGCCGCGTGGGCCGCCGGATAGGTCTCCACCAGCCAGTCCTGCAAGGCGAGCCACGGCCCCTCCTGCCCCGGTCTCGGATCGCCGGGCGCCACCGTGATCGTCCGGAACTGGATCGCTTCAGACAGGTGCGCAGCCGCGGCTTCGGCGTTCATCTCGGGTACGTCCGGCAGGGTCACCGCCTGCACATCCGTCGCCCCGCCAAAGCTGAGCGCCCGGAGAATGACGATCCCGACCAATACAATCAGGGCCGCGCCCAGCCCCAATAATCCCTTCCAGACCAGACCCATAATCTCGACTTCCTCCCATTTTCCCCGATTATCGATGCAAGTCTCGCGGCAAGCCCCGACCAGGGCAACCCCAAACCCGGAGTGCTCCGGTTCCAACCGATGGCGAGGCGCCCATGCCCGGTGCCGGCCTGCTGTGCTTATCCCACAGCTAGGAAAAATAATAACCATTATATACAGTGTATTATAGAATAATTGGCCTGACGAATCCTCCCCCATGCGGCCGGTGATATACTCCTCTCCATGCAGCATCATCAGCCTCCCACATTGGCCCAGCAGACCCTGCGCCGCCTTTCGGGCTGGCTCCGCATGCTCGGTTCGGCCATCGCGAGCATGGGCCCAGAGGCCATGATCCCCCAAAGCGAACGCCGAACCTTGCGGCGCGAGCTACGTCTGCTCGAAGCGGTCGCCCGGCGCCTGGCCTGGATGATGGCCGGGACGGTCACGCTGCCGCCCGTGAAGGATTTCGGCGACGGCGCGCCAGACCCCTTGGCGGGCGCCAAGCGGCTGACATCGGCTGAAACCGGTCCCGCTCGGCGCTCTGTGGATCGGCGGCCCTTAATTCCGCTCACCGAGGCGCCGCCGGCGCTCCCGCCCGAATGGGGCGGCCCAGAGCGTATGCCGATCAACACACTCCACACCTGGCGCGTGCACCCCTCAGAGGATGACGCCCTCGTCCCCGCAGGCGCTCTCGCAAACCGGTTCGCTGCCCTAAAGGCCTTTGCGGACGACCCGGAACCCATGGCCCGACGCATGGCCCTCTGGTTTCGCCACAAGAGAGCCGAAGCGGCACGCGTACAGACGCTGCCGGCACGCGAAAGGCGCTACCGCTACCGTCTGCTGCCAGCGCCTGTTCGGCTGGGTCCGGTCCTCACCGGGCTGCCCCAGCTCGAAGACGTGCTCTGGCTCCTCCACGATACGGTCCATAATCGCGGCAGCCCCCCAGGCGGCTGACCGCTTCTCACAGTTCAAAACGCCCTAACCGCCAGCCTCTCCAGACTGGACGGACACAAGCTGTGCGCGGTTTCCGAAAGCTTCGAACAGAAACGGTTCGGTTCCCGTCAGCCAGGCTTGGCCACCCACCGCGTGCAGCTCGTCATAGAGTGCCGCGCGCCGATCCGCATCCAGATGGGCGGCCGCTTCGTCCAGCAGCAAAAGCGGTGTTGGCCCCTGGTCGCCCTGCTTCAGGGCTGCCGCCGAGGCCAGGATCAAGCCGATCAACAGGGCCTTCTGCTGCCCCGTCGAGGCTTCCCGGGCCGGTGCACCCGTCGGCGCATGCACCACGTCGAGATCAGTGCGGTGCGGGCCTTTGAGTGTCCGGCCCGCGCGAATATCGGCCCCCCGCATCGCCCCATAGGTGTCGCGCAGATGGGCCGCCAAGGCGTCGAGCGACTCGCCATCGGCGGCCCGGTGTTCGGTCTCCCCGTCGAGCGACAGAATGGCTTTCGGAAACGCCCCTTCCGTCCGGTCGGCCATCACCTGCTTCAGGCGCTCCAGAACGAACGCGCGGTTGAAGGCGATCTCCGCACCCGCCTCCGCCATCCGCGCTTCGATGGCCTCAGCCCAGGCCGCATCCACCGGGCCACGTTCCAGCAAGGCATTGCGCTCGCGCATCGCCTTTTCATAGCGGCCAGCCGCCGGGCCATGGGACGGGACATGCGCCATCACCTGGCGATCATAAAACCGGCGCCGATCACTGGCCCCGCCGCGGAACACACCGTCCATGGCCGGGGTCAGCCACACGATACGGACCAGCTCGGCAAGGTCTGATGAATTCACCGTCTCGCCATCCATGCGCACCGCCCGTTTCGCAGAACTGCCCTGGAGGTCCAGCCCAACGCCAATCTTCCGGTCGCCGAGATCGCCCGACACGGTCCAACCGCCCGCCGCCCCGTGCCGGGTCAGCTCCGAAATCGCCGCGCCCCGCAGGCCCCGGCCAGGCCCTAACTGGGTGATCGCCTCCAGCAAGTTTGTCTTGCCGGCCCCATTGGCGCCGAACAGGCAGACGTGCCGGCCGTCCAGCGGAAGATCCAGACGCTGGTAATTGCGAAAATCGGTCAGGCGAAGACGAGTGAGAACGGACATCTTCCACCACCCCTATCGCATGGTTCTTGCACGGCAAGGCTCGGTTGGGTTCCCTGTGGAAAACCATTGAAAGCGCCGGCTCGGGTTTCTAATCCTGAACGCGCGCCTGCGAGGGGTTCTGGGAGACGTTGGAGGACCGCATGCGGCGACCGGTGGAGCCTGAAGCAATCGGGTTCGGCGACTTCTTGCAGAGCCACACCATCCGTCCGGCCAACGTCCAACGGGACTATGTCTGGACCGGCGTCCAGGTCTCGGCCCTTGTCGACGACCTCCTCGGTTATCTCGACCGCAAGAACGCAAACATCGCTTCGCCCGGCTATTTTATCGGCGCTTTCGTCAGCTATTCGGAACAGCCCGGTAGTCTCCGCCTCTATGATGGGCTTCAGCGGACGACGACGCTTACCCTGCTCATGGCCATGGTGCGGGATTTCCTTGCGGGCGAACCCCTGGCCGACGCCCTGCACGCCTGCATCTGCAGGGAAAACGGGGCCGTGCGCTTCGTCCTCGGTGGCGAAGACAAGACCTTGATCCGCTACGTCCAGCCCATGGGCGCCACGGCAAAATGGCCGAAGACCCAGAAGGTCTTCCGCCGGTTTGTCGTCATCGAGGAAGCCCGGCAAACGATCCTCGACGAATTCGAAGCCAGGGGCATGATCGAGGGGGGCGCCGCGACGCCCGCCGGCCGGTCGCGCCTACGGGGCCTCGCCAACGTGCTGACCACCGATCTCTATATCGTCCACCTCCAGGCCGAGACCCGGGCCATCGCCCTGCGCATGTTCGAGACGGTGAATATGCGCGGGGTCACCATGGAAGACGTGGACCTCATCAAGACGCGGCTGCCGAAGCTGGCTGGCTCCCCTGGCGAGGCCGAAGCCCTGCTCTTGCTCTGGGACAGGCTCAGGGGCCGGGTACGCTATGCCTTTCGGGACTTCATCCTCGCCATCGATATCGTCCACCGCAATCTAACGGCCGAGCCCGAACCGTTGCCCTTCGAAGCCCTCACCGACTGGATGGCAGCGATGCGCGAGGACGACCCCAAATTTCTTCAAGACTGGCTGAAAGGCCTGGCCCACCTCGCGAACGCCTGGAACGATATCCACGCCGTCCAGAAGCCAGGATGGGTCGGGTCGCCAGGTCTGCACGCCCTGCGGCCCATCTGGGTGATCGACTGGTTCGAGTGGAAGCCCTTCGCAATCCTTCTGCTCCGGGAATGGCAAAAGCGGCGCAACGCGGCCCGGAACATGGGCCAATCGGTCGAAGGGGCGAACATGTGGCTGGCGGGCCACCTCGACCAACTCCAGCGCGCGTGCATGGCTCTCGACCTTGCCCGGGACGAACCGCGCCGGCGCCGAGCCTATTTCTATGGTGCCCGAAAGATCTTGCTCGAAAACAAGGATGCGGAGACGTTTCTTCCTTCGATCAAGGCCCCCCGCCAACGCCGGATCCGTAACACCCTGTCCGGTCCCATCGAAGACCGAACCCTTCGCCTCAGATTGCTTACGTGGCTCGAGGCCAGCCACGATCCTACGGCCATTCCACACCTGCTCAGGAATGGCCGCGACACGCCCACGGTCGAGCATATCCTGCCCCAGAATCCGGAGCCGGGGTCAGCCTGGTTCGACACATTCGCCGACCAGGTTACCGTTCGCAGAAGCCGTAATCTGCTGGGCAATCTC
The DNA here is from genome assembly GCA_038745855.1 of Pseudomonadota bacterium. Taxonomy (GTDB): domain Bacteria; phylum Pseudomonadota; class Alphaproteobacteria; order Caulobacterales; family Hyphomonadaceae; genus UBA5336. The sequence continues at coordinate 36,444 of JBCDLC010000004.1, read as the reverse complement.
GCGCTGATTCCCAGCGGTCTCAACAGCCGGATGGAGAACAAATCCTATGCTGACAAGCGGGCATTCGTCACGAACACGCTGAAAATGCGAAAGGGATACGCTGCGGCGCTCCAGTCCTTCAGGGAAGTCCAATGGGACCAGGCCGCCATCGACCGCCGCACCCAGTCGCTCGGCAAAGCTGTATGGCAAGCCCTCGGCCTTTCCGGGACCGCGCCGCAGTTCATCACGAATGCAGCCAGGGAAAATGAGATCGAGCCAGAAATCGATTACGATACAGGAACGTAAAGCAGCGGTCTGGTGCGCACAGAAAGTCGACCGCTTTAGTTCACCGACCCATAGTTCGCGCCGGCATCCTCGAAATAGGACCGCCAGAAAGCCTTCAACTCTGCAATTGGCAGGTCATAGTTTTCGCGGGGCACAATCCGGGTCACCACATCCACATCCTGAAGGGAGGGCGCGCTCGCCGCAAGCCGGCTGTCACCGAATGCGGCCGTATCCGCACCGCTGCGATAGAAGGAGAAGCCGTCGGAATGCTGCATCAGGTCCGACACCATCACCAGCCGAAGGCCCTTCTGGCCGGCTTGGAAATCGGCCCGGTCGCTGATCGCGAACACCGCTTCGGTAAGCGGCGAAGAGGGCTGTTCCTTGCTCGCCAGAACGCGCTCGATTTCCGTGATGAGGGGCTGGTAGAAGGTTTCCCGCCAAGTGTCTTCGACCATACGGGGATTGGAAATCAGCGGATTGGCATCGTCAGGGCTGCCCGGGGTACATTTGGCAAAGATCACGCGCGGGTTGCCGGGCTGGGCTGCGTTCGGGACCATAACGGTGAGCCGTCCATAACGGTCCAGCGTCCGAGCCTCTTCATCGACCAGGGCTCTAACCCAGTCGATGTCATTGGTGTTGAACGGATCAGACTGGTCAATGAGCAGGACCGTGTGCGCAGGATCCTTCCGGTCCACCCGGCACTGATTGTCCGCGTTCAGCGGCGGGGGCTCATTGAAGGCGGCGACAGCGAAGAGGCCGAACACACTGCTCAGCATCAGCACGATCATGCTGCGCCAGAACCAGGGGCCTTTCGTATTTCGTTTTCGAGCCATCACTCTGTTCCTTGCAACCGGCTGAAGCCCCCGCTTTATCCAGTAGCCCTTTTGATCCTACGCCCGCTTGGCGGACATCTGCTGCGCGGCCGCACGTTGTTGCTGGCGCGGATCGAGTTTCCCGCCCTCCTGGCCTGGGTGACCAGCACCGCCGCCGCCGCCCATCGGCTGGCCGCGGTGCGGTTTCTCGACCTTCCGGCGGCGTTTGATTTGCTCTTCCTGGATTTCGACCTCCAGCCACTCGCGGGTCTTGTTCAGCGCAGCAATGTTCTCGGCGATCTGCTGGGCCGCTGCGAGCGCGAGCTGTTGCTCGTCACCGTAGTCGAAGGTCGGCAGGTCAGGCGTGACGATCTCGTCGAAATAGACCGGCACTTCAGCCTGCGCGCCGAGCACCTCGGACATGGCCATGCGCTGGCGACGGTGCGCCTGGCGATAGGCCGCCATCAACGTCCGCTCCTGATCCGCGGCCTTCGCGGCCACGGCGACGGCGATATCTCGGCGGGTCTCGAGTTCATTGACGGCCTTGTTGATCTCGCGCTTGGCCTCGACATGGCGAGACTGTTGCTGCTCGAACCAGACACGGCACTGGGTGTAGTAGGCGGACAAGTCGTCGAGATAGCCGCTGCGGATCGCCTGTTCCCGCTCCTTGGCCTGGCGCTGCTTGCGCCACACCCGGCCATAGCCCGGATACTTGTCGGAAATCTTGTCGTAGCCCTCGTAAACAGCGATCGCGAACACGGTCAATCCGATGGCCAACAGGCCGAACGCGACAAGGCTGTGCAGGCCTAGGATGTTGGGGAACATGTCCTGGATCACCTGTCCGGGTGGGATGGCGAACATGCTGAACCCTGCGAGCGAGCCGGCCGCCTGGGCATCCATCAAGGCGAGTTCCACGGCATCGCGGAAATGAGCAACGAAGAAGTTCAGGAAAATCCCGGCTGTGATGCACACCGCAGCGATGACACCGCCCAGCACCTTGAACGGCATGGCCGTGTGGTTGAGAAACCGCAGGCCGCAATAGCCCCCGATCACACCGATCAAAACATTCACTGCGCTGACACCGAACGCGACCATCATGCCGCCAAGAAGGCCCGAGGACTGGGCATCTTTAAACAACAGGGCGTTGAAGCAGCCTTCAAGGATCATCACGAAAATCAGGATCGCCAGTGTCTGCTCGACATTCGTCTTGATGTCCGGGGTTCGCTTGCCGATCTGGCCCTTATTTTCGTCCCTGAACGTCTCGAGTTCGACAACCGTCGAGTCGCGCTGCTCTTCCGCGTCTTCCTTATCGTCATCCTCGAATTGCGTAATTTCGTTCGCTTCGGCCTTGATCGACTGTTTCAGCATTTCATGGGTCAGCGTGTTCGGAGTGCTCGCGTCCTCGATATAGTTGCGAACTTCAGCAGTCGACGCGCTCCACCATGTTCCCAGACCGCGGCGTACTTCCTCGGCAGACACGGCGATGAGCTGTTCCTGCTCGCTCCACTGGTCCTGGGTCATGGCCTCGGAAACGGGGATACCGTCCGTGGCGTCTTTCTTGGCTTCGGCTTTCACCTTCTGTCGGCTCAGCCCCAGCTCTCCGGTTTTCCGTTCGCCCTTGAGCCCATACTGCTCCATGGACGCCTTCGGTCGAAAACCGCGGATCTTTTCCTGATAGCCTAGATCGGCCGCCCAGCGCGCGCGTTTCTTGAACATTTCGGCACAGCTCCCTTAACGGCCACCGCAGTGGTCATTAACCATACCGGAACAGAATCGCCAGCGTATGTTAACGATGCAATAACGTTTGAGCTTGCTGAGCGTTTTGTAATGTGTGCGTGTCCGTCATGTGGACCCCGCTACGAAGGCGGGGCCGAGAGCACACCCGTAGCGGGAACGACAATGCGTACAGCACAATTCAAGGCTTCACAAATTAGGATAATCGATGTTAGTCGCGCGCCCGGATATTGAAAGCGATGACCAACGATTCCATAACTATCAACACGATGAAAGAGCTTCTTCCTATCGCGGTGATCATTTTGACGATACTCGCCATGGAAAGCCCGCGTCCCGCAAAAGAAGAAGCGAACGACAAGGCTCCTTTCGAAGTCGGTATGACAGACATTCACTACCTCGAGATCGTCACACCCGCTGTAGAGGCGACGTGCGTAGCCCTTGCGGCCCAGCACGACATAACCTTCAGCGCGCCCGTGGCCGGTCTCGGCAATGCCCGCGTTGCAAGTCTTTCGAGCGGAGGCCGGATCGGTGTCCGTGCGCCCATGCGCGAAGACGAGGCGCCCGTGGTCAGGCCCTACATGCTGGTCGATGACATCGACGAGGCTTCAAAAGCGGCGAAGGATGCCGGCGCAGAATTCGCGATGCGGGCAACCGAGATCCCCGGCCAGGGCACGTTCGCCATATACGTGCTGGGCGGAATTGAGCACGGGATCTGGGAACGCTGACATCCTGCCGTCAGCGTTTCCAATCGTTAGCAGGCGCTATGTCCCTCAGCTCGCTTCGCGTTCGGAATGCATGTCGAGGCCGTACTCGCGCACCTTGCGATAGAGCGTGGAGCGACCGATCCCGAGCTTGCGGCTGACTTCGGACATGTGCCCGGCATAGTGCTCGATCGCGAGTTGGATAAGATCACGCTCGATGTCCTCGAGCGAGCGAAGATCGCCGCCCGCTTCGAAGATCGGGACCGGTGAAAGATCGGACGACGACGGGGTCGCCATTACTGTCGGCGCGGCTGGAAGGTCAGCGAGGTTCGGCATCTGCCCCGAAATCTGTGGGAAGTCTTCTGGCTGCAGGAGATCGCCCTCGCAAAGCACGACCGACCGGAAAACAGCGTTCTCGAGCTGCCGAACATTGCCCGGCCAATCATAGGCGCAAAGCATCTTCAACGTGTTCGATGCTGCGCCCGCGATCTTGCGACCCTCCGATGCATTGAATCTGTTGATGAAATGCTCGGTCAGGGCGGGGATATCCTCGATCCGCTCACGCAAGGCCGGAACTTCAACTGGGAAGACGTTGAGACGGTAGTAGAGATCTTCGCGGAACGTCCCTTCAGCGACCTGCTGGGCCATGTCCCGGTTCGTCGCGGAGATGATTCGCACGTCGACCTTGGTCGGGCGGCGGGAGCCGACGGCATCGACCTCCCCTTCCTGGAGTGCACGCAGCAGTTTGACCTGAATATCCAGCGGCAACTCGCCAACCTCGTCCAGGAACAGCGTTCCGCCATCGGCCTCCACGAATTTACCCAGCGATTTCGAGACGGCACCTGTGAACGCACCCTTCTCATGGCCGAACAGGATAGACTCCACGAGATTTTCCGGAATGGCGCCGCAGTTTACTGTGACAAACGGCTTGCCGGAGCGGTCTGACGCGCCCTGAATACACTGGGCGATCACTTCCTTACCCACACCGCTCTCACCCAGGATCAGCACCGGAATGTCCGAAGCCGCGGCCCGCTCGCCAAGCCGCACGACCTGGCGCATCGCCGGGGCTGCAGCGATCATGTCGTCGAAGGCCATCCCGCCTTCTGCTTTCTTTACCAGGCGCTTCACTTCGCCTGTGAGCGAACTCATCTTCAAGGCGTTCCGGATCGAAACGATCACGCGCTCGGGGCTCACGGGCTTCACGAAGAAATCGACAGCACCGCCGCGCATGGATTGCACGACCGTATCGATGCCGCCCGTCGCGGTCAGCACAACGACCGGAAGATCAGGACGCCGTTCCATCAACCGCTCCAGCGTCTCCATTCCCGAAAGACCGGGCATAACAAGGTCGAGGAGCACCACATCGATGCCGTCCTTGGCGTCGGCCGCCATGGCGAAACCGCTTTCACCATCGGGCGCCGTCCGGCATGCGAACCCTGCTTTCTCAACGGCTGCCTGCAGCAACCGGCGTTGCGTTGGATCGTCATCGACCACCAGAACCGTCTTCGCCATGTCGATCGCCCTTCAACTCTACCAAAAGCTCGCTGCGAAATCCGGAACCGGACGGATGGGACCAATCTGGGCCAGTCCATGTTTCGTTTCGCGACGCCCCGGTTTGGCACACCGGCGGTAGCGGTACGGTTTATCCGGAGTGTGAAATTTCACCGATCCAGAAGATTTTCACGCTCGGACGCTTCGGAAGACACAGCGACGGTCATTGCCATAGGCGAGACCCTCGCACTACGCTGGTCGGAACGGTCAATGAAAGGCTTCGACGCTGACTTTTGCACGGAAATCTCGCGCTACCCTCTTCGCCGCAACCCTCACCCTGATGGCTTGCGATGGAACCACGGTCCAGGCGACCTTCCCGGAACCTCCGTCTCCCCCGCCTTCTCCGCCGCCATCGGTTGACACTCCGATCCCGCGCTTGCCGAGCGGGAAGCACCTCGGGACGATTATCGGCTTCGACGCACTTAACGCCGAGCGCCAGGCGCGCGCGGACTCTCTCATCAGCGATTTCGAAAGTGCTGGTGCATCCATTTCTCGCATTCAGGTAGATTGGGCGGAACTGGAGCCGACCGAGGGGCAGTTCGACAGCGTAGCCTTGACTGAAGCGCTGCAAACTGCGGTTCCCGAAAACACGCCGATCTTCGTGACCCTCTCCACCCTCGACAGTGACGGCCTGACACTGCCGAGCTATCTGCTTGGTTCCGATGGCACCCTCGGACCAGGGCAGACAATTGCTTCAGCGCAGGTCATCGACGCCTTCGAGAATCTGCTCGACTGGCTTGTCCCCCAACTTGATGCCGCTGGCGTGTTTGCCCTCTCACTTGGCAACGAGGTGGATATTCCGATCGAAGATGGATTGGCGACGGCCGACGATGCCGTCGTGTTCTTCCAATCGGGCATAGAGGCGGCTGAACGGATCGATCCAGACCTCGCCACAACGGTTACGCTCACCATTGGAGCGATTCAAAACCAGCGCTCTTTCCTCGCCGACATTGTCGAGGCTGTCGATTTTACAACATTCAATCACTATTGCCTCGACGAGGCCTTGCTCGTGACCCGGCAGCCTCGCTGGGTTCAGGATTTCGATGCCATCGCCGAGGCTTCTGATAGTAAGCCGTACTTCATTCAGGAGCTTGGCTGTCCGGTCGGTTTCGGCGACGATGGCCCCGGCGCACCGGCGCGTCCACCCAACGGTCTCATGGGTGATCCGTCCATCCAGGCCGACTACTTCCGATACACGCTCGGCCGTCTGGAGACGGACCCGCAATTCATCGGCGCGACGCTGTTCCAGCTCTTCGATTGGTCGCCGGAACTCGCGGCCTCGTTCTCCGACCCCTTGCGTCAGGCCGGCGCAACGATCGCAGGAGACCGGCTGGAAGAATGGCTGGCCACCGTTGGGCTTTGCCGCTGGAGCGATGGGAGCTGCCGTCCAGCATGGGACGTTGTTCTTGAAAACACGACTGCGCTGGAAGCAACGCGCAACTAGGTCCGACAGGGGCATTTGGTCCGCCCCGCCCTGCAAAAGCGCCACTGGGCGACTATGTCAGGTCGAGGAGGTGCCCGATGGCCGCAGACGACCGATTTGATCCAGAACGCAACCGGCTGAGCGGTCGTCTCGCCCGCACGGCAAAGGTGGGTGCGAACCTCTCCGGCGCCGGGATTACCTTTGCGACGAACTCCCTGCTTGGTGGCGATAAATCCGATGAACGGATCGCGAAGGCCCTCGCGAGTGCCCTTGGCCGCTCCAAGGGGCCGCTGATGAAGGTCGCCCAGATGGTCTCCACCATCCCGGACTTCCTTCCGGCAGAGTACGCCGCTGAGTTGGCACAGCTGCAAGCCCAGGCACCGGCCATGGGTTGGCCCTTCGTCAAACGCCGGATGCGCGCGGAACTTGGACCCGATTGGCAATCCCGCTTTTCCGAATTCGGCAAGGAAGCCGCCCATGCCGCATCCCTCGGTCAGGTGCACAAGGCAACGCTGCCCGATGGACGGGTAGTCGCGTGCAAGCTGCAATACCCGGAAATGTCGAGTGCCGTGGAAAGCGATGTCGGCCAACTCCGGACCATACTCGGGCTGTTCAAGCGCCTCGACGGCTCAATCGATCCATCCGACGCGCTGATCGAGATTTCCGACCGACTCCGCGAGGAACTCGATTACGACCGCGAAGCCAAGCACATGCGGCTCTACGGTTTGATGCACGCCGATAGCCCCTTCAACACGATGCCCGAACCCATCGATGACCTCTGCACGGGCCGGCTGCTGACGATGACCTGGCTCGAAGGCGACAAGCTCACGGACTTTGAAGACGCGCCGCAGGACGTTCGCGATACAATCGCGACCAACCTGTTCTGGACCTGGTGGAAGCCATTCAACAGTTACGCCGTGATCCATGGCGATCCCCATCTCGGCAATTACCAGGTGACCGAAGGCGGCCAGAAGCTGAACCTTCTCGACTTCGGGTGTGTACGGATCTTCCCACCGACCTTTGTAGGCGGTGTGGTCGACCTTTACCGCGCCATTCGGGACGATGACTTCGATGCAACGGTGGCGGCCTACGAAGCATGGGGCTTCGAGAACTTGAGCCGGGACCTCGTCGAAGTCCTGAACATCTGGGCCGGGTTCATCTACGGCCCGCTGCTCGATGACAGGGTGAGAACGGTCGCAGATGGCATCGCGCCCGGCGAATATGGCCGCAAGGAAGCCTTCGCCGTCCGCCGCGAGCTTAAGGAAAAAGGCCCCGTGAAGATCCCGCGCGAGTTCGTCTTCATGGACCGGGCAGCCATCGGCCTCGGCGCGGCCTATCTCCGCCTCGGCGCCAAGTTGAACTACCACCGCATGTTCGAGGAAAGCCTTGAAGGGTTCGATGTGGCGACTGTGACAGATCGCCAGCAGAAAGCGCTCCAGGCGTCGGGCCTGGCCTGAAGCCTTTCGCTCCGCGGAAATCAGACCTCGAGCAGTAGGCGCTCCGGGTCTTCGAGCGCTTCCTTGACGCGGACGAGGAAGGTCACCGCTTCCTTGCCGTCTACGATGCGATGATCATAGCTTAGCGCGAGATACATCATCGGACGGATCTTTACCTCGCCATCCAAGGCCACAGGGCGCTGCTCGATGCGGTGCATGCCAAGCACGCCAGACTGGGGCGGATTGAGGATCGGGGTCGACATCAGGGACCCGTAGACGCCGCCATTCGTGATCGTGAATGTCCCGCCCTGCAGATCGCCAAGGCTGAGATCACCGTCCCGGGCCGCCCGGCCCAACCGCCCGATCTCCATTTCAATGTCGGCAATGGAGCGCTCATCGCAGTCACGCACGACCGGAACGACGAGCCCCTTATCCGTACCGACAGCGACACCGATGTCATAGAAGTTCTTATAGATGATGTCGGTGCCGTCGATTTCGGCGTTCACAGCCGGGATTTCCTGTAGCGCCGCCACGCAGGCCTTGGTGAAAAAGCCCATGAAGCCGAGGCGGACGCCGTGGCGGTCTTCAAAGGTCTGCTTGTACTTCTTCCGAAGGGCCATGATCGCACCCATGTCCACATCGTTGAACGTGGTCAGCATGGCTGCCGTATCCTGCGCCTCCTTCAGGCGCCGGGCGATGGTCTGGCGCAGGCGCGTCATCTTCACACGCTCTTCCCGGGGACCCAGATCACGGGGCGCTACCGGTTTCGCGACCGCCGTCGACGCCGCCTTGGCAGGCAAGTTCTGGACGTAGCTCATGGCGTCGGCCTTGGTGGCTCGGCCGTCACGCCCGGTACCAGGGATCGATGCCGGATCGACCTGGGCTTCCGCGGCGACCCGCCTGACAGACGGTGAGACGGGCCTGTCGCCCGTCGCGGCTTGGGCTGGTGTTGTTGGGGCTGCTGCAGCCGGCTCCGCCGCTGGTGCAGACTGGGTGGACGCGGGCACGGCGCCGGATGCTGAAATCCGCGCGATCACGGCACCCGGAGTGACAGTATCGCCCTCGCCGACCAACCATTCCGCGATCACGCCATCTGCAGAGGCGGGAACCTCCAGGGCGACTTTATCGGTCTCGATCTCGGCGATGGTTTCGTCCTTTTTCACCGTGTCGCCCACTTGCTTGAGCATGGTCCCGATGGACCCTTCGGTGACGCTTTCTCCCATGTCGGGGACTTTCACGTCAGATGCCGCGCCGGATGCCGTGGTCGCTGGAGCTGGTGCGGATGCCGCTTGAGCTGGGGCTGAACTCGTCTCGGCTGCGGCGCCATTGGCTGGCGATGGCTGCGCTTTTGCCGCCGTTCCACCGTTCAGCGTGCCGAGCACGGCGCCAATTTCGACTGTCTCGCCTTCCGGTGCTACAATTTCTGTCAGAGTGCCATCTTCGGGGGCCGGCACTTCGATGGAGACCTTGTCGGTCTCCAATTCCACCAGGACGTCATCCTTGGCGACGGCATCGCCGGGTGCCTTGAGCCATTGGCCCACAGTGGCCTCGGTCACGCTCTCCCCGAGCGTGGGAACGGTAATGTCCGTCATGGTCGTCTATAGTTCCTCTCTTGCGGGCCTTCAGTAGGCCACGACACTGTCTGTTACGGGGTCCTTGCCGAGGGCAAGGCCGATAAATGTATCTCGTTCTTCATTGTGCTTGGACAGGAGCCCGGTCGCGGTTGCCGCTGATGGAGCCCGGCCGACATACTTCGGACGCGGTGCTTTGAGACCCGCTTGCCCGGCACACCACTCGAGCTCATCCCGAATGAACGTCCATGCGCCCATATTGCGAGGTTCTTCCTGGCACCAAACCAACTCTGCATCCGTCCATCGCTTGAGCTCCTGGATAATCGACTTCCGCGGCACCGGGTAGAACTGCTCCAGCCTCAGGAGATAGACATCATCCACCCCTGACGCCTCCCGCGCTTCGAACAGATCGTAATAGACCTTGCCCGAGCACAGAACGACCCGCTTGATCTTCTTGTCGTCAGCGAGTTTGACCTTGCCGGCGCGGCCGGGCGTTTCAGCGTCATCCCACAAGATGCGGTGGAATGAGCTTTCCGGGCCGAGATCCTCGATTGTGGAGACCGCCAGCTTGTGACGCAGAAGCGACTTTGGCGTCATGATGATGAGGGGCTTGCGGAATTCGCGATGGATCTGACGGCGCAGGGCGTGGAAGTAGTTTGCAGGCGTGGTGAGATTGACGACCTGCATATTGTCTTCCGCGCACATCTGGAGAAAGCGCTCCAGCCTCGCAGATGAGTGCTCAGGCCCCTGACCCTCATAGCCATGGGGGAGGAGACAGACGAGCCCGGACATGCGCAGCCATTTCCGCTCTGCCGAAGAGATGAATTGGTCAAAGAACACCTGGGCGCCATTCGCGAAATCGCCGAATTGAGCTTCCCACAGCGTCAATGTGTTCGGATCGGCCAAGGAGTAGCCATACTCATAGCCAAGCACGGCCTCCTCCGACAGCAAGCTGTCGATGACCTCGTACCGGGCCTGGCCTTCTCTCAAGGCATTGAGGGGCGTGTAGCGGACACCAGTTTTCTGATCGACAAGCTTTGAATGGCGGTGGGCAAAGGTACCGCGCGTCGAGTCCTGTCCCGACAGCCGGATCGGAAAGCCCTCATCCAGGAGGGTTGCGAATGCGAGATGTTCTGCCCCGCCCCAATCAATATCGGTCCCGCTGACATAGGTTTCAGCGCGCTTCTTGATCACACGCGCAACCGTCCTGTGTGCAGTGACAGAGTCCGGGATCGTCGTGATTGCTTCGCCCAAACGGCGCAGTCGCTCGGAGGAAACGCCTGTCAGACCCCTGCGATCATCGTCATCTGGAAGCTTGAAACCTTTCCACTCCCCATCCAGCCAGTCAGCCTGCTCCACGTCGACGGCCTTGCCCTCGTCGAACTTGGCATCGAGGAATTTTGCGAAAGTCTCGACCTCTTCATCGACCTGGGCGTGGGTGAGGAGGCCCTCCTTCACAAGCCGGTCTGCATAGATCTGACGGCTCGTGGGCTGATTCTTTATTCTCGCGTACATAATCGGCTGGGTCATGGTCGGGTCATCGCCCTCATTGTGACCGAACCGGCGGTAGCAGAACATGTCGATCACCACGTCCTTACCGAATTTTTGCCGGTACTCGGTAGCCACCTTGGCGGCAAATGTCACCGCCTCCGGATCATCGCCATTCACGTGGAAGATTGGTGTCTGGACCATCAGGGCCACGTCCGAGGGATAGGGCGAGGACCGCGAGAACATCGGGCTGGTGGTGAAGCCGATCTGGTTATTGATGATAAAATGGATCGTGCCACCGGTGCGATAGCCCTTGAGCCCTGACAGCGCGAACCCTTCCGCGACAACGCCCTGTCCAGCAAAAGCCGCATCGCCATGGAGCAAAAGCGGCAGGACAGTGGTGCGGTCGACATCATGATTGGTGGCCGCACCCTTGTCGCGATGTCGGATGGACTGTTTCGACCGCGTCTTACCCAGCACAACAGGGTTCACCGCTTCGAGGTGTGACGGGTTCGCGTTCATCGAGAGGTGAACCTTGTTGCCGTCGAACTCGCGGTCGGAGGAGGCGCCAAGGTGATATTTCACGTCACCGGAACCGAAATCCTCTGCGCCTTGGGTCGAGCCACCCTGGAATTCGTGGAACAGCCTCTCATAGGGTTTCCCCATCACTGCGCCGAGCATGTTCAGCCGGCCCCGGTGGGCCATGCCGATGATGATCTCTTTCACTCCAAGCGCGCCGCCCCGCTTGATGATCTGCTCGAGCGCTGGAACGGCTGCTTCTCCGCCATCGAGACCGAAGCGTTTGGTACCAGGGTATCGTTTCTGGAGGAACTTCTCGAAGCCCTCCGCCTCGATCAGTTTCGACAGGATGGCGCGCTTGCCTTCCGGGGTAAAGGCGACACCCTTGTCGGGCCCTTCGATCCGGTTTTGTAGCCAATTCTTTTCCTCCGGGTCGGCGATGTGCATGAACTGGATACCGATCGTGGAACAGTAGGTCCGTTTGAGGATGTCGAGCATCTCGCGAACGGTGGCTGTCTCCAGGCCGAGATAATTGTCGATGTAGATCGGCCGGTCCTGATCCTCTGGACCAAACCCGTAGGTTTCCGGCGCCAGTTCGGGCATCTCCCCAATATGCTCCATGCCGAGCGGGTCGAGTTCAGCCGCCAGGTGGCCTCGGATCCGATATGCGCGGATCATCATGATTGCCTTGATTGAATCGTGGACAGCCCGGTGAACTTCATCCTCGGTCGCAGCAGGCGAACGGGAAGAAATTCGTTCTTTCAGGGGTTTTTCGAGAACGGTCCAGTTGCCATCAAACACCGCAACGTCTTCATCGGACGGGCGCTGCCACTCCGTCCGCCTCCAACTCGCACCCTCAGCATTTTCAAGCGCAGAGGCTGGATGATCGCCTAATTCCTCGAATAAAGAACGCCAGCTTTCTGGCACAGACAGCGGATCTTTCGCGTAAGCCGCCTGCATCTGCTCCAGATAGACCGCGTTCCCGCCATACAGGAAAAGGGTCTCAAGCAGCGCGGAGTTGGCGTCGCTGCGAGCTTTGGTAACGGGGCGGGCGTCGTCTGCCATGAAATCGGTCCTTCAGCCGCTGGGTCCGAAACGATGCAGGATAGCGCCGAACACGGGGTCCGAGCCACCCGTCACCGTCGATTGTCTCTTCGTGATATCAGCCCTTGAGCACCTCGACCATGGTCTTCCCCAGCCGAGCCGGGCTTGGGCTAACCTTGATGCCCGCCGCTTCCATTGCCGCGATCTTGTCTTCCGCACCGCCCTGGCCGCCTGACACAATCGCACCGGCATGACCCATGGTGCGTCCGGGGGGGGCTGTGCGGCCGGCGATAAACCCAACCATCGGCTTCTTCCGGCCCTTGGCGGCCTCGTCCTTGATGAACTGCGCGGCCTCTTCTTCCGCAGAACCGCCGATTTCACCGATCATGATGATGCTCTCGGTGGCGTCATCTGCGAGGAACAGCTCGAGCATGTCGATGAATTCGGTTCCTTTAACCGGATCACCGCCAATGCCAACGGCCGTGGTCTGGCCCAGGCCTTCCTGCGTGGTCTGAAACACCGCTTCATAGGTCAAAGTGCCCGAGCGCGAGACGACGCCCACTGAACCGGTCGAGAAGATCTTGCCGGGCATGATCCCGATCTTGCATTGCTCCGGCGTCAGGACCCCCGGGCAATTCGGCCCAATCAGACGGGATTTGGAGGCGTCGAGCTTGGCTTTGACGCGCACCATGTCGAGCACGGGCACGCCTTCGGTAATGCAGATGATCAACTCGATCCCGGCATCTATGGCCTCCTCGATCGCCGCTGCTGCGCCGACGGGTGGAACATAGATCACCGACGCCGTCGCACCCGTCGCTTCTTTGGCGTCACCCGCGCTGGCGTAGATCGGCAGCTTCTTGCCATTGTCGGCTTCCCATTCCGTCCCGGCTTTCTTCGGATGGGTCCCTGCCACCATCTTTGTGCCGAAATACTCCAGCGCCTGGTTGGTATGGAAGCTACCAGTCTTGCCGGTCAGGCCCTGGACGATGACTTTGGTGTCGCGGTCGATGAGAATGGACATAGGGTTCCTGTCGCGTGTGTGTTGATCACAAGAAGGGATTAACGACCGTAACGCCGTCATAATTCTGGCCGTTATTGAGGTCTTCAGAGAATATCGTCGTCGCGCCGAGCCGTTTGGCCGCCGCTATGATCGCGCCGTCCCAATAGGACGTCTGGTACCGCTGCGACAACGCAATGCCCGCCTGCACCACAGCCGCGTCTACGGGCTGACACGGTCTCTTGGAGAGAAGTCCTATCCACTCCTGCGCCGCGCTTGGAGCCAGCGGCGTCGGGCCTTTTCGGGTCGCATTGATATAGAATTCAGCCAATACCTGCGATGAAATACCAAAATCCATCATCAGGACTTCCACGGCTCGGGCGTGCTTGGCAGGCGCGCTAACCCTGCCGCCCGCCGCATAGAGCAGCACATTACTATCGAGGAACAGGTCAACGCCACCGGTCAAAACGCTTGGCGCCCCTGTAGGTCTCTTCCCTGATGAAAGGACCTGCTCCGAAGTCCGCCTCACTTGTTTCCGACAGTTTCAGCAGCGCAGCCGTCGCTTCATCATGAAGACGCTCCGCTTCAGTTTCCCGTTTCAGGAAGCGGCGCACCATCTCGTTCACGCTGGTACGGCGCAGAGCGGCGAGGACTCGCGCCTTATCCAGCAGCTCTTCGTCAATTGCGAGAGTGATATTCTTGTTACCCATATCGATAACGCACGTTCCACATATCCTGTGCTCCGCATATTATGTGCAGCACAGGTATGCAAGCCAAAGTGGGCGCGCCGACGCGCTCGATCGTCCTTATCGCTGCTCCTAAGCCGCCTTCACCGCGTTGACGATCTTCTGAGCGGCATCGTCGAGATCGTCGGCGGGGATCACGTTGAGGCCGGAATTGGCGATGATCGCCTTGCCTGCATCAACATTGGTGCCCTCGAGCCTGACCACCAGGGGAACCTGAAGGTTGGTTTCCTTCACGGCCTGCAAGACGCCCTCGGCGATGACATCGCATTTCATGATGCCGCCGAAGATATTCACGAGGATCCCCTTCACGTTCGGGTCCTTCATGATGATCTTGAAAGCGGCCGCTACCTTGTCCGCACTGGCACCGCCACCAACGTCGCAGAAGTTCGCCGGCTCTTCACCATAGAGCTTGATGATGTCCATCGTTGCCATTGCGAGGCCTGCGCCATTGACCATGCAGCCAATCGTTCCATCGAGTGCGATGTAGGCGAGGTCCCACTCGCTGGCCTCGATCTCCTTGGCATCCTCCTCCGTCTCATCGCGGAGCGCGCGGATATCTTCATGCCGGAAGAGCGCATTGCCATCGAAGCTGACCTTGGCGTCGAGCACGCGCAGCCGGCCATTATCCATGACGATGAGCGGATTGATCTCCAGCATCGACATGTCCTTCTCGGTGAAGGCCTTATAGAGGATCGGGAACAGCGCCATGCCGTCGGCGCGGGCATCACCTTCGAGCTTGAGCGCATCGCAGAGCTTGCCCGCATCCGCTTCGGTCACGCCCGCGGACGGGTTAATCGGCAGTGTGAGGATCTTCTCAGGGGTCTCATGCGCGACTTCCTCGATATCCATGCCGCCTTCGGTCGACGCCACAAACGCCGGCTGGCCAGAGCCCCGGTCCACCAGCAGGGACAGATACAGCTCCCGCTCAATGTCGGCCCCGTCTTCAATGTAAAGCCGGTTCACTTGCTTGCCCGATGCGCCGGTCTGCGCGGTCACCAGCGTTTTGCCGAACATCTGCTTGGCATGCGCAATGGCTTCTTCCTTCGAGAAACCCAGGCGGACACCGCCCTTCTCGCCCGCATCGGCTTCCACGAACTTGCCCTTGCCCCGGCCGCCGGCATGGATCTGAGACTTCACGACCCAGAGCGGTCCCGGCAGGCTGTTCACCGCGGCTTCAATATCGTCCGTGCTGAGAACCGGTGCACCATTAGCAACCGGGGCGCCGAAGCCCTTGAGCACGGCCTTGGCTTGGTATTCGTGGATATTCATGCCTGGAGTTCCTGCGATTGGATTGGCGGACGAAACCCGCTCCTCGGTATCCCGATGCCGCCTTCACAAGGAGTTATAGCAGTGCCGAAAGCCCACGCAACCGGATGCGGCGTATGCGAAGTCGACGCGATTTTCTCTCGATAATCCAATGCTCCGGCTGACGTCAGGCGGCTGCGAAAGTACCATGGAAGCCGAGGGGCCAGGCGTAGTCTGCCGCGAAACTCGCAACTGGGCCATCGGATAGGCCAGCGAGGTCGAAGACATGGGCTTCTTGGCATTGCTTGGCGATGTTCAGCACTGTGCCCACGATCCAGGCATCGGCCTCATCTCGGCCGCCCGGCTTTGCAACCACAACATGCTCTTCAGCGATGCGTTTGGGCCCGTAGTCGAAATGATCGGCGCGCCCACTCTTCCAATCCGTCACCGCCACGCGGTGTGCCCCGGGTCGACCTGGCAGATGCCCACCTACCCAGGCCGTGTAGCGTCGTCCAAGGCCATGGAAATCCGGATGCACCGTCGGAAATTCCCCCTCAATGCCAGTGTCTTCGATCGTGACAGGTCCCGATCGCGGGATGATGAGACGGCAAATCGCCGACTGTGGCGTGTCCCCTTCGGAAACGGCCATACCGCGCATGAGGCCCGTGGCCGCTCCGCTCGAAAGGACAGGCTTCGCATAGAGGCCAAGATCAACATGGATCGCCCCGGCCCGGTCCTCCCAGGCCGCGCCCGTATGGTAGAAGAACCTGGGCGGGGCTTCTGCCCAACGGATTTGAGACGTGTCATCCTTATCGACGATCAGGATGCGCAAACCGTGCTCTGGTTGCCATTCCATGTGGTCGACAACGGGGAAACCAAGCGTCGTCCTGAGCCACGGTTGGACGAGGATGACCAGATGGCGATCCGTCATGGCCCAGTCATGGATGTACGCGTTCGCGCCGATATCGACGAGATCGAAACGCCTCACCAGGCCGTTGGCAGCGATCTGGTAGATGCCCACCGTTGCGCCCCCTATCGCGAGGTTCCGCAGCGTCCCATCGGGCTCTCTCTTGGAGTGCGCCAAAAAGGGCATGGATTTCAGATCCTCCCGCCAGGCCTTGGGCCCAACCGTTTCCAGCGTTTCCGGGTCCAACTCAAAAGCCGAGCCCGCTTCCCACAGGGCATAGAGGCGCCCGTCATGCCTGATGACGGCGGTATTGGCGGCGTTCACGTCATCGGGGCCCATGACGCTGAAATCCCCCGACCCCGCCGTCCCGAAGCCAGGCGCGAGGAAGCGTTGTGCGGCCAGCTCGGCCCGCCGTTTGGGCGTGTCGACAAACCGGCCAGTGTGGACCGCCTGGCCATCGCTGAACCGAATGCGTTGGACCATGCCATCGCCGTCAAACCAATGGCCGGTGTGGACACCCGAATAGTCGAAGTGTGCCGGACCATTCCTGAAAAGGTCCCCGGCAAACCCGTTCGGCAGTCGGCCGCTGATCCGTCTCATTGGCGCTGCCGGATAACCGGCAGCAGGCGCGGTCCGGTATCCAGCTTGCCAACCCGGCATTTCTCCGGCTGAAACCACTTGCGAACAAGCCCGCGGCGCAAGTGCCCCAGCAAAACCTGCTGCACCGATACCTGCAAGAAGCTGCCGGCGATTGCTGGTGAGTGGAAATGTCATCGGAAAGCCTCCCTACTGCAGCCGCGCGGGCGTTATTGCATCGTGATCGTGTGGGTCGTCTGGCTGTCGCGGACAGCGAAGTGCGCGTCTTCCCAGGTCGCTGGACCGAACCGGCCACGGGCATTGTTCGAAAACGCGAAGGGCTCAGTCGGCATCCCGAATGGATTGGCATCCAATGCGCCGTTGCCGTTGATATCATGGAACAGTTTCACCCCGTACACGCCCGGCGTCAGGCCTTCGAAAGTCGTGGTAAGCGTCTGGCCGGTGACATCGACGACGGCCCCGGCAACAGGTGTGTCGCCTTCGTAGCCATCGCCACCGTCAAACAGGGCGATGCGGACGCTGCCGGAAAGTGGGTCGAGCGCGGCAATGGACAGCGCGAGTGAGCTGGTTTCTTCATTCTTTGGTTCTGCTGTGGCGGTCGTCTGGATCGGTGCCAGCATTGTGGCGGCCGCGATCGCAAAGGTGCAAAGGTGAAAGGCACGCATGTCAGTTCTCCTGAAGTGTACTCGTTGTGACGTTTGCCGCCCCGTCGGCGGCTGAAACCTGAGGTGACAGGAGGGGCCAGGCTGCGCTACGCCGCATTCACGAAACGGCGGCGAGGATGCGTGAATGGCGGCAGATGCAACTCGCGATGCGTGAATTGCAGGTCACGGAGCAGAGCTTTTGACAGACACCATTCGCGCCTGGATCAGGGGCACGGTTATTGTGGTGGTGTTGGCCGCCCTCTTCACGTGGCTCGGCGTATACGAGCGCGGCGACACACCAGCCCTGCTCCGTTTCGGCATGTGGCTGATCTTCCTCGCTGTTGGGGTGATCGCGTCGATCGGCGTCACGCCGCAGGTCTTTCACGAGCGGTTCGAAAGGATCGGTGCGGGCGGACAAATCATGGTTGCCTCGGCGATCATCGCAATCCCGGTATGGATCGCTCTACTCATCCTCGAAGCCGTGCTGCTTGGGCCACCCCCCATGCAGAGTTGGGCGATCCAGTATATCTATGTCTTTGTCATCAGCGTAGTGATCACGATCGGCGGCTGGTTTCTCAGGCGTCACGACGAAACCAAGGAACTCTATGGCGACAAGGACCAGGAGTCGTTAGACCCCTGCGCAGCGTTCCTCGAGCGATTGCCGATCAAGTATCGAAGCGCCGCGCTGCATGCCGTTGCTTCAGAGGATCACTACCTCAGGGTTCACACGAGCTTGGGTGAGGAACTGATCCTCATGCGCCTCGCCGATGCAATCCGCGAACTTGGTGGCGCTGATGGCCTCCAGGTTCACCGGAGCTGGTGGGTGGCGGCCCC
This sequence comes from Pseudomonadota bacterium, assembly GCA_038745855.1. GTDB lineage: Bacteria > Pseudomonadota > Alphaproteobacteria > Caulobacterales > Hyphomonadaceae > UBA5336. The sequence continues at coordinate 17,931 of JBCDLC010000004.1, read as the reverse complement.
CGGCGTCGAAGCCGTCCGTAAACAGGGCGACAAGGTGATATTGGTCCTGAAGTCAGGCGCGGAAGTTCCCGTGTCCAGAACCTACGCGAAGGCAGTTCGGGAAGCCGGTTGGCTGTAGTCCAGGTGAAGCCATCTAGGAAAGAAAATCAAGGACCGCTTCCTCAAACGCGCTGTCGAAGGCTGGCAGGTCTGGTTGCGCGGACCTGTTCAAGGGCTGATCAAACCGGGCCACCCTCGAAATTGTCTCCAAAGACGTGTCAAGGAAGGTGATCGACCCGAACAGGAACGTGAAAACGACCGCAAAGCCGTCGCCCGCCCGGGTGAGCGAGAAGCGTTCAGATACTTCGTCGACACTCGTGAAACCGAAATTCGAAAAGAGCACGAAGTCATCTTCTTGCAGATCCGTGATCGTCGTATTTCCGAACAAAACACCGTCGAACGCAAATATATCTGTGCCCTCTCCGCCGGTCATTACATCAGATCCGAGGCTGCCGATCAGAATGTCGTCCCCGGCCCCGCCATCAAGCAGGTCGTTTCCGGACTCACCATCAAGAAGGTCCACTCCGTCCGCGCCGCGAAGTCTATCATTTCCGCGTCCGCCTACGAGAAGATCGCTTCCAAAGCCACCATTAAGCGTATCATCGCCAGCGTCGCCAAAAAGGACATCGTCATCTGTTCCGCCTAGCAAGCGGTCGTCACCGTCGCCGCCCTCGAGAAAATCGAATCCTGCGCCGCCGGCCAAGAAGTCGTCGCCCCGCGCGCCGGTGAGTTCGTCATTTCCGAGGGCACCTGATAGCTGATCTGCGCCATTACCGCCGCGCAGAATATCGTTCCCAAGCGCGCCGCGAATGATGTCATCTCCGGCGAGCCCGAATAGACTGTCATCACCAGCCTGCCCTTGGATTACGTCATTGCCTGTCCCGCCACGGATGCGATCATCGCCTGTGCCGCCCCGCAACGTGTCATCACCGTCATCGCCATCAATGGTATCAGTCCCAGGGCCGCCATTTACGATATCGTCGCCCATTGCGCCACGTATGACGTCATTTCCGCGACTGGCCAGGATGAAATCGTTGCCGTCGTTGCCCTCGATCTCGTCATTGCCACCGCCACCTTCGAGCCGGTCATCGCCGCCGAGGCCACGGAGCAAGTCATCCCCGCCCAAGCCTCGGATGATATCATCGTCTTCAGTGCCGAGCAGTTCATCACTGTTTCTTGTGCCTATGATTGTCGCCACGGGGTCCCCGATCCATGTTTATGCTGTGTATCCGCTGCACTGAAATTTCGGCGGTAAGTCAAGCACCGTTCACGACCTTGGATCGTCAGTTTCGCGCGCGATGCCGTATCCGCCGCGGCGGATGAGCCAGAACATGCCGAGAAGGTCGAATAGCCCTGCACCAAACCGGCCCCAGAACCCGTATTTCGACGTGCCGTGCCACCTGGGTCGATCGTTGACCAGTGCTTCGCGAACCTCCCATCCGGCGCGCTTGACCAGCGCGGGCAGAAACCGGTGCATGGATGCAAAGAAAGGGAGGTCCCGGAACGCCCGGGTCCGGACCAGTTTGAACCCGCACCCTGTGTCCGTGGCATCGTCCCTCAAAACGAAGCGCCGCACGCCATTCGCAATGCGCGATTGCACCCATTTGAAACCGCTATCGTTCCGGCTGTTTCGCTTCCCGGCAATCATACCGAGACGCGCGTCCGCCCCTGGGCCCTCTGCCGGGGCGATCACCTCGTCCCAGAGCCTGCGGGTGTCGTTAACGTCGTTCTGCCCGTCTCCATCCAACAACTGTATCCACGCCCCCCTCGCCTCCCGCATTCCGGTGAACAAAGCGGCAGACTTACCAGCGCGCTGGATGTGGGTGAGCACTGTGACCGTTTCGGGCCATTTCTCAGCCGCTTCCGCGAGCTCCGCCCCGGTGGAATCGGAAGAGCAATCGTTCACCCCTATGACTTCGAAGGCCAAGCCATCGAGCACGGTGTGGATTTCATCCATGAGCGGGAGGACGTTACCGCTCTCATTGAAGAAGGGGATGAGAACAGTGAGAGCTGGCTGGGGGCGATGCTCGGGCAATGGGTCGCCTTCTTCGGCTGGTAGTGATCATCGGGGCTCTGGAAGCCCCCTCAGGAACCTGAGCTTTTACTGACACGGGCGAAGAAGTCTTGGTAGAGGGCGTTGGCTTCACCGCGGCAGACGCCGACCGTCACGTCTACGCCAGCCGCTTCAAGGCGAGCCAAACCTCCAGCGCCGTTTGGATGCGGATCGGCAATCGCGATGACGACCCGGCGAACACCCGCTGCGAGGAGGCGCTCGCTACAGGACAGGCCGCCCGCACTGCGCGCGCGGCAGGGTTCGAGGGTCACAAAGGCGCTTGCGCCCTGGGCCAAGGTCTCAGCCTCAGCCAGCGCCTGCTCTTCGGCATGCATCGCACCCCCTTCGGCCGTGACAGCTTCAGCGATCAATTCGCCCCTGGGATGGATCAGCACGCATCCAACCGATGGATTGTGTCCTGTTCGTCCATGATTTCGCCTGGCAAGGGCGAGTGCGCGACGCATGTTTGCTGCGTCATCGAAGCCGAAGAACTGGCGTTCGAGAAACGGCATGGCTGCGCCCGAAACGTCGTACCCCGCTGCGCCTAGAGCGGACTCGAGGGCAGAGGGTGATTGCGCATCGGATTCCCAGGCCGCTTCCCGCTCTCCCTTCCTCAGGAGCACCGCACGCTGTTCGCAGACGCCGCCGAAACACTCGACGATCAAACCGATCAGGGGTATACCTCCAGCCTTGGCACTGAAATCCATCAGGATCGCGCGTTCCCAATCGGCCGGTTCGTGCAGCCTGTAGTCGGCCCCCAGCGCATGCACCCTGCCGCTAAACGGCCTGTCCACGTCGGCCTGAACGCCACCCAGCCGCTCCATCAGCCAGCCCCAGGGCAGCGACCGTTCAAACCCGATCAGGCCGGAGAACACATAAGTCACGGCAGCGCCGGCAGAGCTTTCGCACGGCTTTCGTCGAGATAGCGCGCGGCGGTAGGCGCCAGTTGATCGTCAAGCGTAATGACAAGCGGGTTGCCCGTCGGGATCTCGACCTGCGTGATCGTCTCGTCAGGGACGCGGAACAGGTGTTTGACCAACGCACGAAGCGAATTTCCATGCGCTGCGATGATCGTGTCCGTGCCCGCGCCGAGGCCTGGCGCGATGGTTTCGTCCCAATAGGGAAGCACCCGCTCCAGGGTCAGCTTCAGGCTTTCGGCGGAGGGGACTGGAACGCCTTCATAGCGCGGGTCACCTGCGAGATCGAAGGCACTGCCGGCATCCAACGGGGGCGGAGGAATGTCATAACTGCGTCGCCAGATATGGACTTGTTCGTCCCCATGCTTCGCCGCCGTCTCGGCCTTATCGAGACCGGTGAGGCCGCCATAATGGCGCTCGTTCAGGCGCCAGTGCTTGTCAACGGGCATCCAGGCACGATCCATTTCCGTCAAGGCTAGCCACAGGGTGCGGATCGCGCGCGTTTGAAAACTCGCATAGGCTTGGCGGAAATCGGCATCCACCGCTTTCAATGACGCACCCGACGCCTTGGCCTCGGCCTCGCCCTTTTCCGTAAGGTCCGCGTCCCACCAACCCGTAAAGCGATTTTGCAAGTTCCATTGACTCTGGCCGTGGCGAATGAGGGCGAGGGTGGTCATGGCTGCTCCGTTCCGGACTGGGATTTACGCGGCGTTGGAGTGCAACTACCAAGCCTGTAGGGTGTCGATCAACGCGGCTAGACAAAACTGTTTCAAACGGCCGGCAAACAACGGGGCCCGCTGCGCCTGATCTGCCTCCCTCGCCAAACCCCAGTTTGTCTTGTTAACAGGCGACCAACGGACAAACGAAGGAGGCGGCGCCTCCCGGAACAGGATTCACCGGTTTGAGGGATCTCTATTTCTACCCAATCGCTGCCATGCTCGCAGGCGCCTTGGTTTTCGTGGCCATGTCGCCCGCGTTTGGCGCGCTGCCATCTGGGCCGGTCAGCGTCGGCAACGGCGAATACAGCACCGTCACTGTGAGCGGTCTGCAGATCAATCGCATGCAGCCCGGCGGTGACGCGTCGCTCGCCCTCATTGATACCGGCGCCACCAGCGCCATCGAGATCGGCGTCGATGTCGACACTCTCTCTGAAGACCCGGTGTTTGGGCCCCACTTCCCCTTGGCCGCGGACTTGGAAGTCCAGTTTTCGGGCTACGAATTGGATATCACCGTGCGGGCAAAGCCGGGCCCAACCCGCGGCGCAACCCAATTCCGAGTGAATTACTCGACCGGCCGCGGTGAGGAGTCCGGCTGGCAAGTGTTTGACCTCAAACCAGATTATGATGACTACACCTTCACCTACAACGTTCCGGTCAGAACCGGCGAACAGGGTCTGGACTACCTTGCGATCCGGCCAATTGTTCCAGACAAGAGCCGAACGCTGCTCGTTGAAAAGGTGACGTTCACGCGGCGCAAGCGGTGGTCGGAGTAAGCCGTCATGTCTGATATGGAAACACTTGCGGCCGGGCGACGCGTCATCGCCCTCGAAGGTGCGGCACTGGCCGCCCTGGAAGCCAGCCTGGGCGACGACTTCATTGCCGCTGTGAACGCGGTCCATGCCGCGAAAGGTCGGATTGTCGTCGCCGGCGTCGGCAAGTCAGGGCACGTGGCCCGCAAGATTTCCGCGACACTGGCTTCGACAGGAACACCATCGCTCTTCGTCCATCCAACCGAGGCCAGCCATGGCGACCTGGGCATGGTGTCCTCCGGCGATGTGGTCATCGCTCTCTCAAAATCGGGTGAAACCAAGGAGCTGACAGACCTTATCGCCTACACACGGCGCTTTGATATCCCGCTTCTCTCCATGACGGCCGATGCCGACAGCATGCTCGGCCGCGCCGGTGACACGCTGCTTCTGATCCCCAACGCGGAGGAGGCTTGTGGCGAAACCCGCGCGCCAACCACCTCAACCACGCTGATGATGGCGCTTGGCGATGCCCTGGCCGTCGCCGTTCTGGAACGACGGGGCTTCACGGCCGAGGACTTCAAGACCTTCCATCCGGGCGGCAAGCTCGGCGCGCTCCTGTTGCGGGTCTCGGATATCATGCACGGTGGAGAAGACATCCCCCTCGTACGGGAGGGAACAGCCCTTGCCGATGCGCTCATGGAAATGTCGGAAAAGCGGTTTGGCTGCGTCGGCGTAACGGGGGCATCGGGCGCGCTCACCGGCATCCTTACCGACGGCGACTTGCTCCGGCTCGTGGCCAAAGGCGAGCAGGGCGGTTCTATTGACGACGTCATGACCAGGGGCCCGGTGACAGCAACGCCTGAGACGCTGGCATCAGCCGCGCTCGCCCTGATGAATGACCGCAAGATCAGCCAGCTCATCGCCGTCGATGAACACGGCCGACCGGCCGGCATCGTGCACATGCACGACTTCCTGAAGGCGGGTGTCGCCTAACGGCCTCCCGGTCGAGTGCCGCAGCCTCTAAAGACCGTCAGAACTTGTATTGGCCGTCGAGGATGCCTTTGTGCTCGGCTGCTGATAGCGGAACATAGGTCCCCTTGCTCGGATCAATGAAGAAGAGGGGATCGCTCACAGCCTCTGGGTCGAAACCCTCATTGACCAGGTCCACCTTCCGATACTTGAACGTTCCTGTCGTCTCCGCCTCGGTCTGGATCCGAATGAACAGCGGCCGTGCGTATGGCGGGAGCCGCTCTGTCAAGTGCGCAGACAAGGCATCCATATCGAGTGGCTTCGGCGCCGTGATCGCCGCCATTCCCGCCTTGCCATCGGTGCCCGGCACGGGGACGCCGTAGACATTGGCATGCTCAATACCGTCGAATTGCGACAGCACATCGCCGACCTCGTTGGTGGCCACATTCTCTCCCTTCCAGCGGAAAGTGTCCCCGATGCGATCCACGAAATAGATCCAGCCGCCGGCATCCTTGCGCATGAGATCACCGGTCCGGAACCAGGTATCACCCGGTTTCAATACGTCGCGCAGTATTTTCTTCTTCGTCGCGCTTTCGTCATTATAACCTTCGAAGCGTTCGCGAACGTCGTCGCTGATTCGGCCAATCGCCTCGCCCGGCTCATCAGGATCGCACTCGATGCAGAGTCCATCGGGCCCCCGCACGGGCTCTTCGGTTTCAATGTCAAACTTTACGAATTTGACGTTCTCGAACTTTGATTTGAGGAATGGAGGGATCCTGCCCACTGCGCCGATTTTACCATCCACGTTCACAAACGACACATTGCCCTCGGTTGACCCGTAGAACTCGGCCAGATGCGGAATATTGAAGCGGTCAAAGAACTCCTGCCAGATTTCAGGACGCAGACCGTTTCCAAACCCCGTCCGAAGCCGATGTGCCCGCTCTTTCGGGTGGGTCGGCTGGTTCAAGAGATACCGGCACAATTCGCCAATGTACGAAAAGACGGTCGCGCCCTGGTCTGTCACGTCGTCCCAAAATGCGCTTGCGGAAAATTTCCGCCGCAAAATCACACAGGCGCCCGTATTGAGCGCAATCCCGACGCCGCAGATGCCGCCCGTGCCGTGGTAAAGCGGCAGGGTGACGTAAACGCGATCTGTTTGGGTCACCCGGCAGGGGCCGATGAACGTGCGCATCATGCCCTGGGTCCGCGCATGGGTCAGCCTGGCCGCTTTGGGCAGGCCCGTGGTTCCAGACGTGTAGACATAGAGCGCCAGCTCCCCCGCCTTGATCCCTTCCCGATGGCGATGTTCGGGCCGCTCATCGGATACCTCATCCAAAGCGGTGCCAAGGTCCATGATCCGATTGGTCGGCGTGCCATCCCAGGTCCAGAGCGCCGGCTCGTTCTCGAAAAGGTCAATCGCCGACGCGAGGCCTTCATCTTGCTCAGCGCCGCTGATGACGGCTTTCGCATCGGCAATGTTCACGCAGTGGGCAAGGGAGTCATCGGTCAGATTGTGATTGATCAGCGCCGTTACGACGCCAATTTTCGACAGTCCAAACCACGTCGCCACATATTCGGGGCGGTTTTCCATGTAGAGGGCAACCACGTCACCGGCGGTCAGTCCCTGGGAAAGGGCCCAATTCGCGACCCGGTTCGCGATCGCCTCGAACTCATTATAGGTCAGGATCTTGCCTTCGAAACGAAAGGCAACATTGGCGCCGTGCTTGTCCACTGAAGCCTCAAGGTCATCAGCGATGAGCGTGTAGCCATCCGGGTCGACGTCACCGATCGCCTTGAGGGTACGCCTGAGACCTGTCAGCGATTTCCAGTTCATCGTGAGATCGGTCAAAGCGCCCATCTGGTCCTCCTGTCGTGCTCTGTGGATAAAATGTCTAAAACGACGCTGTTGCAACAGTCGTTGTAGGCACGTTTCGGTTGACCAAAAGAAAAGGGACCGCGCACGAAGTCGCGCGGTCCCTAGGTAAATGTGAGGCTTTTCTTCGGGGGTTATTCGGAAGCCGTGCCTGTGACTTGGGCCAAGGTCGCGCCGGACAGCGCTGGACCCTCGCCGGCATGGATGGCCGCAAGCGCCGGAATCCTGGCCTGTTCGATGGCCTGGCCAAGAAGGTCGGCCGTACAGCGTTCGCGGCGTTCGATGCTGGTATTCAGGGCCATCGGGCCCTCGGACCGAACCGCGTCATGGCAAGCGGCAGCGGCGACTTTCTCGAACCGCTCATAGATCTTTTCGGGCGCCTCGGTACGGTCGAGCCTGAACGTGGCCGTCTGCGCCGATGCCAGACCGCCAGCAAGCAAGGCGGCAAGCATCGTCGGAACCACAAGGCGGATCGGCCGGGAGTGTGTCGAAGCGGTGCGGGTTGGTTTGTGGATCATCGGGGTTTCCTCCTCGGGTTTCGTCTTCTGGTCGCCGGGACTGAAATCTCCTTTGCGGAGAGCGTCGTTGGTCCGACCAAACCGAGAGGAGCGGATCGGGCGCCTGAAATCCTGCCCGCGATGCGGGCCTTTTCTGAGGGATATGTGAGGCCTTTGTTTTCATGCGTAATTTTTGCATGCAAAACCATCGCGCTCAGGCGTATTCCTTGCCATACTGGCGTCGGGACGAGGTAGCGGGCGCAGTTCGACTGGCAGCGCTATGGACATGACAGAACCTGATTTCGAACGCACATGCTGGCGGGTTGACGGCGCCATCGTTGACCCGAGCGGACTAACCATCTCCGGCCCCGGTGGTGAGACCTGTGTCGAGCCAATGGTCATGGACGTTCTGCTCGTGCTTCTGGCCCATGCCGGCGATGTCGTGTCCCGAAAGGATCTGGTCGATGCCGTTTGGCAGGCCGAATATGGCGGCGATGAGCGGCTGACACGCGCGATCTCGCTCCTGCGCAAGGCATTCGGCGATAGCCATGGCATCCGCCGCGTGATCGAAACCGTTCCCAAGCGCGGCTACCGGTTGATTGCTGCCGCAACACCGCTCGACAAGGCGACAGCGACCGAACCGCTCACCAACCGGACGATCGAAAGCAAAGCTGAGCGCGGCGAGACGCTGCACCCGAAACGGAAAGGCTGGACCAGCACGCCCCGTTTGGCCTTCGCCGCCGCAGCCGCCGCACTCATCATGGGCATGCTCGCCATTCCGCTGCTGAACCAGCCGTCTCCCGAAGCCGAAGACGTGGCGCAGACGCTGCTAGCACGCACCGTCGCGGCTGGACGGATCGAGGTCGGCGCCTTTCAGACCGGCTCGACCGATCCTGGACTACAGGCCCTCGCCGGATCCATGCCCGCGAACATGACGGCCATCCTTTCCGATGCGGGCCTGGAGACAGCAATTGCTGGCGCCGCAGCCCAGACCCGTGCCGAGTTCACCGTTCGTGGACAGCTCGAAGAAACGGGCACCGTCCATCGCGCCATCGTCGAATTGTTCGATGCCGCTGAAGGCGTCGTTGTGTGGTCCGAAACCTTCGAGCGCGACCCCGATGAGACGGCCTTCCTGTCCAGCCAGATCGGGGCCAGTGTCGCCTGGACCGTTCGGTGCGCACTCGGCATCCGCGGTGATGCGCTGGAGGCCGACAGCGTTGCCTTCCGCCAATATGCCCGCTTCTGCCGCGCCACCCGGGAGAAGGCGCAAATGAAAAACCTGCCCGCCTTCACCGAAGCGATCTTGCAGCGCGAACCCGGGCGTCCGACGGCACAGGCCCTGCACGCCTGGGCGCTGGCCGAGCAAGCCATGTGGGACGAATATATCGACGACGAAACCCGGCAGGACCAGTTCGGCCAGGCCGAGGCGCTCGCTGACCAGGCCCTCTCGAGAGCGCCCGACAGTCCCTATGCGCACCTGGCCCACGCTGCGATCAGCGCGTCGAAGGACGAGCCGCTCAAGCATATCGGTCACTTGGAAGCGGCAAGCCGCTCATCCCACGCGCCTCCGCTTGCCATCACGAATCTCGCCTACCAGTATCGCCGCATGGGCCGGATTGCCGAGGCGCAGCGGCTCCTCGCGCGCTCGCTCGCCATCGATCCCTATGACGTATATGTGCGCACCCAGTTTGCGCTGATGCACAGCATTCTCGGAAACCGAACGCGCGCGCACCAGGAATTCGACCGGGTTGCGCGCGACAATCCTGACTGGTGGGAGCTCTACTGGCGCAAGCTCCAGGTCGAACTCTTCAACGGCGATGCCGCTGCCGGGCTCGACTATCTCGACCGCGTCGTCGCCCGCCGTTCACCGATAGAAGATCACCTCGTGGTCTGCGCCAGGGCCTTTGGCGAGGCACGCCTCGTGGAACAACCGGACTTAGCCGCGTTTGCGGCTGCCTGCGGATCGGACGTCCAGGCCGACTGGCGGGCACGGATGTATGCGGTTCTCGGTGACCTCGACGCCTCGTTTGCGGCCATGGACGAATTCCCAACCGACATGGCGTCCGTCACGGTGGTCTTCTTCTATCCCGAAATGGAGGCGTTCCGAAAAGACCCACGCTTCTGGCCCATGGCCGCGAAATTCGGACTGGTCGACTACTGGCTTGAAAGCGACGCCTGGCCGGACTTCTGCGGCGACGAACGGCTGGACTACGACTGCCGCCGCCGCGCCCGCATCACCAAACAGTCAACCACGATCCAGTAGATCACGCGGTCACCCGCGCCATCTTGAAGGCCGCAAACAGGAGAGCGCTGCCTGCGGCTCTGTTCAAGGCGCGCACCATCCAACGCTTCAAGCCACTGCGAGACAAGGTTTGGCCGAGATAGGCGTAGACCGAATAGACGACGACATCGAGCACGAGGGTTGTGATCCCCATGATCGCGATTTGCGGAGCAACCGGAGCGCCACTGTCAATAAACTGGGGTAGGATGGCAGCGAAGTACAGAAGCGCCTTGGGGTTTGCGAATTCGACAACAAAGCCCTTTGTGAAAAGTCGAGCCCTGGAGGCCGGCTCGCCACGCTCCACGGTTAGGCCACCGCTTTTGCTCAGGATCGCACTCGCGCCGAGATAGATTAGATAGGCCACACCTATCCATTTGATGACAGCGAATGCTGTATTCGAAGCAATAATGATCGACGCGATACCCGTCGCCGACAGGGCGAAGTAAACGGCATTGGCGCTCGCAATCCCGAAAACCCCGAACTGAGCCCGCAGGATGCCATTGCCGGACCCCTGCGCCGTGACTGTTATTGCAGCAGGCCCTGGTGAGAATACGACAACAAACGTGGTTACTGCGAACAGCAGGAATGTACCCATATCCATGTTTCTCTCCTCTTTCTCGAGCGAGAATGGGGGGTTGCATCCAACCAAACCACCCGCATCATGTTGGAGTTGCCGGAAATTTTCCGGCCCGGCCGACAGAGTGTTAGGGTCCCATGTCAAAGCCCATTCTTGATGAAGCCGACAAGCAATTGCTTGCTGCCCTGAAGCGCAATTCTCGAGCTAGCCTGGTATCGCTCGCCCGTTCAATTGGCCTTTCGAGGAGTGCAACCCACGATCGGATCGTTCGGCTTGAAGAGAGCGGGATCATCAAGGGCTATACGATCAACGTAGACCGTGTGGCCCAGCCCGCGATCAAGGCGTTTCTTACGCTGAGGTTTGCGCCGGGAGTATCAGACAGCAGCCTGATCGAGACCATCCGCAAGATCGAAGGCGTCGAAGTTGCCTATTGCCTGGCGGGGGATATCGACATGCTGGTCTATTGCGAAGCCGACACCTCCGAGGCGCTTGGTGCGACCCGGGACCGGATTGCACTCCTCGATGGTGTCCTCGAAATAAGCACACGACAGGTGCTCTCCAGTTCCGGCGCTTGAACCTTAGCGGTCCAGTTCCACGTCCCAGTAAAGATAATCCATCCAGGTCTCGTGAAGATGGTTTGGCGGGAAGCGGCGGCCCATTTCCTGGAGCTGATAATTCGAGGGCCGGACGGGTTTCTTACCAGGCACCATCTTCGCGACGGCCGGCATTCGCCCGCCTTTCCGAAGATTACAGCTCGAGCACGCTGTCACGATATTCTGCCAGGTCGTGCGCCCACCTTTTGAGCGTGGAATCACGTGGTCGAAGGTCAGTTCGTTGGTCGCGCCGCAATAAACGCACGCAAAGCCATCACGCAGGAACAGGTTGAACCGGGTGAAAGCTGGCGGCCGATCCTGACGAACAAATTCCCTTAGCGCGATCACGCTGGGAAGGCGCATTTCAAAGCTAGGCGACCGCACAAAGTGATCGTATTCCGCAATCACATCAACGCGTTGCAGGAAGACAGCCTTGACCACATCCTGCCAGGGCCACAACGAAAGCGGATAATAGGAGAGGGGCCGAAAATCGGCATTCAGCACAAGGGCGGGGCGACCGCTCGGGGGCGACTGAACAATCTCGGCCATCACAGATCTACCTTGTTCAAACCCGGTGATGGCGTGCCCAACAGGCTCGCCTGCTGGGGGACGTATGACAAATTACCCTGAAGAAAGCGACGACCTCCATCCCGCCAGAACGTGTACACGATTCCCAATCTCAATATTATGACAATCGCCGTGATTGCCAGCCCTAGCCCGTCGAAACGGGCGCAATGTCGCGATCCCTCTGCGCGTTGATCCAGTCCCAGAGGAGATGCGCGGCAACCCCGCGAAAGGGTCGCCACCCTTCTGCCCGGGCCGAAAAATCCTTTGGCTTCAGCTTCTCCTGATCGCCGCTCAGGAGCCTGTAGCTCTCCATCAATCCAACATCTCCGGCCGGAAAGGCGTCGAGGGCGCCGGTGGCCGTCATCAGGAAAACATCCGCGGTCCACGGACCAATCCCTTTCACGGCGACGAGCCTCGCCCTGGCATCATCAATGTCATGGTTGCCAAGGGTTTCGAGCGGGAGATCGCCACAGGTATTGGCCTCGGCGATGGCCCTCAGATGGGAAATCTTCGGCCGCGACAGTCCGCATCCGCGCAACGTCTCGTCGCTGGCATCGAGCATGGCCGACGGCGTGATCTCGCCAACAGCATCGCAGACGCGGCCCCAGATGGCGGCGGCCGCCTTCGTCGAAATCTGCTGAAATGCAATCATGCGCGCCAGTCCGGCATATCCCGGTTCGACGACGCGCCAGTTTGGTGGACCGATCTCCGAGTGGGCCTTCGCCAGCGCTGGATCAGCCTCCGAGAGGTGCGCACACGCTTCGCAGAGCCGCTCCTGGCTCGGCGCGCTCATCCCAACGGCCCGCCCAGGTCGAGCGGGATAACCTGATTGCCTAGCATGTAGAGACCATCGTCACGGACTGACAGCTCAAGAAACCGGCCATCGGTCGACGCCGCTTCGAGGGCCTGGATCGCCATATCGGTCTGCTCGTTCAGCCGACCCGCCTCAGCAAGCGCCTCACGCAGCGCGTCTGCCTTTTCGATCCGAACACCGACCGACCCCTTCAGATCCCCCTGATCGCCGGTCGCCAGCCCGCCGCGGGCACCGGCGTTAAGCGGCCCCCACTCAACCAGGACCTGCGGCACGCGGATTTCGCCGCCAAGGCTCAAGACCGTCGCCGGCCACCGGCTGGGTTCCGGGGTTATGGCCAAGGCCGAAAAGGCTTTCGTGGCTTCCGCACGCAGGATGGTCGGCCCAACGGTCTGGCCCAAGGGCTCCGTTCCTGGAATGACATCTCCAAGCCGGATGGACTGCCAGTGCGTTTCGAGTTGCAGGGTATCGGGCTCGCCGGGATAGGTTCTGAGGTGGAATTCAAAAGCGTCTGCCTCACCCGCCAATTCGCCCGCCAGGTCAAAGCTCACCGTGTCGATGGCGATCGAAAACCGCTCGAGGCCCGTGTCTGACCAGGAGAGGCTACTGGCTGATTTCGGTCCCAAACGGGCCCATCCCTCGAGACCACGCTCGAAGATCCGGTTTTCACCGGGGGAACGCGCGATGATATGCTGCCAATTCCAGGGCTGCATGACCAGTTGCAGCTTTTCACCCTGCCAACGTTGCTGCTGGTCCGGATCACCATAAACAGGATCATCGAGCGTGAGCGCGAACCGGAAGGGAAAACCGTCGAACCGCTTGGCTGAGTACTCGACCTGCATCCCCCGGGCGCGCTCACCATCGATCCACGCGTCAATGCCGGCAACCAACTGTGATTTCGCCCAATGCCAATAGGCCGAATAGATGGCCAAGATGACCACGAACACGATGAGCGGCCCGAAAATCCGCCATCCGAGCCGTTTCGCCCTGCGCGGCGAGGATGCGCCGCCGTAATAGTCCTGGCTCATGGGGCAAGCTCCAGATCCATGCGCTGGCGATCCTGGTGGCGGAGACCTTCCTCAAGCAACGCGTCTGAGGCTGGCTCGATGGCCTGTTCCAATCGGGTCATGAGGGCTTTCCGGTTCAGTCCCGCTTCGATGGGCGGCAGGATCTCGAAAACGATGACCCCCGGTCGCCTCAGAATGCCTTTTGCCGGCCAACAGAGGCCAGAATTTGTCGCGACTGGCACCGCGGCCACGCCGAGATGCTTGTAGAAAGCGCCGGTTCCGGCCGAGAAATATCCCGCCGTGACCCCCGGTGGATGCCGCGTGCCCTCCGGGAAGATCACGAACTGCCGGCCTTCCCGGGCTCTTTCGGCCGCCTGGACAAGCATCGCTTTCACCGTCTTCGCCAATCCGCCGCGGTCGATGGCAATCATCCGGAGTTTGAGGGCATACCAACCGATCACGGGATACCAGAGCAGTTCCCGCTTCATGGTGATGACCGGGTCCTTCAGGATCAGGAACGGTACGAACACATCCCACATGCACTGGTGTTTCGCTGCGTAAAGGATCGCACCCTCCGGCAGGTGCTGACGCCCGCGAATTTCGGTCCGGATATGGCAGAATACTTCAAGCCCCCACCGGACGAGCCGCGTCCAGCAGCGGACCCCGAACAGCAAGACCCCGCGCGGCAGAAGTAGGGACGGCAGCCAAACCAGGCCCATCACCAGCAGCAGGCCGTACATCCAGGCCATGAACACGAGCGATCGCAACACTTGCATGGGCGCGGTGTAAGCCCGTCTCACGTCTTCGTCACCTGCCAGGCCGCTATTCTCCGCCCCCGGTCAGCGCGCGCATGACCGTGAGGCGGGCCGCGATCCGCGCTGCCAATCCTGCAATCACCGGCGTCAGAAGCAGGATCAATCCATCGCCCAGATCCAGGCTCAGTACCGGAAGAAGGCCACTCCGCGCGGCCTGGGCACTGGCATACGAAAGCGCCAGTGCCACCCCGCCAAGGGCAAGCAGCGCCCCCACAGACCCGGCCCTCAGACCCAAGGTCCAGAACCGGCGCTCGAACAATCGCGAGATGAACCGATCCGTAGCCCCAGAAAGATGCAACACATCGACGATATCCTTCCGCGCCAGCAGGGCTGCATGGGTCGCAAACGCGATCACCGACAGGGCCGTCGCGCCGAGCAGAAGAACCGTCGAAAGCGCCACATAGCGCAGCACAGCCAGGGCCCGCCGCACATCGCCAGCCCATTCATCATGGGCATCGACCACCCCATCGAAGCCGCCGTCGGACAGGGTATCGGCAAACCGGGCCGACAGGTTTCCCACACCGGCCCTTGTTTCCACCGTCATCACCAACGGCATGGGCAATCCCGCCGGCAATTCGCCCCCTGCAAAACTCGGCGCCAACAGCGTGTTGATCTCATCGCGTGACAGAACCCGCGCGGCCTCGACGCCATTCACGCCGGCGATCAGGTCGCTGGCCTCCTCGGCGCCGCGCCGGTCGGTATCCTTGAGGCGGATCGTATATTCACCCTCCACAGACGCGGTCCACGTCTCTGCCGCGGCGTACGTTGATTTCAGCGTCAACGCCGCCACCGCTGCAAGAAAGCACAGCGCCACGACCACAAAGAAAAGCGCCGCCTCCCGGGCATCCTTCATCGGCAGAAGCGCGGTTTCCGTCGTCATTGGTCAGCCCCCAGATCATCATCGCGCACCACGAAGCCATGCTCCAGGCGCAGCACCGGCGCATCGATCTGCTTGATCAGGTCCAGATCGTGGGTCGCAATTAGCACCGTCGTCCCCAACCGGCGGTTCAACTCAACAAACAGCCGTAACAGACGCGCACCCATCTCGGGATCCACATTCCCCGTCGGCTCGTCGGCCAGAAGCAGATCCGGCTTGTTGACCAGCGCGCGGGCGATCGCCGTTCTTTGCTGTTCCCCGCCCGAAAGCGTGGGCGGATAGGCCGACATGCGCGGACCAAGCCCAACCCATTTCAAGAGGTCCTCCACATCGTCGCGATAGTCATCTTCCTTCCGGCCCGCCACCCGAAGCGGCAACGCCGCATTCTCGTAAACCGTGAGATGGTCGAGGAGGCGGAACTCCTGGAACACCACACCGATGCGCCGCCGGAAGGCAGAAAGCTGGTCGCGGCTCATCCTGGCCGTATTCCGGCCGAACAGCGCCATATCCCCAACGGTCGGCTGCAGCGCCAGGTACATGAGCTTCAGCAAGCTGGTCTTGCCGGCGCCCGAAGGCCCGGTGAGAAACGTGAAACTCCCAGGCGTCAGCGCGAGGCTCAACCCATCCAGCACGGGATCGGCATTGCCATAATCAAGCGTCACATTGTCGAGGCGGACGGCGTAGTCCATCGCAATATCAGCCACAGGTCCGGCAGGGCGCATCGTGAAGTCTCCACGTCGGTTCACGGGCCGAAGCGGGGCTCGGCCAGACGTAGACCATGCGGGCGAATTGGGCGACATAACGGCCATGATCATCACCTGTGACGTGTGCCAAACCACTTACCATGCTGACGCCGGATCGATCGGGCCCGATGGGCGTCAGGTGAAATGCGCATCCTGCGGCCATTCCTGGTTCGTGCGCGCAGACGAGCCGTCCAGCGGGTCCAGGCCCGGCACATCGCCCGCGCACACGACATATTTGCGCACGGTTCATGAAAGACAGGTGAAGCGCAGCCGGATTGCTGCACTTTCCGCCTGGGCGGGCACAGCCGCCGTCGCCTTCTCCCTCCTGGCCGCCGCCGTGATCCAGCGCGACAGCGTGGTCAAGCGCTTCCCGGCCATGGCCACCGCCTATGCCGCCATCGGATTACCCGCCAACCGGTTCGGCGTCGCGTTCGAGAATATCGACCGCCGCCGCGAACTGGTCGGCACCGTGCCTGTGCTCACCGTGGCCGCAGATGTCCGCAACCAGACCGGCCGTCCGGTCGATGCGCCCCGGGTCCGGATCGGCCTGCTCGATACCCACGGCACGCGCATCGCCGAGTTCGAGGCCGATGTGCAACCGGCGAAAATCCCACCGGGCGAGGCCGGACAGTTCCGCGCGGTGATGGAAAATCCGCCGGCCGACTCCTACACGCTCGACCTGCGCTTCGCCGAGCCGCAGCGATGACCGGGTCCTCCGCTGGAAAGCCCGTTGAAACCGTCATCTCAGAACAGGCCCTGGAAGCCGCCATCACAGACCTGGCCGCCCGCCTGAAGCCGCGCATGGACGGGGACTGGTCGCTGGTCAGCATCCTGATCGGGGCAACCCCCTTCACTACCGACCTGATGAAAGCCCTCGCCCGGATCGACGTGCATCCGGTGCTCGATGTCCTCTGGCTCGAAAGCTACCGCGATGCCCGCGAAAGCAGCGGCCGGGTCGTCGTCCGTGCCGATCTTTCAAGGCCCGTCCAGGGCCGCGGTGTCCTCGTGGTGGACGATGTCTTCGACACCGGCCGCACCTTGAGTTTCGCGCGCCAGCACATGCTGGCCAAGGGCGCACGGGACGTCATCACCTGCGCCTTGGCCGTAAAGCCCGGCGCGCCGAAAGACGGCGTGGATTTCCACGCCGTCGAAACCCCCGACCGCTTCCTGGTCGGCTACGGCATGGACGACGCCGGCCGATACCGCGGCCTCCCCTACATCGGCGCCGTCGACTGAAGGTCTTTATGCTTGGATCTCCCGCTGGGCTCCGGGCTGCGCCCTTCGCGACGCGATGGATCCGGCTGAGGGCTCTGGGCCTTTCCCGGTCTCTCCCAGCGCGCCAGCCACAAGACACCCACGCTGTAGGATAACTTCTCCCCTATCCACGCTCCACGCCCTGTAATCGTTGGGAAAACCCGGCGCGTATCCGACGGGTTCACGCCCATGATACGCTCCCACCAAATGTCGAATATCACCGACACCATCGAGGAGCTGCGCCCATTTGGCGAGCAGCTGTATACCCGCGTGCTCGGCCGAGATGACCTCCATCTCGCGCCCGATTTCCTCACGCGGGCGGCGGCCGCACGCCTCAAGGCGGGCATCGCCATGCTCGAATCCTGGATCAGACGCGTGCTGATCCTGCTCGCCCTCGAAATCGAGCCCACCCTCTCAAACGACGACCACCCCCACATCCGCTACGCCCGGGAGCGCAAACTCAGCCCGCCCACCCAAGCCCTCCGCATTTTCCCAAGCGGCGCCCCCTTCGACCGCACCCGCATCGAAGCCCTCAAGGCCGCCGCAAAAGTCAGATCCCAAACCTACCCCGGCCACACCCAGCCGAGCGG
>JBCDLC010000003.1:0-143444 GCA_038745855.1 Pseudomonadota bacterium | reverse complement strand
TCGCGGGAGTAGCGGATGTGGGGGTGGTCGTCGTTGGAGAGGGTGGGTTCGATTTCCAGGGCGAGGAGGATGAGGACCCGTCGGATCCAGGATTCGAGCATCGCGATGCCGGCCTTGAGGCGTGCAGCCGCCGCGCGCGTGAGAAAGTCAGGCGCGAGATGGAGATCATCCCGGCCCAGCACGCGGGTGTATAGCTGCTCGCCGAAGGGGCGCAGCTCTTCGATGGTGTCGGTGATGTTCGACATTTGGTGGGCAGTATACCACTGCCCCCGAGGGTGCGGATAAGTTTAGGGGGACTTCAAGGATTACAGGGCGCTAGGCGAAATAAGTGTGGGATAAGTTCTTTTCGGGGGGAGCGTTTGGGCGGCTACACGTCCCCTGGACCCGTGATTTCCTGGAGCGAGATGACGAGGCTCTCTTCGATCTGTTCCATGGCGTCTGCCATGTCGATGGCGCGGCCGGACTGAACGAAGCCCTGGGCCAGGAGACCGGCGATTTCGGCCAGGAGGGCGCCGACCTCATCGAGGCCCGAGAAATAGGTGGGGTCTACCGCAATGCGGTGCCCCTCCTCGTCACTGGGGACGCCGAGGAGGAATGGTTGCAGGTCGCCGCTTCGGCGCATGTCTCTGTCTCCCTAGTGGCCAAAGAGGTGTTTCGGGCCGGTGTTTTCAGCCGGTGTCTTCGGCAAGTGTCCCTGGTGCAAGTGTCCCTGGGTTGGGGCTCACGATCCCCGGTTCCGCGCCTCTGCGCGCTGGGCAATCGCCTCTATCCGGGCGGCGGCGTCGAGAATGGCGGTTGTGGCGCGGCGCTCGACGTCGCTTGCAGACGCTGTTTCGGCGCTCATAGAAGCTGGGGAGGCTTGGGAGGCTGGGCCCGATTGCGAGGCGTTCAACTCGTCCAGCATGGACAGCGCTGCGATCAGGTAGAGCCGCTCTTCGCCCACATCGCCGACGGCCTTGGCAATGGCTTGAACGCGTTTTTCGAGCTTGCTGCCGAGGGCCTGGAGTTTCGCCTCCTGACCCGGTGCGCAGGCGATCGAATAGGAGCGGTTTCGGATCGCGATATCAGCCCGTGCCATGGCGGCTCTCCTGCATGGCCAGCGCGGCCTTGACCTCTTCGATGGCGGAGCCGAGCGCGGTGGACGCTTCGTCGGCCAGGGCCTGGAGGTCGGCTTCCCGTGCGAGGGCGGCGTCCAGGTCATCGGCAAGCCTGGCGCGGTCGTCGCCCATGATCTGGAGTTCTCGGCGCATGAGGGCTGGATCGCCGGCCTGCTCGAACAGGGTGTCCAGCGCCCGGTCCAGCCGCTCGAGCGCGGCATCAAGTTTCTGCACAGCTTCGTCCATTCCCGACATGTCCCACCTCTAACGCCGGGAAGGAAGCGCGCCAAGCCGCTTGACGCGGCGCATGGCAATCGCCATTGCCCGATTGGTGAGAATAGGACGGCGGTATGAGCGCAACACATACGGAAATGGCGAACGCCATCAGGGCCCTGTCGATGGATGCCGTGGAGCAGGCGCAATCGGGGCATGTGGGTTTGCCCTTGGGGATGGCGGATGTGGCGACCATCCTCTTTTCGAAGCATCTCAAGCATGATCCGGCCGAGCCCGATTGGCCGGACCGGGACCGGTTTGTGCTGTCTGCTGGGCATGGCTCGATGTTGCTCTACAGCCTGCTGTATCTCACCGGATATGGCAGCGTGACGCTCGATGATATCCGGAATTTCCGCCAGCTTGGCAGTCCGACACCGGGTCACCCCGAGAATTTCGTCACCGAGGGGGTGGAAACGACGACGGGTCCGCTGGGGCAGGGCATTGCCACGGCGGTGGGCATGGCCATGGCCGAACGGCATTTGAACGCCCGGTTCGGGGATGACCTGGTGAACCACAGGACGTGGGTTCTGGCGGGGGATGGCTGCCTGATGGAAGGGATCAGCCAGGAAGCGATCACGTTGGCGGGCCACCTGAAGCTGAGCAATCTGATTGTCCTGTTCGACGACAATGCCGTGACCATCGATGGCGGGACAGAGCTTGCCGATAGCACCGACCAGTGTGCCCGTTTCGAGGCATCGGGCTGGGTCACGCGCGGGATTGATGGCCATGATCCGGAGGCGATCGAGGCGGCGCTCGAATGGGCCAAGGTGCAGGAGCAGCCTGTGATGGTCGCCTGCAAGACGCGGATCGGCTATGGCGCGCCGACGATCGAGGGCACCGGCAAGGCCCATGGTGGACCCTATGGCGCCGAAGAGGTGGCCGGCATCCGCACGAATATCGGCTGGGCGCCCGCGCCGTTCGAGGTGCCGGATCCTATCCTGGAGGCCTGGCGCGCGGTCGGCGGCCGTGCTGCGCCTGAACGGCTTGCGTGGGGTGTGCGGCTCAATGCGTCGGAGCAGTATGGCGCCTTCCAGCGCGCGCTTGGGGGGGAGCTGCCGAAGGATCTCTCAGAGCAGATTGCGGCGCACAAGCAGCGTGTCCTCGATATGGGCAAGGACGATGCGACGCGGAAATGGTCGGGAGCGGTGTTGGAGATGCTGACCAAGGCGATCCCGGAAATGGTGGGCGGGTCTGCCGATCTGTCGGGGTCGAACAACACCAAGACTTCTGTCACAGCGCCCATGACGGCTGAGGACTGGTCTGGACGCTATGTCCATTATGGCGTGCGGGAACATGCCATGGCGGCGGCCATGAACGGCATGGTGCTGCACGGCGGGGTGATCCCCTATTCGGGCACGTTCCTGATCTTTGCGGACTATTCGCGGGCGGCCATCAGGATCGGCGCGTTGATGGGGCTGGGCGTGATCCACGTGATGACCCATGATTCCATTGGCCTTGGTGAGGATGGGCCGACCCACCAGCCGGTGGAGCAGCTTGCCAGCCTCCGGGCGATGCCGAACATGCAGGTCTTCCGCCCCTGTGACGGGATCGAGACGGCGGAATGCTGGGAAATGGCGCTCAGGAACCGGGCCGGGCCGTCGACGGTTGCCCTTACGCGCCAGGGTGTTCGGTCGCTTCGGACCGATGTCGGCAAAGAGAACCGCTCAGCGCGCGGTGCGTATGTGCTGTCGCCGGCGACGGGGGAGGAACGGGCGGTCATTGTGGCGACCGGTTCAGAGGTTGCGGTGGCCATGGAGGCCCAGGCAAAGCTGCAGGGCCTGGGGATTGGCGTCCGCGTTGTGTCGATGCCGTGCATGGAACTCTTCGACGCGCAGCCTGCGGATTACCAGTCTGAGGTGCTGGGCGGCGATGGGCCCAAATTCGCGATTGAAGCGGGTGTCCGCTTCGGTTGGGACCGGTGGATCGGGCCGAAGGGGACCTTCATCGGCATGGACAGTTTCGGCGCCAGCGCGCCCTACAAGGATCTGTTCAAGCATTTCGGCATCACCGCTGACGCGCTTGTCGAGGCTGTAAAAGCCGGCGTTTGAGGCGAAGATCGTGGTGCACTGTCCATTGACGGCGGTGCGCCCCTCCAGGTGTATCGAGCGGCACGATCGGCGGCCTGCGGCTTGCATTTCAGGGGCAGGGGTGCGGTCCTGGCACACGCTGGACGCAGCGGGTGAGCGGGGCTACACCGCAATGCAACATTCGTAGCCAGCGCATCAGAGGTAAGCTTCATGGCCGTTCGCGTTTCTATCAATGGATTTGGCCGCATCGGCCGCCTTGTTCTCCGGTCGATCATCGAGCACGATCGCCGGGATATCGAAGTGGTGTCTATCAACGATCTCGGCCCGGTCGAGACCAATGCCCACCTTCTGCAGTACGATTCGGTCCATGGGCGTTTGCCGATGGATGTGACGGTCGATGGCGACACGATCGTAGTCGGTGACCGCAGCTTCAAGTGCACGGCCGTCAGGGATCCGAAAGAGCTGCCGCATGGGCATATGGGCGTCGATGTTGCGCTGGAATGCACCGGGATCTTCGTCTCCAAGGACGCCGCGTCGGCGCATCTTTCGGCGGGTGCAAAGCGCGTGCTGGTTTCGGCCCCGGCGTCCGGCGCGGACAAGACCATTGTTTACGGTGTGAACCACCAGAGCCTCAGCGCGGACGACATGGTGGTCTCGAATGCCTCATGCACCACCAATTGCCTCTCGCCCGTCGCAAAAGTGCTGAACGACACGGTCGGTATCGAGCGCGGATACATGACCACCGTGCATGCCTATACCGGCGACCAGCCGACCCTCGACCGCATGCACAAGGATCTCTACCGGGCACGGGCGGCCGCCTACTCCATGATCCCGACCTCCACGGGCGCGGCAAAGGCCGTTGGACTCGTTCTTCCGGAACTTGCCGGCAAGTTGGATGGGTCTGCCGTGCGGGTGCCGACACCAAACGTTTCAATGATCGACCTTGTCTTCGACGCAAGCCGGGCCACCACGGAAGATGAGATCAACACGGCGGTTAAAGAGGCCGCAAATGGCCCGATGAAAGGCGTTCTCGCCTATGTCGATGCGCCGCTGGTCAGCGCGGACTTCAACCACAACCCCGCCTCGTCGACCTTTGCGCTCGACCAGACCAAGGTGACCGACGGCACCATGGTCAGGGTGTTGAGCTGGTATGACAACGAGTGGGGCTTTGCCACACGGATGTCCGACACGGCCATTTACCTGGGCGGGCTGATCTGAGACCCGCTGGTGGGCGCACGCCACCAGGGTGTGCGCCCCGCTCTCGCGACGGACGCCCTTATGGGGTAAGTGTGCACCATGGATGGCAACCACATCACCTACAGCCTTGGCGACGATGGTCGGCGCTATTTCACCAATGCCGACTTGGCGGATATGGTCGAACAGGGACTTATCGATCCAGATGACCGATGGGAACTCATTCGGGGGGAATGGTTCGATATGCCCAGCGAGAGCTTTGAGCACATGGATGTGCGGACGGTGCTGCACATGATTTTCAGCGCGGCGCTGAAATGGCCGACTGAATACCGGGTGAGCTCAGAGGGAAGTTTCTTCCTGTCGCATGACACGGAGTTGCGTCCTGACCTGGCTATCTATCGGGCTGATGTCGGAACAAATGAGATGTCTGGGACGGACCTCTTCCTCGTCGCCGAAGTCATGAAAACCTCCCAGCGACGGGATAAGACCCTCAAGGCGCCAATCTATGCTGAAGTCAACGTCCCTGAACTTTGGCTCATCGACCTTGATGCGAATACGATCACGGTCATGCGCGATCCCTCCAATGGCAAATACCGCTCAGAGACCACGGTGAATTCGGATCACCTTTTGAGTGCGTTGAACTTCCCCGAGATCTCAATCTCACTGGACATGCTCCGGGGACAGTCCGATGGCGCCCCGACCCGGTAGCGAAGCCTCTGCAGCGAGATACAGAACAAGAGCAGGCATCCATGTCAGATTTCAAACGTATCGAAGATCTGGGCGATCTGGACGGGAAACGTGTCCTCGTCCGGGTCGATATCAACGTTCCGATGGCCGATGGTCAGGTCACGGACGATACCCGGATGCGGGCGATCGTTCCGACCCTTCGCGAGATACTCGACCGGGGCGGCAGACCGATCCTGCTGGCCCATTTCGGCCGGCCCAAGGGCAAGGTTGTCCCTGAATTGTCACTCGCGCCCCTGGCGGCTCCGCTTGCGAGCCTGCTCGGCTCGCCCGTCTCGTTCAGCGAGCGTCCCCGCGATCCTGAAGTAGGCGAGACCGTGCTTGTGGAGAACACCCGATTCACGCCCATGGAAGAGGCGAACGATCCCCAGATGGCGGATTTCCTTGCCTCGACCGCCGATGCTTTCGTGAACGATGCGTTTTCCGCAGCTCACAGGGCGCATGCTTCAACGGTCGGCGTTGCCGAGCGTTTGCCATCGGCTGCGGGCCGCACCATGCAAGCCGAACTCGAAGCACTCGAGAAGGCGCTTGGTCATCCGGAAAGGCCGGTCATGGCCGTGGTGGGTGGGGCGAAAGTGTCGTCCAAGATCGACCTTCTGAAAAACCTCGTTGCCAAGGTCGACGCCCTGGTGATCGGCGGCGGCATGGCGAACACATTTCTTGCCGCGCGCGGATACCCGGTTGGCAAATCGCTCTGCGAGCATGACCTGACCGATACGGCGAAACAGATCGAAGCCAATGCCAGGGCAGAGGGGTGCGATATCATTCTCCCCATGGATCTTGTGGTGGCGAAGGACTTTGCAGCCCATGCGTCCCACAGGGTCTGCGGACTGGGAGAGGTGGCCGATAATGAGATGATCCTCGATGCCGGACCGCAGAGCGTTGGTATCATCGCCATCGCCATGGATACGGCAAAGACCGTGGTCTGGAACGGCCCGCTCGGGGCTTTCGAGTTGGCGCCCTTCGACAAGGCCACGGTTGCTGCGGCGCAAGCGGCGGCGGCGCGCGCCAAGGCGGGCAGGCTTGTCGCCGTTGCCGGCGGTGGCGATACGGTCGCTGCCCTCAACCACGCGGGTGTTGCGGGCGATTTCACCTTTGTCAGCACTGCGGGCGGTGCGTTTCTTGAATGGATGGAGGGCAAACCCCTGCCGGGGGTGGAAGCCCTCAAGGGGTAATCCCCCGTTTACCTGACCCACCAGGGGTACCGACAGCCGAATGCGATCCGCGGAGAAACCCATGACCAACCCCCAAATGACCGAACAGGCCGCCAGCAAGGACGGCTTTATCGCCGCCCTCGACCAGTCAGGTGGCTCGACCCCGAAAGCTCTGGGCCTCTACGGCATTGCGGAGGGGGCCTGGTCCACGGACGAGGAAATGTTCGGCTTGATCCACCAGATGCGGGCCAGGATCATCAAGTCACCGGCCTTCACGGGCGAGAAGGTCATGGGCGCAATCCTGTTCGAGCGGACCATGGATGGCGACATCGATGGCACGCCGACGGCGACCTATCTTTGGGAAGAACGCGGTGTCGTGCCTTTCCTCAAGGTGGACAAGGGGCTGGCGGAAGCGGCCAATGGTGTTCAGCTCATGAATCCCATGCCGGAGCTTGACGCGCTCTGTGCCCGTGCTGTCGAGAAGGGCATCTTCGGCACTAAGATGCGCTCGAACGTGCTGTCTGCGAATGCCGATGGCATTGCCGCAAATGTCGCCCAGCAATTCGAGTTTGGCCACCAGATCCTCGCGCACGGTCTCGTCCCGATCATCGAGCCGGAAGTGAATATCCATATGGAAGACAAGGCCGAGGCCGAAGATCTCCTGCGCGATGCGATTGCCAGCCACCTCGACAGCATCCCGGAAGGCCAGCAGGTGATGCTGAAACTGTCGATCCCGACGCAGCCGAACCAGTACAAGCCCCTGATCGATCATCCGCGCGTGATGCGTGTCGTGGCGCTTTCGGGCGGTTATTCCCGCGGTGATGCCAACAGCAAGCTGGCCCAGAACACCGGCATGATCGCGAGCTTCTCGCGGGCGCTGACCGAAGGCCTTTCCGCCCAGCAAAGCGACGATGAATTCGACCGCATGCTCGCAGACGCCATCGAGAGCATCTTCCAGGCTTCCCGGGCGGGCTGACCCGGCTGCTTTTCCGATGGGACACGGAATGAGGGCGATCCTGCGGGGTCGCCCTTTTCGTTTGGCCATGGATTGACCGCTTGCGCCTCGACGCTCACCATCTCCCTTTACAAGACCAAAAGCGATGCGGGGAGAAAAGGCCATGGCGGATACCGAACACATTACGCTTGACCAGAGAGCCGCCAGGGTGATCCCCAACGGTATGTACGGGCACCAGTCCGTGGCCAACATGCCGCCAGGAACGCCGCAATTCTTCGAGTGCGCCGAGGGGGCCTACCTGTGGGACGGTGACGGTAAGCGCTATCTCGACTTCATGTGCGGCTATGGTCCGCAGCTCTTTGGCTATCGCCATCCCGAGATTGACCGGGCGTATGTGGATCAGATGCAGCGCGTCGATACGGCCACGGGCCCATCCTCTATCATGGTGGCGCTTTGTGAGGCGTTCACGGAGATGGTCGGGCATGCCGATTGGGCGATCCCCTGCAAGAACGGCACGGACGCCACGACCATGGCCCTGATGACGGCTCGGGCCCACCGCGGACGGTCCAAGGTGCTTGTCGCGACCGGCGCCTATCACGGTGCAGCCCCGTGGTGCACGCCCATGCCAGCGGGCACGACCACCGGCGACCGGGCCGACCTTATTCCGTACACCTACAATGACGTTGCGAGCCTTGAAGCCGCCGCCGAGCAGGCGGGCAATGATCTGGCTGGCATCTTTGCCTCTCCGTTCAAGCACGATGTGCTGATTGATCAGGAGTTCCCCGACCCCGCTTATGCGGCCCGGGCGCGCGCGCTTTGCGACGAGAAGGATGCCCTGTTGATCGTCGACGATGTCCGGGCCGGGTTTCGGTTGGCGCGGGACTGTAGCTGGGCGCCGCTCGGCATCCAGCCGGACCTGTCGAGTTGGGGAAAGGCCATCGCCAATGGTCACCCCATTTCCGTTCTACTCGGCAATGACAGGGCCCGCGAGGCGGCGGGTAAGCTTTATGTCACAGGCTCGTTCTGGTTTTCTGCAGCGCCCATGGCGGCTGCTCTCGAGACGCTGCGCCTGGTGCGGGACAGTGACTATCTCGAGCGCACCGTCGCCCTGGGACAGCGGCTCCGCACAGGGCTCGCGCGTGTGGCTGGCGATGCCGGTTTCGGGCTAAGCCAGACCGGGCCGGAACAGATGCCGCTGATCATGGCACTCGATGAGAAGGGCGAACGGGACATGGGGCTCGGCTTTGCATTTTGCGCCGGCATGATCGATCGCGGCATCTATTTCCATCCCTGGCACAACATGTTCATCAGCGCAGCGATGACCGAGGCCGATATCGACCTTACCGTAGAGACCGCGGCCACGGTCATGTCTGACCTGGGCTGACCTCATGTTGGAGATGCGCCCAAGCTGCGAGTGCTGTGACCGCGATCTGCCGGCCGATGCACCCGGTGCGGTGATCTGTTCCTTCGAGTGCACCTTTTGCGTCCCCTGTGCGGAGACCGTGCTGGGCGGACGCTGCCCGAACTGCGGCGGAGGATTTTCACCTCGGCCCACCCGATCGGGTGCTGCGCTGGCGCGCAATCCCGCCTCAACCCGGCGCATTGTGAAAGAAGGCGGCTGTGTCTAATCCACCATCATGGCTGACCGACACCGCTGCCGACTGTACCTGATCACCCCGCCCCGGATCGATGATCTGGCCGCTTTCAGAATAGCGCTCACCGATGCCCTCGATGGCGGCGATGTCGCCTGTCTCCAGGTTCGTCAGAAGCAGGGTGAGCAGATTGATGAGGCGGCGACGCGCCGGGTGACAGATGCCGTGCTTGCGTTGGCCCAGGACCGGGAGGTGGCCGTTCTGATCAATGACAGCCCGGAACTCGCCCGGGAACTCGGCGCCGATGGCGTCCATGTCGGTTTGGCCGACAGCCCTGTGAAGGACGCGCGCGCGATCCTCGGCGATGACGCCATTGTCGGCGCGACAGCCAAGAACTCCTACCACGCTGCGATGGAGGCTGGTGAGGCGGGCGCGGATTACGTGGCGTTCGGCGCGTTCTTTCCAACGCTGACAAAGGCCGAGACCGTGCCGGCGGACCCGCAACTTCTCACCGATTGGCAAGCGATGACGGAGCTGCCCTGCGTCGCCATTGGCGGCATCACGCCAGACAACGGCGCAGGGCTCGTTGCAGCGGGTGCCGACTTCCTCGCTGTCAGCCATAGCGTCTGGTCCCATCCAGACGGCCCCGGCGCTGCGGTTGCCACCTTCAACGCAGTGTTCGACGAGGCCGTTTCTTCCTGACGCCGCTAGGCGGCGACGCGGGCCGGGGCGGGCTGTTTCAGGATCATGTCCGCAGCCTTCTCAGCGATCATGATGGTGGCTGCATTCGTATTGGCACCGACCAGTGTGGGCATGACAGAGGCATCGACCACGCGCAGCCCCTCGATGCCCAGCACCTTGAGCTGTTCGTCGACCACGGCCATGGGATCCTCTGCCCGGCCCATCTTGCACGTGCCCACGGGGTGGTAGAGCGTTTCCGCGCGCGACCGGATCCAGGCGTCCACCTCTTCATCGGTTTTCAGCGGCCCTGGCGGCTGCACCCGGTCGCGGCGATAGGGGGCGAGGGCGGGTTGGCCAACGACATCCTCGATGATCCTGACGCCCCGGCGCAGGGTGTCCATGTCCTTCGGGCTGGCCATGTAGTTGGCATGGATGAGGGGATCGGCGAGTGGGTCGGCTGAACCGGCCATCACGGTGCCCCGACTTTCCGGCCGCAGCACGCAGGCGTGGACCGAGAAGCCATCGGACTTCACGTCGTCTTCCTCGATGGCAGTCAGGATGGCGAGCACAGCGTGCAATTGCAGGTCTGGCCGGTCGATGCCCTCGCGGGATTTCACATAGGCGCCGGACTCCAGGAACTGCTGGCGGCCGTGCCCCTTGCCCGTGAACGCGTAGGTTCCTGCCATCTTGAGGGCGCCGAGGCCCTTGCGAAGGGCGTAGACGGTTTCAAGCCCCTCACTCTTCCATGTCAGGACCACGTCGATGTGGTCCTGCAGGTTTGCGCCAACGCCGGGCAGGTCATGGATGGGCGTCACACCGATCGACCTCAAATGATCGGCGGGGCCAATCCCGGAGACCTGCAGCATTTGGGGGGTATGGACGGCGCCCGCACTCAGGATGACATCCCGGTCCGCTGTCGCCGATAGGGGGCTCGCGCTCTTTCCGCGCACGTACTCTACGCCGGTCGCTCGGCCGTTTTCGATCGTGACCTTGGTCAATCTCGCCCCGGTCACGCAGGTCAGGTTTGGCCGGTCCTTTGCGCCATCGAGATAGGCGCGCCGCGTGCTCCAACGCTGGCCATCCTTGATGGTCAGGTCGTAGAGGCCAAAGCCCTCCTGCTGGGCGCCGTTGAAATCGTCCGTGATTGGATAACCGGCCTGGCGACCGGCTTCGAGGAAGGCGTCATGGAACGCGCTATCGGACTCGCCACGGGAGACGGTGAGCGGGCCCCCTTCGCCGTGCTGGTCGCTGGCGCCGCCGTGGTGATTTTCGAGCCTACGGAAATAGGGCAGCACATCGTCCCAGGCCCAACCCGAGAGGCCCATCTGGCGCCACTCGTCATAGTCGTTGGGGTGGCCGCGGGTGTAGATCATACCGTTGATTGCAGAGCTGCCGCCGAGGCCCTTGCCGCGTGGCCACCAGATCTTTCGGTTGTCCAGATGGGGCTCCGGCTCGGTGTGGAAGCCCCAGTTGTAAGCGTTCTTCTCGAAGATGATGCCGCCGACCCCCGCGGGCATCTTCACTAACAAGCCATTGTTTTTCCCGCCCGCCTCCAGCAGCAGGACCTTGACAGACGGGTCTTCGCTGAGCCGCGCTGCGAGCACGCACCCGGCCGAACCGGCACCGCAGATGATATAGTCATAAGCTTTGCCCATTGTGCCTTTGTCTCCCAATTGCTGGCGACAAGCTTCGCCAGATTTGCCGTGAGAGTAGGCCCATGTCGCTGGGAAAGAAAAGACACCTGCGATGCGGCTTTCACGCGCTCCCACACCGCTATTCGCACCGGCTCGGACCTGCGCACCGCCGACGACCGTCTGTGCGGCTGTACGCGCGCCAGGGGTGAGCCCTTGTGCTTCGCCTGCGCCTGCGCCACCTGTAAATCTTGGACGAGGAGGACCGGTGGAATGGTAGACGAGCAGGACGACAGCCCGAGCGCGCTGGAGTATCTCGACAGGGCCTTGGGCGGGCTGCGCGAAGTGGGGCTGGCGCCGAAACGGGCCAAGAAAGCGCCTGAGCCTATCGTTGCCCTGCTCGAACAGATCAGTGAACTGGCCCCTGACAAGATCGCCGCGATCGCTCGTACGCTCGATGAGATGGGCCGGTTCAATGATGTGGTCCGCGAGCAGGTGTCCGGCGTTGTCATTTCCGATCGCTACGAGGGGATCACGAAGGCGTTCACCTCCATTCGGGATGATGCGAAGGGGCTGGTCCAGCAGTATGCCGACGGCAAAATCTCGACGATGGAGCGGGTCTCCACCGCCTGGATGAAGATGACCCGCGGGGACATCGCGAGCCGCTTCGGCAAGATCAAGGATCTCTATCTTGAAGTGCAGGAAGAGACCGCTGACCAGATCGACCGGGAACAGACGATCCTTGAGGCCTATCTCGATTTCCGCGGCGCGTTGAAGCAATCGGAAGTGCTCGCGTTGGAAGTGCTGATCGTTGCCGAGATGGAACTGGAAGACGCGCGGGCCGACGTGAATGCGGCGGTTGCAAAGGTGGCCGGTTATATCGGCGAAGACCCGGCGGAACGGGCCAAGCTGGAGCTGGCGCGGGATGAGCAACTCCGAGCGCTCCAGGCGGAAGAGAAACGCTACCAGATCGCCAAGGACCTCTCCGACAACATCACTATCGGCTACAATACCTCCGATGTGATCATGGCGCGCCTGGTTCAGACCACAAACGCAAAGGAGCGGATCTACGCCCAGTCGGTCAGCTTCTTCTCGACCAATGAGATCGTGCTGACAGCCCTCACCGCATCGTTCACCGGCCTGCATGGTCTGCATGAGAGCACCGAGACGCTGAACGCCATGAAGCAGGGTGTTGACCGGTCGCGTGAGGTGCTGGCGGAGATCGGCAACGAGGTGCAGGAAGCGGCCACCCGGGCAGGCTATGGGCCGACGGTCTCTGCCGCATCGGTGAAGGTGCTGGTGGATGCGGTGGTCACCTACCAGGAAAGGACCCAGGCTATCATCGCGGAGATGCGGGAGAAGGCTACCAAGAACTCCGAGGAAATCCGGGACGCGGTCGAGGACGGCAAGCGCCGGATGACAGCGCTGGTAGAGCAGGGCGCTGCGGCGGCGCTGTTGCCCAAGGGCTAGGCTGACAGGCCTTGAGCAAGGCGGACACGTCATCTTCCCAGCCCGCCGGTCCGGCCGAGGGTACAGACCAACCCCTCGACGAGGTGTTGATGGCGATGGATGTGGTCGACACGATCCGTCACCGTGAGCAGCTTCTCGCCCGGGAGCTGGATGCCGGGAGCCGGGCCGATGATCTTGTCGAGCGGCTGAAAGATATCTACAGCGCACAGGGGATCGATGTGCCTGAGCGCATCCTCCGCGACGGCGTCCAGGCGCTTGAGGAAAAGCGCTTCGCTTATACCCCAACGCCGCCGGGCCTGGGTCGCCGGCTGGCGTTGATCTACATCGGCCGTGACCGGTGGTGGAAACCGGCCGCAGCGGCGCTTGCGGTGGTGATCGGGGGGTTGGGGATCTACCAGGTGGGCGTCGCTGGACCTGAGCGGGCGCGGGAACGAGCGGCGATCGCTGCGTTGAACACGACGCTTCCGGCGGCGTTGACGGCCGCCCGGCAAGGGGTCAACGAGGTCAGCGAAGATCCTGGCGCAGATCGCGCAGCCGACGCGCTCGAACGCGATGGTCGAGACGCCCTTGAGGCCGGAGACGCAGCGGGCGCGGAAGCGGCGATTGCATCGCTCAACACGCTCGAGGCAGATCTTGCTGCGTCCTATCGGGTTCGCATTGTCCAGGACCCCAATGACTTCTCCGGCGTCTTCCGTGAGGCGGTCGATGATCCGTCGATCAATAATTTCTATCTGATCGTCGAAGCGGTCGACGGCGCGGGCCGGGTGATTGAGGTGCCGGTTTCCAGCGAGGAGGATCGGCGGTCGGCGCGGGTGACGCGTTGGGGGCAGCGGGTGTCGCGGTCTGTGTTCGATGCCATGGCCGCTGACAAACGGGAGGACCGCATCATCGACAATGCGATTATCGGCGAGAAGAAGACCGGCCGTCTTTACCCTGATTACGCCGTCTCGACCCCGGGTGGGGCAATCCTCGAATGGTGAGCGGCCATGCCAACGCTTGATGGACGCGCAGCGCTCACCCGGCTGGACAAGGGCCTTGCCGGCGCGCGCCGGGCTTTGACCGATGCGATTGAGACCGAGAAATCGGCCGATGGTGATATGGCCCGGGTACGGCAGGCGCAGGCCGCAGCGTATCTCGGCCTGGCCGCGCTTCAACTCGACCAGCCCGGCGCCAGTGACAGGCTTGCCGCGCTCAAGGCCCTTGATGGCGAAGTGGCTGCACTGCTCGATAAGCAGGACACCTATATCGCTACGCTGGTGAAGGACCTCGAAGCGCGGACCGGTGAGATCGCCGCACTTGAGGAAGACCGCCAGGCAGGCGCCGCTGCCCTTGATGAGGCGATTGACCAATACGAGACCGCTGTTGCCGAGGTCGAGGCGTCGCTTGAAGAGCGCGCCGACTACCAGGCCTTGGTCGAAGCGGCCGCCGAGGCCGAGGCGGTGACGGAGCGGGCGCGGCAGAAGCATCTCATTGCCCAGGAAGACCGCATCGAAAAGGGGGCGCCCTATGAGGCCGATCCCCTTTTCATGTATCTTTGGAAGCGGAAGTTCCGGACAGTCGATTATGAGGCTTCTCCTCCGTTTCGCTTCCTCGATGGTTGGGTCGCACGGCTCTGCCGCTATGACCGGGCCTATCGAAATTATGACCGGCTTACCGCGTTGCCAGGCCGCATCGCTGGCCATGTCAGCCGCATGGAAGCAGCCGAGGCCGAGGCGCAGCTGGCGCTGGAGACCGCCGAGCATGATGCCCTGCAAGCGGCCGGGGCGGCCGCGCTGGAGGCCGCTGTGGAGACGGCGCGGGGAGCGCTGGCCGATCTCGACGCCCGCATCGAAACGGCGGAGGCTGAGCACCTGGCCCTGGCCGACGCCCATGCCGCCGCGGAAGCCGGCGACCGGGGGCCGGCCCATGCGGCCCGCCTCCGCCTTGCGGAAGCGCTGAAGCAGGCCAGTTTCCCCGACCTCCGCCTCCTGGTCACCCAGACCGTCACCGCCGATGACGACCAGTTGGTTGATCAACTGGTCACCCTGCGCCGTCAGGAGATGGCGCTTGACATGCGCCGGGATGACCTTGCTGAAGCGCCGCGCCTTCGCCGGCAGGCCCTCGACACGCTTGAGCGCTTCAGGCGGCTCTTCAAACTCCAGCAGCTCGATAGCCCCTATGCCACCTTTGCCGGCTCAGCCCTGGACGGCGCGCTCGATGCCCTGTTGGCAGGACGGCTTCGGCCCGAAGATGCGGTGCGGTCTCTCAAGCGCAAGATGCGCCGCAGGCAACCGAAGGCGCATCCACGTTTTGGCGGCGCCAATCGCCGCCGGACGTCTGGGCTTCCCGAACTTGTTCAGGATGTCGGATGGGAGATCCTGAAAGAGGTCGCCCGGTCTGGTGGCGGCCGCGCCCGGGGGCGGGGCGGCTCGCCTTTTGGGGGATTTCCCGGCGGCGGATTCCCCTCATCCCGCCGGTCGGGCCGTAAGGCTTCCCTCCCGAAACGCCTGCCGAAAATCGGTGGCAGGCGCGGAGGTTTCAGGACCGGCGGCGG
The DNA here is from genome assembly GCA_038745855.1 of Pseudomonadota bacterium. GTDB lineage: Bacteria > Pseudomonadota > Alphaproteobacteria > Caulobacterales > Hyphomonadaceae > UBA5336. The sequence goes on along the minus strand of JBCDLC010000003.1, from coordinate 128,093 downwards.
GTTTTAGGCCGCCGGCTTGACGGGCGGTTCGGCGTAGCTGGCCGTTGCCGTGATGACCGCATCCGGAGCGGCGAGCATCTTTTGGTAGACTTCCTTCGGATACATCTGGTGGGGCTTTTCCGGGTCGTAGGGCGGCTGGCCCACCGTGCCGCCTTCGCCGGCGTAGTCGTCGGGGTGCATGTAGCGCTGCACCTCTTCCGGCGTCATTCCGGCCCGCTCGCAAACGGCGGGATCGACCCAGGCGTTCTGGTCCACGTCACCGCGGCCGACGGCGACTTCGAGGGTGAGGTGATCTGGGCCAGCAAAGTAGATCGAGGTGCACATGCCGTGGTCGATCGGGCCGATCACATTGACGCCTTTCTTGCGGATCCGGTCGCGGATGGCGAGGAGGTCTTCGTCGGTGTCGACGTTGAACGAGAGGTGCTGCATCGTGCCCGCAGCCGAGGGGCCTGCGCCATTGCCCGAATGGGTCACGCCCATTTCGACGGGGATGTCATCAATGCCCGGCAACTGGACGACGGAGAAATAGGAATGGTCGTTCATGTGCATGAAGGCATGCAGGCCGCCTGGAACACCATGCATGTCGAAGAAGGCCGACAGCTTGCAGCCGAGGACATCGGTGAAGAACTCGATATGTTTTTTTATGTCACCAGCCATGATGGCGATGTGGTGGATTCCGTTGACCTTTATCATGCGTAGCGCTCCAGGTGTTTGTGTGCTGAGCTCAGGGTCATAGGATGCCTGCTTTCGCTGGGTAATCAAGGGAGAACCGGGAACATGGAACAAGTTGTCCGAGAGACATATGGACTCGTTTATACCGAGGAGGTGGGGTTCAAGGACACCTATGGCGGGGCCGTCGGCACCGTGTTCCTCGAATGCATGCGCATCCGGCCCGAAAAAAGCGAAAGCAAGACCGCTGTCGCGTTCTCTCACCCGGTGGGCGGGGGCGGATACTTGCCGATGGTGACGGCGCTGGCGGCGATGGGCGTGCACTGCCTTTACATCAACACGCGCTACCGCGGGAATGACAGTGCGCTGATCATGGAGAAATGCGCCGCTGACCTGGGCGCGGGCATCCGCGACGCCAAGAAGCGCTTTGGTTATGAGCGCATCGTCCTGGGCGGTTGGTCTGGCGGCGGTTCGCTGTCGCTCTTCTATCAGGACCAGGCCGAGACGCCCACGCTGACCCATACGCCGGCCGGCGACCCGTTCGACATGACGGCGATGGATCTTCCGCAGGCGGACGGCGTGATGCTGCTCGCGGCCCATGTCAGCCGGGCGGCGACGCTGACCGAGTGGATCGATCCTTCGATCACGGACGAGAATGCGCCGTTCGACCGGGACCAGACGCTGAACATCTATGATCCGGCCAATCCCAACCAGCCGCCCTATGATGCCGGGTTCCTGACCCGTTACCGGGAGGCGCAGGTCGCGCGGAACAAGCGCATCACCGACTGGGTGAAGGAGACGCTTCTGAGCCTCAAGGAAGACGGCGAACCGAATATGGAGCGGGGTTTTACAACCCATGGCACCATGGCCGATCCGCGCTTTCTGGACCCGGCTGTCGACCCCTCTGACCGTCGAGCCCGGGAATGCTATCTGGGTGTGCCCCGGATCGTGAATGATGGACCGGTTGGCCTGGCGCGGTTTTCGACGCTGCGGTCCTGGTTGAGCCAATGGGGCCTGGAGACGACGAATGCCCATGGGGAGAAGAATGCGGCGCGGATTTCCTGCCCCGTCCTCGTGGTGAACAATACCGCCGACCTGGCCTGTACGCCCAGCCACGCCCAGCGCCTGTTCGATGCGGTGAGCCATGATCGCAAGGCGTACCATGATATTCAGGGGGCGGATCACTACTATATCGAAAAGCCGGAACTGGCGGGCATGGCCGCCGGGCTGTGCAAGGATTGGATGGCGGGCGAGGGGCTGTTGTGATGCCGGATCTGGATGGGCGTCTTTTGGGAGGCAGAGCGCGACGCTTCTGACTTCCGGCGCCGAATCTCCAGCGTATGCCATCAGTTTGCCACGACCGCCATGGCAAACCCGTCCCAGCCTTTTTCGCCGGTGGTCTGGACCGCGGTTGCGCTGATCCTTGGGTTCTGCGCCAGGGCCTGGAGGAAGGAACGAACGCCCCGAACGCGTTCGTCGGAAGGGGCGGGGTCGACGACGCCGCCGCCGCGAACGACATTGTCACCAATGATCACCGTGCCTGGGCGCGACAGCGTCAGCGCGGCATCGAGATAGGCCGGATTGTTGGGTTTGTCGGCGTCGATGAAGATCAAGTCAAACGGCCCAGACAGGGTTGGAAGAATGTCGAGTGCCTTGCCTGTATGGACTGTGACGACGCCGTCATGGCCCGCCCGTTTCAGGTTTTGCCGGGCTGTTTCCGCGTAATCGGGATCGATTTCGATCGTGTCGATGGCGCCATTTTCGGGTAGGGCGTCGGCCATCCAGATGGTACTGTAGCCGCCGAGCGTTCCGATTTCGAGGACGCGTTTCGCATGGGTGATTTTGACGAGCAGGTGCAGGAATTTGCCCTGAACAGCAGAGACGGCATGGGCCGGCATGCCGCGCTTTGCCGTTTTGATACGCGCTTCTGTAAGCGCGCTGGTTTCAGGGGCAAGCAGCTCTGAGAAGTAGGCGTCAACGGCGGCAGCCGGGCCGGCGGCCACTTCTTCATCGTTGGACGTTTGGTTCTGGACGGACGGGCGGTTTGTTTCGTTTTCCATGGTGGCGGCACCATACGTCGTTGAAACGGGACCTGCGAGCCCAGGATGATCCGTGGCGCGGACGAACAGGCGCGCGTTCGCGTTTCCAGCTTTGGGGCCGGATCGGTTTGGGGGCTGATTTTGCGCCGTCAGGGTGCCACAGGATCTGGGCTGCCGCGGCAGTGCACGGTTCGGTGCAGGAAACTGAGGGTTGTCGGCAACATCGGTGTGTCACTTTTCTCAGGCGGGTAGCGAACCTGGAACGGCAAGATGCGGTGGGTGATGCGGCCCGCGCGCTGGGCCCGGCGCCAGAAGAGGTAGCGGCGGGCGAGCGGAACCGGATCGTGGGCAAAATCCTGGAGGGCGGCGAGGCGCTTGAGCATATGCCCGATGGGCACGGGCCGGTCGGGTGAGGCGTTGGGTGCGTCGCCGCTGATGGGTCCGTCCGTACCGGGAGTACCCATGGGCTTGATGGGCATGAGGGGTTCCATCAGCGGGATGGAACCGGAAGGGCTGGCTTGGTGCCCCGTGTCTTGAGATGTATCGCTATCGTCGCCTGGCGGTGAGGGCGAGGCCTGGGCAGACGCGGAGGGCTGGTCGGTGCCGGCACATTCTGGTGGTGCGAGCGGCGGCAGCTTCATGTCGTAGGACATGAGCCACGCATAGCGGCGAGCGACCCGTTCGAGTTGGCGCAATTCCCGGCGCAGCATGCGGCGCACGCCAAAGGGCAGGGCGACCGATACGCCGTATGCGCCGAAAAGGCCCGTGAGGGCGATCACCCATGCGCGGAACCTCTGCAGCACGGGCGCTGCAAAGGTACCGAATTCCGGGGCGGTGTCATAAGCCTCTGACATGCCCGCATTATAACCCAAGCGGGAAGGGTGGGGATTGGGCTGTTTCTATCCTACAGTAAGCCGGCTTTTGTGCGCTGTTATTCATGGCCTTTCGTCGAAGTGAAGGCGTTTTGACCTGTTGGATTGGGCGCTGGATCAGCGCTTGTGTTCGGGGCTGTGGAAGTCTGTCTTGCAGCCCGCATCCCAGGCGTCTGGCTGGTTGCCATGGGCGGGAAAGCCGCCGCTGTCCTTGAGCCAGCGGGCGACGTGGAGCGTGTTCCAGACGAGGAACGTGGTGTTGCGGTTTGTGAAGTCATTGTCGGGTCCGCCGGAGCCTGGGTCCATATAGGAGGGGCCGGGGCCGGCTTCTCCCATCCAGCCCGCATCGGCCTGGGGCGGGACCGTGTAGCCGATATGCGAGAGCGAGAAGAGCACATTCATGGCGCAGTGCTTCACGCCGTCTTCATTGCCCGTGATCAGGACCGCGCCGGTCTTGCCATAGTCCCTGTACTGACCTCGATCATTAAACTTGTGCGTATACCCATACATCCGCTCGAGCACGCGGTTGCACACGGAGCTTTTCTCACCGAGCCAGACGGATGTTCCGATGATGAGGATGTCACAGGCGTCGATCTTGGCCTGGATCTCTGGCCAGTCGTCGCGGGAGTAGCGGTCGACCCCTGTGTAATCGAGGCCGAGGCCTGCAGGGATTTCATAGTCGACGGGGCGGAGGATCTCGGTCTTGACGCCGTTGGCGTGGTAGATCCCCTCGGCGATCTTCATGAGGCCTTCGGTGTGCGAGAGGTTGGGGGACCGGGTCAGCGTGCAATTGAGCATGAGAACGCTGAGATCGTCATACTTGGCGGGCGGGGCATCGCACTGGTGCTCGGTGATCTTTGTGAGCTGCTCGGTCATGGCGGGTCTCCGTGAAGTGCTGTTGCTCGTCACGGTATTGCGGATGGCCCTGTAGCGCAAACGGAAGTGGTGGCGGGGCGGGTTTCAGGGTTGAACCGATGGGCGCCTAAAGGTCTGCGCCGACGGCGTCCGCCACCGTGTTGAAGCCGTCCGAGCGGAGGGCGCCGGCGAGTTCGAGATTTATGGTCTCCACGAGGCTCGGTCCGCCATAGGTGAGGGCGCTGTAGAGTTGGACCGCATGGGCGCCCGCGCGGATCTTCCGGTAGGCGTCGAGGCCGTTACTGATGCCGCCGACGCCGATGAGATCGAAGCGGCCATCGAGCCGTTGGGCGAAGGCCTTGAGGATGGCAGTGGATGGGCCCATGAGCGGAGCGCCGGAGAGGCCGCCGCTTTCGAACCGGTCCTTGCTTTTGAGGCTGGCTGGGCGGTCGAGGGTCGTGTTCGAGATGATGAGGCCCGAAAGCCATCCGCCTGCGTTTCTTATAACGTCGACCATCTCATCAATGGCGGTTTCATCGAGGTCGGGGGCGAGTTTCAGGAACACCGGCTTGCGCGTTGGCGCGTGGGTCGGGTCGCCCCACAATGACAGGAATGTGTGGTGGGCATCGGCCCGGGCCCGCTCGCACCGTGTCAGCAAGGCTTCGAGGGCTGCTGGATCCTGGAGCCCGCGCAGGCCTGGCGTGTTCGGTGAGGAGATGTTGACCGTGATGTAGTCGCAATGGGCATAGACCGCCTGGATGCCGGTTTCATAGTCGGCAATGCGGTCTTCGGCTGTCTTGTTGGCCCCGACATTGGCTCCCACGATGCCCGAGCGCCTTTTCTGCTCGGAGAGTTTTGCGACGAAGGCGGTGAGGCCGCGATTGTTGAAACCCATGCGGTTGATGACGGCGCGGTCGTCCTCCAGCCGAAAGAGGCGCGGCTTGAAATTGCCGGGCTGGGGCCTTGGGGTCACGGTTCCGCACTCGACGAAACCGAAGCCCAGTTGGAGCATTGGCTCGAACACGTCGGCATTCTTGTCGAACCCGGCGGCGAGCCCGACCGGGTTGGGGAGCTGCACTTTTGAATGGGGAAGCGTGACGGCGGTGTCCCATTGGCCCGGATCGATGGCGGGCAGGCCGAGGCGGGTTTTGAGGGCTGTAATGGTCGCCTGGTGTGCGGTCTCGGGGGATAGGCGTTTGACGGCGGCGAGGCCGATATCTGCGATCGCCATGGCGGGTCAGGCCTCCTGGTGAAAATCGGCGGGCAGGCGGTGGCGTCCGCTCTCGTCGCAGTCAAGGGTCCAGCGCCGCCTGGCCTGGTCGAGGGGGACCGCGCCATAGACATGGGGGAAGTGGTCACCGCCCCGCGAGGGCTCCCATTTCAGGGCGTTGCCGAAGCTTTCGGCGGTGTACTCGAGGAGGAGGACGCCGTCGGCGCCTGCGAGGTGGCGCGCGAGCGTTTCGGCGATCTGGTCTGCTGCGGACAGGTGGACGAATCCGTCGGCCTGATCGAGGGCCGTCAGCGCGATACCGGCCGCTTCGGACGGGGCGATCTCCTCGGGTCTCAAGGCCTTGTAGATACGCGTTTCGGACATAGCGGGCATGAAGCAGTCTTGCGGCTCAACCGCAAGCATCTGTGTTCTGCCATGTGGTGTGGAGACGCCAGGGTGAGGACGGTCTGGCTATTCTCAATGACAATTCAGTTGACCCCCCTGGGCCCGCATTCCTATTGAGAATCCGGGAGATGCCCGCGGCCGCTTCAGCCGCTCTCCCAAAGGGGGGTTGGCCGAGGGAGGCGTTGGCATGCGCCACGAGGATATCTGGGCAGGCATAGATGCCTTGGCCGCTGTAAACCAGCTGTCGCCGTCGGGCCTTGCGCGCCGTGCAGGCCTGGATGCGACCGTTTTCAACCCTTCCAAACGTGTGGGCCAGGATGGAAGGCCACGGTGGCCATCGACCGAGAGTGTCGCACGCGCCCTGGAGGCGGTCGACGCAACCCTGGGCGATCTGGCCGCGCTGATTTCGGGGAGCCCGGTGCAGCTTTACGTGCCAACGATCGGGTTTGCCGAGGCAGGCCTGGATGGTTTCTTCGATGCGGGCGGTTTGCCCACGGGGCCTGGCTGGAGTCAGGTGAAGCTGGCGACGGCGTCGACGGACACGATCTACGCCCTAGAAGTCTCGGGAATGTCGATGATGCCGACTTTCAGGCCGGGTGATAAAATCGTCGTCTCGCCGAAAGCCGAGATCCATCCGGGGGACCGCGTTGTGATCCGGACTGGTGCCGGCGAGGTGATGGCCAAGGAATTGGTCTCCGACGATGGTGATGTGCTGCAGTTGCGGTCGCTCAATCCGGCTTTTTCGCCACGGACTTTGGCATCGCATGCCATATCGTGGCTGGCCCGTATCCAATGGGTCAGCCAGTAGACCGGTTGTCTCCCGGGATGGCTTGACAATCTGTCTCCAGCGATGGCGATTGCGGGCCATGGACTGGGGCAAGCTGAAATCGTTCCATTCTGCTGCGGAAGCAGGCAGTTTGACGGGCGCTGGGGAGAAACTCGGCATCTCGCAATCGGCTGTGTCTCGCCAGATCGCGGCGCTCGAGGAACACCTCGGCGTATCGCTCTTCCAGCGCCATGCCCGTGGGCTGGTGCTTACCGATGCCGGACACACGCTTTATACCTCGACCCAGGACATGGCGGCGGCGGCAGCGTCTGCGAATTCTGCTCTTCAAGACCAGCATGACACCCCCCAGGGCGAGTTGGTTGTCACAGCGCCGGTGGCCTTCGGGTCGACATGGCTGGTGCCGCGGCTTGGTGAGTTCATCGAGAACCATCCCGATCTTCACCTCGATTTGCGGCTCGACGACCGCGAGTATGACCTGCTGAAACTCGAAGCCGAGTGCGCGATCCGGCTATGGGCGGCCGACAAGGCGGATCTCATCCAGCGCAAGCTCGCCTCAGTGGCGACCAGCCTTTACGCTTCCCCGCGCTATCTTGAGCAATATGGGACGCCGCAGAGAGCGTCGGACCTCGACCAGCACCGGATCATCGGCTACCGGCAGGAAGAGGCCCCGCCGCAGATGCAGGTCATGAATTGGGCGCGCCAGGTGGGCCGGGATGACAGCTTGCCCCGCCCAGCAGCCATGCAGGTGAACAATGTCTTTGCCATGCTCCGGGCGGTTGATGCCGGATTGGGGATCGCCGATATTCCCGACTATATGGCCACGACCCTTCCGGGCCTGGTGCGGTTATTGCCTGACGAAACGGGACCGGCCTTCGACCTCTACTTCATTTATCCCAGCGATCTCAGGCGCTCTAAACGGATTTCCATCTTCCGGGATTTCCTGACAAGGCAGGCGGCAGCGCTGAAACCGGCACGGCCGGGCACAGAATAAGGCTGCAAAGGCGAGTTGGATCACGCTGTTGCACTCAATTCAGACATGCATTGATGCATGACTATTCTGCGGTTTGATGCTTGCCCGGCTAAACTTGGCGCCTAGTTGGGTGGTGTAGCCAAGGCCTCTGGCTCAACCCGATCCTCCTCCGATTGGGCGTTTCCTCCCCAAGGGGCCAAACTTCAGCCGGGCGCGTTTATCGCAGCCCGGCTTTTTCCTGTCTTGCAGCCCGATATGTGAAACAAGGGGCCACGCCCTGTGTCCGATCACTGGCGCTCCACCGCTTGCTTGCGTCTTCCGTTTGGCGTTGAGTGCGAAACACCAAATGCGGGGCCTCAATGGATCATTCACACGCCAGTGGTGTTAGCGCATGGCGTCTGGGCTTTGCCTGGATCGGCTGTGCCCTTGCTGGTCCTGCCTTGTTGTTCGGCTTCTGGATCGCGCCAGTGATGCGGGTGATGGACACAATCCGGCGATCGAGTCCGAAGGCGGAATGGGTGCTGGCGATCCATGACGTTTCGCTCATGGTCTTGTTGGGGTCGCTGGCGGCGGTGCTGGTGGTGTCGGTCATGTTCATGCGGCAGGGGCAGCGCGCGGCAGCGGTGACTCTGCTCGTGGGGGGTAGCGGTAGCCTGTACGCCCTCTCATTCGGTGTTCTACTGTTGGTTTGGGTGTGAGGATCAGGAATTTGAGGGGTGTCCTTGTGGGGGAAATGTTGGCCAGTCGGTGGACACGGCGCGCCTTCAACCCGGGTCGAGGCCGCCCGGTTCCCAGAGCTGGATTGCGTTGCCTTCGGGGTCATGGAGCTTAGCAAACCGGCCATTCGGGAAGGGCTGGCCATCCCCTTCATATTCGACAGTTTGACCCGTAGACCGCAAGCGGTCGACGACGGCGCCCAGATCATCAACCCGAAAATTGATCATCCAGCCGGTGGATGGGTCGCCGAAATAGGCTGTATCCATTGGGAAGGGGGCGAAGACGGTTGTTCCGCCCTCCGTCCGCCATGGAGCCTCTTCGTAGGTCTTGGGTGCGGCCGGAACGCCGAGCATTGTCTGGTACCATTCCGCAAGCGCTGCAGGATCCCGGGATCGGAAGAAGATGCCGCCGATACCCGTAACGCGGCCCTTGGTCGGTGTGGGCATGGAGTCGTTCCTCTTTCCGCTGCAGTACGGGCCGATGACATTGCGCCACGCCTTAAGGTTGTCTGATCGTAAAATAACCTATCAAAAAGGGAGGGACGGGTGAAAGTTCGCATGTCCGGAAGAGGGTTTCTTCACGCTGAAATCATAGCATCGCACGTGTTCCGGCCCCTTGATGCCTGGGAGACTGCCCCATGTCCGTTGCCGCGCCCACATCCGTCTCAGGCAAGCTGAACACGCGGAATATCAAGCGTCTGGCGCAACTGGCGCGAACGTCGACGGTGGGGCCAACGGCCACGTATTATGCCGGGGTGACGGCGCCGGTGATCTCAGCCGGGGTTGCGATCTTCACCAAGAACGCATTGACGCTGGCGCGGTTTGACCCGTTCTGGGCGTGGTACGCGTCGGCGTTTCTGGCCGCTTTCACGGGGATTGTCTGGTACCTGGTCTTCATGCGGTGGTCCTATCGGAGCACCTATGGCCGCGGCGGAGAGCTGAGCGAGCGTTCGGACGTGATCCTTCGGCAAGACGGGCTGACACTGGTGCGCGGGCCGATCCTCATGCAGGCGCAATGGAGCGCCGTGAAGGCTGTGCGCTTGGTGGGGAAGGACCTGGCGATCTTCATCGATGGGGCCGATCCGGTCATGGTGCCCGCAGGCTGGTTCGAGACGCAGGCCCATCGGGATGCATTTGTTGCGGCCGTTCGCGCGAAGATCGCATAGGTCGGCTGTTCGGTTTCGCAGCCCGTCTTATCACGGGCCGCGGGAATGCTTCCGCCAGGAGGAAAAGAGCAGTAAAGGGAGCGGATGCCCAAGCGCGTCCATAATCCCAGGCGGTCGCTCACAGGTGCCCCGCCGAGCCAACGCCAGCTTCGCGCGGGAGAGTTGGTGCGCCATGCGCTGATCGAGATCCTGGCGCGGGAGGATTTCCGCGATCCGGATCTTGTCGGTGTGTCGGTGACCGTGGGTGAGGTGCGCTGCTCGCCGGATTTGAGGCATGCGACGGTGTTCGTAAGCCCGCTGGGTGAAACCGGGGACGGGCCGCGCAATCGGTTGGCGGCTGCGCTAGGCCGGGCGAGCGGCTTCCTGCGCGGGCGCCTGGGTCGAGAGATCGAGATGAAGTTCACGCCGGAGCTGCATTTCATTGCCGATGAAAGCTACGACACCGCCGCCGAAACCGACCGGCTGTTCGCTGATCCAAAGGTCCGCGCCGACGTGGAGAAGCCTGAGGAAAGCTGAGCGTGCTGGCGGAATGGCGGGGCCGGTCAGGAGCGGCGGCTGACTCTGCCGATGTCTTGTCCAAGGCGAGCGAGAGCCGCAGCGCTCAGGGTCCCTCGGCGATTGGGGAGAGATCGGGGGCGGAGACCAATTCAGTCTTGGCTTCAAACACCGTCTCGAACGCGGCGCGCAAGGCCATATCCACTTCAGGCAGAGACACGACGTGCCCGAGCGCTTCGAGGCTTGTGACCCCGAAACGCGGATCGGATATGCCGCAGGGTGTGATGCCCGAGAAGTGCGAGAGGTCAGGGGCGACGTTGATCGCGAGGCCGTGGAAACTCACCCACCGCTTGAGGCGGATACCGATGGCAGCAATCTTGTCTTCCCGGAGCGCCCCGCCCGGCCGGGTCTGGTCGATCCACACCCCGACGCGCCCCTCGCGGGGGCCGGCCGTCACGTTGAAGGCCGCGAGCGTTTCGATGATCCAATCTTCTATGGCGGCGACGAAGGCCCTCACATCCTTCCCGCGCCGGCCGACATCGAGCATGATGTACGCCACCCGTTGACCCGGCCCGTGGTAGGTATACTCGCCGCCGCGCCCGACCGTATGGACGGGGAAGCGGCACGGGGTGAGCAGGTCTGCCGCTTTCGCGCTCGTGCCGGCTGTGTAGAGGGGCGGGTGCTCGACTAGCCAGATGCGCTCGGATGCGGATCCGGCGCGAATGGCGCGCGCCCGGGCTTCCATCTCTGCGACAGCGGCTGGGTAGGGGGTGAGCGATGTCGAGATCGCCCATTCAACGGGAGGAAAGAGCGGATCGGCGTCGGGGGACGATGGGGCCATGTCGCCGATATAAGCACACGATCGGGGCTTCACAGAATAGCACGGACCCCCTATACGGGCGCTTCGCCAGTACCAGCGTGCGGTCGTGGCGGAACTGGTAGACGCGCAGCGTTGAGGTCGCTGTGGGGCAACCCGTGGAGGTTCGAGTCCTCTCGACCGCACCAATCACTCGTCTAAAAAATGGCGTACAACAGCGGATTAGTCCTGCTGTGCTCTTGCGTTTTCTGCGCTTCTCTCAGTTCTGTGCTACGAACCGCACTCATTTGTGCCACAAGAAATTATCTAGCAAACCGCAGATAAAGACCGGCATCTTCGCCAGAGAGGCGGTCGGTGGCACGATTACCTGCGTGTTCCCAGGCGTTTTGAACGCTTTGACGATAGGGGCACTATCAGAATGGCGTTGGGGATCTCCTCGCTGGAAACAGCGCGCTTGGGACGGGACGAGCTCGCTGGAGCTGGTGACGCTTTCTGGGCCGGCATGGACATGGCTGCTGCAGCTGAGGACGGAGATACGATTGCCCAACGGGCAATGGCACGTCGGCGTTATGAAGCTGCCAGGCCGCAGCTTTGGCCTATGGCGTCAGATATCGACCGGTAGATGAGCGTAGCTCCCATCAGACTGTCGAAGACGTAGTTCGGCGCCTTGTGGCGCTTGGTGGGCTTGGACGTTCGGTTGTTGATGAGCAGCCCGAAAGTGTCGAAGCGCTGCTCGGTGGTGTGAACGAGCCGAAGGTCACCTTTACCGAGGCGCTGGACATCTATTTTGAGGAAATCGCCATCGACGACCAATACGGCAAATCCGAAGCCCAGGCGTACCAGTGGCGGAAGGTAAAGCGTCTTTCGATCAGCTAATTCATCGATCAGATCGGGGGCCTCGCGCTCACCGACATTGACCTAGCACTATGATCCGGTCCGTTTATCCGGAGAGTCTGTTCGCCTTTTGCTCTTGGTGTTTGGTCTAGGCCAGCGCGCCGGGCGTGGAGCCTCCACATAGCTCAAGCGCACGGCGCGCAGCGGGTGTGAGCCCGCCTGGTGAGTATTTCGAGCGCGATGTCTGCCACGTTTTCGGCAAGGTCTTGGTCTGGTCGCCGCTAATACTCCGGTGTGGACATTATTTTTAAAGACAGAACTCTCTGGCGCAATTTCCCCAAGCAAACGTGCAGCGGCTGAAAACTATCATCGCCAGATTCCACAAGCGCGATTGCGGCCCCACCAGCGCTTCACTGCTAGGCCGTCCTCCCGAAAGAGCAGCTGAGGAGAGATAGGAGAGTGAAGCGTTTCTTAGATCTGATAGAAGCGTTCCGCACAGCCTGCCAGAATTGACTCGCGCTCTTCGTCGGGAAACTCTTCTATGATGCTCATTAACGCGCCCATGATGTCCCTGTAACTTGAGCATAATTTATCGACCGGGAAGTTCGATCCGATGGCAATACGCTGGCGGCCAAATATCTCAATAGCTTCGAGCGCAAGTGGGCGGATCGTATTGATTGTCCAATCCGGTTGGAACATGCCGAAGCCCGATAGCTTGCATATGAGGTTCGGAAGACGGGAAAGGCGCTCGAGGCCCGAGCGCCATTCGGCAAGACCATCCTCGGAGAAATCGCTCGGACTGCCAGCATGGCACAGCGCGACTTTTAGGTCTGGTACCTGTTCCAAGAGATCAGCCGTCGCCTGCATCAGCGGGGGCGTCAGTTGCAGGTCGAAGGAAAGCCCACGCGCGGCGAGGGCGCGCAAACCGGTGAGAAAGGCCTCGTTTGAGAGGAGACCTTGCGTACCGGTCCGACGGTCCTCCTCAGCGCTGCGCCCAACAATTTGGCGAATGCCGCGCAGGCGGTCATGCTGTGCATGCGCATCGAGTTGGGCTTCGAGATCGGCGGCTGTGAGATCAGCAAAGGCGACAATCGCGTGGGGTAGACCAAAAGCCTCGGCAGTCGACTGCAGCCAGGCAGTTTCCTTCACCGCGTCTTCCGGCGCTACCCCGACCTGGATATGAACCGTTTTGGTGACCTCCAGATCGCCGATGTCGGACAGGAAATCCCGCGCAACATAGTCCTTCTGGATGGGGGTCGGGTCACCGAAGAAACGCCTGACACCTTTCTCCATCAGCCAGGGATAATGGCAATGAGAAAGGTCCCAGAGGTGGTGATGGGCGTCAACAATGCGGTCATGCACGCTCATTTGGAGCACCTTGCGGTCTCGATCTGACGGCGCAGCGCAATGTCGTCCCAGATTGTGACCTCCTCCCGGATGCGGCCGTTCATGATCCGAAACTGCGACACGCCGAGAATGTATACAGATGCGCCGGTCGCAGCACCGTATCGCCCGTCGCCGGAATGGGTGCCAGCGACCGACCAGCGGATCGCCACATCACGCGCCTCACCCAGATAGGGGATCTCAGCGATATGCTCGATCGCAACCCGTTTGTCCGAGATAGCGGCGTGGACCGGTGCGAACCATTGCTCGATCTGATCCGGGCCATAGAGCGCGGCAGCGCCTGGGTATGTCGCATCGGCGCGATAATCGTACAACCGATGAACCTGTGTCCAGTCTTGCTCCTGCCAGATCGCCATCATTGTAGCGATGGCAATCACCGCGGCCAGGCTTGGATCCACCTCGGGGCTGTCGAACGAATCGGTGCGATGCCAATTCGTTTTGTGAAAGTCGGTCAGGCTGAAGCCGTTTGCGCGGTCTAGGTTGGCCTGAGTGCGGGCGATCTCATCGGCATCGAAACCCAGTTGTTGGACGAGACCGAGATTGTCGCGCACCAGCCATTCTTCTACAACCTGATTGTTTGCACACAAACAGTCGGCAATCGTCTGTATGCGCACTTTTTTCCCTGTGGCGGGGCCGAACTCGCTTGGCCCCTTATTCGTCATCTTGGACGTGATGAGGTGAGATGAATAGAACGCGCCGGCGCCCTCGTCGGCCCAGATGACATTGTCGCCGTCGAGGCGCCTGTCAGGGAAAGCCCTCAGTGTCGCCCAGGTGTTGTCCACCACAGTTTGCGCCCCGACAACATCCCCGGCAAGCGTGTGGATCACACAGTCCTCCGCATACCAATCGCGAATGCGCTCGACTTGGCGGTCATGCCAGATCAGTTCGGTGATGCGGATGATATAGTGGGGAAAGTCGACGAACTCCGCTGCGAAACCGGGCAGGTCCATGCGGCGCTCGTGCCCCGGGTTCATCATTTCGGAAATGTCGGTTGTCGCGACCTGTGTTACCGGCTTTGGCATCGCTGGATCCTATTGTGCGGTCCAACCGCCATCTACAACCAGGCTCGTGCCGGTCACCATAGCCCCGCCTGGGCCCGCCAGGTAAGCAACGGCCTCTGCGACGTCCTCCGGCTTGGCGGTCTGGCCTAGCGGGATCATGCGATCCACGAAGGCGCGAAATTCGGGGTCTGCCAACATCGGCGCTGTCATTGGTGTTTCCACAAAGGTCGGCGCCACGGAATTAACCCTGATACCACGGGGCGCCAGCTCTACCGCCATGGCCCTCGTCAGGCCCTCAATGGCGTGTTTGGTCATGCAGTAGACAGTGCGCCCTGGCGAGCCCACGTGGCCCATTTGAGAAGTGATGTTGATGACGCGGCCGCCGTCATCCATACGCGAGGTCGCATGACGAGAGACACGATACGTTGTGCGAATGTTCAGATCGATCATCTGGTCGAGCACCTCATCTTCCACCTCTGCCATGGGTTTGGGGACGTTGGTGCCAACATTGTTCACCAGGATATCGATTGGGGGTTGCCCATCGATCCACGAGAGGCATTCGTCCGACGAGGCATCGCCCGTCCATGGCATGCACCGTTCACCGAGCGCTTTCACAATGGCTGTAAAGTCGTCCGACGCTCGCGCTACTGGAATGACTGTCGCCCCTGCACCGTGTAGGCGTTCCGCGATCGCCCGGCCAATGCCGCGACTCGCGCCGGTGATGAGCGCTGTCTTGCCCTCCAAGGGCCGGCTCATGACCAGCAGGCCTCAGCGCTCTCATCTCCGCCGCGCACCGCGACAACGGTACAAGCCGCATCGCCGACATTGCGCAGCGAACGGATCTCCCCACGTGGGACCGTGATGGTGTCCCCTGCGCCGCAGACCGCTCTATCGTCGCCGATGGTGCAGGCCAGTTCGCCCGCCTGAACAAACCAGACATCAGGCGTATCAAGTCGGTGGGAAGGAACCTCCGCCCCGGGCGCCAGAACCAGTTCCGACACGCGGAACCCGTGGGGCCAGTCCATGCGACCTTCGCCGATAAGATAGGTTTCCCGAACGCCGTCGATACTCTCGAAAGCACCCTTGGGGCCTGGCCTTCCAGACCGGGAGATACAGGCTTCGAGTTGGTCATTGCTGAAGCGCTGCAGCGCGTCGCACTGGGCGCTGGATGTGACGGGCATAGCGCGCTTGCCTGCGGGGACGGACTCGCCTTTGCCGGTGTCGACCAGCATGCCGTCCTCCATCAGAACCAAGCCATATTCTTTAGCCATGTCGAATACCTTTGGTGCCCACAGCACACGGCCTGGATCATCCCCGCCCAATACCGCCCAAAGGAAGCCATTGCCTTCGCCAACATTGGTAAAACCCCGGAAAAGTCGGGTCGGTATGGAAATCAGATCGCCAGGCCCGATTACCGCCCGCGCATCCTCGCCGTGCTCGCCGAGATCAAATCGCCAAGTGCCGGAATGGACGTAGAATACCTCTGCTGTGTCGTGGCTGTGCTGGGAATTGGTGCAGCCTGCGGGCTGGCGTGCGCCACCGATGTTGAAGCCATGGGGCTCCGCTATGTGGACGTGCTGGTTTGGGTTTTCCGATACGCCCGGACCGACGATCGTGAAGTTTTCCTTCTTGTCGGAGCCGGGTGTTCGCGTGTCGATAAAGGCATCGAAACACGGCTTCAGATCGCCGTAGCGCACAATGCGTTTGTCGATCCTCGAGGCTCTGCGCATCACGGTGTTGTCCATGGGTCTAATGCTCCCAGGTGACAGGGTTGCAGTGCATGCATTCGAAGTCAATTTTCGTTTGAGCGAGATGGGAGCGATCTGACTAATCAATCCGGCGCAGTTGCTTCAAGCGCTCAAACACGTCGATCCCCTGCTGCGAGAGATAGTGGGGTAGATCGATGAAGACCCAATTCTCTGCTAATTTATCCCCTGCGCGACGATAAACGTCGACGATCCGCATTTCGGCCGTGTCGCGCGCTGCAGGCAGTCCGAGAAAGCCGCCGGTATTGCGGTTTTTGAGATTGGGCCAGCCGAAGAAACCGCAATAATGCCCTTCTGCAATGCGCGCGATATGGCCTATGTAGCTCTTGTCCGCCAGATTGACCCGGAACGGATACTGATGCTGCTTCTGGTAGCGCTTGATGGTGAAGCTTGCGCCGATCCCGCACGGGCCATACCAGACCATATCCTCATGCCAGGTCTTGCGGAGCAGCTCCGGTGGGCACCGGTATTTTTCAAGCGCATTCAGGCCGCGGAGGTCCGAGATCATCTCATTGACGAGGGCCAGAGTTTTCTCCGTCTCACTTTCAGGCTGATCTACCATCAACAGCCCATCATGGGTTCGCGGCCCAGGATAGCGAAAGAAATGTCCCGTCATGGGCGGCAGCGGATAACACCCCGCATCGTGCATCAAGCCCAGGAGATCCACGAAAAGCGCGCCCTCTCGAAGAACACCATCATCGACGCGAAAAAACTCCGCATAGCGCAAGCTTGCCATGCGGCCTGTTGCTGGGATCGATAGGAAATCGTGGTCAAACAGCCCTACGAGGTGCCCCATCGAGCACACCCAGTCGCCGTTTCCATCCTCTGCATCATTACGCCCCGCAAAGAAGATGTCCTCGCGCCGGTGCAGTCCCGCAAAGGCATGACGGAGCGGGGCCCAAAAGGCTTCAATGACCCCGCCATAGCCTCTGATCTCGCCGAAAGGGTGCATCCCGCGCCATAGAAAGTCGGGAGCGCAGCTTTCACCCGCCGAGGCGTGCATCATGTCCTGTGTGAAGATGTCGAAGTGTCGACGAAAGGACAAAACAGCCGTTTTGGCATCCTGAAGTGTCGCCATAAGTGCCTTCCCACTTCACTTAAGGTTTGCATTCGCAGTCAGCATACTGGGCGCGCGCCACGGTGCGCAATCCAGAAGTTACGACGCAAGCGGCTCCGAGCCGACGGATACCTTGCGGACAGGATACTTCTGCTCCCCGCGCGTCGTCACTTATTTGCAACAACTTGCGCGCGTGACGCTGATTTGGCGTCGCGCAATTGAATTCGAAGTCAGTGTATGCACCATTGGCGTATAAAAAGGACGTCGGGAGAATTCTATGAAGCCGAAATCATCAACCATATTGACGAGCGTCGCGGCGCTGAGTGCGACCGCTTTCGCCGCGCCGGCTCTTGCGCAGGACGCACCGGTGGAGAACGAACGCAAGCTCGGTGTGATTACAGTCACTGCCGAAAAGCGCGCGGAAAGCGTTCAGGATGTCCCTCTGTCCGTCACCGCGGTTTCCGGCGAGGTGCTCTCTGCTGCTGGAATCACCGACCTGTCCACGCTCGACAAGCTCGCACCCGGCCTTCAATTCGGCCAGTCCGGCACAGACGCTCGTCCGGCAATCCGTGGTGCGCGAACTGAAAATGTCTCCGTACAACAAGATCCCATCGTCGCTTTTTATGTGGACGGCGTTTACCGCTCACTGACCTCGCAAGCGTTGGCGTCGATCGTCGATGTCGAGCGCGTTGAAGTTTTGCGCGGGCCCCAGGGTACGCTCTATGGCCGAAACTCCTTTGGCGGCGCGGTAAACATCATATCAAATCAGCCAACGGACGAGATTGAATATGGCGGGACCGTCACCCTCGGTAATTACGAGCGTGTGCGAACCGAGGCCTACGGGAACGCGCCGCTTACCGATAACCTTTTCTTCCGCATCACTGCGGCGGTCGAGCAGCACGATTTCATCGTCGAGAATGACTTCAATCCCGACGCCGGTTTGCGCGACAAAGATGAGCAATACGCCCGCGCTCAGCTTCGGTTCGAGCCCACTGACACGATGGACTTCACCCTCCGCGCAAGCACATGGAGCCAGGGCGGCAACGGTAACAGTGAATTCGGATATAAGCTGATCGGCACACCCACCGACACATCCAGCTTGGAAGGCGTTTTGACTGGCGGGATCACACCGGTTAACCCCCGCGTCGGCGGCGGCAATAGCCCCGTGATTGCAGACCCCTACACCATTGATACGGATTTCGAGACCACGCTCGACACTGAGCAGACGAGTATAGATCTCGAAGGCAATTTCGACTTGGGCTTTGCAAACGCCAAGGTGTTGCTGAGCTACGTCGACTTCGAAACAGCACGGAACGCCGACACCGATCTGTCGCGCTTCAACAGTGGCTTTGCCGGTCAAGAAGACGAGGTGATTGCGACCACCCAGGAGTTGCAGCTCACCTCAGCCACCGATGGGCCGCTCGAGTGGACCGCTGGCGCCTTCCTTCTCCAGGAAGACAAACGGGGCCTGTTCATCTTCGACCGTCTTTTCAACACCGACCCGGTGACAAATACGCCCGATGGGACTGTAGCCACCGCCTTCTTCTCGGACTTCAATGCCCGCGCCGATGTTGAAACCGATTCAATTGCGATCTACGGGCAAGGCACCTACGCGTTGACAGATATTCTGCGCGTCACGGCTGGATTACGGTACACCGAGGATGAGAAGGACTTTGCCCGGGTGACCGCAGGCCGGAATACGACTCCAGTATCCTTCTTCAACGATGATGGCTCGCCGCGACCCGTCACAACCGACGACGCCACGTTCGACAAGACGACCTGGCGCCTTGGCGGCGAATTCGACGTGTCTGACGACAGCCTGTTGTACGTTTCGGTATCTACGGGCTTCCAGTCTGGCGGTTTCAATAATGGCATCGACGAGGTGACAGGCGGCGCTTCGTTCGGGCCGCAGGAAGTGATTGCCTACGAAATTGGCTCCAAGAACGTGTTGCTTGATGGGGATCTCGTGCTCAACGCGGTCCTCTATCAAAACGAGTTCGAGGATTTGCTGGCTCAGGAGTTTGTGAATGTCGGTGCGACCACGCTCGCGATCTCAACCAACGCCGGCGAAGCCACCTCAACCGGCCTGGAACTTGAGGCCGATTGGGCACCAACCAATGAGCTCTTGCTCACAGCCAGGGCTGCGATTCAGAACTCTGAATTTGGCGACTATCAAGTCAATGAGCCGGTGACTGGATCCTCAGTGAACCTCGACGGGGGCCGCGTACCGCTGAGCCCCGACGTAACCCTCGGCCTTGGTGGTCTCTACGACTTCACCCTCAGTGGCGGAGGGATGCTGACCCCGTCGATCAACATCTACTACTCGAGCGACTATTCGACGAACGACATCGACTACTCGTTCGGCGAGCAGGATGACTTCACAACAGTCGATCTGCGCCTCACCTACGCGTCGCCCGATGACACTTGGTTCGCCGAGGTGTTTGGCGACAATGTCACCGACGAGGAAGTGATCAATCGGACGGTTCGCTTTGGCCAGAATGCGATTGTCCAAAACTTCCGCGATCCAGCGATTTACGGCGTCCGACTCGGGTTCCGCCGCTAGGATGGGCGGTAATCGCTAGACATTGACGGGGCGATCTCTTTGAGGTCGCCCCGTTTTGCGTTCAACAGACGTAGAAGACAGACGGGAAGCCGCCAATGACATTCGGCCTGCTGAATTGGACCATTGTTCTGGCTTACCTCGCCGGAAACCTCGCACTTGGCTGGGCCATGAGCCGCCGCATTCAGTCTGCTGAAGACTATCAACTCGGTGATCGCTCAACACCCTGGTGGGCCATAGGCATTTCCGTGATCGCAACCTATGTCAGCGCGCTTTCGTTCCTCGGCGGACCCGCTTGGGCATATGGCGACGGCATGGCTGCGCTGGCGATCCATGTCAACTATCCGCTGGTGATCTTCGCGGTCGTCGTTTTCTTTCTCCCTTTCTTCTACAACAGCGGCGTCGCCTCGATCTACGAGTATCTTGAACGCCGTTTTGGTGGCACTTCGCGAACGGTGATGGCAGGCCTGTTCCTGCTCACCCAGACCATCACATCCGCTTCAATCCTCACTGCAACGGCCGTCGTCATTACCTTTGTCACTGGCGTTGATGTGCGCGTGGCGGTTATCGGCATGACTCTTGTGGTGCTCGTCTACACCATGCTTGGCGGGATGAACGCGGTAATCTGGACCGATGTTTTACAGGGCGTGATACTGTTTGTCGGCGCAGGCATTGTGCTTTGGGGGCTGCTTGGCGCGGTCAGCCCCCTCTCCGGCGCGTTCGATAGCCTGGCCACGGACGGCAAGCTCAACCCGATCAATACAGACCTCGACTTTTCCGTCGCGCCAACGATCTGGGCCGGCGTTTTCGCAATGTCGCTGTTCCACATCACAGTCTACGGGACCAACCAAATGATGGTGCAGCGAGCTTTGGCCGCCAAATCGCTTGGTGATGCAAAGAAGTCCTACCTGATGATGGGGTTCGCCGCGTTCTTCATCTACTTCCTGTTCTTTTTCATTGGTGCATTGCTGTATGTGCATTTTGATGGGAGGCCATTTCAGCAGCCCAATGAGATTATCCTGGTATTCGCCAACTCGCTCGCACTGCCGGGCCTGATGGGGATCCTCGCAGCCGCGGTGCTGTCTGCGTCCATGTCCAGCCTGTCTTCAGCCCTGAATTCGCTTGCCACTATTTCCGTCGTTGGTTTCTACCAGCGCTTCATCAAGAAAACGGCGAGTGAGCAGCACTATCTGATGGCCTCGCGCGTTTTTACTATCGTCTGGGCCGCCCTCGCAATCCCGATTGCCTTTACCTTTGCGGGAAGCGGCGGATCCATTCTCGAGGAATTAAGCCGCGTAGCGTCTTTCTTCGTCGGCGCAAAGTTGGCCATGTTCGGAATGGGATTCTTCTCCAAACATACGACTGAAAAGGGCCTGCTGACCGGCGTGGTAGCAGGCTTTATTTGTCTTTATCTCATCGTGGTCGGCGTTCCATTCCTGGGTTGGGAACCGCCCACCATCGCTTGGCCCTGGTATGTTGTGATCGGCGGGGCGATCAACATCGTCGTGGCGTGGGTTGCCAGCGTGCTTTTCGATGGGTTCCAACGCGAATGGCACGTGCAGACCGTTCCGGGTCAGAGTACCTGGTTCGCAGAAGGCCTACTGGCTGAAAAGAAGGACGGCTGGTATCTGGTTCCCGGCCGAATTGACCCGATCTGTTGGTGGCTCCTCATCTACTTCGTGGCAATCATCGGCTTTCTCATGCTTTTCGCCACGCTAGGACGCGCCTGATTTCTCACCACCGCTGGGACAAGGGCTGCCACCAAGTACGAGCCGGGCAGGGGACTTCGCCACAATTTTTTGGTGATCCTTGCCGGGAACGTTAATCGCATCAGTTGCGTTCAGATGACAGGATACTTCTCTGACAAAGGGACATGCGTGCGATGAAATCGGTCTTCTTCGGTTCGATTGGCGTGGTTGCGGAAACGTCGAATTTCCAGCGTGAAGCCTACAACACGGCGCTGAATGAAGCTGGCCTGCCCTGGCATTGGGACCCCAAAACCTATCGTGAACTGCTGAATTATGTTGGCGGTCAGGATCGTTTGCGCCTGCTCAGTAACGCCACAGCCGCAGGCCTCAGCGACAATGTTATCGAGACGATTCACTCGCGAAAGACGAAGCTGGCGTGTGCTGCGATCGTGGACGCGAAGGCGCCTCTTAGAGCCGGGATCGAACTGGTGACCGGAATGGTGAAGGCCTCTGGTGGCAAGCTCGGCTTCGTGACATCGACCAGCACCCAGAACATCAATGCCATTTTCGATCTCGGCCACGAAAGTTTTTCACGCAGCGCCATGGACGTGGTCATATGCAGCGACGATGTGAAGATCGGCAAACCTGCCCCCGACGCCTATCACGCCGCACTGAAGAAAACTGGCCTGGCGCCAGGCGACGTCATCGCAATCGAAGATACCCCGTCCTCGGCACGGGCGGCCAAACGGGCCGGCCTCTCAGTGATCCTCACACCAGGCGCGTTTGCCAGCCAAGTGGAGACCGAGGATGCGGATATCATCCTGCCCTCGCTCACCACGACAGACGGCAACCTTCATGGGGCCGTCTTGAACGCTATCGGCGCTGTTGAGATGGCCGTCTGAGCACGATTGCATCCGAATGCAAGAATGGTAGTCTCCCATCCCATTGGCACAGGAGATGCGACCCATGGCCCGCTGGCTGAAACACGGCATTGACCCCGACACAAAGCAGAAAGCGGATGCACAAGTGCGCGCCACGGTGGAGGGCATCCTCGACGATATCGACAAACGCGGCGATACCGCCCTGCGAGAGCTATCGGCGAAGTTCGACAAGTGGAGCCCGCAAAGCTTCCGTCTGACGCGCGAAGACATTGACGCGTGCTACCAAGAACTCGACGAGCAGGCGATCAGCGATATCAAGTTCGCGCAAGCGCAGGTTCGGAATTTTGCAGAAATTCAGCGCGCCGCTCTTCAGGACGTTGAGGTCGAGACGCTACCGGGCGTCATCCTTGGCCACAAAAACATCCCGGTGAACTCGGTGGGCTGCTACGTGCCTGGCGGAAAGTATCCCCTGATTGCCTCGGCCCATATGAGCGTTGTGACAGCAAGGGTGGCCGGTGTGCCGCGCATTGTCGCCACAGCGCCGCCTTTCGAGGGACGCCCCCACCCGGCGATCGTTGTGGCCATGGACCTGGCAGGCGCTGATGAAATCTACTCACTCGGCGGTGTGCAGGGTATCGGCTCCATGGCCATTGGCACAGAGACCATTGCGTCGGTCGACATGATCGTTGGCCCTGGAAACGCCTATGTGGCAGAGGCGAAGCGCCAGCTGTTTGGCCGTGTCGGAATCGACCTCTTTGCCGGGCCCACCGAAACGCTCATCATTGCCGACGAAACGGTGGACGAAGATTTCTGCGCCGCAGACCTGCTCGGCCAAGCCGAACACGGTCCCACCTCTCCGGCAGTGCTGTTGACCAATTCCGAAGACCTCGCCCGACGCACGATGGATGCGGTGGACCGGCAACTCGAGTGGCTACCAACAGCGGAAGTCGCCGGAGCAGCCTGGCGCGATTACGGTCAGGTCATAGTCTGCGACAGCTATGAGGAGATGGTCGCGGTGGCCGACGGCATCGCCTCTGAGCATGTCCAGGTGATGACAAAGGATCCGGACTACTTCCTCAATAACATGACCAATTACGGCGCCCTGTTTCTCGGCAAGGAGACCAATGTGTCTTTTGGCGACAAGGTGATCGGAACGAACCACACGCTACCGACAATGAAAGCCGCGCGCTACACGGGTGGGCTCTGGGTCGGCAAGTTCATCAAAACGTGCACCTACCAACGCGTTACACGCGAGGCCTCGGTTATGGTAGGAGAGTATTGTTCGCGCCTGTGCGCTCTGGAAGGGTTCGCCGGGCACAAGGAGCAGGCAGATATCCGTGTGAGGCGCTATGGCCAGCAGCCCGTCGAAACAGAACGCATCGGAAGCGGGCGATAACGTCGTTCCACTCGCCAAGGGGCGCCGCGCAACATCCTACGATGTGGCGCGTCTTGCTGGCGTGTCACAATCGGCAGTTTCACGGTGCTTCAAACCTGGCGCAAGCGTATCCAAGACGATGCGCGACAAGGTGATGAAAGCCGCTGCAGCACTCGAATACCAGCCAAATGCCATCGCCCGCGGCCTGATAACGCGACGATCTCACCTCGTCGCTGTGCTCGTTTCCGGAAAACTCAGTCTGTACTATCCAGAGGTTCTGTTCCGGCTAAAGGAAGCGCTAACGCGTCAGCACCTTCAGGTCCTTCTGTTCACGGTTCACAGAGAAGCCGATGCGGATGAGGTGATCGAACAGGCTTGGCAGTTCCAAGTCGATGGTGTGATCTCGGCCTCACACCTCTCCCGCGCGCAATTCGGGATGCTGGAGAAGCGCCAAATACCAGTCGTGTTTTTCAACCGCTATTTCACCGACGTCTCCGCCAATATCGTGTTATGCCACCCAAGTGCGCAGGTTGCGGAGTTGATCGACCGGCTCATTGCCCTCGGCCACAAGCAGTTTGCGTTGTTGCGTGGTCCGGAGGAAAACATGGTCAGCAGCGAGCGGGCGCGGCTCGTCGAGGCCGCCCTCGCGCGCCATGGCCTCAGCCCCGTTTCCAGCGCCCACGGCGACTTCGTCTATGAAAGCGGTGCAGCGGGGCTCCAAGCGATAATGCGCGATGCGAGCACGCCACCGACGGCCATCATCTGCATGAACGACATGATGGCCATGGGGTGCATGGACGAGGCGCGCTACGTCCTTAACCTGAACGTTCCAGATGATCTCTCGATCGCGAGTTTTGACGGGACCGGTATGGCCCAATTTGCAAGCTACGAAATCACCACGATCCGCCAACCGATTGGGCGCATGTGCGAGGCCGCCGCCAATCTGATCGCAGCGCGTGCGGAAACATATGAGCAATCCTACGAAAAACACGTCTTCGAGGGCGCCCTCATCACGGGCCGATCCATTGCAGCCGCTCCGCGTTAACGCTATGCATTCGAATGCAAGACTAGGGAGAAACCTGCCGACCCATTAAATGCCATCCGAGCGGTTTATCCAGAACGCTGTTGGGGCGCCTATTGGATGATTAGACACGATTGGCCGCTGCGTTTTCAAACACCTCCGACCGTCAACGCCAGGTGTCTCTAGCAATGCTGCCGAAACGGGTTGCAAATCAAACGACGACCGTAGGACGTTATCATGCCAGTATTGACCACTCATGTCGGGTCCTTACCCCGAAGCCAAAACGTCGTTGATTTCCTGTTCGCGCGTGAAAAAGGCGAGGCCTATGACGAGGCAGCGTTCGATGCGGCAATGGCAAAAGCGGTGGACGACAACGTCGCGCGACAGGCCCAAGTCGGTATTGATATCGTCAGTGACGGCGAAGCTTCGAAGATTTCCTATTCGACCTACGTGAAAGACCGCTACTCCGGCTTTTCCGGCGATAGTCCGCGCAACGCACCGGCCGACCTCAAATTGTTTCCCAGCTTCATGGACCGTTTGTCAAAGTCGGGCGGCACCGCAACCTATGCCCGTCCGCAATGCACAGGCGAAATTAAGTCTCTGGGGCAGGAGGAACTCAACAGAGACATCGCCAACCTGAAGAACGCCATGAAAAAGCACGGTGTGGAACGCGGCTTCATGAATGCCGCATCTCCGGGCGTAGTCGCCTTGTTTCTGCCAAATCAGCACTATGCCTCCCGCGAGCTTTACCTGGAAGCCCTCGCGGATGCGCTCAAATCTGAGTACGAAACCATTGTTGGTGCCGGGTTGGATATTCAGTTGGACTGCCCAGACCTGGCCTTGTCGCGGCAGATGCTGTTCTCGGAGCTATCGGACGACGAATTCATCAAGATTGCTAAAATCAACGTCGAGGTGCTCAATCACGCCCTGCGCGACGTGCCCAGTGACAAGGTCCGGGTGCACGCCTGTTGGGGCAACTACGAAGGACCGCATGTGCTCGACGTTGAGATGAACAAGGTCTTTGGCGTGCTGATGTCCATTAATGCCCGGTACTTGTCGTTCGAAAATGCAAACCCACGCCACGCGCACGAGTGGGCGGTCTTCCATGACCGGAAGAATGAGATCCCTGACGACAAGATCCTGATGCCAGGTGTGATCGATTCAACCACCAACTTCGTGGAACATCCGAAATTGGTGGCCGAGCGTGTTGGGCGTTTCACGGAACTCGTTGGCGCCGATCGCGTGATTGCGAGCAGTGATTGCGGCTTTGGCACGTTTGCGGGCTTTGGCGCTGTGGATCCTGAAATTGCTTACGCCAAGCTATCGTCGCTCGCCGAAGGCGCAGCCATCGCCACCCAGCGCGACGCCGCATGAGTTTCAAGGCCCGTCTGCGAGGCCGCGAGTTGCTTGTCGGCACGTTTCAGAAAACGCCTTCGCCCATGATCTGTGAGGTATTCGGGCGCAGTGAATTGGATGTGATCTGCCTCGACGCGGAGCATTCCCCATTTGATCGCGGCGACATCAATGACTGCATCCTCGCCCTTAAGCACTCACGTAAGCCAAGCCTTGTGCGTATTCCTGCCAACCACCCGGAATACATCCTGAATGCTCTCGATTGTGGCGCCGATGGTGTTTTAGTACCCCATGTGATGACGGGTGAGGACGCGTCAGGTGTCGCGCGTGCCGCTCATTTTGGAAGTGGACGCGGCTATGCGGGTTCAACACGGGCTGCAGGGTACGGCGCGCGATCTATGGCTGATCACAAGCGCTTAAGCGCCCAAGAAACGGTCGCAATCGCTCAGATCGAAGACGCCCACGCACTTGATCACCTCGACGACATTCTCGTCACAGAGGCAATAGACGCCTTCTTCATCGGCCGCGCCGACCTGTCGGTATCCCTCGGCGCAGACGGCCCGAATGCACCGGAGGTCATCGAGGCCGTTGAGATGATCTGCCGAAAAGGGAGCGAGCGCGGCGTAACTATTGGTATGTTCACAGCCAATCTCAGTGAGATCCCGAAATGGCGCGACATCGGCGCGAGCCTTTTTCTCCTCGGTTCTGACCACGGCTTCATGCTGGACGGCGCGAAGACCATGCTGGCCAACGTGAAGTCCGGAAATTGACCACTCTTCGAGCGGGCTTCAAGCGTCCCAGAAATCGGTAAGATCAATAACGCCGTCTTCGGCGGCTTCCTGGGTTAAGAGGGCGCCGCTGAGGATGTAGATTTCTCCAGCGCCGTCCCTGCCCAGGGGATCGCCAGAGGACGTGATGGCGACATCATCCAGGCCGTCCCCATCGACATCGCCAATACCGACCGCGCTCTCAAGCGCAAACCCATGGAACAGATCCTTGCCGATGATACGTATGCCTTGGTCTGGCGTCAGGTTGGCCAGATCCAGCGTGCTATTTTCCAGCAGTGAGAAATCGAACGCTGCCCCGAAGAGGATATAGGCTTCGCCATAGCCGGACGCTCCGTCGCGGTCCGCTCTTGGAGCGGCGATGATGATGTCTGCCAGCCCATCGCCGTCCACATCTCCAGCGGCGCCGACAATATTGCCTGCGCCATCTCCTGGAGTGGCACCAATGATTTCGATGTGTTGATCGGATGCCGGATTATCCAACGCGGCTTCATATGAGCCTTCAATTGCGCCGCCAAAAACCAGGTAGCTTTTCCCGTCAAAGGGGAAACCATCGTCGTAGGGCCTCGTTCCAAGAAGAAGGTCGTCAAAGCCATCGCCATTCACGTCACCCACGGCCGCCGTATCTTCACCCAAGCTGAGACGAGGCGTGGTGCCGACAATGGATGCGGTCGAACCCACTGGCGCGTAAGACAGTGACGCGTGACTCCAATCGCCGGAGAAGACTAGTGAGACCGCACCGGCGCGCTCAACCTGTTCAAATAGCGTTTCGCCAGTCTCCGACACCGTTCGCAAAGTGGGGCTGGCATACGGGTCTGCGGTCATGAAGTCTTGAAGCCCATCCCCATCGAGATCTCCCGCCAGAGCGAAGCGTGCGTCACCGATATATCGAGACTGGTCGTTGAACAGATCTGACGGATCGATGTACGCGCCGCCCGATTGCGAAACGACAACCGACGCAGGCAACACAAATGTTTCGTATCCGAACGTATCAGGTGATCGAATACCGAAGAGGATCTCGATCGTCCCATCGCCGTCGGTGTCCCCGGCGTCTATTTCGAGCGGACTGTTCCTGTCGCCAGAGACAGTGGCGAATGTAAGACCATCAGAGGCAGAGAAATTACCCAGATCGATAAAATTGTCGTCTTCGGTTTCAGCGGCCAAACGATCACCGAAAATCAGAAACCCGACCCGCGCTGCTACCCCCTCATCCCAAGGATCGGCTTCGATCGCCTCGACGATAATGTCGCCGCGCCCGTCGCCATCGATATCTCCAATGCCCTTCACGAACCTGCCGGTTTCCCCCTCACCCGCGATCTGGATGCCATCGCTGGCCGCGAGCGCCGCAAGATCAACGTCAGTCGACGACGCGGCAGCCTTTGCAAGTGAGCTTCCGAAAATCAGATAGTTGGTTCCGAAATAGTCCCCGCCCTCAGGCAAACGCCCGCTGAAGCCGGCAACGAAATCGTCGAGCCCGTCGCCGTCGATGTCGCCAACCCCATCGACCACAACGCCCGCAAACCCATCGCGGGGTTCCGCGCCAATTACGCGGACGGGCGCCAAAATCGGCCCATCAACAGGCTCAGTGATCATCAGCGCATCGAGCCTCACGAACTCCTCGGCGTCCCGAGTGCCTTCGATGGTGATTTCGCTGCCGGTTTGAAGGTCCAGCTCAAATGTCCGGGAGCCCGGCGTGCCGAGGCCGTTACCCCCACCGGACAGGGTGAAAGCGGCCTGTTCAATGCCGTCGACCAGTATGCGCACATCCGAGGCGCCGTCGCTCTCATCCAGATAGTCCAGCGTGAGATAGTAAGTGCCCGCCTTGCCCCCGAACGTCCCGCTAGCCGTGCCCGTGCCTGGCGTTCGTATGATCTCCCCGCCGGACGTACCTGCTCGCGTTTCGATCTCAAAGCCATCCAGATCGAGGTCTTCGGCTTCGGTGCGACCGGTTCCAAACCGCGGATGATTCAGGTCGGCTTCGACGATAATATCAAAGGTCAGCACATCGCTCGACGTGCCATCGCTCACACTATGCTCAACCGTATAGGTGCCTGGTTGCGCCTCCGTAATCGACAAGCCCCTGTTCCCCACGAGGGCTGCCATCCATTCGAGCAGTGGCTCCCCATTCGCCATGCGATAGGCGAAGGTCAGGGCGTTATTCAGCGTGTCAGGGTCAGCCACCTCGTCTTGCGGACCGAGGTCACTGGTCACGAAGATCGACTCGCCCTCGCGAAGGTATACATCCGCGAGTTCGATCAACCATTGCGGCGCCGCGTCGTCGCCGCGCGTATCCAGCGTCAACTCGAGACTGTCAAACCGCGCGAGCTCGCTGCCGCCTTTCGTGCCGCGGAGGGTGATCGTGTCGCCGTCTTCGAGATCGAGCGTGATCTCGCGGGTCTCTGCGGTGCCAAGACCTGTCCGCCCGCCCGTGCCCTGCCAGGTGTCGACGGCCACGACGTTCACCAGGACTTCGAAGTCCGACACGCCGTCGCTCTCGTCGAAGTAGGTGACGGCAGCGGTGTAGGCACCCGCCTCGCCCCGGAAGACACCGCTGGCATCGCCCGTCGCGCCAGTCAGTACACGAATGGATTGCCCGCTAGAGGCATCGCCGCGGGTCTCGATCTCGAAATCGCCGGACAGGTCGAGCGCTTCCGCCTCGGTCAGGCCGGCGCGGATCTCGGTCATGTCCGGGGTCGGCGGCGGCGGGGGAGGCGGCGGTGCAGGGGGCGGAGGCGGGGGCGGTGATCCGCTGCCATCGGCCACAAGCGTAAGCTGGTCAAACCGCGCGAGTTCGCCGCCGCCCTTTGCGCCGCGCAGGCTAATAATATCTCCATCCTCCAGCGAGAGAGGCGCCTCGCGCTTGGCCGCCGTGCCAAGGCCATTGCGCCCGCCGGTGCCCTGCCAGGTATCGATCACAGCGCCGTTCACCAGCAGTTCGAATGTCGCAACGCCGTCGCTTTCATCGAAATAGGTCACGCTTGCCGTGTAGTCGCCGCCCTCGCCGCGGAAGGTGCCAGCCGCTCCCCCCTGAGTCCCATTCAGTACACGGATCATCTGGCCGCCAGCAGCATCGCCACGGGTCTCGATCTCAAAGTCACCACTCAGATCGAGCGTCTCTGCCTGCGTCGTACCGGCCAGTATCTCGGCGCCAGGCGGGGAAGTCGGCGGCGGTGGCGGCGAAGACCCGCCATCATCCACGGCGGCAATCGCAATGCTGTCCAGCCTCGCGGCCTCTCCATCGGCGCGCACGCCTTCTATGCTAACCTCATCGCCTGTCCTTAGCGCGACCCGAACCGTCTCCTCGGCCGGCGTTCCTGTCAGCGATCGGCCGCCCGTGCCCTGCCAGGTCGAGACCACCGCGCCGTCCACCAGAAGGCGGAACGTGGCGACACCATCGCTTTCATCAAGAAAGTTTACCGTCACATCATAGGTGCCATCGGCGCCGGCAAATGACCCCGAGACAGCGCCCTGGGTCAGGGTGCCGACCACTTGGCCATTCGCGGCTGCACCATTGGCCTGCACCTCATAGTCGCCGGAAATGTCGAGCGCTTCGGCCTCGGTCAGGCCGATATCGAGGCTTGCCCCTTCGACTGGCGGCGGCGATGGCGGGGATTCGCCGCCCTCATCGAGACGCGCGAGGTCGAGCGAGTCGATACGGCCGTATTCTTCCTCGTTCCGCTCGCCTTGGATCGCGATCGTGTCGCCGGGCGCGAGGTCGACCTCTGCGGTCTGCTCGTCGAGCGTGCCGAGCCCCGAACGCCCGCCCGATCCGGTCCACCGGCTGACGGCCTCGCCATTGACGAGCACCGCGAAAGTCGACGCCCCATCATTCTCGTCGAAGAAGTTGACCGTGAGCCTGTAGCGCCCCGCCTCGCCATCAAACGTGCCGCTGGCAAGGCCCGTTCCGCCTGTGCGAATGCCTTCGCCGCCACTCGCATCGCCCCGCCGCTCGACCTCATATCCATCAAGGTCAAGGTCTTCGGCCTCGTTCCGACCGATCGTAATGTCCGACATGTCCTACCACCCCCGGCGCCACTTCTGCGCCGCCAAAATCCACGACATCGCGTGAAATGATGCGGCGGTTGTGCAACAGAAGTCCGCCTTCAACGCCAAATTGTCTCAGACTGAACCTAAATGTCCAGCGAAACCTTCAGCGCTTATTTGAATGAAGCAATAAATGCACTGGACACAGGGCGCGTAGGGGCCGCGTGCTAGTCCAAGATAAAGATGGGTGCGGGGCGTTTGTCAGAAAATCGTGCAGTTTATGAGTGAAAATCAAGTATCATAATTCTGGGACGGATAAAGCGCGAAGTTGACCATCTTGACTTCCACCGGCTTCGTAGCCGGTTAGGGGCTAGGGGATACCAATATATCCAGTCGGCGCCTTTCGTGCTTGATGGGGCACCTAACCGACGGCAGAATATCGTCGTACTGGATTGCACAAGCATTCAATAAGCTTGAAGACGGCCATCTTGGTCTCGGCCTTGGTTTTGATGCCCCGGCGGTTCGGAAGTTCGTCTTAGACGACACCCTGAGGTGGTCCTGTTTTCCTGCACAGTTTTCCGGCCCTGCTAAGGTATATCCGGTTTGTTGATCAGGCCGCTTTCTTCAGTTCGGTTGCCTCTTCGAATGCCTCGTCGAGCGTGGCCTTGCCAAGCGCGGAGTGGGGACGCTCGCGATTGTAGAGGCACATCAAGTCATCAATGATGCGCTGGGCCGCAAATCCGTCGGCGATGTCCTGCAGGTAGACCGCTTCATATTTGAGCGAGCGCCAGAGACGTTCGATGAAGATGTTGTCCATGCATCGTCCGCGACCGTCCATCGAGACGCGCACGCCTGCCTCGGTGAGCGTGGCGATCCAGTCTGATCCGGTGAACTGGCTGCCTTGGTCGGTGTTCATGATCTCCGGCGGGCCTTACTTTTCGATGGCCTCTTCCAGGGCCTCGACACAGAAGTCTGCATGCATCGTGTTCGACACTCGCCAGCTCAGCACCTTGCGCGTCGCCAAATCCATAATGGCGACGAGATAGAGGTATCCCCGACTGACAGGCACGAAAGTGATGTCGGCGCACCAGACCTGGTTGGGCCGTGTGATCACCAGGCCCTTCAGCAGGTAAGGGAAGACCGGATGGGCCGGATGCGGCTGGCTGGTCTTTGGCCTGCGATAGACGGCCTGAAGGCCCATCTGGCGCATCAGGCGGCGCACACGGTGGCGGCCCACCCTGATGCCATCGCGCGCCAGCCAGGACGCAATCTGGCGGCTGCCGAAGAATGGATACCTGATGAACAGCTTGTCCATCGCCTTCATCAGGGCCAGCTCCTCCGCGCTCGCCGGCAGCGGCCGATAGTAGAGCGTTGACCGGGAGATGTTCAGCACCCGGCATTGCGCGCTGAGGCTCAGCTTCGGATGGCCAGGCTGGATCATACCACGTCGTTCGCCTGGGCTCATAGCTTGAGCCCTTTGGCTAAAAAATCATTCTCTACCGCCAGCCTCCCGATCTTGGCGTGCAGTTTCTTGATCTCAGTTTCGCGCTCGTCGGACGCGCCGCCCTTGGCGAACACGTCCGCCATCCCTTCAACCACTTGCTTCTTCCAGGTGCTCACCTGTGTTGGCAGAAGATTGTGCTTCGCCGCGATCTCCTGGATCGTCCTGTCACCACGCAACGCTTCCAGAGCCACCTGCGCCTTGAAATTGTCGGTAAACTTCCGCCGCTTTCGTCCCATGCTCGATATCCCTTCGTCTGTCGGGATATACCTTAGCTCACTGTCCAGTTTTCTGGGACCAGCTCATTCCCCCAGACCATCTCGGAAAGCTTCTTTCTTGAATTCGAGCTATTGCCGATCTTCATCAGCGCCAGGCCGCTGTCCTCATCAACCATGGCATCTGATGCGTAGGGTCCAGAGGGATCATAATTCTTTACGTGCTTCTACATCTTGCCCCCTCGTCATGATGAGCACATATCTGACATATTTCCGTTTAGTCGATGCTTTATCATTTCCGCAACGCGGTACCGCTGAAATTTCCAATGGTTGAAGGGCGAGTCCTGCCGTTCAAAATTTACAGTCGGGGACGGGCAAAAAATTTCGGGGAAAATCGATAAACTCGTGCGAAATAGATATTTCGACCAATTTCTGAGGCCGTCAGAGAGCGCGTAGCGAGAGCGCCTCGTGTGCTATTGTGTGCGGCCTAAACCCTACCGGTGCGTAGATCTCTGACCAAAAACGAACTGCGGCGTATGCTTATTCTGCGCCACAAACACTCGGGGTGATCCAATTTATGTTGTGTAATAATTGATTAAACGAAAAGATTGTAAGTCGTTTCGATAGCATCATGATGCTCTAGGCGTGGGCCGACGCGCTCACATGGATCGCGTTCAGGTCTAGCGTTCGGTTCGATGCGCCTTATCGAGTGTGCAGCCTGGTGATGGCGTGCTCACTGTAAAACCTTCCGGGCGTGACGAGTATCTCCTCTTCCGCCGGCAACTTCCGGTGCGAATGGCGCTTGATCGCTAGCATACACTTTTCGGCCGGCTCCCGCGAAAAGACTTCCTCTTCATCCTTGTTTCCTTTGCCGATGATGAGTCAGAAAAACGCCTGACGCAACGTGGCCGGTCTATTTCGGTTGATCACGGGAACACAGCCCGGTGGAGCGGCAGCGCTTCGGTCCTGCCTTCCGGGTCTGCCTTCCCGCGTTTTCCCAAAGCTCGTGCACGATTCCTAAACGGGCAACCCTAATTCACCGCAACAGCAACCGGCTGCTATTCAGATCGGATTGGCGGCACCCGCAAGATCCACCTTACGGGTCGGCCCGACGGTCGAGTAGCGACCCGGGGTGAGTATTGGAAGGGGGGGCGTCATGCAGTCTTCGGCCTCCCCATTGCGGCCGACACGGTTCGTGGGGCGAGCAAGAGATCATCGTCGGCGCTATGGTCGATCAACCCTAAGCGCTCATCCGAGTTTAGGCCGCGTGCGAGGGCATCACGGCTGTTGGCGATAACGTTGGCCACGGCCAGCCGGAGCGCGATGACCTTCTTCGGTTCGCCCGTGCACAGCACGTCTGGTCCATTCAGGATTTCTCAGTCGGCGCGAAAACAGCCTTTGTAAATTGTTGTGGATAAAGCAAAATTTTCCACAGAAAAAACAGATGTTTACACTTTTTCGTTGCGGTTTGGCTGTCGTTCAGCATGTCGGCGGATCGATTTTTTTGATTCAATCGAAGCGAGTAAATTCTGATAAAGAGTTGATTCTATACAATAATATTGTTAATGCTTCGGAAACGGCGCGGGCGGGACGCGTGTTTAATCGTGTAGAGTAAGGTCAGCCGTTCGCATGAACGTTGATCCGTTGGTGGGCGTGTGGGTATGTTGCCGGTTGACGTAGCGTCAATACAGGTCTCGTCAGTCTTGACGAAACGGTCGATGGCCGCGCCCAACAAAATATCCGTTCAACGTGATCTCCACCGATTTCGCTCGCCCGCCAGTGCGCAATTGCGCCGCCGGCATGAAGCATCGGTACCCCCAATACTGATAGACAGCGTGCCCAGAACGGGTCGCGACACTACGTGCGGAGAACCCGACTATGGAAGAGATTGCCTTTAACCAGATTGGCAGCCTGTCAGGCCTTCAGAACCCGACATCGCTGACGTTTGGTGCCGATGGACGGCTGTATGTGACCCAGCAGAATGGCCAGATCATCGCTATTCCTGTGACGATCGAAGACGGTGAATTCATCGAGGTCCTCGGGCCAGGCGGCCAAAGTCAGCGCGAAACCCTGACGCTCAACAACGGTTTGGGCGTGGTGTCTGGCATCATCAACCATAATGATGACGGGCGAGCGATCGAGCCGGGGTTCTCGAACAACGAGGTGTTCTTTGACGCGGGAGGCTCCAACCCCTTCAATGCGCGGCAGGTTACAGGCATCGTGGCGACCGATGACGGCAACGGAAATCCCGTTTTTTACGTGTCATCCAGCGATCCGCGCATTTCGACCGGAAACAGCGACCGCGCTGATACACACCTCGATACCAATTCTGGGATCGTCACCCGCGTCACTGGCACACCCGATGGAAATGGTGGGTTTGTATGGGATGCGGTCGATATCGTGCGCGGCCTGCCGCGTTCAGAGGAAAACCATGCAACGAATGGTATGGTACTCGATGACGCGACCAATACGCTGTACCTTCAGGTGGGGGGGAATACAAATAATGGCGCGCCCAGTAACTTCTTTACGTGGGCCACCGAATACTCGCTCGCGGGAACCGTGCTGGCCATCGACCTGGGTGCAATCGAACAGCTACCGATCCAAACCGACGATGACGCCGGAAAGCCGCTTGGCAATGCGCCGGGCGGTACGCCAACCGCTCGGCAGTTTGTTTATGACCTACCTACGCTGGATGACCCGAACAACGTCAACGCGCCGGAATTTGTTACCCAAGACCTGATCGACACGTTCCCCGCCATCTTCGGCGGAAATGCAGTGGGCGACGTGCCAACCGATTCCCAACTGATCGAAGCGGGCTACCGCGAGACCTTCGACGGGCGTGATCTCAATGGTCCGTTCGGCGGTAATGACGGGTTTAATCAGGCCGTCCTGCCATCTAATGCTCCCATAAGCATTTTCGCCGATGGCCTCCGGAATGCATACGACCTTGTGCAAACAGAGAACGGCCAGTTCTTCACCGTCGACAATGGCTCCAACAATGGTCTTGGCAATTTCCCTGTCGTCGACGGTGATGGCTTCGGAACAAACGACATTCCCGATGGCAGTGGCGCAGGCTCTGGCGAGCCGCTGTTCCAGATTACCGAAGGTGGGAATTATGGCCATGGCGCACCAACGCGAGGCAACCCCGAAGGCGCCGGGCTCGTTCTTCGGGACAATGACGGTAATCAGTATGCCGAAAACCCAAACCTGCCGGGGTTCAGCTTCACAGTGGGTGCCACGTTCACCGGTAGCGGATCGAACATCACCGTCACGGACACCAGCGAATACCGTGTTACCGCCGTCTCCGATATCACTTCGCTCCTGCCCCAATACTTGCTGACGGAGGGGACGCTCACGTCGGACTCCCTTATTCATCCGACGAAGTTTGCAGTAGGGCCTGGAGAAACACTCGCCGATCTCACTCCCGCCGAGCAGGAAGCCCGGCTTCAGGAAAGCTCTATCTCCGTCCCCCGAAGCATCAATGATGGAGATTCGCTGGCGATCCTTGGTGGTTCGACAAACGGTATTGATGAGTACATCGGCGACGCATTCAATGGTGAAATCTTTGGTGCGCTCGTTGTCACCCAGTTCGTTAACAACATAACGATCCTCAACGTTAACGACGACGGGACTGCGGTGACGCCGTTCAACTCCGTCGATGTGAATGACGTCGACGGAGAAGGTGTCGATACCGATGGGATCATCACAATCGCCACGCCTGGCGGCTCACCGCTCGATGTCATTGTCGGGGACAAAACGACCGGTAACGCCATCTTTGATGGCATCATAATCGCAGCTACGATCGGTTCGGATAATATCTTTGCGTATGCGCCGAGCGATATTGTCCTGCCTGGCGATCCAGATACCGATGATGATGGCGTGCTGAATGACGATGACCCGTTCCTGCGTGACGCTTCGAACGGCACCGCCGTCACCGTCAGCCCGCTGAACCCCGTCATTCTTGATTTCGACGACAACTCGGACAATTCGCTCCAAGGAGTCGAAGGCATTGCGACCGGTTTGACCGGCGTTGCAACAAATGGTCTCGTCGATTTCGACGAATTCTCCCAACAGCCGTCCCAGTTCCTCGGGACGGGGACCGCCCGGCCCAACCAGGTTAACCAACTGGATAATGTGAAGTTTCAGACCGCTGCTGGTGGGGGTGCTACCGTTATCGAGTTTGTCTCGACGGGTGATGCGACCGGGACGGCAAACACTGGCGAGTATCTGTTCCAAACTGGCGTTACTATTCCAACCGGGGCCGAGACTTTCTCGGTAAGCTGGACGATCTTCAATCCGCTACTAGACCAGGGCGCCGGAACGATGACGTCCGATGGCAACCAGGAAGTCGGCGGCTTCATCGGAACCGGTGACCAGAGCAATTTCCTCAAGATCGCAGCTACAGACAGCAGCATTGAAGGCCCGGGCTTCGTCATCTATCTCGAAGACAACGACGTCGAGGTTTCGAGCCAGTTCCTTGCGGCGGCGGACCTCTTTGCAGGGCAGACAGCGACTGATCAGGAAATCCGTGTTGAACTGCTGGTTGACGTCACAGGCGCGACCCCGATTGCGACCGCGACGATCGATTATGATGTCGCTGACGATGGCAATAACGGCGACGGCACAAGCACCGTTATCTCCTCGCCGATCGACCTGGGCACCACCAACGTAGCTGATGTCATTGCCGGCAATTTCCAGGTCGGCGGCGCCGAGAGCGGCCTGGCCCTCGGCCTGTGGTCGACGAACGGCGACGTTGCTGATGCTGACGCCTTTGCCGCAACCTTCGATGACATCTCGATCACGGCAACCGGTGACATTCCTGGCCCGACCGTTGCGATCCAGAATCCTTTTGCAGCAGACGGCGCGGATGCTCTGATTGCGTCTGACGACAGTCTAGTATTCGTAGTGTCGGTCTCCGACGCGAGTCTGCCCGGCGTTAGCGGCGTTGATATTAACTCCGTACAGCCGGACGACCTTGTTGTGACGGTCAATGGCCAGCCAGCCGCCGCCATGGCATTCCTCGACCTGCTTGATGAGCCGCTGACCGGCGATGACGTGGACAATGGTCGCCAGGCCCCGACGGTCGTTGATGGTCAAACGCTGATCACCTTTGTCGCTTATCCGCCGGCTGAAGGGTGGGACTTGGGTGGTGTAGCCATGGGAACGCCGGCAAGCTTGCAGGTCACGGCCTCGATGGTGGCGGGGTCAATCCTGAACCCTGCTGGCGGCGGGAATGCCGCGACTTCCAGCGTGTTCACAGCTAACTTCATCGACGTGGGTGGCAATGTCATCCAGGCCATAAATCCTGGCGGTATCCAGGGTGTCAGCGCGGGCACGACCATCACTGTCAATGGTGTAGACTATGTGGACGATGCCAATAATGGCTCGGACAATCCAACCTTTGCAAATGGCGTATCGATTACGGCGCCCGTCAATGTGGACGGGAATACGTTCGGTAACGGCGCATCCGTTGACGATATTCTCTCCGATGATGCCGCGCTGAAGCTGCTCTACGGAACGGAACGGTCCTCGGGCACCGCGACCGGTGACCTGGTATTCACCATTTCAGGCGACGCCAGCGGCGTCCCGCTCACCCCCGGTGTCTCATACGCCGTCGAGCTGGGCTTTGCCGAGATCTTCAATGATGCCAGCCAGAACACGACGGCAAATGGACCGAACGACCCCCAGACCCGCCAATTCGACGTCGTTGTAAACGGCACGAATGTCCTTCCAGACTTTAACCTGTTCGAGCGGGCACCCGGCGGCCATACAATCATCGAACGCACCGTTGTGGTTCAGCCATACGCCAATGGCGAAATAGTCATCAGCCTCAGCGCACAGAACGCTGACCAGCCGAAGATCAACGCGATCAAGATCACTGAACTGCCTGGTGATCCCGGCGGCCCTATTACCGTCGGGATCTCTGTTTCGGATGTATTGGTCAACGAGTCCGAAGGCAGCGTAAACGTGGTCTTCACGGCCACCGAAGCGATTGCCGACGGCCAGATAACAGTGCCGTTCGTGGTGGCCGACGGCACAGCGTTGGAGGGCATCGACTTCACCGCACCGTCACCGCAGACAGTGGTTTTTGACAACTCGACAACCGCTATTGCGACCTTCCAGATCGCCAACGAAGGCGGCATCGTCGAGCCGGATGAGACGTTTACCATCTCGATTGATGAGGTCGGCATAACAGCGCCCGTCGGTATCAATCCAGCTGCTATTCCTTCGCAGTCAAGTGCGACGGTCACCATCGTAGATGCAAACATTTCCGGGCCTTCAGTGACAATCGTTAATCCATTTGCCGCCGATGTGGATGGCGATGGAAATACCGGGAGCGTCTTCGTAGCCACAGACGACAATATAACGATCACGGTGGAACTCACTGACGCGGCAGGCGTGGACCTGAGTTCGCTTGACGCTAGCGATCTCGTTGTCACCGTGAACGGTCAGACCGTTCCGGCTGCGGACATGGAACTCCTGACCCTATTTGACGATCCACTACTGACGGTTTCCGGTGGCGGCATCGAAACCGATGATGGGCAACTTGCCCCCGTGGTGGCCGGTAATGTGACGTCCGTTGTGTTCATTGCAAAAGCGCCAGCTGGTGGCTGGGACATTGGCGGGGCAGAAATTGGGACTCCCACGGCAATCAACGTAACAGCCACAGTGCAGCCGAACTCAATTCTGAACGCGATCGGTGGCGCATCAGCTGAAACAACGGCGAGCTTCACCACCAACTTCATTGATCCAGGCACCGACGTTGTCCGCGCGATCAATGCTGGCGGCGGTGTCAACGGGACGAGCCCTGGCGACACGTTGGTCGTCAAAGGTGTTCTCTATGAAGACGATGACACCATAGAAGGGGAAAGCGGGTCTCCGACTGGCCCCAACAATCAGGCCGAAGCGCCGCAAGGCGTGACGATTACATCGACATTGGCAGATGGCACCGTTGTCAGCGCTGGCGGAGATGGTGCGGCGTTCGGGGGCGCAGAAGCGCTTGCCGATATTGCAGGAGAAGGCTCGGACGCCGAGGCGCAAATTTTTGCGACCGAGCGGTTTGCGGGCAACCCAGAAGCCAAGCTTGAGTATACGATCACGACTGATGCCGACGGTAGCCCGCTAAACCCCAACGGCACCTACGCCATCGAGCTGAGCTTCGCCGAGATTTTCAACGATGCCAGCAATGGCGCCGCCGGCAATCAGCTGCCAGGGGACCGCGTCTTCGATGTGCTCATAAATGACGAGGTCGTCATCAACGATCTCGACCTTATCGCGCGCGCGCCTGGTTCCCATGTCATCGTCGAACGAACCGTTCTCGCGACCGTCGTTGATGGAGCGATAAAGATTGCGGTTGATGGTGCGGGTCTGGCGGACAATGCCAAGATCAGCGCGTTCAAGATCAGCCTTGTTGACGCTGGTGTGGTCGACGCAATCCCACCGAACGTAACCGATATCGGGATCACGCTGCCAGTTGACGCGCAAGCACCCATGACTGTTGAGGTCGCATTTGACGAACCCGTCAGCGTCATTGACGCTGCCGCTGTAACCTTGAATGCTCCTGGCCTCGAGGGTGGTACAGTTCCGCTCTTAGGAACATCTTCGTCTATCGCATCAGATGGGCTCTCGGCCACGGTTTCG
This sequence comes from Pseudomonadota bacterium, assembly GCA_038745855.1. GTDB lineage: Bacteria > Pseudomonadota > Alphaproteobacteria > Caulobacterales > Hyphomonadaceae > UBA5336. The sequence goes on along the minus strand of JBCDLC010000003.1, from coordinate 88,026 downwards.
ATCGAGGCTCCAGTGCAAGGTTTTGCAAATGGTGACTATACGGCGACCGTTGCCCCCGGCGCCGTTTTAGATCTAACGGGAAATCCCTCAATCGCTGCAGCCTCAACGGCCGCAGCCGTCTCGCTTTCGCTCGTCCTCGATGCAAACGAGATCTATGATGAAAACGTCAATGGCGACCTCTCAGATGATGCCTCAACGCCCACTGCGCTAACCGCTCTGGTCGAAGGGTCGAACGTCGTTACCCTCTTCGCATCCGATTCCAACGGCGGCGAAGGCCTGCCCATCGGTTCTGATCGTGACTACTTCACCGTTGTGGTTCCTGAAGGATTCGAACTCAGCGCAATCGTTTTGTCCGACTACGAAGCAACCAGTGTTGGTTCGCAACCGAACCTCGCCTTCCTGGCCGTTGGCCTCGAGGGGGAAACGATCAACGTCGACCCACTGTCCCAGCTCGAGCCTGACAACTCTAACCTCCTAGGTGGCGCCACAATCGGCGAAGTCGATCAGGGTACCGATATCCTAGACACCCTCGGTGCCTTCGGCGTGGGCACGGGTTTCAGCGGACCGCTTCCAGCGGGAACCTACAATTTCTGGCTAAACCAGAACGCTGCAGTTTCGCGCGCGTCGCTTGACTTCCAGATCACACAGTCCACTGCGCCGGTCGTTGGTGATGTCGTCTTGGCCGTCAATGCCGGCGGCACAGCGCTTAACCAGGATGTGACAGTCGAAGGGGAGACCGAGAACATCGACTTCGCCGGCGATGGCGATCTTTCCAACGTCGTGGTCGCAGGTGGACAATTCACCGACGCGTCATTCGGCAACGGCTTGCAGCCTGCCTTCGAGAATACTGTCTATCAAACGGAGAAAGGTGGCGGTGCATTCAGTGTCACGATTACTGACCTCCTGCCTGGCACCTACGCGGTCGATCTGCTTTTCGCGGAAATCTTCTTTCCCAACAACGCCGCTGCGGGCAATGGAATTGGCCAGCGCGTCTTTGATATCGCAGTCCAGGGCGAACTTGTTCTCGACGATTTCGACATCTTAAATGTCGCGATCAATGAGCAGAATGGCGGCTCGAACGACTTCAACGAAGCGGTGAACATCCGTATCCCAAGCGTCGTCGTAGATGCCTCCGGCACACTCACCATTTCGTCTCCAGAAGCATTGGCAAATGCCCCCAAGCTAAGTGGTTTTGTGCTCCGCGACGTGAACGATGGCCGAGCTGTAGTGACGGTTGCGGGGCCCGCGGACGCCGTTGAAACCGGCGACGCCGGGTTCACTGTGCTCGACTTCACCGTAGAGATGGATCGGGCACCGGACGCCGATGTAACGGTAACTGTCGAAATCGATGTCGATGGCACCATAACGACCCAACAAGTTGAACTCGGCACGGCCTTGTCCACTGGCCTGCCCGTTTCCGTTCCAAATGACGATGCATTCAACGGGGCCGAAAATGTCACCGTGTCCGTCGTCGACGTGGTAAGTGGTAGTGCTGCGGCGCGCATTTCGCCGATTACGCCATCGGCTACCGCAATTGTTACCGAAGACGAAGCCGACCAAGTCTCCGCAACAATTCTGGATCCCTTTGCAGCCGATAGTGCCGGCGCGCTCGTGGCATCGGACGACAATATAACCATCGTGGTCCGGGTCGATGACACAGACGGTGTCGATGTGACGTCGATCCAGGCGTCCGACCTTTTGGTGACCGTGAACGGCGTCGCCGTTCCGGCGGCCGATATGGCCTTCCTGAATCTGACTGACGATCCTTTGTTCGAGCTGAATTCCGGCGATCCGGAAGCCGACAATGGCCAGATTGCGCCGTTTGTGAAAGACGGCTCGACCTTCATTACGTTCGTCGCCTCCGCACCCGCGGAAGGGTGGGACCTTGGGGGTGCGGCGGTAGGCCAGTCCGTTCCGCTGAATGTGTCCGCGACGCTTCAGACTGGTTCGATACTGGACACGGGTGGTGTCGCATCTGCGCTGGCGACGGCAACGTTCACCGCCAATGTTATCGATGTTGGCACCGATGTCTCTCGTGCTCTCAATGCCGGCGGGACCCAGGGCGCCACACCAGGTGACACCATCATTGTGAATGGTGTGACCTATGAAGATGACGATATAAACAACGGTACCGTAGCGGCAGACCAGCGGGACGGCGTCCTGATCCAGGCTACCGATAGCGCCGGCGCGCTGGTGACAGGCGGCCAGGATGGCACCACGTCCGGCGGTGGAAACCAGATCGCCGACATTCTCAGCGATGACCCTGCCCTGCAGCAGATCTACGGTACGGAACGCTTTGCGGGCGGCGAGGGCAACACCCTCACCTATACAATCTCGCAAGATGCGGATGGGAATGCGCTGAATCCAAACGCCCGCTATGCGATCGAGTTGGGCTTTGCAGAAATCTTCAGCGACGCGGGCATCAATCAACCTGGCATCAGCGACTTCGGGGATCGCATTTTCGATGTGTCGATCAACGGCGATACGGTCTTTGAGGATCTTGATCTTTTCCAGCGCGCTCCAGGGGCGTTCACGATCATCGAACGGACATTCCTCGCCGAGACTGACGAGAACGGTAACCTCGTCGTCCAACTTGTTTCCAACGTCGACAATGCGAAAATCAGCGCGATCAAAATCGTAGAACTGCCCGCCATCGCACTCGCAATCGGGGATGGAGCAGCAGTCGAAGATGGAGACAATGGTACAACCACGGTCGTCTTGCCGATAACCAGCGTGCCGCCGGCTGCGGACGAGACAATCGAGTTGACGCTGTCGGCGGATGGCGGCGCGACAACCACCACCGCAACTGTGACGCTCGACGCCAACGGGGCAGGGACCGTTGCGATCGACGTCTCGGGTGCGAATGACGATATTGCCGATGGCGATACGATCCTTTCCGTGACGCTTGTTGGCACTGCAACGTCTGGTTTCGTGGTCGACGCCGGCCAAGCAGTGGGCACAGTGACGATATCGGAGGACGACTTTGCCCCAGTCGCCGTCGAGGACCGCGCAGTGGTCGTCGTCGACAATCCGGTCAGCGTGGATGTGCTCGCAAACGACACCGATGCCGATGGTACGGCCGGACTGGGGCTCACGGCGATCGTGTCTGTGCTTGTCGAGGGCCAGCCCACAGCCGATGTGGCAGCGGCGATCGTGGATGGCCGGATTACGGTGACGCCCAGCAACGGGTTTACCGGTGTCGTTGACGTGACCTACGAGATCACGGATGCCGGGGGGAATACAGGGACCGGTGTCGCTTCCGTGTCAGTCATTCAGGACGCGGTGACCATTGAAGTTGAGGATTTCGACAACGTCCTTCCTATCAATCTTGCTGGTCCGGGCGAGTTTTTCGAGGAAAACCAGGGAGCTGGAAGCGGTGGCCAAGTCGCGCGTCTCGGAACGGGCGGTGCGGGCACCGCAATCCTAAGTCTCGACGCCACAACGGGCATAGCCTTCGGTTCCAACAACATCACCGTAACTTACTTTGACGAGAGCGACGGCGTCAGCAGCTTCTCGCTAGTCGTCAACGGAATCACGATCGGAACGGTTACGCTGGACAATGACGGCGGGTTTGGTGCTGCACAGGCAGGCAACTTGCGCTCTGTCACCTTCCAGAGTGTCACGCTCCAGGACGGCGATCAGCTCTCTCTCGTCGGCCAGGCGGATGGGTTGGAGTTTGTCCGTCTTGACAAGATTGCTTTCGCGGCAGTCATAGACGATGGAACCCCCGATAATCAGGCCCCTATCGTCGTTGGGACAGTAGACGCATCGGGGATTGAACAAGGCACTGACGTCGCGATTGACCTGAAGGGCAGTACGCCAGTTTTCGTCGACCCGGACGAGGATCCACTTATTTTTACCCTCGGTGCCGGCGCACCCGACTATTTGTCGATCGACCCAAACACCGGGACCATTATAAATAACCGCCCACTTACAAACGACGATGCTGTGGCGTCGTTGAACAATGGGCCCGCACTTGTAACAGTGACGGCCAATGACGGGGAAGCATCGGTATCAACCACATTTCAGGTGTCGGTCGCCAACGCCAACGATGCCCCTGTTTTATCGGTAAACCAGATCGAAGTGCTTGACCTGGTCACGACCGATCAAGCCATCGCTCCCATTGAAACCGCAGGCTTGTTCCAAGATGTCGACGTGGCCGACTTTGGTGACGTGTTGGCATACACCGCTAGCAACCTGCCTCCAGAATTGGAGATTGATGAAACGACCGGACAAATCACCGGTGTCGTTGTTTCTCCTGGGACATTTACCGTTTCTGTGACGGCGACAGACACGTCAGGTGCATCGGTGACGTCGACCTTCGCGGTCAATGTGACCGGCGAGCCAATTCTTGGCGACCCAATCCGCGTACAGGCAGAGGACTTTACGCTGGTCTCGGGCTTCTTTGTCGAAAACCAGAACGCCGCCGATCCCGTTGGCGATGGAAAGGTTATCCGCCTTGGGTCACAGACCACCGGCGAAGCCACCCTCGATCTCGACACGGTCACGGGTTTCACCCCGGGCAACACGACACTCACCATCGGCCTGTTCGACGAGAATGACGGCCAGAGCGAGCTTGATGTACTCGTGAACGATGTGTTGGTCGCGACGGTAGTTCTCGATCTTGATGCCGGTGGCGGTGCGGCCCAAGCTTCTAGCTTCCGGACGGTCACGCTCAACAATGTCGATCTGCCAGCAGGCGCGGAGTTGAAACTCGTTGGCCGCTCGGACGGCACAGGCAGCGCCTCGAGCTTCTTCAACGAGTTCGTTCGCGTCGACTACATTGACCTGGTCCCCACCGGGCCACAGCCAGGTAACTTCGCACCTTTTCCGATCCCAGCCTTCGACACCGCACTCGAGGCCGCAGAAGGCAATGCTACATTCAACTTGGCAGCAGCTTTCGGTGATCCCGAAGAAGATGCGTTGACATTCGCGCTTGTTCCAGCGCCAGGCGAAACGACGATTCCCGAGTTCTTGGCGGTAGATCCAATGACGGGTGTCGTCTCGATGACGGACGCGCAGGTCGACGAAGATACCGTATTCACCTTTGCGATCACCGCGATTGATTCCGGTGGATCACAACAATCGGTCAGTCAGACCTTTACACTAAACGTCACGAACAACCCGCTGCCAACGGTCGCTGCTGCGCTTGTTGCCGCAACGGTTGCAGAGGGTGAGACGATCTCGGCGGTCGCAACACTTGATGCGCCGCACACCGCGGACATCACCGTGACGTTGTCTCTGGTGCCGGGTGCAACCAACCCTGCAACGGTGCCGGACGACGTTTCGTTTGATGCTAACGGCCTGTCTAGCATCGACGTGACCATCCCGGCTGGGCTGACGACAGGGACGGCGCTTGTTGCAGCGATCGACGACGGCCCGATCGAACTCGATGAGACCTTTAACGTCGCGATTACCGCAGCGAACGTTGGTTCATCAATCGACGGTGCTGCAGACCAGGTTCCGATTGGGGGCCCAGGCAGCGACGCGACGATCACGGATGCAGACGCTGCGCCGGTCGCGGGACCCGATGCCGCTACCGTGTTCGCAGGCGGACAGGTCTTGCTCGATCTGCTCGAAAATGACACTGATGCGGACGACGTCATTTTGACAGTGACCGAAATCGTTGATCCGGCACTGTCGGGCGTTACCGTGACCGACAATGGCGATGGCACGATTACGGTGGCAACTGATGGAACCGTTGCGCCTGGTGATATCGTTATCGGCTACACGTTGGAGGACCCCTCCGGTAATATGGACGCTGGTGTTGCGACGGTGACGGTGTCCGATGATGCGTTGCTAGCGATCGCCGATGGACCTGCCGTGATGGAAGCCGGCGATGAGGGCGACACGATTGTCAGCTTCCCGGTCTCGACGCTTCCAGCAGTGGCGAGCCAGACAGTCGCGGTGACGTTCACCATCGACGGTGGTCAGACAACGCAAACCGCCGACGTGAGCTTGACTGCCGATGGCACCGGAACGCTCGACGTGACACTTGTCGACTACAACGACGACGTTGCAGGGCCCGAAACCGTGGTCCAGGCGGACCTCATCGACGTTACGACTATCGGTCTGTCGGTCGATACAAGCGCCGCAAGCGCCACCGCTGTTGTGACTGAGGATGACTTCGATCCGGCCGCAACTGACGATACGCTTACCATCGACAGCGGGGCCACGATTACTTTCGATCCAGCGTCCAACGACACCGATGCGGATCTCGATGTTGGCGAAGCGCTTTCTGTAACGGCGATTGATGTAACCAACACGGTTGGAGGGACGGTTACGCTTGTCGATGGCGAGGTGACCGTGACCGATGATCCGGACTCAGGCGAGGATATCATCTTTGGATACACGGTATCCGATTCCGCTGGAAACACCGCTGATGGCACAGTAACCGTCAGCGAGACGCCCGATCCTACGGCACCCGATGGTGACCTCGACGGCGACCTAATGACGAATGCGGAGGAATCGACGCCCACTGGCGATATCGACGGTGACGGCGAGCCGAACAGCACCGATGCCTTCTTCTACGATCCAAACACAACCGGCTCCGGCGCGACCCTGTCGGGCGGAACACCACTTGCTGATGATGAAGTGATCCGTCTCGATTTTAATGCCGATGGCACGCCGTTTCAGAACGGTTTCACCGGCGTTTTGCAGGGTACGACCACAGCTCTGGGTTACATCAAGGAGGGGTCGCTGGATGGGGCCGGCGGCGTTCCAGAGGGCTTCGTTTCTGACGGATTGCTCAATGTGCCGGCAACCACTGGGGACACGGGCGGCTCCAACAATCCACAGAACGACTACTTGTTTGCGGTCAACCGGTCGGGCAGCTTCACGCTCGAAGCCGTGATGTTGAATCCGTTTTTCGACAATGATCCACAGACCGATATCGCCAATAGCTTCGACCAGAGTGGTATCGTCATTGGCACGGACAGCACAAACTTCGTGAAACTGGTAATTAAGTCGGGCACTGGCGACCCCGAGAACTCCGTTGCCGAGTTCTCCATCGACGGGTTCAACTTCGATCAGCCGGATCTCGGCATTCCCGAAGACGGCTATGAGCAAGCCCTACTGCAACTCCAAGTCGTCGTCGGTGACACGGGCGTAACGATCCAGCCGGTCATCGAATTCCAGAACTTCGACGGTACACCGGCCAATATCCCAACGTATACTGGTCCGATCTCACCCGTTCCGGCGGGCCTCGCAGCTCAGATACTCGACGCCAACACGCCGGTCGGCCTGGGTGTTACCGAGGTCAACGGCGGTGGCGGTTCAGACTTCACGGTACAGTATGACTACCTGCAGGTAACGGGTGTTCCAGAAGTCATAGACCCACAGGACCCGCAGACAGCGGAAGAGGTCTTCGCTGGTCTCACCGGTATCGATATCGACGGAAGTTATGCTGATGGAACGGCCGGTGCCGCTATCCTTACCATCATTGACGGCGAAGAAGGCATCGAGACATCAAACTTCGGATCGAATTCCTTCCAACTGACGAATACTGGTGAAAAGCAGATCGCGGCTGTTGTGATTGACTTCCGGACTGCGGTCTTCGGCGACAGCGTGATTGATTTCGACGGTACCGCTGGCGACACGACTGCGAAGCCGTTTGGCATCGTGGGCGATGGTGCTGGCAACCCACAGACCGGGGGAACCGGGGTCATTACCGAAACCCCCAATGGCAGCGGCGCTGCAGATTTCTCGCAAGACGCCTACCTGTTCGCTGGCGACACACCGCTTCCTAATACAACCGGAACTGGAACGACAGCCGTAACGGGCGGGTTCCGCGGGCTTGTCCTGACGTTTGATGGCTCCGAAGGTGGGTTTACCAACGGCGAAACCATCGGTTTTAGCGGCGATATGGACCCGAATTCCATTGCCGGTATTGCGAAGGCGGCGGTCGATACCGGCTCGATTGGTGACCCGGGCTCCATCTGGGATGTCGGCGGAATTTCGGGTGCGGAACTCGTCGGCTCGACCTTCACGGTGCTATTCGATGACGGGACGACGGCAACGGGCTATCTCGGTAGTGATACTAGCCAGGCCGGGTCGATCGGAGAGGCCCGTCAAGGCCAACCGGAAGCCATCGCGACCCTCTCCGTGGTTACGGCAGCAGGACAGAACGCAGTGGAGTCCGGGGAAACAGGGACATATGGCGGCGAGATCCCCATCATTACTGTGGAAGGCACGCCAGGGGATGAAGTCCGCATCACACTTCAGAAGGGTTTCAACCCGGTCGCGAACGACGAGGGCGGCGTAGCTGCGCTTGTCGCGGCGCGACTCCAGGACCAGCAGGCTGACTTCCCAGTCAACAACGTCTTCGATGTCCAGACATTCGATACGGTGATCGGAGCGGACGGAACCGTCGTGCTTCCAGCCAATGCGTTCGACTACAACGAAATCGAGGCGGGTGGCGTCGCCTTCGATGGCAGTAACGTCCAGCCCCTGGCCCTCACGGTGGCGGTCATCGGCGAACCGGCGGACAACGATCCGGATGTGCTGGATGGTGACGAAGCCTTAGCGCTTGGGCCCATCAGCGATCCTATCTTCCTGACCAACCCAACTGAAACCCCCGTTCCAGATGCACCCTCCAACGTACCGGCTGGTGTTTTCGAGGGTGTCGGCGGCGGCAATAATTTCCGCTTCAAGATACAAATTGAGGATCCGGCCGGCGGGGAAAACGGCGGTTTCGATCCAGGCGGCCAATGGCAGTACATCCAAGAGGGCTCGCCCCAGGACACCATTAGCGGTTCCTCCCAGGGCAACGGTTTCTATCTATTTGGCTCCACGAATACTGGCGCGATCCAGGGCCCGCAGGAAAATGAGACACTCAAGTTCCGAATCTTTGTGCCGGAAGACGAGACGGGGCTCTATCAGTTCCGCTTCCGCGTGGCCCGCGAAGGAAACTTCCCGGGTGACGCCCAGAACGATCTCTGGCTAAACCTCATCAAGGAAGACACTCCCGGTAGTGAGATCGAGAATTTCCTCCTGCCGCCACTGACGGCCAACCCAAATGACGACCCCGAAGCTCGCCAGGAGCCCGAACCGGTGGAGGATGGGTTCATCAAAGTCTTTGGCGGTCCCAACAACGGAAGTTGGGGCACAACATCATCGGTGGATGGCGTCGACGAAAGCACGCCAGCAGAAAATGACGGGAACTTCGCAGCCCAGGTCTTGCTCGACGAGCCCGGCGTTTACGTCATCGAGGTTGCTGGCCGTAGCCAAGGTTTCTTTGTCGATTTCCTCGATCTGTACAAGGCAGGCAACACGCCCAGCATCAACGCCTCTGACTCGCCATTTATCGTCACGGGCGACACCGTTCCAACGGTGTCGGACCCAATTGAGGATACTACGCTGGCCCAGGGCCAAAGCCTGAATGTGCTCGGCACGTTTGATGATCTCGATGGCGATATGTTGACGCTTTCGACGGGACCGTTGCCCGCTGGCGTTTCATTTGATCCCGACACTGGCACGTTCACGGTTGCCGAGGACGCGGCCCTGGTGAGCAATGTCAGCGTAGTGGTGACTGCGACCGATGATGACAACAACCAGGTCAGTGAGACGTTTCTCCTGACCGTGGTTGAGCAGGGAGAACTCAACGACGTATCGTTTTCGATGGCGGCGGGCGCCAGCGACGATATCGAAACGAGTGGTGGGTCGCTGAACAGCGGCGATCTTGAGAGTAATCTCGGTATCGTAGTGCGGTTTACCATCCCTGATGGTTTCAGCGATGTCAGCGTGATCACGTCGGCTATCCTGACGGGTGTTAACGAGGATGCAGGCGCCGCTGCCCCCACATTCGTGATATCTGCGAAGGATCGCCTTGCAGAGCCCGGCGGCAGCGATACCGCCCAGCTTCTAAGTGGCACGGGTGATCTCGTCGGCGCTTCCGTCTCGAACACGCCCTCCGGACCCACGGCGACGGGAACAACGTTTTCGCTGGGCGATGTGGCCGATGTACTTAACGCACTGATTGCGAGCCAGGGCCCACTCAACGCGGGAGACGTTGTCAGCTTGGTCGTTCAGCCCACGGGAGGGCGTCGCGACATCCAGCAGGGAACGCTCGAGCTACAGATTGAGGGCCAGTCTGGCACTGGTACCGGCGGCCCGTCGAATACGCCGCCGACCGTGGATCCCAGCGTCATTCCCGCGACGGTTGACTTCGAGGTTGGTGATGCAGCCATCACCGTCGACCTGACTGACGTGTTCTCCGACGCGGACCAGCCCGATGCAACGCTTGGCTTCACGTCAGCCGGGGCGCCCAGCGGAGTTAGCATCACAGGCTCGACCCTGACCATCGCACCCACGGGTGCAGGGGTTTCCGTCATCACACTGACGGCCACCGACAATCAGGTCGCAAGCGTCACCGAGACGTTCACGCTCGACGTCACGGCTGATGTGGGGCCGGGGAACAGCCCGCCAACGGTGGATACAACCGTGATCCCGGCAAGCCTCGCCTTCACCGTCGGCGACGCTGCCATCACGGTGAACCTCACCGATGTCTTCTCGGATGTTGACCAGCCCGATGCCACACTGGACTTCGATGTGTCCGGTGCGCCCGCCGGCGTCGGTATCTCCGGTACGACACTGACGGTTGCGCCATCCGGAGCCGGGACTTCGGTAATTACCCTAGCGGCAACCGATGATGAGGGGGCCTCGGTCACCGAGACCTTCACTTTGAACGCAAGTACGGATGGAGGAGGTATCGGAGACGGTCCGTTCATCGGCGTGGGCGACACTGAGTTCGAGGATCTGACGCTCGATAATTACGTCGTCGCAAATCGCGCTGATGCATCTGGTGGCGCACTGATCCAGACCTTCAGCGAGGGCTCTGCGACGGGAACGTTCAACGGACCGGAAGGGACCTATACGTTCGACGTCGTCTTCTTTAACGAAAGCGATGGCGTTGCGACTTGGACAATGCTGGTCAACGGTGTCGTTGTAGAAAGCTGGCAAGGCTTCGGTGGTGTGAACCCGTTTGGTAGTGCTGAAACCCAAACGATCTCAGGGATTACATTAAGCCCAGGCGACCAGGTCGTCTTTGAAGGGATAATCGGAGACGCAGATCCGTCGTCCACGGGAGCGGAGGAGCTCGCTCGCCTCGATAGCGTGACGGTAACAGCGGAGACGGCTGGCTTTGCGAACCTGTCTCCGGCCCTTGCTGCATTTAGCGCTCCGGAAGGGGGATCTGTTGACCCCATGGGCGATGGCGGCACACAGTCCGAGGGCATACTTGCCAAGGTCACACCGTCCGAGCCTGCTTCAACGTCACCGGTCGAAATGGAGAGAGTAAGCGACGGCTTTGTCTTTGACGAACGTCTAGATGAAGGTGACGCAGCACTCGGTTTTGATCCGCTCATAGAGGAAGCTGTCGAAGCAGGGCCTACAAACCTGTCTGCGGAGCCAAGCGGCATTGTTACTGACGCGGATGCCTTCCTATTCATCCTCGATGCGACGGAAGCAGAAGAGGCGTTTTTCACCCCTTAGATCTTGGATGACACTCTGATCCCTAGACGGGGGGCTGAAAACAGCGTCGGTTTCACCGGTTCGCCCGCCCGAGGTGGGCAGATCGAGGCGACATGTTCGGCGTTCTGGGGGCACGCGAATTTGTTGGTCAGGATAGTGGATTGCAACTGAGCGCCGACGTAAATTTCGCTTCGGTGGCTCGGTTGTGACACCCAGGCAAATTCCGCCAGGACTTCTTCATTTTGAGCTGTGTGCGGCTGGAGCTCATTTTTACTTTACGTGCGACCTACCTAAGGCGCACGTGTGGTGGGACTTGCCACACTTTGTTCATGCGGCGCGGCGGCCCGTTTCGTCCAGGCGCCCGATTTCGTCCGTTAGCCATTGGTAGTGGGTTTCCACCCGGCGCACCGCTTCGAGGTCCACATCGATGCGCATGGCCAACTCTTCGCGCCAGGCCTCCAGCACCCGAACCTGGGTCTTCATCCAACATAACATGGCGGGATCATCGATGGGCAAATACAAGGGAACCTCCATAGACACTTGCAAACGAATCTCAACGTGCCAGCACATGAGCGATCTTGCAAGTCATTTGCATTACGAAGAGACTTTTAGCGCTCATCGTCGCCTGACAGCATGTGTCGGGGAGTTCGGTAGCTCTACGTCGCTGCGAGACCGGGCTCTGGCCCGCGCGAAGCGGAGGAGCGCGTTCTGGTCTACAGGAGGCCGAAGAGGGCCCAGGCGACAAATGCCATTTGCGCGAGATTGATCAGAACCGAGATCCGGTGACCGGCATTGAACTTCGCAGCAGCGGTGGCGTCTCCGGCGAGCTCTGCATCGCGCCAGTCATTGATCTGCGGCACCAAGAGCTGCCGAACGGCAAGGGTCGAAACCGCAACGCCGAGCAGGCCCGCGGCCAGGATGGGGCTCTTGTACAATGCGAGACCGCCGATTCCTGCGATAATCACGATGAAGAGGTAGTACCCCGGAAACAAAGCCCGCAGAAACCGGCCAGCATTCTCGCTATCGAGAACGCGGAAAACAGTGGGTGCAACGACCGATGGGAAGAAAACCATGCCGCCAAACAGCGTTGCGACCGAAAACAAACCGATGGTTTCGAGGATGGTTGTAAACATCGGATCAGAGCCTTTCGTCGAGGGGCCATTGTTGCGTGATCGTCCGTCCCGAATTCAACGTGACAGTCGCCCTCAAAGCGCGCGCACCGGCGATGTCATTGCGGTTAAAGCGGGCGCGGGCCTCGCTCGCCATGGCCGTTGTGCGGACGCGGTACATTTGTTGGGATCCTGGGTCGGTTGACGGGTCTTCTCCGAGGTCAAATGCGACCGAACGGACATTCGGGACGCCGCTTTCTGCGCGGATGGACAGCCTGACGAAGCCCGAGTGATTACTGTCTTCCATCACTTCGAGAGCCGGTTGCAGGGTTAAGGCGCCGTCTGAAATGGCGGTGAGGTGGACTTCTTGCCCCGGCAGATAAGGCGCTTTGTATCTTTCGAGGTAAAAGTATGCAGCCAGCACCGAGAAGAAGACCACTGGAAACGTCGCAAACTGGGCGCGGCTGACAGCGTTGGATTTGAGGCGCTTCCATGTGAGCCAAACCCCGGTGACGGACAGGCCCGTCATGGCGACGCCGAACACGAACCAGATGAGCTTGGTCGGTAGCCCGCCAAAGAAACCGAAATGGAGCGGATCGGCCGTCTCATTCAACCAGGCAATCCAACCCATCTCATCGGATTTCTTGCGCTGCAGGACTTCGAGACTGACCGGGTCGAGAAACACAGCGTTGGAGCGGTCCCTGATGATGGGGTTTCCCACGTCGCCAGCCACGGTCACCGCCTGCCTCAAACTGGAGGGCCATCGGATGGAGGTGACCTCCAATTCAGGATAGCTCTCTTGGGCGGCAGCGATGATCTCGTCTACGGAGCGCACCGTGACGGAATCGCCGAAATCGGCGACGCGTTCTGCCGTAAGGGAAGGCCGCGACGGCTCGAACCGTTGACCGCCGAGGGCAGCCCCAAATTCGGCGAGATACCAGATGCCGGTCCCGATCATGACGATGAAAAACCATGACCCCCAAAGCCCCGCAGCCTTATGGGCGTCGCCAACCGCAATCCGGGTGCCCTTGCTGAACCGCACGCGCGCCATGAGCGTGGTCCAATTCCGCGTTGTCTTCAGACCTGTGTAAAGGGAAATGGCGAGGATGAAGGCCATGGATGTAACAATCGGGAGGCCAAATATGCTCGGCATGAACAGATATCGGTGCAGGTCTCTGAAGATACGCTGGACAGTCAGGGGGTGCGTTGTACCCGTGACTTCTCCAGTCCACTGGTTGACGTGCACATAGCTTCGCGCACCCGATGGCCAAGTGACATCGGCCCTGTAGGCGAAGTGATCCCCGTCCATCGAAGACAGACCTCCGATGTAGGCGTCGGAGGCGTACGCGCTGACAGAGTCGTGCATGGTTTGCCACGAAACCCTCTCGCCTTGAGGCGACACGCGCATATCGTGTTGGGCCAGCCAGTCGATCTCATTGGATACCGTGGCGACCGTTCCAGTGAATAAAACGATGACCATGATGAGGGACAGGTGAAAGCCAACCCAGGTGTGCCATTCGTACAGGCGTTTGCGGGCGCTTTTCTTCTTTTTCTTGCGCGGCGGCGCCACTGCAGCTTTGTCGGGGGTGTCGGCGATTGACATGGCAAGCGACCTGATCAGCTCTCGATTACCTGCCAAACTATTAGATTTCGGGCGATAGGCGAGCGCGTAGGCGTCCGGAATCCTTTATTTTTTGTCGCAGGCACGAGGCGGTCGGCCCCGTGCCTGCGACGGCGATGGTGACGAGCGTCTAGAACCGCCGGGTCGCTTCAAGGAAGACGGATGTAGGGTCACCCGGGAAGTGCCCTGTCCTCGAAAGGAAGCCCGATTCCGCATATTCTTCGTCGAAGAGATTTTCGATCCGGAGCAGTAGGTCGAATGTCTCGGCTTCATAAATGATGGACGCGTCGAAGATGAGATAGTCTTGAACCGTCTGGCCAGAGAGGCTGAGACGATCGTCTACATAGTCTCCGCCGAAGGCAAAGGCTGTGTTGATGGCCGGAACCTGGTAGCGCGTCCAGAAGCCGAATTGGTGTTCTGGCGCGTTGGCAAACCGGTCCCCCACGGAATTAGAGAAGCCGCGATTACCGCCCGTGTTCAGCACTTCGGTGATCCGTGCATCATTGTAGGCATATGCTGCTGTGAACACCCAATTGGGGGTAATGTCGGCGAAGATCTCAACTTCAGCGCCCGTACTGGTCACCTCGCCCAATGGCGCGAGGATATCACGGCCGCTGGCCGATATTTCTCCCGTATTCTGCAGGATATTTTCACGGACAATGTCATAGACCGACACCGAAGTGAAAAAGCGCCCATCGAACAATTCAGCCTTCACCCCACCCTCGAGGATGGTGCCGGTGACCGGGTTGAAGGGCCCCCCAACTTCGGGATCCTGACTGCCTGCGCTTTGCGGGGTGTAGCTGTCTGCAAACTGGACGAACAATGACACGTTTTCTTGCGGCTTGTAGATGCCCCCGACCCGGAACGAGGTGTTGGTGTCCTCATCATTGCTGTTGTCATCGTACCGGAGGCCACCCACAAGCGTGAATGGGCCGATCGTGGCTTCGTTCAATGCGTAAACCCCGAAGAGTTCCGTGTCGGAAGACGCGTCGCGCGGCGCGCCGCGGTCATAATTCAAGGGCTGCGTGACGCCGTAGTTCGAGCCATCCAGGAAGAGAGGAATGATATCGCTCGGCAGTGAGGCGCCCTGCAGGAACCGGGTTATGAAGTCAGGTGATAGTCTCGTCGTGAAGAAAATCCCCGTGAACTCTTCCTCGAAATACTCGGTCCCGATGAGCAACCGGTTATCGATGTTCCCGAACGACCCGTTCCAGGTGACGTTCGCGCCGAAGCTCAATTGTTCTTCTTCGCGCAACTGGTCCCTGAACTCGCGACCGACGAGATCGATTGAGCCATCGGTGGGCAATCCGAGCAGTCCCTCGATATCAATGAGCGCCCTCGGCTCGTGATACTCCTGTTCCTGGCTCGCATCGGTATAGCGCAGGGTTGCATCCCAATCGAACTGGGTGCCGATTTCGCCGCGGAGGATGCCTTGGAAGTTCGTGGATTCGAGATCGAGGAAGTCGGTCTCTTCGTTATGGTTCCAACGCCGGTCGGTCAGGAAGTTGCCGTCGTCGTCAACGGGAACGCCGCGCAGGCGATTTCCGTCCAGGTCCTGCTCGTAGCGCGTGGCCTGCAAGATCAAGTCTGCAATGCCGAGGTCGAAGGAGATGCCCGCATCGTAGATCGCAACCCGGCTGGCTGTGTTGACGCGGGGCGTTTCGCGGTCCTCAAAAAAGACGCCGAGACGGCCAGCCGTTCCATCAAGGGGCAACGCGCCCGTGATTTCCGCTGATCCGCCATAGCGTTCTTCGGTTCCGATGATACCGCGGATGTTCGCTGAGAACTCGGCCTCGGGCTTTTTCGTCACATAGTTGAACAGGCCGCCGGGTGCCCCTTGACCGTAGAGCATCCCCGCTGGCCCCTTGAGGAAATCAACGCGTTCAACGTTGAACAATTGCGGGACGTTAAACCCGACATAGGGATCGCCTCGCAGCCCGTCGAAGAAGATTTCTTCCTGCCGGAACCCCCGCGCTGTTACACCCGCATAGCTGAAGAGACTGACCCCGGCGATATTTCGGTAGATGTCCTGGGCGTCCCGGGCACCCTGGTCTCGGATGAGATCGGCATTGATCGTGGTGATCACCTGCGTGGAGTCGAGCGGATCTGCCGCCAGCTTACCCGTTGTGCTTTCTCCCGCCCTATAGAGGGCCTGGGCACGACCGGTCACGATGACCGTTTCCTGCCGTGCCTCGGCGTCTTCGCTATCGCCGGCCGCTCCCTGTGCGATGGCTTGGCTGGATAGTCCGAGCAGCATCGCTGAACAAAGCGGCATGCTTCGGAGCCACCTGTTGAATCGCCTACGTCCGTTGGCCATTGTCTTTCCCCTTTAACGCAATTGTGAATTATTCGCAGGGCAATGAATCACCCTGATGAAAATTGCAAGAGGGTCGTGAAGCGATTACGCCTTCCATATTGGAGGAAACAGAATGATGGTAACTGACCTGAGCGGTTTATCGTGGGCACCGGTACTCACGGCTCTATTCCTTTCGGTGTCGGGGTGTGCGGCGACGAGTGCGGTCGATAAGGACGACCGGTCTTATGACGCTGAGGTGTCAGCGGCTGACCTTGTGCCCGCATCGTCTGCGGTTTCGCTGATGCCTGACGATGCTCTGACTTTCGAACGGGATCGCGAGACGATCCTGTCCATGGCCGGCGATTACAAGGTTACCTTTGATTTTACGGAAACCGTATCCTTCGTGGAGGGGTACCAGCTGAAGGAGCCGAAGCTCTCGGGAGCCCACGAATCGGTGCGTGTCGTCGAGGATCGGGGCGATTTTATAAGCCTTCAGCACCTGCTGGTCGTTGGCCCCGACGACTCGCCGTTTGTGGTTAAGCACTGGCGTCAGGATTGGCAGTATGAGCCGGAGCGCGTGCTTGCCTTCGTCGGCGGCAATGCCTGGGCATGGCGCGAAGTGCCAGATAATGAGCGCATCGGCGCTTGGTCGCAGACCGTTTTCCAGGTGGATGACGCACCGCGCTACGGCGCCGTTGCGCCTTGGACCTATGAGGATGGCCTTGCGGAATGGCAGCCGCCCCAGGAGTGGCGCCCGCTACCGCGCCGCGACATGACCACGCGTCAGGACTATCACGCGATGGACGCAGTGAACCGGCATGCCATGACGCCGGATGGTTGGGTCCATGAACAAGACAACTCCAAACTCGTTCTCTCCGGCGATCCGCATGTGCTCGTCCGGGAAGTGGGCATCAACACTTATAAGCGGTTTGATGACTATCCCGTCGAGGCGGCCGATGCGTACTGGGCTGCGACAGCGTCCTTCTGGTCGGAAATCCGTAAGGAGTGGACCCGTATCGCCGAGGCGAACGAAGCCTTTGCGATCACGATCAAGGGCGAGACCCAGGACCTCTACATGCCACTGCTGGGCCTTGCCGGTGATGTGCAGGCCGGTGACATGTCGGTCGATGCTGCAGTGGTCGAAGCAAAGACCGTCATCGATGACTTCGTGACACCGGAGCTTCCTAAGCTGACCGACCGCCTCCGCCCTCTGACGACGGAGATCGCCTCGGCGAGATGAACCAGCATGATATAGCAGAGTCTAGCCATCGATTGTACGTGCGACGATCTGACAGTGAGATTGAAAATAGTTCGCACAATGGATTGCAACTGATTTGCAAGTGTGTTCAGTGGGGGCTGAGACAACTGCGGAGAGAGCAATGGGGACGTACGCGGAAACCCTTCAATGGCTGCGCGATCAACTCGATGAGTTGGACCGGTGGCGGTCAGACATGCTGTCTGAAGCAACCGATGAGGGCTCGTCGTCCCTTGAGCGCATAGATGCACACCGCCGCTGGCTTGAAGCCGAACTCTCAAAACTGAGCGCGCCGCAACTGGAACGCTCCTTCTCCTAGGTTCACTATGCTGCGGCGCTGATGACATCGCCGCGTGTCAACGGTGGCACGGATTGCCCTTCCTCCCGGCCCCTTGCACCGAGCGCCGCAGCTTTTTTATTTGGAAACCACGCCTTTGACTTCTTCATCCAGCATCGTCGCCACATCCACACTCGTTGATCTGGGATCGGGGTCCCAACTGGCGTTGTTTGGCTTTCGAGCGTGTGCGTTTGGCCAGGCGAAGTGTTGCTGTCTGCTGAAGACATTCAAGGATGTTTTCGGGGAAGAGAGCGGTGGCCGGGTTCTGGGGAAGTTCCTCGATCTCGCCCGGGCACTCGGGCACGACGGGCGCCGCAAGTTGAAGCTCGCCGCTCCGGGTTGCATCCGCCTCACCCATGATGAAGCATCGGTATTGAGCGCGCTGTCTGCTGCCCAACATGGCGATGAGAGCCTTCGCGACGCGCATCTGACGTGGCTCCTGGCGCGAACGCCGGATGCCGAGCACCAGGACCTGGTGGACTGGATATCCATGGCGATGGGCGGACACGGGCTGACCGTCACCCCGCCTGAAGCTGTGGCGGAGGAGCCCTGTGAGACGCCAAAGGGCCCCACACTCGTCAGCGTCAACGTGGGCCATGCCTGACGGTGCGGCAGCGGGCGCTGCGCGCAGCAGCACCCTGAGGGCGACCTTCGCGATCGCGCCCGCTCTAATCGCGTTCTCAATGGGGCAAACGGTTCTCTTTGCAGTGGCGGGGCCAGTCTTCCGCGATATCGGTCTATCTGAACTTCAGTTGGGCATTATCGTTTCAGCGGCAGCCGTGGTCTTTGTCATCGGTTCGCCTGTTTGGGGGCGGCTGGCCGACCATTGGGGGCGAAAGCGCGTCATACTGTTCGGAATGGCGACGTATGCCGTGACCAGCCTTCTATTCGCGGGGGTTCTGAATCTCGGTGTCCTGGGCCTGCTCGGTGCGGGCATGGTGTTCGCGCTGCTTCTGATTACGCGGTTGACCTATGCCGCACTGGGCGCCGGCATCCAGCCTGCTTCGGTCGCCGTGATGGCAGATCTCTCGACCGAAGCGAACCGTTCGTCGTCTGTTGCGATCGTGGGGGCGGCCTTCGGACTAGGCATGATCCTCGGCCCTGCCGCTGCGGCGCTTTTGGTCGGGTGGGGCGTTCTGGTCCCATTGTACGCCGTCGCCGGACTGGGCCTAGTGGCCGTCGTGAATGCAGCCTTCCTGCTCGAAGAGCCTGAGCGGCCCGACACGACGGAGGCAGAGGCCCGCTCCCGCGTTGAGATAGGGCCGCTTCTGCCCATCATGGCCGCAAGTCTTCTCCTGTTCACAGCGATCTCCGCCTTGCAGCAGACCATGGCGTTCTACGTCCAGGATTTTCTTGGTGCCGATGCCGCTGGTGCTGCCCGAGCGACCGGTGCATGCTTCGTTGCCATGGCATTTGCGACACTTCTGGCCCAGGGCGGACTGATCCAATGGTTGAAACCGAGCCCCGCGATTTTGCTTCGGTTCGGGTTGCCGCTCCTCCTGATTGGCATCGTCCTCTACACGTTCGCGCCGTCCTTCCCGCTCCTTGTCGGCGCTGCAACCATCATGGGCCTGGGCTTTGGACTGGCCAATCCCGGATTAACGGCATCGGCATCCCTATTGGTGGCCGACACAAAGCAGGGTGAAGCGGCGGGATTGCTCCAGGCGGTGATGGCGGGGGGATACATCTTCGGTCCGGTGGTTGGCACGGGTCTTTACCAACAGGCTCCAGAGGTCGCTAATGGGTTCATGGCTGCCGTTGTGGGTTTGTCGCTTTTGGCGACCTTGTTTGCGAGAACGCCCAAACCGAAGCCATCTGAGGAAGAATCCGCACTGGCATGAGCGTACCGGCGTACACACTTCGCACCGTGGAGGTGGTTCGAACCGAGCGTCTCTCTCCATCGTTTCGGAGGATCACGTTCGGGGGCGATAGCGTGCGCGACATGGCGACCTGGGGCGCCGACCAGCGCGTGAAGCTCTACCTGCCCCTGGCGTCGCAACGCTTCCACGCGCTGCCGCCGCAGGATTGGAATGTGGCGTGGCAAGCCCTCGATGCAGCAGATCGGCCCGCACGCCGGTCCTACACGATCCGGGCGATCCGACACCAAGCCGATGAGCTGGATATAGATTTCGTGCTGCACGGCGATAGCGGGCCCGCCTCGGCATGGGCGACGCGGGCACAGCCCGGCGACAGGATCCAGATCGCTGCGCCAAACCGGGCCTTCTCCGGTCCATACGTTGGCTATGAGTGGCGGCCATCGCCGCTGGCGACGAAGGTCCTGGTCGTGGGTGACGAAACCGCGCTTCCGGCGATTGCAAACATCATGGAGGATGCGGCGGAGAGAGGCGTCTCCTCGACCGTTTCAGCCATCGTAACGGTGCCAGACCCTGAAGACAGCTTGGCAGCTGGCAACGCCGCTTCCACGATCCAGTGGTTGGCCCGAACAGGAGACGTCTCGCATGATGGGATTGTCGGCGCCGTTGCAGCCTTGGGGATCGAGGGGCTCGAAAACCTGTGCGCCCAACCCGTTGAAGACGCCAGCGATGATCCCGCCGGCCGCATGTGGGACCCTGCCATGGATGTGGAAGGCGAGGTGTATGTCTGGATCGCTGCCGAGGCCGGGCTCGTTCGCCGTTTCCGCACAGAACTTCGAAAACGCTGCGGGCTTCCGAAGCAGGCAACGTCCCTGATGGGCTACTGGTATTCTGGCCGGCCCTTCGATTGATTCCGGAAAGACAACGTTTGTCACTTGTTGGCGATGCCAGAGTGTGGCTGTACAATGCCCAGGTATTGAGGGAGCTATGAATGTTCAAACGCGTGGCAGCGATAATGACAACGGCAGCAGCGGCTAGCCCTGCCGCATGGGCGCACCATGAGGGGATGGCGTCATCAATTCAGTGGTTTGCTGCGGGAGCAGCGTTCACTGCGGTCTGCGCCATTGCCGCTGCGGCGTGGTTGGATCGGGGGCGCCGGTCGCGCTCCAAGTAGGTTCCCAGAGCGAGCGCGCGCCCGAGGGGTGCGGGTTCGCGACTCCGGGACGCGCCGGCGAAGGAAGCTTAAGGAAGACTTGGCCTGCTGAAGGCCCACGATAGGATGAAATCGATGCTGCACTCAGTGCTGAAAACCCTTGATAGACATGGACTTGTGGAAGCCGCCAGCGGGCACTGCGATATCCCTTGCGGGATATATGATCCCGGCCCGGCGCTGATTGCAGCGGTGTCGGTCGTGCGCCTCATGGACATCATGCGCGATGGCTCGAGTGCCGACCCGGTGGCGTTGGCGAACCTGCATGCGCGCTGTGTCATCCGGAAGGAAGAAGAAGCCGAAAAGGTCAAGCAGGAGATCCGGGTGATCTGGGGCGATTACTTCAAACCGGCCTTGATAGAGAAACACCCGAACGTGCACACGCTTGTCCATTCGATCATGGCGAAGGCCAGTGCTTGCAAGCAAGATGTCCACCGCGAAGATGGACTGGCGCTCGTCGAGTTGGTCAATGAGTTCGCTACTCTGTTCTGGGAAACCAAGGGCGTCGCGACCCATAAGGCGACCTGTCCGTACCCACCGCAGCTCGAAGTCGTTTATCCCAAGCTCGGCGGCTGATCATTGGGCCTCCGTCTGGTCCGGGCCGTTGGCAACAGCATGGCGCCGCGACTACCGAACGGCAGCTATGCACTGTTCCGCAATGCGCGGCGCGTCTCGGTCGGTGATACCGTTCTGGCTGACCATCCCCGGTTCGGCGCCATCATCAAGACGGTCACAGCCGTCCATGGCGGCGGCGTAGAACTCGCGGGGGCAGACCCGAGATCGACTGCGGCTGAACGGCTAGGCCCACTGCCGAAATCCGCTGTGCGCGCGAAGCTCGTGTGCGTCCTCCATCGGGCCTGACGGCTCGCGCTAAAACCGGTGCTGTCTACTCTGATGGGCGGACCACCGCGCCGTCCTGGACCGCATTATGAACGCTCGACCGGAACCGGGCCTGTGGTTGCTGTTCGCGCACTTCGATCACCATGGAGTCGGTTCGCACCCGTCCATGCCTGTCAGTCACTGTCACGGTCACCGCGTGTGCCCCGATCGGGAGATCCTCCGGCAGCCGGACGCGCCAGAGGTGGACGCTGCGGTCAGCGACGGAGAACTGCGGCTGTGGTACGTCCGGGCCGAAACTGCTGCCCTTGAAGGCTTCCCAACCCTGATTTCTCGGGTCGCCTGACCGGCTTTGAAAGGCCCACCGGGCCACCGAAAGCTGTCGTTGGGCAGCGAAGGGGTCGGCCCATTCCGCGCCAACGCGCGCCTCTTCGCCCGTTGCCGACTGGGTGCGTTCCAGCGAAAAGACCCGGCCGGCCATCTGTGCTTCTACCTGCGACTCCGACGTCCCATCCCAGGCATTTACCGTGAGGTAGCTTCCGCCCGCGAGATCATCTGGGGTCAGGATCTTCGTGTCGGGCAGGTCCATGATCGAAAAAGGCGGCAGCGGATCGCGTGCCTCGCGAGGCGTGTAGCCCCAGTCAGCAATCGCGTTGTACCAGTCCCGGAAGGCTGGCGTGTTTACCGACAGCCACATGCTCTGACCCTCTGGCAGGTTGGTGCCGTGATAGGTCTCGACGTAGTTCGGACCCTCAAACGCGAGGTCGAGCCACCCACGCGGTGCGCCGAGCCGTTGCAGGGACATTGGAACACCGAAGATGTCAAAGTCGCCGTTGAACCATGCCCCGGAAGCGGCCCCGGCAATAATGTGCCGGAAGGGCAGGGCGCGGACACCGACGGTGTCTTCCCATCCCGCAAACTGGTCGCCTGGGCTAAGATTTTCTGTCGTGTGGGTATGGCCCGACAGGGACAGGGCATTCCGGCCTTCGAGGAGGGCGTAGAGCGCGTTCGCGTTGTCGGTCTGGTGAGGCGGCGCATCCTGGTCAACGAAGCTTACGAAGGGAATGTGGTGGGCAATGACGATCGTTCGATCCCTGGGCGTCTGGGCGAGCAGGTTCTCGACGAAATCGAGCTGGTCCTGGCGCAGGCGGCCGTTATAGCGCTTGGCCGTGCCTTCGGCGCAAAAGGCCCGCCCCGAGGTCTCAGCGTCTTCTTCCGTGCACGGGTAGACGACATTGTCGAGCACGATGAAGAGGGCGTCGCCTATCTCGAAAGCATAGTCGGCGGGACCGTAGAGGTTTCGCCAGCTATCGGCAGAATCACGATCGAAATCGGCGTCGAAGTCTAGGTCGTGGTTGCCGTGTGCCCACCATTGCGGGCTCTGGACCAACGACAGCACATCGGCCATCCGCGGAATGAGACCAAGATCGTCGCCAACGACGTCGCCGACCGCTAGCAGGCAGTCTGGCGTCTGGCCAGGGTGCAGCCGCAAGAGATCATCCACCAAACTGTCGCGCAGGTAGCCGATCTCCTGGTTAGAATAGGTTTGGCTGTCACCGATTATGGCGCATCGGAAACGCTCGCCGCGTCCAGCGCGTATGAGCGGGAAGTTGATCGCCTGCGGCAGGGGGCCTGTCGCTGGTAGTCCGCCATAACGGAACGCCTTCGGTGAACCTTCGGGTTTATGCTGGTAGGCAATCTGCGGCACCCAGTCGCCATTGTGCGGCACCTGATAGCCCGACGGCTGCACAACGAACACGGCCATGTCGTCCCGGGCACGCAGGCTGTAGGCGCCGCGGGTATCGGTGACGGCCACGTCCCGGCCATTGGAGACCATGACGCCGGCGAGGCCGACTTCCTCCACATCTCGCCTGCTGTTTTGGTTGGTGTCTTCGAACACGGTGCCTTCTACCGTTTCCCGCGCAGGGGACCCCGGGGCGCCTCGTATGATTTCCGGCGCGCCGCGATAGTCTGTGAATAGGCGTGCAGTTGGCGCTGCGGCAGTCTCTTGTGCCTTTTCTTCGATGGCAGCGCTGACCTGCGGCGTGGTGGAGGACGGTGTCGTCGCCACGGGGTCTGCTTCGTCGGTGATTGATGTGCAGCTCACCAGCGCAAGGGCGGCGAGCCCTACCCCCTTCGACGTTATCGAGAAGAACAGCGATCTGCTCGCCCGGCTTCCTTGCTCAGTGACCATTACCCTGCACCCCCTAATCCCGCCTTTCATGTCGTTGCCAGTCGGTACAACCGCGCGGTGACAGCTGTGTGACGATGGCCCTCAATATTGTCCAATGCTGCGCTCTAGAGAGCAGATGTAGATCGCGAAACTGTTTGAGCGGTTCGCGGGTTCGCCTGTCCCAAGCGGTGCCCCATTTACAGGTGCGAAGGATGTTCTCATAAACCAAAAGACAAAAAGAAAGGACGCAGCGTGCTGGCAACCCTTGCAGCCACCGGCTTGACGTATCTGGCGTGCGTTCTGTTCTTTCAGGCCGGCAAGCGCCGGACGCAGTTCGCAGGCGTTGCGCAGTCTGAGCGCCTGCAATCCACCTTTCGCTATGGCGCGCTTGCGATCCTTTTCGCAGCACTGTGGTTGTTTTCGATCCCGCAGGGCTTTGAAAGGGGCGTTACGGTATGGCTCGGCGCGGTCTCTGCTGCCGGCGGCGTAAGCCTTCTTGTTTCTGCGCTTGCGCCCGATTGGCACCGGCAAAGCGCCGTTGTTGTTCTGGCCTTTTGTCTTGTCGCAATCGTACTGCTTGGGCTTCTGGGGGGCGTATCATGAGCTTCTTGCCCCTGGTGATTGTCGCCGTTCTCTTCGTTGCCATCGCGGCGGCGACCCTTAAGGCGCCGCGCCTGACGAGCGTGCTCTTCTGGGCACTCGTGGCGACGGTTTTTTCGAGCGCCGCCTTGCTGTTGTCGCTGCCGGGTCCGTTTTCAGAGAAAGCGCTGTTCATGACGGTCGCCGTGCCCCTCATCTGGGCAGGCTACCAGTTTTGGTGCTATTGGGATGCCAGCAAGTGGCGGGTCGCTGGTGGGCTGATCGCCATCAGTCTGGTTGGCGGAATCGTCGTCTTCCTGACCGAGCCCATCGTATAATTGGGGACATATCGTATGGACCGCGTTCGGCACAAAAGAAACTACGATCTCCATTCATGGACTGGGGTCGCGCTGGGCTTCTTCCTGTTCGTGGTCTGCTTCACAGGCAGCGTTGCACTTTTCTACAATGAGATCCTCTCTTGGGAGGATCCGAACAAGCGGATCACGCTTCCCGCTGAACCTGCAGCCTTCAACGAGACCTTCACAGAGTGGCATGCCGAATTGGAAGCCTCCGGCGAAGTTGAATACCTGAACGTCTATTTCCCCCGGCTCCATGCCCCCTATTATGCGGCCTATGCCCATGTGGATCTACCCGATGGCAGTCACGTTGACCACTCCGTGCAATGGCATCCCGAGACCCTTGAGATGCTGCCAGAACGCGCGGACGGCATGGCGCGCTGGCTTTACGATTTTCACCGGGACCTCATGTGGCCGGCCAAGCTCGGTGGGCGAACGGTGGGGCGTGCCCTTGTCGGCGTGGCGGGCGTCATCCTGCTGCTGGCCATCGTCTCGGGCGTGATCGCCCACACCAAGATCCGGGAAGAACTTTTCACCCTCCGCTACATGCGATCGATGCGGCTCAAGTGGCAGGACACGCACAAGGTGCTCGGTCTTTGGGGGTTACCGTTCTACAGCATGATTGCGCTGACGGGGGCGGTGTTGGGGATCGTCACACTGCTTGCGCCCATTATTGCGATCCTGGCCTTCAAAGGTGATCAGCAGGCCCTGTTCGACGCGGTGATCGGCCAACCGCCCGAGCCCGTGGGACAGCAGGTCCAGATGATGTCTGTCGATGACATTTACGCCATGCCCCATCCCGAAAGCGGGGAGCGGCCCTGGTATGTGGCGACCCATAATTGGGGGGACGAAGCCGCTGTCCTCGATATCTACTACAAAGAGGACCGCAAACTGATTAGCGCCGAGGGGCGGACGGTCAGCGCTGTTACAGGCGAGCCGGCCTACAGTGCGACAACGGACACCAAGACGCCTGGCAACCGGCTTGTGGCAGCGATGTCGCCGCTCCACTATGGCACCTTTGGCGGGATAGCGCTGAAGGCGCTTTACTTCGTGCTTGGACTCTCCTTGGCGGTGATTACCGCCCTGGGCACCATGATGTGGATCGAACGGCGGCTTCACGGGAATGAGGGCGCCAAGAGCGAGCGCTTCTATCGGCGGCTGTCGCGGTTCAATGTGGGGATCTGCGCCGGGATCGGCTTTGCGAGCGCGGGCTTGCTCGTCCACGGCGTGCTCTATGCCGGTGCGGAATCCAGCCGTCTCTTCTGGACCGGAACGGCCTATTTTGCGCTCTGGTTTGCTGCACTTGCGTACGCCATGGTTCGAAAGGATGAGTACAGGACAACGTCGGAACTGGTTGGCCTCTCGGGTATCCTGCTACTGACCGCTTCAGTGCTCAACATGGTCACCACGGGCCACGGCATAGCCCATGGACTGTTCGGCGATGGCCATGCGCCCACCGCCTGGGTTGACGTAACGCTCATCGGTCTTGGCGCGGCGTCGATCGCCGTTGCCCTTGCCCTGCCGAAGAAGCGCGCGGAGAAGACCAAACGCCGGCGCGAGAGCACTGCCGAAGTGGTCCCGGCCGAGTAGGAGAGCGATCACCGGCGCTCACTTGACTGGTTCCGATGCGGCGCGGCGGCTTCAGGCGGGTTCGTCGACTTTCAGGACGCCGCGATTGACTTGATCCCGCTCGATCGATTCGAAGAGGGCCTTGAAGTTCCCTTCGCCGAAGCCCTGCTTGTAGTCACCCTTGCGCTGGATGAATTCGAAGAAGACGGGGCCAACGCGCGGCTCCGCAAAGATCTGCAGCAACAGACGTGGCGTGCCATCCTCGGTCGTCCCATCCAGCAGGATGCCGCGCGCCTTGAGGGCGTCCTCAGGCTCACCATGGCCCGGCAGGCGCTCGCTCAACATATCGTAGTAGGTGTCTGGCGGCGGCGTCATGAACGGAACACCGTTGGCCTTGAGCTTGTCCCAGCACGCAACGAGATCGTCGCAGATAAGGGCGATGTGTTGGATTCCTTCGCCGTTATAGGCGCGCAGGAATTCTTCGATCTGGCCTTTGCCGCTTTCGCCCTCTTCGTTCAGTGGGATACGGATCTTGCCATCAGGCGCCGTCAGCGCCTTGGATGTGAGGCCTGTGTATTCGCCCTTGATGTCGAAATACCGGATTTCCTGGAAGTTGAAGAGCGTCTCGTAGAAATCCGCCCAATAGGCCATCCGACCGCCATAGACGTTGTGGGTCAGGTGATCGATGAGTTGGAAACCGCACCCTTCCGGAAAACGCTCAACGCCCGGCAGGTACTCGAAATCGATGTCGTAGATCGAAAGGCCGTTTCCGGCTTCGTCGGCGTAGCGGTCGACTAGGTAGATGATTGAGTTTCCAATTCCGCGAATGCCCGGGATGTGCAGTTCCATGGGTCCGGTCTTGACGTCCACCGGCTCTGCACCGCGCTGCAACAAGCCGTCATAGGCCGTCCGCGCATTGCGCACTCGGAAGCCCATCCCGCAAGCCGAAGGACCATGCTCGCGGGCGAAGTACCAGGCTGCGGACTTTGGCTCGTAGTTTGTGATCAGGTTGATCCCGCCCTGGCGCCACAGCGACACATGCTTTGCGCGGTGGCGCGCGACTTCTGTGAAACCCATGGCCTTGAATGCAGGCTCAAGGATGCCTTTCTCGGGGGCTGAAAATTCGATGAATTCGAAGCCGTCCAAACCAGCGGGATTGTCGAACAGGTCAGCCACGGGTCGCGCTCCTTCGTGCGTTTTCAGACGACCCCTGATTAGCACAAATAGTTTCAAATGCAACCAAAAGTGCCATTTCGGCGATAGCGCACCCGCGGCCTGACCCCTATTGCCCCATGCGCCGCCGCCCCGCTTATGGCGGGGAACTGCTTTTTTCCCAGACGAGACAAAATGAGCGGCTTTTAATGGCGATGGGCTGGCGATATCTGGCATGTCTAAATCGGGGATCAACGGAACGGATATGCCTGGAACGCTTCGAACCTTTTCTGATCGCAGGGATGCGGAGTGCTTCCTCGCTGGTTTCATGGAGGGTGTCCTCCGGCTCCAGCTCGAGCAGGATGTCCATGCCGGGATGCTGATCACAAGCGGCGCCGTGCCGGCGACGGTCCTTGATCTCCTGAGCCGTGCTGACCTTGATTGGACCCGGATTGATGTCGGGCTCGTCGATGAGGTCTGGGTCGAGCAGAGCCACCCCCGGTCGCGGGCCGGACAGCTTGTGCGGACCCTCTTCCAGAACCAGGCGGCTTCGGCCCATTTCCTTCCAATGAAGACCCCCGATGAGACCGCTGAAGCAGGCGCTGAGCGGTTGCAGGGCCGGTATGGCCGGTTGATGGATCTTGGCCCGATGGTGCTGCTTGATCTCGATACGCGCGGGCAGACGGCGGCCTGGGTGCCAAAAGGGGGCGACTGGGATCTTTTCCTCGATCCGGAGAATGAGCACGCCGTTGCAGCCCTTGAGCCCCCTGTCGGCGACGACCGCCTGGAACGGGTCTCGGTGACCGGTCGTGCGCTTGATGCGGCGAGCGTCGGCCTTCTGTACATCACCGGTGACGAGGCAAGGCGCCTGTTCGAGAACCGCCAGGCCCGCTTGCCGATCCATGTTGCCGAAGAGATCCTTGGCGAACGGTTGGTCACGGTCTGGGCACCCTGATGGGCAGGGTCCTTGTCGGTGATGTGGGCGGCACCCGAAGCCGGTTCGCCGTCGCCCACCGCGGTGACGCCGGAATTGTGCTCGAGGCTTTTCGAACGTTTCCGAATGCATCGTACACCGCCTTTGCCGAGGTCCTGTCGGCGTATCTTTCGCAAGCGCCTCTTTCCCAAGACTTTGGGCCGGTACCGCCGCGTGCCCTCTTTGCGTTGGCGGGACCGCCCTTGGCCGACGGGTCGGTGACCCTGACCAACCGGGACTGGCCAACAATCCGGCCCGGCGACCTTGAACAGGCGATGGGCATCCCTGCCGTAAGCCTCGTCAATGATTTCGCCGCCATGGCCCGGGCCGTCCCCGAGATGGCAGCGGACGCCTTCGAGACCGTGCTCGATGGGCGCGGGGTGGGGGACGCGCCGGTGTTGGTGACCGGTCCGGGCACGGGATTTGGTGTCTCGACCCTGGTTCCCACCGCGGGTGGCGGCTGGCGGGTGCTGACCGGGGAGGGGGGGCATGCTGGCTTTGCGGCAAGGACCCAGAGGGAGGCCGAGATTGCCGAACGGCTCTTCGCTGAGCATGGCTTTGTGTCCACCGAAGCGGTCGTGTCTGGCGGATGGCTGCCGCGTGTCCTGGACGTGGTCAGCGATCTCCATGGGCAGGCGCGCCGGGATCTGGCGGCGGGCGATGTTCTGGCGCAGGCCGAGGCGGGGGATCCGGTCTGT
The DNA here is from genome assembly GCA_038745855.1 of Pseudomonadota bacterium. Classification (GTDB taxonomy): domain Bacteria; phylum Pseudomonadota; class Alphaproteobacteria; order Caulobacterales; family Hyphomonadaceae; genus UBA5336. The sequence continues at coordinate 58,578 of JBCDLC010000003.1, read as the reverse complement.
GCCGAAGTGTGCGCCCTGCGGGCACGGGCGATTATGGGCGCGGCGGGCGATGCGGCGCTGATCACGGGGGCCCAGGGCGGGGTCGTGCTGACGGGCGGTGTGGCTGAGCATATGGGCGCGTGGCTGAGAACGTCCGAGGCGGTGGAGCGCTTTCGCGCGCGCGGCAAACGGTCGGACTGGATCGCGGAAGTGCCGGTTCGAATCCTCCACGCCGCGGAGGCCCCGCTCATCGGAGCGGCCGCGCTGGCGTTCGAACTCGGCGATTAACGCGGGCTGCACGGGATACGGTCAGCCGGCGCTTATTTGTCTCTGGAGCGCGTCAGGCGCCTTGAAGACCAGTCATCGATGGATCTGGTGGACGAGCCCGATTGTGCACCGTCGCATGCAGGAACCAGAGCACGTCTTCAAGCTGTGGCAGCCCGGTGGAGATGGCGCGCATGCGTGCGGGCGCCGGTAAGAGGCGAAGGCGGGGCCGGTATCGCTTATCGGACGGGTTGGCGCTCTGCCGAAGGCGCTCACGTTGTTTGCGCCGGAACCAGATGGCCATGCGGCGATACATTGGCTCCGGGTCCTCTGCGAAAAGCTCCAGCGCGGCATAACGGGCGCCGAGCGCACCGGCAGGGACGAGCCGGTCATCGATTTCGTCGTGCGGCGGCCAGAGGTGGCTCGCCCCGCGATTTGCGGCCAGGTTTTGAGTGTGATTTCGGCTCCCCCATCCGGGCGGCAGCGCCGGGGGTGGTTCGGTGAGGGGGATCAGGGGGCGCGCGGCGCTGCGGCGTTCGGCGGAGGGTTCCGCTGGCGTCGGCGATGGCGATGGAGCTGGTCGGCGGATGTCGCGGGGGTCGTGCGGCGTGCCGGAGGGCGGGCTTTCGGCAGCCGTGGGACGGGCTGGCGGTAGAGTCACGGTGTCTGCCATCAGCCAGGCCAGACGCCGGGCGACCGCTTCGAGCAGGCGGAGTTCGCGCCTCAAGGTGCGGCGCGTTGCTGCGGTAATCATCGTTTCCGGCGTGAGGCCGGCGATGGTGCGGCCGACCATGCGCAGCCATCCCCCAAGGCGTCTGAGGGTCTGTTCGGCAAGGGTAGGTGGGTGCGGCCGGTCCATGGGCGGTAGATTAGCATGGGGGGAAAGGGGGAGGATTAGGAGGCGCGCTTTTCTTTCAAGTCTCTGTTTAAAATAGGGTTTTCCGAAAATTGCTGTTGGATAAGTGCAGGGCGTGACCGCGGGCATGTGAATGGTTGAGCGGTATCTGTGGGGTTCAGGGCGCTGGTTCCCTGTTCCTTTGCGCCAGGGGTTCTTTGCGGGGCGGAATCCCGGTCTTTATCCGCGCGGTAGCGTAGCGAAACCTCTAACCACAAACCTTTCCTCTGGGGACCGGACCCGCCATGGCCGATACGATCACCAACATCTCGACCGAGACCGCCAAGGATGGCGGCACGTTCTCGCTGTATGACCGCCTGCCGCCCCTGCCGGTGCCGCCGCTGCGGGATACGCTGGCGCGCTATGTAGAGAGTGTGGCGCCGCTTTTGAGCGCAGCGGAACTGGCGAAGACCGGGGAAGCGGTAGCGGAAATGCTGACGCCCGGGACGGTGACCGAGCAGCTTCAGGCCGGTTTGGAAGTGCGTGGGGAGACCCATGACAACTGGCTGTCGGAGTGGTGGGACCAGAACGCCTATCTCGCCTGGCCCGACCCGCTGCCGATCAATTCCTCCATCGCGATTTCCTGCGATGCGCGCCACCCGACGGGGAACCAGGCACTGCGGGCGGCGGAGGTGACGTTCGGGGCAGCAAGTTTCCATGCGGAGATACAGGCGGGGACGTTCCCGCCAGAGACCCAGCGGGACGGGTCTGGCCTCGACATGTCTTTGTTGAAGCGGTTTTTTGCGACAAACCGGGTGCCGGGCGCCGATGGTGATCTGAGCGAGACCTATTACCACGTGCGCCATATCGTGGTGCTGCGGAACAACCGGCTCTACACGTTCGATGTGCTGGATGGGGCCGGTCAGCCGCTTCCGATCGAGGACCTCGCCGTGCAATTCCGGCGGATCATCACGGCGCGGGCGCCGAAGGAGAATGGGGCGCCGGCGCTGGCGGCCCTGACAGCGATTGACCGGCCGACCTGGGCCGGGGTGCGCGATCATTTGCGGGAGGACCCGCACAACAAGATGACGCTGGGCGTGATCGAGAGCGCGCTGTTCCATGTGTGTGTGGACGATGTGGCGTGCGAGGACTTCACGGCGCTGGGCCGGGAGGGACTGCATGGGCGCCCGGGCGGCCGCTGGTTCGACAAGGCGCTGACGTTGGTGGTCGACCGGGAAGGGCGCATGGTGCTGCATGGTGAGCACTCGCCGGTGGATGCGGGGGCGTGGTGTCCGCTGCTCGACCGGATCGCGACGCCGCAGGTGACAGAGGTGGCGCGGACGACGAGCGATGAGCCGGCGCCGAAGCGGCTGCACGTGACGCTTGATGCGAAGGCGTTCACGGCGGTGGATGCGGCGGTGGACGCGTTCAACCGGCAGATTGCGGATCTGGACCTGCAGGTCACGAATTTCGACGCGTTCGGGAAGGACCGGATCAAGACCTTCAAGACCGGGCCGGACCCGGTGATCCAGATGGCGATCCAGATTGCCTACTACCGGACCTATGGCCGGCTTGGAAAGACCTATGAGTCCGCTTCGACGCGGATGTACAAGATTGGACGGACCGAGACGATTCGGGTGGCGTCGAACGAGGCGCTCGCGCTGGCGAAGGCGATCGATAATGATGTGGTGCCGATGGCCGAGAAGGCGGCGCTGGTGCGGGCGGCGTTTGCGGAGCATTCCAAGCGGGGCAAGGACGCGTCGGCCGGGTTTGGGGTGGACCGGCACCTGTTGGGCCTGACGCTGATGGCGAAGACGCAGGGGATCACGGACCTGCCGGCGCTGTTCGGTGAAGAGATCTATCGCCGGGGCTGGGAGCTTTCGACGGCGCAAGTGCCGCTGAAGACCGCTTTCTGCAACCATTTCGGGCCGGTGATGGAGGATGGCTATGGCGTCGCCTATGTGGTGAAGCCCGACGAGCTGCACTTCAGCGTGTCGAGCTTCCGGCGGTCTGAGAAGACCGACACGGCGGGGTTCACCATCGCCATCGTGCAAGCGCTGCACGATGTGATGGCGGTGTTTGAAGCGGAATAAGGGTCAGTGTGGGCCGATCGCCCCCGTCAGCGGAACTCAAGGCCTTCGAAGGTGCCGGACTCGCGCCAGCGCTTGATGTGGTCGAAGAAGGCGCCTGCACCGGCGGGGTGGCCGAGGCCCGAGCGGTTCTTGTCGGTGAGGCCCTGGCCCTCATTGTTGTAATAGCCGGGCGTGCATTCGGTTGAGCCGATCAGCATGCCTTCACCGGTGAGGATGAAATCCACCCAGTCGCTCTCGGCATTGGCCGTTGGCTCAATTTCGGCGAAGCCTTCGCGCTCGGCGTGGCTGACAATGGCGGCGATCGTGTTGGCGTGATCGACGATGTTGTGCGGTACGTTCGAGATGAGATTTGCGGCCTGGCTGAACTGCACCATGAAGGCATTGGGGAAGCCATGCATGTGGAGCCCGTGCAGGGTGCGCATGCCGTCGTCCCAATGGTCTGACAGGGTCTTGCCGTCGCGGCCTGTGAGGTCGAACCCGGCGCGCGCGGTATACTCCGAGCCGACTTCGAAGCCCGATGCGTAGATGATGCAGTCAACGTCGTAGTGCTTGCCATTGACGACGAAGCCTGTCTCGGTAATGCGCTCGACGCCCTTGCCGTCGGTGTCGACAAGGGTTGTGCCGGGTTCGTTGAAGGCCTGCAGGTAGGCATCGTGGAAGCAGGGCCGCTTGCAGAGTTGGCGGTACCAGGCCTTGAGGTTCTCTGCGGTCTGTTTGTCGTCGACGAGGGTTTCGGCGCGGGTGCGGATCTCGTCCATCTTCTCGAAATCGGCGTCTTCGAAGGCGGCGAGCATGCCCTCCGGTGTGCGCTGTTCCGGGGGGAGACCCATCACCTTCTCGCGGATGCGGCGGGACATCTCGGTCCAGCCGTCGCTGACCAGGTCTTCGGTGGGCATGCCGAGGGATTGGTTTTCGACGAAATTGTCAAACCAGCGCTGTTGCCAACCCGGGGTCGCGATGGACTCGAACCAGGCAGGGTCGATCGGTTCATTATTGCGCGCATCCACGGAGGAGGGCGTGCGCTGCACGACGTAGAGGCGCCCTGCGGCCTTGGCGACGTGGGGCACGCATTGCACCGAAGTGGCGCCGGTGCCGATGATGGCGACGCGCTTGTCGGCGAGCTTGTCCAAGGGCGCGCCGTCCGGCGTTCCGCCGGTGTAGTCATAGTCCCAGCGGCTGGTGTGGAAGGTGTGGCCCTTGAACGTTTCGATGCCTTCGATGCCAGGCAGTTTCGCCACGTGCAGCGGGCCGGTGCCCATGCCGATATATTTGGCCGTGAAGTCGTCGCCGCGGGAGGTGCGCACGCGCCAGACAGACGTCTCGGCCTGCCATTCGAGGTGTGTGACTTCGGTGTGGAAGAGCGCCTTGTCGTAGAGGCCGAAGTGCTCGGCGATGGTCTGGCAGTGGGCGCGGATCTCGGGAGCGTGGACGTATTTCTCCGTCGGCATGTGCCCGGTTTCTTCGAGCAAGGGCAGGTAGATCATGGCGGCGGTATCGCATTGGGCACCGGGATAGCGGTTCCAGTACCAGGTGCCGCCGACATCGCCGCCCTTCTCGATGATGCGGACGTCATCAATACCCGCTTCCTTGAGCCGGGCGCCTACGACGAGCCCGGCAAAGCCGCCGCCGACAAAGGCGAAGGTGACATGGTCTGTAACCGGGGCACGGTCCTTCTGTGGCGTGTGCGGATCGGTGGCGAGATCAGCGAATTTGCCTTCGAGGCGCTGGTATTGGTCGTTTCCATCGGCGCGCAGGCGCTTGTCGCGCTCGACCCGGTATTTCTCCCGAATGGCGTCCTTGTCGATCGTCGCTGTGCCCATGGTGCCGTCCTCCCTGCTTTCCGTCGCATGTTTTATTAGGTGCAGTTTTTCTGAGAACGGGGGGCGATGGCAAGGCCTCCCGTTCGGGATGGGAGATTTCTTTCTCTGTTTAATCGGAGCGGCGTGGCTACGCGCGGTTGAGGCTGCGGGGAGGGTTGGGGTAGGCCGATGGGTGATGGCTGAGCTTTTGACGATCTTTCCGCCGGTGTTGGCGCTTGTGGTTGCGGTGTGGACGCGGAATGTCTTCCTCGCGCTTGGCCTGGCGGTCTGGGCGTCTGAAACCCTCCTCGCGCGGTTTAATCCCTTTTTGGGCCTCTTGGGCACGGTCGACCGGGCGGTGGAGGTTTTCGCGAGTGCGGGAAATACGCGGATCTTGTTGTTCTGTTTGCTGATCGGCGCGCTCATCGCGTTCATGCGGCAGTCGGGCGGGATCGCAGCGCTGGTTGAAAGCCTTCAGCGCCGGGGCGTGGCGTCGACACCGCGGCGCGCAGGGGGCGTGGTGTTTGTTTCGGGCATCCTGCTGTTCATCGAGACAAATGTCAGCCTTCTGTCGACGGGTGTGCTTGGGCGACCCCTGTTTGATCGGTTGAACCTCAGCCGGGCGCGGTTGGCCTATATCATCGACTCCACATGCGCGCCGGTCTGCGTGCTGGTCTTGCTCAACGGGTGGGGCGCTTACCTTTTATCGCTGATGGCGGCGAACGGTGTCGAGAATGCCTTCCCCGTCCTGCTGCAAACCGTGCTGTTCAACGCCTATGCGTGGCTGACGATTGGTCTGGTTCTGGTCACCATCCTGACCAACAGGACGTTTGGCCCGTTGGCGCGTCGAGACCGGCAGGGCGCGCCCGCTGCGCCGGTTGCCGCGGCTGTGGTCGGCGAGGATCAGAATACGGCGCTTTCGGAGGGCCGTGCGATCTATATGGCTGTGCCAATGGTCATCCTTGTCGGTGGGTCGATCGGTTTCATGGCGTGGACAGGCGGGGGCAACATCACGGCGGGTTCTGGCGCCCAGTCCATTTTATGGGCCCTTGTGATCGCGACGTTGGCGGCGGGTATATTCTTCGCGCTCGCTCGCCGGGGCACGACACGGGAAGGCCCTTCAACGGATGCAGCGTCGCAGCGGGGGCGTGACGGTGCGGTTGAGATTGGGTTCCAAGGAATGGGTGACATGCTGCCCGCCGTCGCTGTCATCCTGCTCGCATTGGTCCTGGGCGCGAGTTTGCGCGCGCTCGGGACCGGCGAATTCATAGCCGGGCTGGCGTCGGTATTGCCCTTTCCGCAGCTCTTCCCGGCGATGCTTTTCCTCGCGGCAGGCCTTGTCAGCTTTTCCACGGGGACGAGCTGGGGAACGTTTGGCCTGCTCGTTCCGATCGCGATTCCCCTTGCGGTGAGCGGCGATATTCCGTTGGCGCTCATGATGGCGGCAGTGATTGGCGGCGGCGTGTTCGGCGACCACTGTTCGCCGATTTCGGACACCACGATCATCGCGTCCCTTGCAGCGGAGTGCGATCACGTCGAACACGTGGAGACGCAACTGCCCTACGCGCTTGCGGCCGGTGGGGCGACCCTCCTGCTTTATGGCGTGATGGGGTATCTGGCCTAGGCTGCACGGGGCTTCCGCGCGGGCGGGGGGTGGTGGGCGGTCTGTGGCTCTGTTGCAACACAGCTTCAGTCTGCATGAAACCCCTGTCATTTACGCTTGCTCGCGTATCCCGCCCACCCTACGGCTCATGCGACTTATTCTCATGACAGGGGTGTCTGGTATGAAACGTCTTATTCTCGCCGCGTCGGTGGGTGCACTCACGGCTGCGGGGGCACTCGCTCAAGACACGCAGGCCCAGGAAATGCAGGAGCCAGAGGCCACGACTGATGAGGCCAAGACCCTCGACCAGATCGTGGTCCAGGGCACCAAGCTGGGCCTCAGCGTCCAGGAGGCCGATGTTTCGGTCGAGGTGTTCGACCAGGTTCGCCTGGAGCGGGAAAATCTGTTTGATCTAGATGACGTCCTGCTGCGCTCTCCCAACGTGTCGATCAATGGCAACACGAACTCGCTGACCATTCGCGGGATCAACCGGTTTGGATCTGGCGGAACGGGGGTGACGTCCAACATCTACATCGATGGACTTCCTGTGGCGTCGACGGCGCTGACCTTCGGGTTGGAGTCGGTCTGGGATGTTGCCCAGGTCGAGGTGTTGCGCGGTCCGCAATCGACGGTCCAGGGGCGGAATGCGCTGGCGGGCGCAGTTGTCGTGCAGACGGCCGATCCGTCCTTTGACTGGGAGCTGAAAGGCCGGGCGCGGATAGCCGATTTCGGCACGCGTCAGTATTCGGGCGCTGTGGGCGGTCCGATCATCGGAGACCAGCTCGCCTTCCGCGTGGCCGCCGACTATCAGGCGCGGGACGGCTTTATCGATAATGTGAACCCGACGACGGGGGCAGAGGTCGACCAGGACTTCCTCGAGTCGGTTCTGGTCCGCTCCAAGCTTCTGTTCGAACCGAATGCCCTGCCGGACCTCCGGGCCGAATTCATCCATGAGTTCGTGAATACGGAAGTCGGCATCGTCAGCGATTTCCTGAGTGTGGGGATTCCGGCGACCGATCCTGCCTTCCAGGAATTCGATCCGAATGGCGGGCTGAGCTTCGGGGACTTCCAGAGCAACGACACCGATATTACCCGCTTGATTGGGGATATCTCCTACGACCTGACCGATAACGTGACGTTGAAGGTGCTCGGCACGTTTGAGGACGTGGCAAGGGACCGGTTGCTGGGCGATCCGATCGACTTCACGTTCAATCAGAACGGTTTCAACGAGGACTCAATCCAGACCTACACGGGCGAGGTGAGCCTGAGTTACGACTTCGGCAATTTGTCAGGGAACCTTGGCGGCTATTACTTCAAGAATGAGGAAGAGTTGGTCTTCAATCTCCTGACGCCGGTGATCGGACTTGCGCCTCCTGGCGTGACCGTCAATCCCGCAGATACGCTGCTGATTGCTGACACATTGACCGAAACCGATACCGAGAACTTCGCGTTCTATGGACAGGCGCGGTATGAGTTCTCGGAGAAGTGGGTTGTCTCGCTCGGGCTGCGGTTCGACTCGGAGGAATTCAATACAACGGGCCTCATCGCCGATACCTCGCTTGATCCGGCGACGTGCCAGGCCACGGTGCCAGGCATTGCGCTTGGTTTGCCGGTGCCGTTCGTCGACATCCCCTGTGTGGCGCTGTTGCCTTCCGCATCGCCGGCAACACCCCAGGCCGACGAGTTCACGGCATTCTTGCCGCGCGGCTCCATCACCTATCGCTGGACTGAGGATATCTCGACATTCTTCGCTGCACAGCGAGGCTATCGCGCGGGCGGGACTTTCCTGCAGCAGACCACGATTGACGGCGCACCGGTCTCGATTGTCGGCACTTTTGATCCTGAGTTCCTGACGAATTTCGAGCTGGGGCTGCGCTCGCAGTTCCTGGACCGGGCGCTGACGGTCAACGGCACGGTGTTCTTCAGCATTCTAGAGGATCAGCAGGTGCAATTGCCCGGGCCGACGGGGGGCGTTCTGGACTTCTTCACGGATAATGTCGGCGAGTCCGAGATCCTCGGGCTTGAGCTTTCAGTGGACTACCAGCCAACCGATGAGCTGGATTTCTACGGCAGCCTTGGCCTTCTGGAGTCCGAGTTCACCGATTTCCCGTTCGCGATCAACACGCCGGACAGCCCGTTCGCCTCATTGAATGGCAATACGCCGCCACTCGCACCGTCGGCCACGTTTACCGTGGGCGGCAGCTATAACCACCAGTCGGGTCTGTTTATCGACTCGAGCCTCAATTTCACCGGGTCAACGGAGTCCGATATTGCGAACCTTCGCGAGGAGGACCTGCTCAACCCGGATATCCGAGGATCGTTCACCAATATCGGGATCGATCCTGCGACGGCGGCTGTGCTGGCTGATGGGCTAGACGAGGTTGGTGATGATCGGACGACGGTCAATCTGCGGTTCGGCTATCGGCAGGACAATTTCACGATTTCGGCATTCGCCACGAACCTGTTTGATGATGACAATCTGATCCAGCGTAATTTTGCCAGCGTGCTTGCGAATAGTGGGACGATCAATCTGTTCCCGAACCCGAACTTCACGATCCAGCAGCCGCAGACCCTAGGCGTGCAGCTCGATTTGTCATTCTGATGGGGGCGCCGGGGTCCGGTCTTTGCGCGGCCCCGGCGCATGCCTGCCGAGTAAAGGCGCACGGCAAGCGATCATGATTGAGCCGGCGCTTCTTCTTCGGGATGGGGCGATCTTGTGCGTCGTGCTTGGCGGCCTGGTTATTGGGAGTTTTTATTGGAAACCGCGGATGTATCTTCGCGATTTCCCGGGTGACATCTCGGAGAGCGCGTCACCGATGACGGAAGCGGAAACCCGGCTTTCGAACGGGTTTGGGCTTCTGGTTGTGGGCATCATGGTGGGGATCATGGTGTGGAGCGCATCTGAATTCGGGCCCGAGCGCGGCGTGTTGCTGATGATTTTGCATGCGTATCTGCTGTTCCAGATCTTCAATGTGTTTGATGTCTTGATGGATTGGGTACTGCTGGCACGGATCGACCCGGCCCACCCGCCGATCGCGGGGACGGAACATGCGCCGGGATGGCGGAATTACGGATTCCATGCGGTGAAGGCGCTGAAAGGCAGCGTCCTGGGTCTTCCGGTGGCAGCGCTCGCTGGCGGGTTTGCCAGCTTTTGGCAGGCGATGGTTTAGGCTCAGCAGTGCTTTCAATTCGACGGCATGGGCGTGTCGCGATTTTCAAACTGACGGCTTTCGCTTGCCATTCGTCCGTTGGGGGAATATCGCTATTCGATAAGCAATAGATGGGGAGAATTCCATGAAACAGGTGTTGATGGCGGGCGCGGCGGCGTTCGCGCTGGCTGCATGTGCGGCAATCGAGGATACAACGACAGACGCGGTAACGGCGGGCACCGAAGCGCTGTCCGAGCTGGCACCGCCGGTGGGGATGGCGTCCGAGCCGGAAAAGGCGTTGATCGAGCGGGCGGTCTTTTTCGGCAATCCTGAGCGGACCCAGGGCCGGATCAGCCCGGACGGGGAATATGTGAGCTGGCTCGCGCCCGTAGACGGTGTGCTGAATGTTTGGGTGGCCCCAGCGGGAGACCCCGACGCCGCGACGCCGGTGACGAATGACACCTATCGCGGGATCAACAATCACCAATGGGCGCCCGATTCCGACTTTGTCTACTTCACCCAGGACCAGGGCGGGGACGAGAACTTCCACGTCTATGCGGCCAATGTGATCACAGGCGAGGTTCGGGACCTGACCCCGTTCGACGATGGTGTCCGGGCGGTGATCGAGGGCGTTTCCAAGGATGTGCCTGGCAAGATCCTTATCGGCGCGAATGCCCGTAACCCGCAGCTGTTCGATCTTTTCCTCGTGGATGTGGTGACCGGCGAGCGGGAACTGGTGCAGGAAAACCCGGGCTATGCGGCCTGGATGGTCGACAACACACTTACCCCGCGTTTCGGCATGGTGCAGACGCCTGGGGGCGGCGCCGATATCGTAACCTTCGACGGAGAGGTACTGACCTCGATCCCGGCAGAAGACTTCCTCACGACCAATGCGTTCGGGTTCAATGCCGCCAATGACGCCATGTATGCGGTCGATAGCCGGGGCCGGGACAAGGCAGCGTTGGTGGAGATTTCGGCCGAAAACGGGGCCGTGAATGTGTTGGCCGAGAGTGACCTGGCAGACATTTCAAATGTGCTGATCCACCCGACCAACCATGAAGTGTTGGCCTATTCGGCAAACTATCTCCAGAATACGTGGACGCCGCTCAATGACGAGACCGCAGAGGATCTCGACTTCCTGAGAGCGTCGCTACCGGTAGAGTTTGAGGTGCTGGCGGCGACCGATGATTTGTCGAAGGCCGTTGTCTATGCAGAAGCGGCGGAAACGCCGGCGGCCTACTACATGTATGATCGGACAGCCGGGGCATTGGTCGAGATGTTCACGGTGCGGCCAGCGCTTTCGGGATTGCCGCTCCGCCCCATGGAGCCCGTCGAGATCGAAAGCCGGGACGGGCTGACGCTGGTCTCCTACCTGACGATCCCCGAGGGGAGCGATGGCGATGGGGATGGGCGTCCGGACGCGCCGGTGCCAATGGTGCTGGCGGTGCATGGCGGGCCGTGGGCGCGGGACGAGTATGGCTATAACAGCTGGCACCAATGGCTTTCCAACCGGGGCTATGCGGTCCTGTCGGTGAATTATCGCGGCTCGACCGGCTTTGGGAAGGACTTCGTGAATGCGGCGGTCGGCGAATTTGCTGGCAAGATGCACGACGACCTGATCGACGGGGTGAATTGGGCCGTGGGCGAGGGCATTGCAGATCCCGAGAAGGTCGCCATCGTGGGTGGCTCCTATGGCGGGTATGCAACGCTGATCGGCGTGTCGTTCACGCCGGATACTTTTGCATGCGGGGTCGATATTGTCGGGCCGTCGAGCCTGGTCACCCTGATTGAGAGCTTCCCGGAATATTGGAAGCCGTTCCTCGAGGGGACGTGGTTCAAGTATGTCGGCGACCCGGCCGATCCCGAGGCACGGGCAGATATGCTGGCCCGTTCGGCGATTTCCCGGGTGGAAGATATCTCCGTGCCCCTGCTGATTGCCCAAGGAGAGAACGACCCGCGCGTGACCAAGCTTGAGAGTGATCAGCTGGTCAAGGCGATGGCGGCACGGGACCTGCCGGTGACCTATGTGAACTTCCCCGATGAAGGCCATGGCTTTGCCCGGCCCGAAAACAGCCTGGCCTTCTCGGCGGTGATGGAAGGTTTCCTTGGTGCATGCCTTGGCGGGGAGGCTGAGGAGATCGGCACCGCGTTCGAGGGCTCGAGTATAGAAGTGGTGCACGGCGCCGAATTCGTACCGGGGCTCGAGACGGCCTACGCCGCGCACCTTGCAAGCTTACCCGCTGGCGAGGCTGTGGCGGACGCCGCTGAGGAAACGATCGAGGGTGCTGTGGACAGCGCCGTCGAGAACGCCACTGAAGCCGCCGCAGCGGCGACGGAGTAGGCGCGCTCTCATAATCTATCAGAAACCTACGGCCGCTCCTGTGGGGCGGCCGTTTTCAGACGTATGGATGGTGCTATCGCCACCTAAGCGCCGCGGGCGCTTTGGGCCGTTGCGGGCCGATCTTTGTCGGCCATTTCTTTCATCAGTGCTGGCCAGTAATAGGCCAAGCCGCCGGCGCGGTAGATGTACATGGCTAATAGGGCAGACCACACGCCCCAATTGCCGAACAAGGGACGCAGCATGCTGTCTGTTGCCACATAAAGCATCGTTGCCACGACCCCTGCGTTGCGGAGCGTCGGGCCCTGGGTGGCGCCAATGAAGACTCCGTCCAGCTGGTAAGCGGCCCACGCAAAGAGCGGGACGGCGACAAGGGCGGGTTGGTAGGTCAGCGCAGACGTGCGCGCCTCCGGATCGCTGATGAAGGCCTCGATGACTGCAGCGGCACCGAAGTGGAAGGCGATGGCAAAGACGCAGGCAAACAGGATCGAAAGTTCCGTGGTGATGCGGACAGCCTTCAGGAACCTTGCCCTGTCCCTTGCGCCATAGGCGCTGCCAGCTTCCTTTTCAGCCACAAATGCAAAGGCATCGAGGCCAAACGCAAGCACCGTCACGAACTGGCGCAGCACCTCATTCCCGGCCAGAGCGGCCGTGCCGACCTTCGCGCCCGCGTTAACGAACCAGGCAAAGGCAAACAGCAGCGCCATGGTCCGCACCATGATGTCCCGATTGGCAGTGAACATGGCCGCCAGACGGTCTCGCGCTAACAGGGCAGGGGCCTTCACCAGGTGCCGGCGTACCACCAGCAGCCCGAACGCGAGGGCGACCCATTCGGCAATTGCGGTTCCGATCCCGATGCCGCTCGGCCCCCAGCCCAGCCCGGCAACGAACCAAACGTCCAGCCCGGCATTCACGCCATTCAGTACGATCTGAACCGTGAGTAGCATCCGGGTCTGGCCAGTGCCGATCAGCCAACCGGTTACGACATAGCCCATCAGGGCCGCCGGTGCGCCCCATATCCGTCCCTGGAAATAGCCGTCGGCCAACGCTTCGACGCCTGGTTCGGCGGCGAATGCGGCAAGGGCGCCCCAGCGGAACAAAGGGAAGATCAGAATGAGGCCCAGACCGAGCCCACCACCGAGCAGCAGCCCCCTCTGCAGGACAGCGTCGACTTCTCCCCTGTCGCCGGCACCTTGGGCCTGGGCGACCAATCCAGTCGTCGACATCCGCAGGAAGCCGAACGCCCAGAACAGGAAGAGGACCGACATGGACGCAATTCCAACCGCCCCGAGCGCTTCTGCGTCGCCGTAACGGCCCATGACCATTGTATCAACTGTGCCCGTCGTAGCGGTTGCGGCCTGGGCGAGGACGATGGGCCAAGCCAGCGCCAGTACGCGCCGCCGGGTGAGGGGCGCTGCGTCCGTGCTGTTCACAATGGCGGAAGCTGGCCGTTCTGACATCGCCCGGGCTTGGACGGCCTAGCGCTACGGCGTCAAGGGATGTCCGTCCCCTTCGACTGGACTTAGCCCGCGTCAAGTCCCGGGTTGAAGCGGAAGCGTCGCCAATCACTGAAGAGCGACCAGGCATCGCTTTCTTCCGTACCCCGGCCGATATTGTGGATGAGCAGTGGTCGGCTCTCGCCATGCGTGCGACGGTCGGAGACGATCGCGATGTGGGGCAGTTTTGCGCGTCCGAGACGGCCCGTGAAAAGATCGCCGGCCGTCCAACCATCCGCTGCGCGTTCGGCGCCTTCCCGCTTGAAGTATGTTTCGAGATTAGGAACCCGGCGATGGTCGATGTTCCGGTCTGTCCGGCTGAGGCCCCAGCGATCAGGGTAGGCGCTGAAATCAGACACCATGTCCTCGTTTATCGCAACTTGCAGGTCGAAACCAAGCGCAGATCGATAGGCCCGGATGATCACATCGGTACACACCCCAGTTGTCGGCGCCACATCTCCGCCGGGGTAGTCCAGGGCCCTGTAGGCCGGATCATAACCCACCGTCACGCCGATTTGCGAGCGAGCCGCGTCCACAAGGCGGATGTCCCACGCCAAGGACCGGCGCGCAAATGCTGGGGCCGCAGCAGGCTGGGCGGTGAAGGCCGAAGCTGCGAGACCAACCAGGATTGTTCGACGGGATGACATGGGACCAGTGTCGCCAGGATTCAGGCCCTTGCGGGGCTTTTGCGAGGTCTTGGCAAGACACGTGCGTGGGGCTGGTCTACAGCCCGCTGAATGATGCGAATTCATCGAGGGTCGCCCGTTCGGAACTGAACCGGTTTACGGGATGCTCCCAATCGGGATGCCCTACGGCCATGCCGCAATAGACCATATCCTCATCGGGCAATGCGAAGTGCGCTTTCAAGCTGGGCCTTAGGATGCCCCAACATTCCTGCATGCAGGTCCCCCAACCTCTCTCGACGGCCAGAAGCGCAAGGCTCTGCATGAACATCCCCATATGGGCCCATTGGCCATGGCCCATCCGAGTATCGATCACGAAAAACAGAGCCACTGGCGCATTGAAAAACCTGAAATTGTTCGAGAACCAGGCCAAGCGGCCGGCTCTGTTATCCTTGGGGATCTCAAGGGCCTCGTACATCATTTCGCCGACCCGCTTTCGACGGTCGTTATATGATCCCCACAGCCCCTCAGGATAGATCGGGCGATCGGTTGGTTCACCTTTCGGAGACCGGGCAAGTGTTTCGCTGGCCTTTGCAATGACGGCGTCCTTGGCGTCTCCAGCGAGGGCAATGACTCGCCACGGTTGGACGTTTCCGCCTGAGGGTGAGCGTTGCGCCGCCTCAAGCCACGTCCGGATTTCGCTCCCGTTGATTAGCGTATCTGTGAAGGCCCTTATCGACTTTCGGGCCCGAACCGCATCGGTCACGGACATGGCTGTCATGGGTCTTTCCCTCCACTGATGTGCGGGGCACCGGCGCACCCCTTTAGTCTGCTGCAGCGCGCTCTGCTGCCCGGTCGAACACTGTCACGCCGGCCAGAATGGTCCGCATGACCTGGCCCTGCAAGAGCCGGCCATCGAACGGCGAATTCGTTGACCGCGAGCGGAGATGTTCCCGTTTGCACTTCCAAGGCGCGAAAGGATCGAACAGGATCAGGTCTGCCGGTGCGCCCACGGCCAGACGGCCCTGCTGCCGACCGATGAGGTCCGCTGGCGTGACGGTCAATGGCTTCAAGGCCTCCAACAAGCTCAGATGACCGGCTTCCACGAGGCTCATCATGGCCGAAAGGGTGGTCTCCAGTCCAGCGGCCCCGAAGCTCGCTTCGGATATCGGGAGGCGCTTCGTTTCGGGCGGCTGGGGATCATGGGCGGAGACCACTGCATCGATCACGCCCGCTTTGACCCCTTCTACGAGGGCCAATCGGTCGGCCTCGCTACGGAATGGCGGGTTCACCTTGCAGTAGGTGAGGTAGTCGCCGACGTCCATCTCATTGAAAAACAGGTGATGGGCGGCGACTGAGGCATACACATTAACCCCTCGAGCCTTGGCATCGGCGACCAGGTCGAGCGTGCGCGGTGTCGAGACCTGATCCAGAAGCAGGCGGCAGCCGGTCACCTCCGCCAGCAGGATGTCCCGGGCCGCACCGATCCACTCGGCCTCTTTCGGAATGCCAGACAGACCCAGGCGGGCTGCAAAGCCGCCGCTGTTCATCACGCCGTTCCCCCTCAAGGCCGGCGTGTCCGGGCGCGACGCGATCAGCACCCCTTGGCTGGCGCCATAGGCCATGGCCCGCTTCAGCACGACAGGATCTGTCACCGGTTCATCGCCATTCGAGAAGAAGACCGCGCCTGCTTCTGCCATGAGGCCCATTTCAGCCATCGCTTTTCCAGCGAGATCGACCGTCAGCGCACCAGCGACTTCCAGGCGAACCGTTGGGCTGCCGTGCAGGGGCACCGGTGCCCGAAGGTGGGTGACCAGGGCAGCATCCCCAATCACTGGCCGTGTATCGGGCATCAGGACAAGGGTTGTCGCACCGCCCGCTGCGGCGGCAGCGGACGCTGTGGCAAGGGTTTCTCGGTGTTCCTCGCCGGGTTCTCCAGTTTTCACGCGCAGGTCGACAAGCCCGGGCGAGAGGCAAAGCCCTTTGGCATCGATTACTGGTCCGCCCATAGCCGACCCTGCCGTGACATCCGGGCCGACTTTCGAGATCTGACCATCGACAACCATGATCCCGCCGATCTCATCGGTTCCCGATGCCGGGTCGAGCAGGCGGGCGCCCGTGATGGTCAGCGCCGTCATGGCGCCGCTCCCGCGAGTAGGTCAAGAACGGCCATGCGCACCGCGACGCCCATTTCCACCTGCTGTGTGATCACGGACTGTTCGCCATCGGCGATCGCGCTTTCGATCTCGATACCTCGGTTCATCGGACCGGGATGCATGACAATCGCATCACTCGCGGCCCGGGCTAGCCGGTCGCGCGTGAGCCCATAGAAGTGAAAGTACTCCCGTCGGCTTGGCAGGTAGGCGCCATCCATGCGCTCCAGTTGCAGACGGAGCATCATGACCACGTCAGCCCCGTCGAGCGCCATTTCAAAATCCGGGCTGACCCGTTCAGCGCCCCAGTCGTGGGCGTCCCCCGGGAGCAGCGTCTTTGGTCCGCAAAGGTGGACCCTGGCGCCCAGGTGATGCAGCGCGTAGGTGGTGGATCGCGCCACGCGGCTGTGGACGACATCGCCGCAAATCACGACTTTCAGGCCCTCGATCTGGCCCTTGTTCCGGCGGATCGTGAGGGTGTCGAGGAGGCCCTGTGTGGGGTGTTCGTGGGTGCCGTCACCCGCATTGATCACGGCGCAGTCAACCTTTCTCGAGAGCAACTTCACTCCGCCAGAAGCCGAGTGCCGGATGACGATGACATCGGGCTTCATGGCATTGAGCGTCATCGCTGTATCGATCAGCGTCTCGCCCTTGTTTACGCTGGATTGGGCGACCGCCATGTTTGCCACGTCCGCACCCAGGCGTTTCGCCGCAATTTCGAAGCTCGACATGGTCCGTGTCGAGTTCTCGAAGAACAGGTTGATGACCGTTTTGTCCTTGAGCCGAGGTGGTCCGCGGCGTCCTGCACGTGCGAGGCCTGCGTAACGGTCTGCTAGATCGAGGATCGTCTCAATGTCGAGCCGATGGAGGCCGTGCAGTCCCAGCAGGTGGGGGTGGTTGAACCTGGCCGCGGTGTCGCCAGGCTGGGGAGCGGCAGTCATGCCATGGGCCTCATCGTGATTTTCCGCGCTTTACGGCCAATTGCCGGACTGAGCAAGTCTGAGCAAGTCCGACATTACGCGGGATCGCTTCCCTCACTGGATGAACGCCAATCTTGCGTCTCGCCTGCTGCTTTGCCCGTTACCAATAGGATTTGCCATTCAAAGCCCGCCATGGTGCTCTTGAGGCATAGCCAAGCGTAGCCGGACGGCGAAGAGAGAGAGGAACCATGATCATTGGCATCGGGACCGGGAGGACGCGTTCATGGATGTTTTCAAACCCGATGGCGCGCGCCTGGGCGGCGGTCTGTAGCTTGGTTCTCGCCGGCTGTGCATCAGCGCCCGATCCCGCGGCGACATCGAGCCCCATTCCGCTCCCGCTTGTCCCAGAAGCGCCTCCACCGCCGGCGCCCCAACCCGTTTCTTGCCAGTCGTGCGTCGCGTCCGTCCAGGAAAGCCTCGTCATGGGGGCGCCTCCCGTAGCGGGAGACCAAGGATCCAGCGGTCCGCCCGTTCCGCCCCCTGTTTTGGTGCAGCCCCAGGCAGGAGGCGCCGTATCCGTCCCGCCACCGCTACCGACCCGCGGGATAGAGGCACCTGCCGCCGTCAAGGTCGATGGTCCGCCGCGATATCTGCCGAGTGTCTATGTCGCCGATGACCCAGATTCGCCGTGCAGCCAGACAAACCAGGCACCTCTCGCCGATGAGGTAGGCGGCTATACCTGCATCGATCTTCTTTTCGCAACCAACCGGGCCCACCCTTGGGTCGAGCCATTCAGCGACTATGCGTATCCGGCAAACCCCGCGCGGTTCTTCCGTGATCGCCCGCTCTACGATACGGGCGTGCGGGGCGCCTTGTACTCGACGGGCCGGATCTCGGTTACGGTGCCAAAGCGTCTGCCCGGGGACCCGATCCAGCGGTTCAAGCATGAGGAGCGGTTCCTGGTCTTCTTCAGCCGCCACAATACGGCCAGCGACGAGGATCGGGCAAAGTTCTTCACGACCAGCGATTACGAGATCCTCCCGTCCGATGACTTCTGGCAGTTGGCGGCGGAGAAACTCTCCCTGGGCGACGCTGTCAGCAGTCTTCCCACATCCTGGCAGACCGATGCGGGCACTGTGCTGGTGTTCGTCCACGGTTTCCGCGAGAGCCTTGAGTCGGCTGCGTTCCGTACGGCGCAACTCACCTATGATCTCGAATTCGCCGGTGTTCCCCTCTTCTTTTCTTGGCCGGCAACGAGCGAGACAGGCCTGCTCTCAAATCTGCGATACTTCAATGACGTAAGCGACGGCGTCGCCAGTGTCGGCGATCTCAAACAATTCCTACTGGATGTGGACCAGCGCCTGGATCCCAAACGCTACGTTGTGGTGGCCCATAGCCATGGCAACCAGGTCCTGCTTCGTGCGCTCAATGAGATTGCGGCAGAGACCCCTGGCGGTGCGCCCCTGTTCGATGCCGTGATCTTTGCTTCGCCGGATGTGGATGCCTACGAATTTCAACGCACGATGACGCGGGCTGCGCCCCTGGCGGGGTCGAAGACGCTTTACGCGGCCGATGTGGACAAGGCGCTCGGGTTTCGTGAGTTGATGCTGGAATTAGGCGGCTCGATCAGCGACGAGATCAAGTATATGGCCGGCACCCTTCGGCCGGGTTCAGAAGCGCCCGAACCGGTGATCGTTCCGGGCGTGGACTCTATTGATGTCAGTGACGCGGTGATCGGACACCTTGGGGGCCTGAGCCACCTCGAAAACGTCAAGGACCGCTTCAGCCACTCTATTTACGGCGATAGTTGCGACATCATTCGCGATATCCGCTCTATCCTGGATGATCCGACAGCACGGCCGGATCAACGACTACCGGGGCTCGCGCCGGTTCCAGCGTCGGCCATGGACGGGGAGGTCTTTTGGCGCTTCATCCCGCCGACGGGCGGATCCGAGGAGGATTGGTGTGCGAATCGGCCAACGCCCGCGCCTGCTGGATGAGTGAGTTGGGGGCAGATCGCCCCTGCGAAGAGACTTTGCCAGCGTCTTTAGAAGATTGTCAGGAACATGGAGCCGAGTGCGGTCCAGAAGGCTGCGCAGATGAGCGTGACGGTGGCGGCGACCAAGAGCGGGTGCGCATACCATGGCCGATCTAAGGGTTCGTACGCATGCAGGCTCGGATGTTTTTGGGCGCGCCCGGCTGGTCGGCGCGCTTCAGCATCAGACCAGGGGTGCCCGGCGGTCACGCGCTCCGTTTCACCCGGCATGGAATAGGCATCGGTCGGTAAAGGTGAAGGCGAGATAATAAGCGGGATCATAGTCACTTCTTTCTTGAATTATCTCGTTATCGCTCGCGTTTATGTTGAAAGTGGGACCGAACGAGGGAGCTTGCGGCGCGCGCTGTTGCCTTCGGTTCATATCGCCCGATGGGGTCGTTCAAGACCACCCACCAAGGGAGTGACCTTGCGGTCCAGTCCCTCTGCACGCGTATCTGGCACGTTGTTTGCTGATCACCGGATCAAACGCGGCACTGTGCTGAAACCAGGTGGTTTGGGCGATGTCGCGCACTCGATTGAAATGGGAGAGACCCATGATGACCGCACGGAAAAGACAATCCTCCAAGGCCGTCCCTATGGCGCTAGGGGCTACGGCTCTGATCTCGACCCTCTCAGGTTGCGCGACCGACAGCATTGGTAACCAGGTCGATGGGACAGCCCCGGCCGCGGTAAGCCACATCGCCGACCTCGGCGAGCGTGTTCTGGTACCAGCCTCTGCCGACCCGATGATTGGCGAGGCGCTCTATTCGGATGCCGCCCAAGGGTTCAGCACCTATGATTGGGCGGTCTCCGAGTATACGCCCGGCGGGCTCCAGAACGTGACGTGGAATCGGAGTCATGTGGCCCTTGGTGAGACGTTCCTGAGCCTCATGATCACACCGCCGGTCGAGCGTGGGAAACCCTTCCCCAGTGGCGAAATCCAATCGATCGATACAATGGGGTACGGCACCTATTCCGCCGTTCTCCGGCCCGCAGTGGGCAGCGGCCTTCTGTCGAGCTTCTATGCCCGCGCCGAAGCTGGCGATGACACCGGGGCGAGCACGTTCGGTTTTGCTTTCCAGGGCAAGGATCCGCGCGACGTCTATATCCGGCTGATGGTCGACGATGAGGTGCTGGTCCAGGACAAGGTCAGCCTTGATTTCAATGCTGCTGCCGACTTCCACGTCTACACCATGGATTGGACCCCTGACGCGCTGGTCTGGTTCATCGACGGGGAAGAAGTCCACCGGGTTGAGCGGACGCTTGCGCCACTGCCGGAACAGCCGGGCAAAATGTTCGCCAATCTTTGGGCAGGCACACCCGACCAGGCGCACTGGATGGGACGCCCGCGCTTTCCATCTGGCGTTTCCCTCGATATCGCCTGCATCGCGCATCAACCGATGGGCAAGTCTGGGAAGATATGCAGCGCCCCCCTTGGCGCACCGCAGGCAATGGCGGATGTTGGCGAGGTCGGCTAGCAGCGCGTTCCCCCAACGATAGGTCGAAGGCTGGTTTTTGATGGCAGATGGTCAGTGCTTTGTGGCTGAAGGCGCAATGAAACCGGGCGCCGCCGAGATCGTGGTGGCCATCCCCACGCTCAACGAGGCCAGTCATATCGAAACCTGTATCGAAAGCCTGCTCGTGGGCGATGAACGGCTGAAGGACATTCAGTTTGTCGTCGCGGACGGGGGTAGCACCGATGGCACACGGGCGATTGTTGATCGACTTGCTATAAGGTTTCCAAATGTGTGTTGGATCGACAATCCCGGTCGTCTTCAATCGGCCGCTGTAAATCGGGTCGCCGAGATCCACGGGGATGGGCGCACGATCCTGGTCCGCTGTGATGCCCATTCGATCTACCCGCCGGGTTATGTGACCCGCGTTGCGGATGCCTTGAAAAGCCGTGGTGTTGCCTCCCTGGTCGTTCCGATGGACGCCGTTGGCCGCACCTGTTTCCAGAAAGCCAATGCCTGGATCGTCGATACGCCGCTTGGCTCGGGCGGCTCTGCCCATCGCGGCGGAACCCAGTCTGGTTTTGTCGACCACGGCCACCATGCCGGCTTCGACATGGCCATGTTCCGGACCGTGGGCGGGTATGATGAAACATTCTCGCACAATGAGGATGCCGAATATGACGCTCGCATCGCCGCGGCGGGCGGCAAAATCTTCCTCGACGCGGATATCCGGATCGAATACCTGCCTCGCGATGGAATAATGAGCCTGGCGCGCCAGTATGTGAACTACGGCAAGGGCCGGGCTCGGACCATCCGGAAACACAACCTGACGCCCCGCTTGCGGCAGCTCTTCCCGGCATTGAACCTGGTGGTTTTCGTTGGCGCAGCATGCGTGGCACCGCTCTGGTGGCCGGCTCTGCTTTATCCCTTGGCCTATCTAGGCGGGCTTGTGTTCGCATCTGCCTGGATGGTGTACCGGCACCGCTCCCTGTGCGGTGTCTGGGCAGGGGTTGCTGCTGGGACGATGCACATGTCCTGGGCCTACGGCTTCCTGAAGGCGCGATTTGTGGAAGGTCGCTGAGACGACAGAAAACGTTTTGGTGCGTGCAGCCGGGTTTGCCACCTTGGAAGAGGGAGAGCGGACGGGTGAGAAGCGATGTGGTGCAGTTTGAGAAGTCGTGACCGACTGTATCTTATCTATTTGCCCGCTCGCTGTCGCTGGAAAGTAACGACGGTTTCTGCGCGCTAGAGGATGATGTCGGTCTTGTGGCTTGCTCGTTGAGCAGACGTGCTAGCTTCGTGACCGGTTCTACGCCCGGCCATTCCACAACAGACTTTCGATACCACCTGTAGAAGGGGCTAACCTGCCTGAAACCGACCTGCCGACTCAGACTGCGCCGCGTGACAACAGCACGGCAGGAATGCCGAGGACGATGATTTTCAGGTCGAGCAAGAATGACTGCGACTTGGCGTAGTTCACGTCCATTTCCACCCGCTCATCATAGGTGGTCTCGCTGCGACCGCTGATCTGCCAGAGGCCGAAGATGCCGGGCCGGTAGGCGTCGTATGCTTCGATGTGCTCCCCGTAGCGGACAACCTCATCGTCAACGATGGGGCGCGGGCCGACCACCGACATATCACCACGAATGATGTTCCAAAGTTGCGGCAGCTCATCGAGGCTCGTTTTCCGCAGGAAGCTCCCAACGCTGGTCACCCTTGGATCATTGTCGAGTTTCTGACGGGCGGCCCACTCTGCGGCCAACTTTTCGTCCGATGCGAGGAGCGCGGCGAGGCGTTCCTGGGCATCAACCGCCATCGAGCGGAACTTCAGGCATTTGAAGGATCGGCCGTCCTGGCCACGCCGCGTGTGGGCGAAGAGGATCGGACCACCATCATTGGCCTTCACCACAATGGCGATGATGAAAAGAACAGGCGCCAGGAACAGAAGACCTGGGACGGCAAGGCATAGATCCAACACTCGCTTGAGGACGCGGGATCCGGCCTGTTTGTCCGTGACGGTGCCGGCTTGGCGGGCTGCCTGGGCAGCCTGGAAGTCCACTACATCCCCTGAAGCCGTTTCGAAGCTCATTGTCTCTACACCCAGTCCCGATTTAACGCGATCTGAGGTAGGCAAAACAAGAAGTGCGCCAGCCTGAGCCTTTTCACCCATCGAACACTCCCCACGCATACCTTCGGTAGCAATCACCCGTGGAAGTGCCCGGCTTATATTGCCGGATGACCCGGATGGGGGCTTTGTTCCCAGCTCCCCTTCGAGGATATGCGGCCTCACTTCGTTCAACCGCCGGACTTCTTCCTTACTCGATCGTTAAGTCACAGCCGTGCCGCTTTTGCGACATCTTTCTCCACAAAATAGAATTAAATTTTCAGCTTTTTTACGATCGCAATCGCGCGCGCCTCAGGATTAGGCGCCGAGTTCAAGATTGCGTGCTGTTTTGCAACAGCTTTCCACGGACGCGTGAGTTCGTTGCCCCTCTGTTCGCAGGATAAGCATAATCTACACGTCTGGCGCGATGTTCTCGTATGCTCCCCCAAGGCGGGAGCAACAGGCTTGGCGTTGCGGTTCCCGCATATCTTCGCGTATGTCCATAAGGTCTATTCGGTTATCGGCAGACCGTTCGGTGACCTGTCAGAATGCGGGAGGAATTGACCATGCCTAGGCCGGCAGGAGTGCGTAATCGCGACTTTGACGAAAAGAAGCGCCTTCTCATCGAAACGCTGACGGAATTTGCGCTTACGTCCGATTTGAGGCGTCCGTCGCTTCGCCAATTTGCACAGGCCGCCAGCGCATCCGAACCAACGCTCCGCCATTATTTCAGCGATCGACAGGGGTTGGTGATCGCAATCCTCGAGACGATTGGGCGCCGAGGACGGTTGCTCTGGGAGACGGTCGCGACCGGCAGCGCATCGCCGGCCGACGCGATCAAGGAATACTATCGCATTTCGGAGGCGGGTATGCGCCATGGCGGCTTCATCCGCGCCCACGCCTTTGGCATCATCGAAGGGGTCGCCGACCCGGACGTGGCGCGGGCCTATCTCAAATATGTGCTTGAGCCAGCATTGGCTGCGGTGCGCCGGAAGCTTGCCGACACGCCGGGTGCGCCGAACGGTGAGACCGCCCTGCGCGCTGCCAGCCTTGCAGCATTGGCGCCGTTGCTGATGATGAGCCTCCACCAGGACCTTCTGGGGGGAGGCGATGATTGGCCGTTCGATGGCGACGCAACGATCCGGCACCTTGAAACGTGGTTGTCGGCAGCCTTCGAGGCGACGCCTGCTGTCGCTTGAGCCTGGGTGCCTGCTCACCCGTCAGGGCAGGGCCGTTTGCTTGCCGCTCCGGCCAAACTTGGCCGCGATCTTGTCAGCAGCGTCGATGATCTTCGTTTCGGGACCGAGCGGACGGCCCTGGGCGAGCCAGAGCGCGCCATGGACAGAAAAGTAAACGAATGCGCCAATTCCCGACACCAGGCAGATCGATGCAAATTGCAGGATAATGGAGCCGTGGGTCAGGATGAGGCCGTCCCGGACCAGGTATACGACGCTGCACATGATCGCGCCCGACACGAGGCTGCGGATCAGCGCGGCGGATTGTTCAAGCAGAGAGATGTCGACCATCTTCCGCACGATCCAGAAACTGATGGCGACGCTGAGCAGGGCGGTGCCAAGCCGCGACCAGAGGATGCCTTCGAGCCCGAAGAAGTGCATGGCCCAGAGAAGGGGCGTGATCCTCAAGAGGAAGGTGATGAAATTGCGCCAGAACAGGAGCCGGGTGTGACCGAGGGACATGGCCAGGGCGGCGGCCGGCATGTTGAGGTTGTTGAAGCCGATCACGGGTCCTGACAGGGCGAGCACGATGGCAGCCTCGAGCCAGACTTCGCCGAACATCACGCGCACAATCGGTTCGGCGAGGACGCTCATACCCAATCCCAGGGGAAGCATCAGCGCGAAGGTGAAGGACATGGACAGCAGGAACGCCCGCTTCAGCCGGTCGCTGTCTTTCTGGATGGAACTGAAGGCGGAGAAAAGAGAGCGATTGATCGGGGCGGTCAGCAGGGTCGAGACGCGTTGCGAGAGCTGGGTGCCGTAGGCGTAGAAACCCATGGCCTTCTGGCCAAGCGTGCCGACAAACAAGCCATCGGCCTGCCAGGTGAGGTGCCGGAAGATGTGGCTGAGGCCGAGCCAGAGCGAGTAGCCGAAGATCCGGTCGAAGGAGACAAGGGTCAGGCGCGGGAATTTCGGTTTCAGGATGAAACTGACGAGAACACCCGCGAGGCCGGACGCCACCAGGCCGAGCGGGATCGCCCAATAGCTGCGGGTGGCATAGGCGACGGCGATGATCGTGATGGCCGAGGTCAGTTTGACGGCGATTTCACTGAACGCTTCGGGACTGAACGACAACGCGCGCGCGAACTCTTCCATATAGGCGTTGCGGCAACCGAGGATGAGCGGATAGCTCGCAACCAGCAACATTAATGGGAACAGTCGGTCGTCGCCATAAAACTGGGCGATCGGCCAGGCGAGGGCGATGAGCATGCCGCTCACCACGAGCCCTCGCAGGATGCCGAGTGTCCAGGCCGTGTCGTAATCGTCCCGCGACGGCTCATCGAAATGGATCAAGGCCGCTGCCGTGGGAAATTCCAGGATCGCGCCAACAAGGGTCATCACGGTGATCGCAATGAAGGCGAGGCCCACGTCTTCCGGGGTCAGGAAGCGAGCGGCGAACATCATCGACACAAAGCCGATGGCCTGGCTCAGGAACCGGCCCGCGAGCAGCCAGGTGGCGCCCTTGGTTACACTGGCCGTGAGTTGAGCCATGTCAGCATGGCTCCGGAAGGGCAATGGCCAGCCGAGCGAGGCCATGGGGGAGAGGGATCGCGTGTTGCATGGCCTGCCGGTCAGGCTTCTCCTCGAAGGTCCTTGGCCCAGAGCGTATCCCAGCGCAGCCGGCAGACAAGCTGCCAGAGTTTGGGAGCATTCTGCCAAGGCGGAGGTGGGGTCTCCTGCCGATGGAGGGCTTCAAAGCTCGCGATGTGGGCCGCCGCGTCTGGTGTGCGCTTCAAGAACGCATTGGTGCGGGCCTGGCGCCGCGCCTCTGGCCAGAGCTTCAGGACGCCGAAAAAGCCGCCGAGAGATGCCTTTACAAACCCGGCTCTGAAGCCTGCCACCGTCATCACCATCAACTCGGAAAAGACGTCAAACGCCGGGGCCTTCTGCTTCATCATGAGATAGACGTGATTGCGCAGGTGGAAACGGTAGCGAGGACCCTTCCAATGGACCCGGTGCTCAGCCGACACCTTATGGCGAACCGCAAAGTCACCGTTGTAGACGATCTTGTAGCCGGCATTCATGAGCCGGTCACAGAGGTCGATTTCCTCATGCATGAAGAAGAGTGTGTCGTCATAGGCGCCGACCTCGTCGAACGCTGAGCGCCGGATCATGTGGCCTGCGCCGCAAAACTGTTTCGCTGGGAAAGTGCGGGCGGTCCAGTTTGCAGGCTCGAGGGGGCCATAGCTCCAGCTCGACTTGTCGGGAACGGGATTGTCGGCAGGGCTGTCATGGACATTAACGGCGAAGCCCAGGGCGCCGATTTCCGGGTGGGCGTCCATGTAGGCCGCGGCCCGGGCGCAGACGGTAGGGTCTGCGAAGACGGCATCATTATCGAGGGCGACAATATAGTCTGCATCGCCCATGGCGCTGGCCTGGTTTCGCCCGCCTGCAACGCCAGAATTCTCGGTGTTGTAGCGGACTTCGACGGCGTCGTGTCCGTCGCAGAACGCCTTCAGTCGAGCCAGGTCGTGGGGCTTTGTGCCCTGGTCGACCACTTTTACCCGAGGACTGATGTCTTGCTGGTCGCACCCGCTTTGGATCGCGGCGATGGTGTCATCGGTGCGGTCCCAGGACAGGATGATGATATCGATGGCCTTCATGGAGGTCCTCTCGCGTTCGCAATCCTTGCGGCGCTCTGCCATTGGCCTCTGCAAAAATCAGCCAGGGCATGCCGTCATTAAGCCCAATTCAAAAGCTGCGCCAACCAGTCCTTGTCTGTAGACACCTTAAAAAACGACGGCCGCATGCAGACTTGGCCTTGGTCTTGCTCGCTTGGTGGGCAATACATTCCCGCAGGGGAATTGTGTGGCGGAAGGACGAGCCCAATGGCCGTTTGCGACATCATCATTCCCTTTTACCAAAGGCGGTCCGGCATTCTCTCTAAAGCGGTGGCTTCGGTTTTCGCTCAGACCTATACTCACTGGCGCTTGATCATTGTCGATGACGGCTCGCCAAGCCCGGTCGAAAGTGACCTGACCGATCTGACCGACTACCAGCGGACCCGTGTCCGCGTGGTGAAGAAATCGAATGGCGGGGTGAGTTCCGCCAGAAACGCCGGGCTCGACGCCGTTTCGGACAGGGCCCGGATCGTTGCCTTTCTCGACTCCGACGATTGCTGGGACGAAGCGCATCTCGCACGGGCGGTCGAGGCGCTGTCGAAACCGGGGATAGACGTCTTTTGGGCGGCGGTGACCGGCGATGGCTTCAGCGAGGACTATGCGCCCGCTTCCAAGGTTTTGGGCCGGGCCCAGGCCGAACCCCTGCTTGACATGCCCCAGTCCTACTGGGTGCGCGATCTTCGCCAGGTTTTGTGTGGGCCGTGGTGGCGTCACATGCATCTTTCCTGCACCGCGATCACGGCTGATCTCGCCCGATCTGTGCGGTTTCGGGAAAACCTTCATCTCTCAGAGGATTTCGCATTCCTCATGGCCTGTGCCCAGAAGGCGGAAAGTGCGATTGTCAGCGAAGCGCCCGGTATGGCTCGGGGGACCGGCGACAATCTCTGGCACGGTATGGCATTCGACGATGCCAAGTTGGCGCTCGAGAAATACACGATGATGACCCTCTACAAGGCGTTGCGGCGGGATCCGGACCTGGCGCCCGACGGGCGGAAGATCCTCGACGCCCGGATCGAGGGCCGGCGTCAGCAATTCTACTGGAACCAGGTCCACCGCCTGAAGGGGCGGAAATGGCCGACGGTCAGCCTCTGGCTCCGCTGGGTCCTTCGGGATCCGGCCATTCTGAGGACGGTTTCGGGGCGCCTCCTGAAACAAGCGCCCCGCCAGTCCCGCTATGTTATCCCTCTGGAAGAGGCCTGAAGCTGCCTGAGCGGAGCCCTACAGGTTCACACGAGGTCGGCGTCGTTTTGACTTCGGCCAAGGGCCAGGGCCGCTGCTGCGGTGATTAGACCTGGATCCTTCACCGTCCACTCAGCCAGTTGCGAAAGTTGCAGGGGCTTCCCCGCCCGGCGCCGGGCCATCTGTCCCCAGAGGGCTTGGCACCGCGCTTTTTTCTGCCGGCGGGTGACGATGTGCTCGGCATTTGGGGAAAGTGCCGTCCGGCCTTTCAGCATGTGAAAAGCAGACCAGACACAGAATTGCTGTTTCAGGAACTTGTCTGCGGTGTTGTCCACGCCGTGAAAGAGATTATCGCCATGGCCCCTGACAGCGCCGGGCGCGGTGGAGACGAGCGTCCGTTTCGAAAGGCGCGTCGCATCAGAGAAAAAGAGCACGTCTTCGGCCGCGAGCCGGAGGTCAGGCTCGAAGCGGACGGTTTTCGCAAGGGACGGCGAGAGCACGAGGGACGAGAGGTGCATAAAGCTCCAGTCGGTGAGCATCTTCTCGCACAGCCCGTCGATCGCGTGGAGTGGTGGGTCGGCTTGGTGGGTCGTGTGGGGCCACTGGTCCAGAATGGAACGCATATCGGCATGATAGTCGAACCCGTCACCGCCTCCGATGGCGGCCAGGTAGATTTCTGCACCATGGTCGGTAATCGCGTTTTTGGCCCGCTCGAGGTGACCCTGGTCCCAGACATCGTCTGAATCGAGGAAGGCGGCGGCCGTGTCGGACGGTTGGAGCGCCTCAAGTCCCAGGTTTCGCGCACTGCCCGGACCGCTGTTTTCCTGCTCGAGGATGCTTGTTCTGCTACGGATTGCGATGGGAAGCGTCGCCATTTCAGCATGGGCGGGCAAGGGGCTCTGATCGTCGACGATAACGATCCGCCAATCGCTGTTGGACTGGTCGGCGATACTCCCCACCGCGCGGCGCAGTATGCCTGCCTCGCGCTGGAAATAGGGGATGATGACGGCGGTCGTCATGGGGCTTCATGTCCTCTATAGCCAGGCTTCCGCCACGGTCGGCGATAGCGATCGGACGGGTTCGATGCAAGAGCGGGGCTGGAACGCGCTTTGCGTACCGATTGGGCGGTAGGGCTGATGCCGAGGTTCAAAGCAGGGACGAGATGTTCCCCGCGGTTCGCCCTGTGAGCTAGCTCTGTTGACAGTGTGTGTCGTGGCGGCCTCACTAGAGCCTCGAGGGTAGGAGTAGGGCCGTGGGCTCCAGACTGGGACAGTTAGATTTCCTGCGCGGGTTGGCGCTTTTCGGGGTCATTGTCGTCCACACGAGCCAAGACTTCTCGAGCGCGATCTATCCGTTTCTGCCTTGGACAATTCAGCAATTCGATCCTTACCATCTGGGCCGGTACGGGGTTCAGCTCTTCTTCGCAGTGAGCGGTTTCACCATGGCGATGATGTACCGCTCCTACCTCACCAAATGGGCCCAGCCCGTGAAGGTGTTCTATGTGAAGCGGATCTTCAGATTGTATCCGCTCCTGTTCGTTTCTGCTTTTGCCTATGCGGGCATCGAACTCAGGGCCGATGCCCGGTTCAATCCCGACGGGCTCGATACGATGGACTTTGTCCGCTTGCTGACCCTGACGGGGGGGTGGGACCCGCATTATCTCAACGTGTTGGTGCCGGGTGTCTGGTCGATCATCAATGAGATCTACTTCTATCTCCTGTTCCCGCTTCTGGTTGCGATGATCGGCCGGGTAAGCCCGTGGCTGATCGGCTCGGCGGTGGCGCTCTTGAATGTGGCGCTGGTCATGGGCGCTGGAACGGGCGCTCTCTATGATGGCGGCGACGAATGGCTGGTTCGCGACTTCATGTACCGGAATTTCCTTGTCAGCCTCCTCTGTTTCTATGCCGGGATTGAAGCCTATCGCGCGATCCACAGCCGTAGCCGGGATTTTATCGGATTGGCGGTGCCGCTCTTGGCGGCTGGGGTGGTGATGGAATTCGTTGAGGCCCAGGCTGGGTTCGGGATCACGTCTGAGATTCTGAAGGTCACCGCTCTGGCATGCCTGTTCTATAGCCTGATCATCTTTTCGCTCCAGCCGCCCGTATCGCGATTTTTCCTTGGCCGGACGATCGAGAAATTCGGGACGGTGACCTACACCGGCTACATCTTCCATTTCGCGATCATCCATTTCGCGGCCCAGGGCGCTATGGCGCTCGGGCTGATGCCCTATGCGAGGTTCGAATGGGTGATGCCCTTGATCGTGATTGCAACCGCGCTGTCGAGCTACGGTGTCCAGCGCTGGACGGAGACGATTTGGCAGGACATGGCAAACGCACTGTGTCGCCGGTTCTTCGATCGGCGCACCGATGGCGGTGAGCGGACTCCAACCGCCGAGCCGGCGGGGCGGCAGCCCGGAGCGCTGACCCCGGCCGATGAGCTGGCCGGTCCAAATCTGCCGCGCATCTAGGCAAAGCGTGTTGGGCGCGACCCTTTGGCGGCTTGTGGATAACCCGTATACGCCTGGCATGGAGTATGCTGTAAGAACGCTGAGTGCGAACCGTTTGCAAGAAATTCGGACGGGTGAGTAAGGACGTAGCGTTCGGCCCTTGGGCGCTGCCGAGTACGACGATAGGAGCTTTGTCGGATGTCTGAGAACAGGGTGATGGTGATGTGCCTGGACGCGTTCCACGCACCGCTTGGGGACAAATTGATCGCGGAGGGCAAGCTGCCGGGGCTGAAACGCCTGAAAGAGCAGAGCGCGCGGTTCGAGCTGGAGCATGGGCCGGATGGCAAGTCCCGGTACACGGGGCTGACGTGGGAGCATTTCTCCGCTGGTCTGAAGCCGGAGTCCACCGGCCGGTGGTCGGTGATCACTTGGGACCCTGAAGAATTCGAAGCCCGTCAGTTGAACGTCGCCGAGCCGCCTTTCCTGGCCGATCTCGACGTGAAATGCGCCCTGTTCGACCCGCCCTACTGGGACATCGACTCCCAGACAAACGCCGTTGGTGTCGTTGGTTGGTCTGGGCACGACACGGGATGTCATCCAACTTCTGTTCCTGAATCGCTGATGGCTGAGATCATCGCGAAGTTCGGTCCGCCCCCGTCGGTCGCCGAGCTCAATACGATGGTCTATCCGAGTGTCGACCAGACCCGGAAGATGGGCGAGTTGCTCATCGAAGGGACCAAGCACCGGGCCGATATCGCCGAGTGGTTCTTCGCTGAGCGCTGCACCGACTGGGACGTGGCTGTCCTCGGGTTCGGTGAGCCGCATGATGCGATCGAGCTGCTGTGCCACGGGATCATCGACGATCACATGCTGGCCGATCACCCGAGCGCGGCTGTCGCCCGCGAGGGGCTGATCGCGTCCTATGTGGAACTCGACAAGCAGATCTCCCGGTTCATGGACAAGTTCCCCGACTGCACGTTCGTCGCGTTCACCATGCATGGCATGGGCTTCAACGATACCGATGTGCCGACCATGCTGCTCTTGCCGGAGCTGATGTACCGGATGGAGTTCGAGGACTCCCTGTTCAAGTCACGCGAGGACTGGAAGGCCGATGTGGTTCCTGTGCTCAAGGATGGAGAGGATTGGAACGGTGCCGTGATCGGCGCCAT
Organism: Pseudomonadota bacterium; assembly: GCA_038745855.1. Lineage (GTDB taxonomy): Bacteria > Pseudomonadota > Alphaproteobacteria > Caulobacterales > Hyphomonadaceae > UBA5336. The sequence continues at coordinate 27,083 of JBCDLC010000003.1, read as the reverse complement.
GGTCCATCCGCCCAAGGGCATGTTCGAAGCGCTGCCCGAGCGGGCGGCCGGCAAGGCGCGGGCGGTGGCGTTCAAGGCCCTGACCAAGGTGTTCGGCGAGGGTGCCGGCGACTTCCTCTACGACAAGGACGTGATGAAGGGCGAAGGCCTGCAGCACAAATCCTATTCAGTGTCGTGGATGCCGTCGGCCCAGTACGCGCCCTACTGGCCGCAGATGCAGGCGTTCGGCGTGCCCGCCTATTTCGATGGCCGGGTCCGGATCAACCTGGAAGGCCGGGAAAAGCATGGCAACGTGAAGCTCGCCGATTACCACACCGTCCTTGAGCGGATCAAAACCGTGCTCATGGAATGTGTCGACACACGGACCGGCGAGCCGGTCATCCGCGAGATGGAAACCCCCGGTGTCGATGATCCGCTGGCACTCGACGGCACCCAGGCCGATATCAAGATTCTCTGGAACGAGTCGCCCGTGGGCTTCCGGCACCCGAAATATGGGGATATCGGACCGGCGCCGGTGCGCCGTGTGGGTGGACATTCGGGCGGCCTAGGCGCGCTTTACATCATGGGCGAGGGCATCGAGACCGGTGATTTCGGCGTGAAGTCCTCTTTCGATGTGGCGCCGACGATTGTGGAACTGCTTGGTCAGGTGCGTCCGAACCGGATGGATGGTGAGAGCGTTCTCATGAAGGACCCGGTGGAAGGTGGGCTGAGACCCGTCCGCGAGGTGCCTGCCGAATAGCGCGCAGCCGAAAGGTTCCGCCACCGGCCCGGCCGGTGCGGAGGCTTTCTGATTGATTGCATTTGAAATGCGAGGGCCAGGACCTGTCGGTTCTTGGCCCTTGTTTTTTGGGGGTCAGGGCCATGGCGGTGGTCTGGCGCGCGGGGCTGGGCGTGTCCGCGCGGTGCACGCCGATTGATCGTGGGGATGCTGGTGAAGAATATCTGCGTGATCCGGAACGCCGGCGTGTTGCCACGATGGGGACCCGGCAGTCGGCGCCGCGTCGCCATCGCCCCCGCTGTCGCTTTGGGCCTTGAGACGTCTTCGCCGAAGCAGCAGCGCCATACGGTGGATCGGCCGGGCAGGGTGTTCGATAGCGACAACCAGCGCCAGGTAGCGTTTGTAGGGCCCGGCGACCGAGACGTGGCGTGTGCCCGATAGGTCGCTGTAGGTGTTTGGGCGGGGCGGCAATCCGCGGTCTGAGCGGCTGAGGAGGGGCGTAGCCGTTCGGAGCGGGGTTGCGGCGAATTCCGCCGACAGGTCTGTGTCCTTCATTTTCAGAGGAAAGAAGAAGGGGTTTGGTGCGCGGCGAGCCCGTCCATGCTTTTGGTGGGTGGCGCCCTCTGGTGCAGCGGTGCCTTCAGCTTTCGTTGTGGTGTCCAGCGGGGTTTGGGAGAGGCCGTTCGAACGGCGTCCGCGCGCGGGGAACAGCCGCTCCACGTGCTTCTCGGCTTCGGCGATGAGTATCTGCCGGAACAGGATTTCAGTCTCCCGCACGGCCCTGTGCACCCGCCGGGCGAGGGGCACGAGCACTGGAACTTCGCCGTTCGGCACGCTGGGCGCGAGGAGCTGGCCCAGCCGGCCGAGGGCGGCGAACACCATGGGCCAGAGCGGCGAAGCCCCGGTTTTATCTGAAGGATGAACCCTTATCATGCCCCCATTATACCCCAATTCTGGAGGGGGAGGATGAGTTGGGATTATCCCACACCAGATCGGGAACAGAGCGTTGAAAACGCGCGGGTTAATCCTTCAAAGCTCGCGTTTTTCCCGATGATAAACGTCAATTCGCCGAAACCTAGATTTGCCGCTCGGTCAATCCCAGGTGCCCCCTATCGAAAGAAAGAAATGTTCAGACCAGAAGGTCGATGAGGAGATCGTCTTCGACGGTGATGGCTTCAATAACGTCTGCCAGATTGGCTGCGACGAAGGTCGCTGAGACGTCGCCATTGGTGAAGACCACATCGTCGCCGACTTGCTCGAAGTCCGCCGCTGCTTCGGAAACGGTGTCGTAGTCAAAGCCCTGGAGGGACACGGTCTCGCCTGCGGTGAAGCCGATCACCTGGTCAGCGCCGGCATCGTTTGCCGAGAAAACGAAGCTGTCGACCCCGCCCGAACCCGTGAGGATGTCGTCCCCGGCGCCGCCGATGAGCACGTCGTTCCCTGCTCCGCCGTTGAGGGTGTCATCGCCATCACCGCCGTCGAGGTTATCGTTCCCGCTGCCGCCGTTCAGCGTATCACGACCGGCGCCGCCGTTGAGCGCGTCCGCGCCGCCGCCGCCATTGACGAGGTCGTTGCCACTGTCTCCGTTCAGGGTGTCGTTTCCGCCCTGGCCGAAGAGTTCGTCATTGGCCCCCCCGCCATTCAGGATGTCGGCGTCTGCACCGCCGAACAATTCATCGCTGCCGTTTCCGCCATTAAGTGTGTCTTCGCCCTTTGCGCCGACCAGTTCGTCTCTGCCGAGCCCGCCATTGATGACGTCGTCACCGGCCTGGCCGAAGGCGACGTCGTTGCCGCCCTGGGCATTGATCGTGTCATCACCGGCACCGCCGAACAGGACATCACCGCCATCACCGCCCGACAGGGTGTCATCGCCGCTGGCGCCCCTGAGCACATCCCGGCCGAGACCGCCGAAGAGCGTGTCATCCCCGCCCTGCCCATTGACGACGTCCGTGCCTGCACCGCCGCGGGCGACATCATCGCCAGATCCGCCATTCAGCGTGTCATTACCATCGCCACCGGTGAGGGTATCTTCGTCCGGTCCGCCGTTAAGGGTGTCGTCGCCATCGAGGCCGGAGAGGACATCGTCGCCTTCTCCGCCGGAGAGCACATCATCTTCCGGTCCGCCCGTGAGGGTATTATCGTCTGGGTCCTGGAGGATCGTGCCCGTGAGCCTGAGGCCCGAGAGGGTGTCGGTGCCATCGGTCACAGAATAGCGGAACGTGATGTCGCCAAAGAAATTCTCGTCCAGGCTGACAAAAAACTCGCCGCCCGGATCAAAGAAGGCGCGGCCGATATTGGTTTGGACGGAGCCCCGGACCACGCTCAACGTGTCGCCATCGACGTCTGTGATGCCTTCGAGCAGTGTGCTTTCGCTGACGAAATAGGAGGGATCGCCTTGCCGGCCTGGGAAGGGCGTTCCTGTGGGTGTGCCCATCGGCAAATCGTTTACGGCGTCGATGATCAGCGTTTGCGTGTTGCCCGGAAGATCCGTCGTGCCGTCGGTGACGGTGTAGGTCAGGGTGACCGTTCCGTTGAAATTATCCGGCGTTATGAGGGAGAATGTGCCGCTAGGGTTGCCCGTGATGGAGCCGATGTCGGCGCTTAGTCCGGTGACGGCGAGCTCGTCGGGATCGTCGTCGGTAAAGCCCTCAAGCAGGACGCTTTCGTCGATGAAGGTGACGACGTCTTCGGTGCCGTTTTCGAGCGTTGCTGTTGGACTTCCGCTTGGGCCGATGCTGATTCCCATGGCTTGCTCCCTGAGGACTACTGTCTTTGTGTGCGGCTTAAGTCGATACTACCTGACGTTTAGCCAGGTGCTCGATGAGGCCACGTCAGACGAGCGGTACGGCAAGCCGCGCGTGAATGGAAATAAAACCAACACATGCGTGACCAAGGTATAGGAGGCGATCTTCTGCTGACCCATGGCCAATGGCAGAACAGGGGCCCCGAATTGGGGCCCCTGCTGGATGGCTAGTTTTGGGATGGCTCTCGTTAGAATCGGCCTCTGACGGTGAAGCGCGCGTTCAGGGGCGCGGCAACGGTGATGTTGTCGGCGGTATGCGCATTCGGGAAATAGAGCTCGTCGGTCAGGTTCTCGATATTGACCTGGAGCCGGAGACGATCCGACACGTCATAATAGGCCGCTGCATCGATCCGGGTGTAGTCCGGCAGGGTCACATTATTCCCATTGTCGGCAAAGCTCTCGTCCTGGTAGGTCAGGCCGAGCCCAAGGCCGAACTTGTCTGTTGCCTGGAAGGTATTCCAGATCGAGAACATGTTTTCCGGCAGCTCGCGGGGCCGGCGGACGCCGTCGGCCTGCTCGCCATCGAGATAGCTGTAGCCGGCGGTGACGAACCACTGGTCGGTGATCGATCCCTGGATCTGGGCCTCGAAGCCCTCGACGGTGGTCTCGATTACGTCGAGCGTGTCGGGATTGTCGTCGGCGACCTGGGGCGATTCCTGCTCGATCTCGAAGATGGCGGCGGTGAAGCTCATGCCTGGTATGAAGTCCCATTTCACGCCGGCTTCGAGATTGGTGAAGGTGTTGGGATCGAGGGCGTCATCGGGCGGGTTGATGTCTGCGAACTGCTCACCCGAACGGGGCAGGAAGCTCTCGGAATAGCTGGCATAAAAGGAGACATTCTCCACCGGCTTGTAGATCAGGCCGAGGCGGGGTGAGATTTCCTCGTCGGTCCGGTCCCGCACATCCCGCACGCCGGTGTCGATGAAGGTCTCGATGTTGTCGACCTCGATCTCGAAACTGTCGAACCGGGCGCCGAGGACGACTTGGAGCTGTTCGAACAGTTCGATCTCGTCCTGGATGTAGAAGGATAACACCTCGACATCGGCTTCGGTGTCATCGTTCAGGGCTGTAGTGAAGCTGTTGGTGGTCGGCTGGGTGCCGATGACCTGGCCAGCATCGTCGAGGATCACCGCGGTGCCGACATTGCCCCGCAGGTCGAGGGGGCGTGTGACGAGGAAGTTTTCCTGGTCGGTCCGGCGGCCATCGGCAGCAGCGGTGTCGAAGAAGGCGTTGAACCGGTCATTGTTGTTGACCGTGTCGATGTATTCGGCGCCGGCAACGATGGTGTGGCCGATGGTGCCGGTTTCGAATTCGCCGATCAGATTGCCGGCCAGGACGAGGTTTTCTCGCTGGGTCGTGTCGATATAGCCATCGAGCGTGACGAAGTTGCCCGCCTCGTTGAAGCCGACGGGGAAGAAGTTCGAATAGACCTTGTCATAGTCGCCATAGGAAATGGTGGCGTTGCCTTTGAGGGCTTCGTTGAACTCGTGCTGGACATTCGCGCGAAGCACATGGGCTTCGAGCTCGGTGAAGTTGTTGTCGGGATCGCCGAAGGTGATGTCTTCGAGGGCCTCGGCCGGATCGCCATTGTCGAGCGAGGGGATGCCCCGGTCGATGAACCGCTCATGGTCGATGTACTCATAGGAGAGGTCGAGCGTGGTTTGCGGGGTGACTTCGATGCGGAAGGTCGGATTGATGCCGAGCCGCTCTCCGTCATAGAAATCCCGGTGGTTGTTCAGGTCCTCATAGGAGGCGTTGATCCTGAGTGCCGAAGTGTCGGTGGTAGCGAAGTTCGTGTCGAGTTGGACGTCGAATGCGCCGAAGGTGTCGATAGCGGCCTGGTAGCCGACGAATTGCTCACCGAGCACGCCCTTCTTGGTCACCCGGTTCAGGATGCCGCCGGTGCCGCCTCGGCCGAACAGGAGGGCGTTTGGCCCTCGCAGGATCTCGACCTGTTCGAGATTGTAGAGGCTGCGATAGTACTGGACGTCATCGCGAACGCCGTCGACGAAGAAGTCCGCGGTGGAGCGGACGCCGCGGAAGACAATGGCATCGCGGTGACCTTCGCCCTGGGACGTGTTTACGCCAGGAGTGTAATCAACGATCTCACCGATGCTTGTGAAACCGCGATTGTTGATCTGGTCGGCAGTCACGATCGAGAGGCTTTGGGGGACGTCGATGATCGGCGTTGGGGTGCGCAGGGCGTTGACCTGGTCGGAATAGAGGAACTGCCCGGTGACGACCACTTCGTCCTGGACGGACACGTCGTCTGTTTCGGCTCCGTTGGCCGTTTGGGCCAATGCATGCGGTGCCGCAAGGCTCAGGGACAGTGCAGTGGCACCGAACAGATGGGAAGAGAGGCGTCTCATGGATACGATATCCCGTGTGGCTAGGGCCGTGGGCGTATTTCCAATAGTAATGAAAATCAAACGCAATCGCAGAAAATCGAAGATGGCATGAAGAGCTGTGGTAATTCCGACACAGTGCCCTGTTGGGCAGGGGTGAATTCTCGCACAGGCACTCAAGCGCAGGCCGCTGAAATCAGCTTTCCAGCACGAATGACAGCAAGAAGTGGGGCGATGGTCCCGTTGATTTCGTGGAGTCGACCGGCTGAACCGTGTCAATGACAGCGCTTTCAAGCCAACGCTGCAGGCTGTGCTCCGTCAGAGTTCGGCCAGCCAGTCCAGAAGGATTTGTGCCACGCGCTCTGGTGCTTCCTGCTGGGTCCAGTGGCCGACGCCGTCGAGCCTGTGACAGCCGCGCAGGTCTGATGTCGAGAGGGACATGAGAGCGACCATGTCAGCCTCCACGAAGGAGAGGACAGGATCGAGATCGCCGGCGATGAACAGGCTGGGCTGGTGAATGACCGGGTCGGGCAGGGAGGTCATAAAGGCGTGGTCAGCGTGGCCATTCCGGTACCGGTTCAGGGCGCCGCGAAAGCCTGTGCGGGCGAACTCTGCGCCGTAATAGTCGAGGTCTGCCGCGCTGAGCCAGGGCATGGGCGGGGTCGGCTCTGGCATATCCTTGAACAGGGGGTCGCCCGGTTTCTTGTCGTTGGGCAGCTTGCCACCGGTCATGCCCTCGGCGGAGGCCCAGTAGACGAACCGTTCGATGCTGCGCCGCGGGTCGGCCTCGAATTCGGCCTCGGCGACGCCTTCGTCCTGGAAGTAGATGTAATAGAAGAATTTGCCCTGGTCGGTGTAGAGGGCGCGGAAGAGATCGACGCCAGGGACCGGGCCCGGGAGCGTGTAGGGCACAGAAAGTCCAGAAACGGCTCGGAAGCGGTCTGGGTATGCGGCCGCCGATGTCCAGGCGATGGGCGCGCCGTGGTCGTGGCCTATGATGATGGCGGGCGCGTCCGGGGAGAGCGCCTCTGAGAGGGCCGCCATGTCGGCGATGATCGGCTCGATGCCGTAGGCGCTGATCGGGTGGGGTGCATCGGTGCCGCCGTAGCCGCGAACATCCGGGGCAGCGACGCGGAACCCTGCCGCCGCAAGGGGCGTCATCTGATGGCGCCAGGAGTACCAGCTTTCGGGGAAGCCATGGACGAGCAGCACGAGGGGACCGCCGGCCGGTCCCTCGACGGCGACGCGGTGCTTGAGGCCATTGGCCTGGATCTCGAGAAACTCTGTCATGGGCCCGCCCCCGTCTTGCAATGGATCGGGCCGTTTCAAGGCCCACCCGTCATACGGGCACCGATCGGCGCTTGTGACAAGCTCCAGCGTCCGGCACACCTGATACGGCGCGTGACTGGAGGTGATCTTTTCCCATGCCGAAGCCCATGACCAAGGCCCAGCGGCGGACGCGCCGGCCGACCGGTGGGCGGGGGCCACGCTTCGGGGCGCGGCCTGCCACCTTTCGAGGACCGTTCACTGAGGCCTATCGATGGCTTTGCATGGCCTATCTCTATGCCGGCGGCTGGCGGATGGAGGGAGATTGGCCCGGCGCCCGGAAAGTGGTCGCCATCGCTGCGCCTCACACGTCGAACTGGGACGGGATCAACATGATCGCGGCTGCGGGGTATTACCGGATCAAATTTTCCTGGATGGGCAAGGCAAGCCTGGTGAAGGGCCCCTTTGGCGGGATGGTCCGGTGGCTCGGCTGTGTGCCGGTCGAGCGGTCGGGCGGCGGAGACGTGGTGGCGCAGACCGCTGCGGCCTTCGATGCCGCTGACGAACTGATCCTGGCGATTGCGCCGGAGGGCACGCGCGACCGGGTCACTGCGTGGAAGACCGGGCTTTACCATATCGCGGTGGGCGCCGGCGTGCCGATCTTGCCGACGGTGCTCGACTATGGCCGGCGACGTGTCCTGATCGCCCCGCTGATCGAACCGACAGGGGACTACGCCAACGACCTACCGAAGATGCAGGCGCCTTACAAAGACGCAGAAGGGCTCATCCCGGACCGCTGGGTCGCGCCGGGGACGGGCGATCCCGCTGGGGGCGGTGACTAGAAATCCTTAAGCAGTACCGTGAGGTATTCCTCAAAGCTGCCTGGCTGGACGCGATCGGCCAGGGCGCTGAGGATATCGGCCACGTTCAGGGCGAAGTCTTGGATGTCGGCCTTCTCCTGGGAAAGATCTGTTGTGTTCAGACCTTGCCGGTTTCGATTCTCGATACGTTGGGTGAGGTCCTCGACTTCTTTCTGCCAATGGTCGACGTAATCGTCTCGGGCGCGGGCGGTGTCGGTAAGCGCTTCGCTGCGAGTGCGTATGAGGATGACGGGAACGCGGGTGCCAGATGTCTAGCGGACGAAATCGAGCCAATAGGAGAGGGGGCGGCGCTCGAACTCCAGGCCGTTCATAGCCCGCTCGAAACCGGTTTCGAAATCCTCGTGCCAACAGATGATATAGACGGCGCGCGAGCGGGTGAAGAGCGCGTGGGTGCCATGATAAATGTCCTGGCCGCCAAAATCCCAGGTGGCAAGTTTGACGCCCTTTCCATGATCGGGGTGAGGGATGTGGACCGGGTGGGCTTCGACGCCGTGGGTGGTCTCGTCATTCTGGACGAAGGGCAGGTCCATGAGGCGGCGACGAAGCTGGGTCTTGCCCACACGGCCATTGCCCAGCACGACAAGCTTGGCGCGGGGCTGGGCCTCGGGTCCAGCGGCGTCCAAGTCGGTAAAATGGGCTTCGAGTGCGGGGCGGAAGTCTTCGTCATATTCGCCTACGAACAATTCGCCTGGGAGGCCTTTCACTCGGGCATGACCAAGCAGGAGTTCCAGACCCTTGCGCCAGTCAGCGGGCCGCCCGATGTTTTCAAGGTGCCGGCAGGCTTGGGCTTCCAAAGTCATCAGTCTAGGCGTAGCGATCGCGGGCGAAAGGTCAGCGACTTGGGTGCCGCTGCAGTTGAGCGTTTGCAGGGTTTGGAGGGTTTTGAGGGGTGAGAGGTCATCGACTTGGGTGCCCATGCAGTCGAGCGTTTGCAGAGCTTGGAGCGCACTGAGAGGAGAGAGGTCAGTGTACCTGTTGATTTCGTAACGGACTACGCGTTTGATGATGGTTCCGCCCGCCCTCAACTCCTGCAGATGCGTCAGCGCGCTGATCTCGGGCGGCAAGGTCTCCAGTTCGAGGCCGCTTATGTCGAGCGTGCCGGTCTTGGCCACTGCTTCGGCTGCGATGCGGCGCTGGGCCTCGGCGTAGCCGGTTTCCGGAGTCCAGCCGCCATTTGGCATTCTGCTCTCATCGGCTATGGCGGTTTTTGTCCCCCCTTTGCCCCTTTCCCCCTGCGTAGCCGATGGGGCGCGAGCTGGAAATACTGGCTGGGACAGGTGGGCAACCCGAGAAAATCGTACAGGTTCACGCCGAGTTGAATGGAAGATGGCGGCGGATTTATGTTGGGTTCATCTTGGTTAATTTAACTGATGTGCAACAGTCTATGGACTGGAGCGTCCCATGATAGAGAGAGCCGTGATGAAACTTCGCCCCCTTTCCGCCCTCCTCGCCAGTGCCGCCGTCCTCGCGGCATGCGCCACCTCGACGCCCTATCAACCGGCAAACAATGCCGGGCTGGGCTACACCGATCAACAGATCGAAAACGACCGCTGGCAACTCACCTTCTCGGGCAACACCAGCACCGAACGGGCGACCGTGGAACAATATCTTCTCTTCCGCGCCGCTGAAATTACAGACCAGAACGGCTATGATGTGTTCCGGATTGTGCGCCGGGATGTGGACAGCGAGAGCCGCTTCACAGGCCAGAGCACGGGCTTTGGCGGTGTCGGAGGCGGCTTCGGCGGCGGTTTCTACAATCGCGGCTTTGGCGGCGGGTTTGCGACCTTTACCTCCCGCGAGCGCCAGCGGTTTGAAGCGATCGCCGAAATCAAACTGGAGCGCGGGGAGCCAGGTGAAGACGACGCCACCGCCTACGTGGCTGACGAGGTGCTGCAGACGCTGGCAGGCGCGATCCAACGGCCGGGCTGATCGCCACGGCTTCTGAGGCTGAAAGTCTAAAAATGAAAAACCCCGAGCTTCGAAGCTCGGGGTTTTCTCTGTGTTAGCCCCCGGGAGCGTCACAACCCTCCCGGGGGATCAAGACAGGGTCTGGCTCAGCCGTGTTTAAGGCTGTCGAAGGGGACATCCTTGTCCACTCGAACGTCGCCAGGCAGGCCGAGTACACGCTCTGCGATGATGTTCTTCAAGATCTCATCTGTACCACCCGCAATTCGGAGGCCCGGCGCCCACATGAAGCTCTGCTGGAACAGGGCGTCGGCGGGCATCGAGTCCTCATCGTTCATGATGCCGTAGTGGCCCTGCATCTCGATGGCCGAGTTGCAGATGTCCTGGAGCTGGTTGGCCGTAATGATCTTGCCAATGGAATTCTCCGGACCCGGTGTCTCGCCCTTGGAGAGCGCCGTCTGCGTACGGAACTTCGTGAGCTTGTAGCCCTGGGCGGCGACATACCAATCAGCGAGCGTCTCGCGGAATGCCGTGTCGGACAGGGTGCCAGCATCGCGGGCGTAGTCCATGATCTCCGACCAGTCCGGCCCGGGCGAGCCGCCAACGGCCAACCGCTCGTTCATCAGCGTGACAATAGCGACCTTCCAGCCCTGGCCCACGTCGCCGAGCCGGTCGCTGTCTGGGATACGGACGTCGGTGAAGTACACTTCGTTGAACTCGCGCCCGCCGCTGGCTTGGTGGATCGGGCGGGCCTCAACGCCGGCCTGCTTCATGTCCACGATGAACATGGTGAGGCCTTTGTGCTTGGGTGCACTGGGGTCTGTACGGACAAGGAGAATTCCGTAGTCGGAATAGTGGGCGCCCGAGGTCCAGACCTTCTGGCCGTTGATGACCCATTCGTCGCCATCCTTGACCGCCCGCGTTTTCACGCCAGCCACGTCAGAACCCGCTGCGGGTTCTGAGAAGAGCTGGCACCAGATTTCCTCGCCACGCATGGCCTTTTGAACATAGCGCGCCTTGTGGGCATCGGAGCCGAACGCGATGACCGTCGGGATGCACATGCCAAGGCCGATCGTGAACGGACCGGTGGGGGCGTCGAATTTGCCCTCTTCCTGGTTCCAGATCACCTGCTGCATGGGCGTGCCGCCGCGGCCACCGATTTCCTTCGGCCAGGTGATCTGTGCGAACTTGTTGTCCGCCTTGACCGATTGCCAGGTCTTGGCTCGTTGCATGAATTCCTCGCCGGAGACCCGCTGGCGCAGCGGCTTCTGGCCTTTTGGTTCAAGGTGCTTGGCGCAGAAGGCGTGGGCCTCGGCGCGGAATTCGGCTTCATCGGGGGTGTCGTTGAAATCCATTTTTGCGTGTCCTCCAGTCAACGTTAGTTCAGAGATAGCGGCATTGAGCCGATTGTGAGTGCGACATGACGATCATCGTCAAAGACCCCGATGCCGGGTCGATGCCTTGCCGGATGCGTTTCATCATACCGATTTGCCCTGCGCGCTCGAAAAGGCCTATGCCGCATTCTTCATCTCAAGCGCGCGGACCAGTTTCTCTTTCCAGAGTTTCGGCGATCCGGCTTGGACGGCGAGGAGTTTTGCGCGGCGATAGTAGAGGTGGCAGTCCACTTCCCAGGTAAAGCCCATACCGCCATGGGTCTGGATGTTTTCCTTGGACGCAAACCAGAACGCTTCTGAAGCGGCGACGCGTGCAGCGGCAGCGGCCTCGGGCAATTCAGCGGCGTCGGTCGAAAGGGCCCAGGCCCCATAGAAACAGTTCGACCGGGCCACCTCATTCTTGACGTAGATATCGGCAAGCTTGTGCTTGATTGCCTGATTGCCGCCGATCGGTCGGCCGAACGCGTGGCGCTCCTTGGCGTAGTCAACCGCCATTTCCTGGGCCCGTGTGGCGCCGCCAAGCTGTTCGAAAGCGAAGAGGACAGCCATCCGGTCAAGAAGCTGAGTATAAAGCGCTTCGCCTTCCCCGGCCGGACCCAGGCGTTCGGCGGCGGCACCATTGAACGCGATCTCCGCGTGTGACCGCGTCGGTTCCAGCGTTTTGACGGGTTTGCGGGTGACCGCTTCCTGGGTCAGGTCAACCAATACAAGGCTCGCCCCTGTCCCATCCTTGGCAAGGACGACCGCGTGGGTTGCGATATCGCCATCCGTGACGGGCAGTTTCGTGCCACTGAGAGTGTTGCCATCAAAGGTCGTCGAAAGCTTGGCAGGATCGGGATCGCCTGGCCCTTCGCTTGCGGCGATGCAGCCGATGACATCGCCGGAGACGATCTTGGGCAAAACAGCCGATTTCTGCGCTTCAGACCCTGCGAGTTTCACGGCCTCGGCAAGGCCATAGGCTGTGGACGCAAACGGTACAGGGGCGAGGACGCGGCCCATCTCCTCGGCCAGCACGCACAGTTCCAGCATTCCGAGGCCGAGGCCGCCATGCTCTTCGGGGATTGCCGTGCCCAACCATCCCATCTCGATGACCTTGCCCCACACCTCCGAATGGTGGGTCATGTCGGCGTCATCGAGCACCTCGCGGACCTTGGCGGAGGTGCACTCTGCCTCAAGGAATTTCCGTGCTTCGCTGCGCAGGAACTTCTGGTCTTCGGAGAAATCGAAATTCATGGCGGTGTCTCTCCCAAAATATTGTATGGACGAGACAATACCGACGTTGACGTGAACGTAAACCGGTTTCGTAAGGTCAATTGGGTGCGACCATTGTCGCCGGGTTGCTCACATCCCGAGTATGAAGTTCGCTCCGCGGTTTCTAGCGCCTAGGCGAAGGCGATATCCTGATCTGACAGTTCGGTGACATCTTCAAAGGTCACGCTGGCATTGCCGCTGTCGACTGTGAGAACCAGGCTGCCATCAACGATATCGACCCGGCCGCCGCTTGCGTCGCCTGCATTCAGCACGCCATCGTTGTTCGCATCAAAATCGGCGAATGACAGTCCCGATCCAGAGAAATTCGCACGATCGATGCCGCTCTCGAAGTCGGTGATGGTGTCGTTGCCGAAGAATGGGCCATCGAAGGTGAAAGTGTCCTGGTCGCCATTACCGGTGAGCAGATCGTCGTCGCCACCGCCATTGAGGGAGTCCCTTCCGGCGCCGCCGATAATGGTGTCTTCGCCGATGTCTCCAAAGACGGTATTCTTGCTGCCACCGGTTGCGGTGAACGTGTCATCACCACTGCCGAGGTCGTAGTTCAGATTGCGCCGCTCCGTTCCGATCACAACGTCATCACCACCGAGCGTTCGGATCTCATCGATGCCGTCGACGCGCACTCCGGAAAAATCGAACGTCGTCGCATCACTTGTACCCAATAGATCGCCGCCGTCTCCTGCAATGCGCTCAATGCTGGAAACCTGCGTCCCGTCATTGAAGTTGGCGAGCCTGAAGCTGCCGCTGCCGACATTGACAATCTGATCCTTGCCGCTGCCGCCGTGGATCGTGTCGAACTCGGCCTCGCTGCGGGCAACCTCGATCGTGTCATTGCCGCCGCCGGTGTCGATCGTATCGACCCCGTCGCCGCCGTTCACGGTATCCTTTCGGTTGCCGCTGCCGGAGAAGCTGTCGTCTCCGTCTCCCAGATCGTAAGCCTCGTTTCGCCGTTCCGTGCCGATGACAGTGTCGTTGCCACCTTCTGCAAAGATCCGATCCACGTCGTCGACCGCGACGCCTGTGAAGTCGAAGACGTTGTTACGGTCGTCTCCTTCGAGGGCGTACCCGTTGCCATCGATGCGTTCGAAGCCCGTGACCCGGGCGCCATCATTGAAGCCGCTGAGAGAAAATGTGCTCTCGCCGATATTCACGATCTCATCGGTACCCGCGCCGCCAATCAGTATGTCGCGGTCAGCGGCGTTACCGAACACCTGGGCGGTATCGTCGTCGTCTCCAAGATCGTAGGTCTCGATGCGTCTTTCCGTGACGGTCACAGTGTCATCACCGCCGAGCGTGCGGACGGCCGTCGCACCATCGAGGCGAATGCCTGCAAAGTTGAAGACATTGTCCCCGTCATTGCCGAGCAATTCCTGGTCGTTGAGCACAATGCGCTCGAAGCCCGATACCTGGACGCCGTCATTGAAATTGTTGAGCACCAGCGGGCCAGCGCTGATATTGACGATCTGGTCATTGCCAGCGCCGCCGATCAGCGTGTCGAACTCGGCTTCGTTGCCTTCCGCTTCAGCGGTGTCATTACCAGCGCCGAGATCGATGAAATCGGTCCCCGCTCCGCCGTTTACAGTGTCGCGATTTGCGCCCATGCCAATGAAGATTTCGTCGCCGTCACCCAGGAATATCGTCATGGTTAATGCCCCTCTGCCTTCCGGGGGCTTAGGAATGCGATCCGGGTTTCTCAATCGCTTTCCCCCAGAGATAGAAAAGGGAATGCGCGACCGCTTCAAACGGGAACCGTCGACGCGCCATTGATGACGCGTTATGCAGCGGCACTTACACGTTGAATCGGAAGAGCATCACGTCGCCATCCTTGACGACGTATTCTTTCCCCTCTGCGCGCATCTTGCCGGCATCCTTGGCGGGGGTTTCGCCGCCGCAGGCGACATAATCGTCGTAAGCGATGGTTTCAGCGCGGATGAAGCCCTTTTCGAAGTCTCCGTGGATAACCCCCGCAGCCTGGGGAGCGGTGGCACCCTTTGGGATGGTCCAGGCGCGGGACTCTTTCGGGCCTGCCGTGAAATAGGTCTGCAGTCCGAGCAGATCGTATCCGGCGTGGATCAAGCGAGCGAGGCCAGGTTCTTCGAGACCGATGCTTTCGAGGTATTCGGCCTGCTCATCGGTATCGAGGAGGGCGAGCTCGCTTTCGATCTGGGCAGAGATCACAACACACGGAGCATTTTCGATATCAGCGTGGGCGCGGACCTTTGCGGAATGGGCGTTTCCTTCAGCGGCGGAGGCTTCATCGACGTTGGCGATATAGAGTACGGGTTTGGCCGTGAGCAGCTGGAGCATGCGCCAGGCCTTGGCGTCATCGGGATCGATATCCGCATGCCGGGCGGGCTTTCCATCGGCGAGTTGGGCGAGGGCCGTATCTATAAGCTCGAGGGCGGCCTTGGCCTCCTTGTCTCCGGAATTGGCCTTCTTCTGCATTCCCGTCTTGCGCTTTTCTAGGCTTTCCATATCGGCGAGCATGAGCTCGGTCTCGACCGTTTCCAGATCGGCGATGGGATCGACCTTGCCGGAGACATGGGTGATGTCGTCATCCTCAAAGCACCGGAGAACATAGGCGATCGCGTCGGTTTCGCGGATATTGGCGAGGAACTGGTTGCCCAGCCCTTCGCCTTTCGACGCGCCCTCAACGAGGCCTGCGATATCGACGAAATTCATCCGGGCCGGGATCACCTCCTTCGAGCCTGCGATCTCTGCGAGCTTTGGCAGGCGCGGTTCGGGCACGGCGACTTCGCCGACATTCGGCTCGATTGTGCAGAAGGGATAGTTGGCGGCCTGGGCGGCAGCGGTTTTGGTGAGGGCGTTGAACAGGGTGGACTTTCCGACGTTCGGGAGCCCAACGATTCCGCATTTGAAGCCCATGGCGTTTTGTCCTGCCTTTGCGGTGTGGAAACGGGGTTTGGGCCGCCATAACCGTTTCAGGGGCTGAAAAACAGCCCGGCAGGTCAACCTGACGCCGAATTCGGTGGCCAAGCCGATGGGAGCCGGTATGTTTCCCATTGTAAAGGCAAGGGTTTGACCCATGAAATACGACGTTTTTCTTGTATCCGCTCAGGATGACCAGGCGCTGGCGGAGTTGGTCGTGCGGCGTTTGCGCTCGCTGAAATTCAAGGTGCGCTACGACCGCAAGCGCAGCCACACCACACCGGCACCGCGCGACACGCGGGACATCAATAACAGCCAGTCCGTTGTCGTGCTTTGGTCGGAAGCGGCGTGCGATGCGGCGAATGCCGAGAGCGACTGGGTCCATGCCATGGCGCATACCGCCCGCGCTCGGAAGGATGTCCTGCTCCAGATCGGGCTCGATGATACCGTACCCGATGATCCGTTCCACCTGGACGAGCGATACATGATCAAGGGCATGACCTCGCGGACGACGCCGGAGGATTTCTACCTGTTCGTCGAGGAACTCGAAGGGCGGGCCGGACGGCGCAACCTGCGTGAGTGGCTCATGATCCCGACCAAGGATCGTGATGCACAGGACGCGTGGCGCAACCGGCATCCTGGCGATCCGCTATCGATCAAGGGAGACCCCGTTGGCGTGAAAAAAGCGGCGCCTGCGCCCGTTCCAGTGCCTGAGCCGACGCCTGAGCCCCCACCGCCGGCAGCGCTTTCGCCACAGCCCTATGTGAAGCCCCCGGTCACCAGTGGCGCGGCCGCCCTTGCGGCGGCTTCGGCAGCGCAGTCGCCCCAGGTGGCCAGCCCGTCTGAGCCCCAGACTCCACCCCCGCAGGCCTCTCAGCCCCAGACTCCGCCGCCCCAAACCCCTACCGAACCCGTCCCGCCGCCCCTTGCGCCGCCGGTACCAGAGGCACGGCCCGTGCCGCAACCGATTGAGCAGCCCGCCGCACCCGCGGTCGCTGCCCGCTCGGAAGAGACAGCCAGTGGCGGCGCCGTCGGCGCGATTGGCGCAGGGACTGCCGCAGTGGCGGGAGCGGGAGCGGCTGCGGCTGCCCCGGCGACGCCGATTGGGCCGGCGGCGACCCGCTATGCCTATGATGACGCGGCTGACGTGCCGACCAGCAATCCGGTGTGGTGGATCTTGGCGCTCATCGCCGTGCTGTTCCTGTTTGCCTTTCTGTGGCGGTCACTACAGGCCCCCCGGTTCTCCGGTCTTCCGGCGGTCGCAAACTCTGTTCGCTATGCGGTGTGCCCGGCGGGAACGGCCCATCGCAGCCTGTTCACCGACGATTATCTGGCAACGCTTGAGGCCGGGCCGATCGTGAACGACACCAGCCAATAGGGTCCTGGCGCGCGCGTGTGGTTGCGCCGTAAGTAGAAACATTCCAGCCGGGCGCCAGCACCTTTGCCCGGCCCGCGCCATGGCGCGTCCGGTTCTGCTTTTAAGTTTTACCGCGGTCTGAGGGGGTCAGGGGGCCGCGGGGTGGTCTGGTTCGGCGCTTTGGCCGACCAAGCCTGTCATGATCGCCTGCCACTGCTTCAGGTGAAGCGATCGCAGGCCCATGTCTCCTTTTTGCAGGGTTAGCGAGGTGCCAACCCGTTTGATTTTACCGAAAAGCTGCCCGCCACGGCCGCTGCCCAAACCCAATCCCAACGCAGGCCCAGCCCAAGAGGCCTGATGTGTTGGATGGCTCTTCCGTCCATCGCTGACACGTCTGTCACCCGCATCTACTGACCGGCCTTCGGGGCTAACCCAAATCCCTGATGGCTGATCTTCATGTCCTGCGGGGGTTTCGCGCACGCCAAAGGCTGCCGAACGGGCGATAGGCCCGGCGGCAGCTATGGCGAGGACGAAGGCCCCGGCAAGAATGAGGAGGATGAGAAGATCCATGCCCCGAGAATACCACGGGTTCAGGGGGTGGGGATTGGGAACCCTGATTATCTTTTAGTGCATTGATAGTAATGGATTTTAGTGCGGCACTCGTGTTGGATAAGTTTCAATTCGGGCCCCGGCCGCATGGGGTGTGGGCTTCGCTTAACGGTCGGGTGCGCCCTGTCTGGGGTCTGCCTTCGGTGCGGGGGCGAGCCTGAGCACCTCGGTCTGGTAGCGCTCATCTTCGCCATCAATGAGGAAAGGAAGCGCTTTGGCGCAGGCGTCGATCAGCGCATCGCGCCAGGCCTCGTCCGCCTTGGCGAAATCGGACAGGACATAGGGCATCACCCGGTCCTTGGCGCCCGGATGGCCGACCCCGAGGCGGATCCGCTGGAAATCGGGACCAAGATGGGCGCTTAGCGATCGGACGCCGTTATTGCCTGAATGCCCGCCGCCGCGTTTGACCCGGAGCCTGCCGGGCGCGAGGTCGATCTCATCATGGAAGACCGTCACATCTTCGGAAGAGAGCTTGAAGAACCGGACCGCTTCAGAGGCGGCACGGCCGGTCTCATTATAGAAGGTCTGCGGTTTCAAAAGGAGGACTTTCTGCCGTCCTGACGGCGTGTCGACGCTGCCTTCGCTGGTGACGCCCGAAAAGCGAGATCGCCACGGGCCGAAGCCGTGGGCTTCAGCAACCCGGTCGAGCACCATGAAGCCAAGGTTGTGGCGGTTCCCGGCGTATTTTTCGCCGGGATTACCCTGTCCAACGAGAAGGCGCATGCTGTTCTTGCCCTATGCCCCCGGGCCCGAGGGGAGGGGGCCTTGTCTTCGAAACCAAGCCGGTTTGTGCGGTGCCTATTCCTCGGCAGCGTCCTCTTCGGCGGTTTCTTCGGTTTCACCGGCTTCATCGCTGTCGGTGGCAGTCGCCCCGCGGCCGGTGATGGTTGCGATGGTGAAGTCGCGGTCGGTGATGGTTGGCGTGGCATCATCGGGGAGCTTCACGTCCGAGATCTTCACGTTATCGCCGATCTCCAGCGCGCCGAGGTCAGCCTCGATGAAGTCGGGGATCTTGCCGGCCGGCACCTCGAGTTCGACGGTATAGCGCACCACGTTCAGGGCGCCGCCGCGCTTGAGACCGGGACATTTGTCCTCGTTCAGGAACTGCACGTTCACCTCGACCTTGATGCGCTGTTTCGCATCGACGCGGAACAGGTCCACGTGCATCGGCCGGTCGGTGACCGGGTGCATCTGAATGTCCTGGGGGATCACAAGCTGGCGCTCGCCCTTGTAGATGAGGGTCGCGGTGGAGGAGAGGAACTGGCCGGTGTTTATGGCCTTGATGACCTCGTTGGTGCGCAGGTTGATCGCAACCGGATCTTCGCCGCCGCCATAGAGCACGCCGGGCACAAACCCGTTCCTGCGGGCCTCGCGCGCGCCGCCTTTGCCGGTTCTGGCGCGGACGTCCACGTTGAATTCGATTTCCTGCGACATTGTCTTTTCCTTCGCCCTGAAGTCCGCCGGCCAGCCTTGCGTCTTGAAGGACTTGGCACGCCGGTGACAGCCTGACACGGACGGCCTAACGCCGCCGTTTCAACAGGGCAGGCAGATACAGGGGCAACAGAACCTGTGCAAGCGGCGTGTGCCGCCTGGGCGCATCTTTTTCGGGGCTGACGGGGAAAGGTGTGCGGCTCTGACGCTTTGGATGGGACGTGTGTGCGCCCATTTCAGCAATATGAGCAACGTGACTGTATGGTTCGATG
The DNA here is from genome assembly GCA_038745855.1 of Pseudomonadota bacterium. GTDB lineage: Bacteria > Pseudomonadota > Alphaproteobacteria > Caulobacterales > Hyphomonadaceae > UBA5336. The sequence goes on along the minus strand of JBCDLC010000003.1, from coordinate 7,944 downwards.
GCGCCTGTCCCCTGTGCCGCCGGGAGATTGGCCTGCTACGTCGGCTGGACCGGCGGGGCCGGTTGGCGTTTATCGACGTGGCGCCCGATGATGCGGCCGAATACTGCCCGATCGATCGCCGGGAACTTCTGGCCCGGTTCCATGCCCAGGAGGCGGGGCGCCCGATGGTTTCGGGTGCGGCGGCCTTTGCGGCGGTCTACCGGCAGATCCCATGGCTCGCACCGGTCGGGCACCTGCTTCGGATTCCACCAGTCCTGTGGGTGGCAGAGCGGGCTTACAGGGCGTTTTTGGGGGTGCGGCCACGGCTTCAGGGCCTGTTCGCCGGCGAGCGGTAGCGCATTGCCACATCGCACCGGGCGTACCGGGAACCGAACCGCTCCATGATCTCATCATCATGGACGAACCCAACCTTCTCATAGAGGTGGATGGCAGCTTCGCACTTCTTGTTCGTCACCAGGTAAAGCCGCCCGGTGGCGCCCATGTCCCACGCGGTTTGCAGCGCGGCCCGGAGCAGGAATTCCCCGGCTTTGAACCCGCGGGCGGTGGATCGCACGCCCATCTTCGTGAGTTCGGTAAACCCATCCGTATCGGGCTGTAACGCGCATGTGCCGACGATCCCCTCATCTCCGGCTTTCACGAAGAGGATCCTCCCGCCCGGAGCGATGACTGTCGCCTCGGGGTTTTCGAGGACGTGTTTGTCGTGTGCCTCCAGGACGAACATATCCTTGATCCACTCGGCATTGATCTCGTGGAAGAGCCCAGCGTGTTCCGGTGCAAAGGGTATGATTTCGAGGGGATTTTCCGCCACCCGCTGGGCCATGGACCGCTCCGACAGGCGGGCCTCGATGGTCGAAACCTGTGCCAGCATATCGCCGGAGAGGTTCGAGAAGAGCTGCCGAGCCTCGGCTTCGACCCTCGGCCACATGGTGCGCTTCAGCCGCTCGATACTGTTCTGGCCCTCGGCGCTCAATGTGAGCGTACGCTGGCGCCTGTCGTCATCCGATGGGGTGGAGTGGGCAAGCCCGGCCTTGACGAGCTCCCCGGCGGCGCGGGTGACGGCGGGCTGGCTGACACCGAGGGCGGCAGCGGCGTCATTGACCGTCATCGGGCCGTACCGATCAAGCGCTGCAACCAGGGGAAACTGGCCCGGTTGCAGGGGTTCCGCACTCTCTGCATGGACCACGGCCGCATCGGCAAGCAACCGGTCCGCAAGGCGTTTCAACCGGCTACCCAGCGCCAGGTAACCCGCATCAGAGAGAATATCTTTTGGCATGGTGCGCTATTTCTATAAGGACTTATATATGAAGTTATATAGCAGAGTAAGGATTGTGCAAGCGCAGAGTCTGGTTTATGAGCCAGAAGATGTCAGGCGGTCTTCTTCGGCCGCTTGGATTGCTTGAGTTGCTCGCCAAAAACGGCTTTCACCGCTGCGAAGCCCGGATCATCCTTAAACGCCATCAAGCTTCCCCACGCGTAGGGGGGAATGTCCAGTCCAGCGACATAGGGCGTGATTTTCTTCCATGCGCTGTATGGGCCATCGCTCCCGTCCCGCGGTGCATGCCATTCACTGATGTAAACGTGGTAGTTTCTGCTTTCGAGAAGTTCGGCGATGTCTGTCACGCCTAGCTGATCGACACTCATTCCCTCGTCGTAAAATTGACAGTGCACGCAGTCAGGGGCCGATCGGTTCCAGGGGATCGACCGCAGGACCTTGTGCTCGTGGCCAAGGGCATCCAAGCGCAAGACCGTGATTTTCGGAAGATCCATGTCTTCGACAAGAGCCTTCAGGCGTGCACCAGACATGGAGGGAATGTCGATCTTCCCGGTGGCCTGTGGCGTACCGGCGGCATCCGCCTTCGCATCAAAATGCCCTAAATGCGCCGTCGTCCACCCTTTCCGCTTGTAGGGCGCTGCGGCTGCCTCTGCACCATGGCCGAGGGCGATCACATTCGGCTTGCTGGCCCCGCCCGATCCCACCAATCCTTGCAGGACCGCGCACTCATCTATCACGACCCGATCCGCTCGGGACCGTTCGAGGAAAGGTCGATTTTGGCTTCCTGTCGTACGCCGCTGGTGCGCATTGAGACCAAACGCTCGCGATACGCCATAGCTGAGATTTGGAATTTTCGACGGGATGCCCGACGAGACCAGTGTTTCAGCGATTTCGCTCAACTGCGCATCATCAAGGTCAGGCAAATCACCGCCAGGCAAGCGAAAAAATCGAAGGCCTGATGACCGCGCCAGGTTTGCCCAGAAGTCTGCTGATTGTTTCGTCCAAAATGCCGAAAGCGAAGGCCGACCGATCAGGTCTCGCAAACCATCGAGATCGTTTGTCAGCAGCTGCCACATCAGAACGTTAGCTTTTCTTTTGAGTTTCACGTCGAGGAGTGGCGGCTTGGCGAGGCCCTTCCGGTATTTTTCGATGGCGTCGTCCGGGTCACAAGGTGAATAGACCCAGTTGAGGGTCTGCTCGAGGGCGGCTTCGTGTTCCTCCATGCCGCGCTGCGTCGCAGAGGAAGGGTGGTATCGCCAAGCGGAAACCTCTTCAGGGACAAATACCGATGCATGCCCCTGGCGCAGGATGCGCGCCATCATCATCCAGTCTTCACCGCTGGGAATGTGGTATTTCACGCGGTGTTTCAAGAAGAGTTCCGTGTCGCCCATAATCCCGTTGATGTGGAACGGGTTGGCATGCATGTCGTCGAAGGAGACGGGGCTCATCTTCGCGATAGGGCTGCGTAAGTCTCGCCCGTTCTCTCCGATCCGGCAAACGACCCCATGAACCAGACGAACTTGCTTGTTCTCTTGCAGCGCTTTGACCCGGGCGCGTAGTCCGTCAGGATACATGATGTCATCTGAATCGAGGAAGCAGGCATACTTTCCAAGGGCGTTTTCGAACGCGTGGTTTCGAGCCGCCGTCTGATACTTCCCTGGATTTTCGAAGACTCGAATTCTCTGATCTTTGGATGCGTAGTCTGTCGCAATCTTCAGGGTGCGATCGTCGGAGCCGTCTTCGACGATCAACAGCTCCCAATTGGAGTAGGTCTGAGCGCGAACCGACTCAATGGCTTCGCCAATGAAGGCTTCCGTATTGAACGCGGGCATGACGATCGAAACGAGGTCAGTCTCGTCGTCGGCGGCGGGTTCGAGGGTGCGAAAACCGTACCGCGCAGCACCTTTGTCGGAACGATCTGCGAGTGCGGGGATGAACGACCGAGTGTGGTTGGTGATGGTTTTGCCGTCTGCTTCCAAATTGGACAACCACGTCTCGAGGGTCCGGCAGTGCTCCAGGTAATAATCATTGTAGTCGATGTCGAAGAAGCCTGGATGGGCTTTCTGGATATCGTCCATTTCCTCATTAAACTGTGAGGCTTTGTCGTGCCCCCAGAAATAGTCACTCTGCTCCAGAGGCCGTCCATCACAGCCGAAAATCCGGATCGTGTTGGAGAAATCGGCAGCGAGTGGGAGCAGGAAGAGTGTGAGAATGTTGCCGGTTGTCGTGACGTGGAAGTCTGACAGCAAATCGTGGTTTGGCGCTTTTCCGTGTTTGAATGGTACAGCCGCAATGCGATCGAGAAACCGCTTCGGCAAATGATCGATGTAGATGTGATAGTCTCTCATCGGAACGATGAGGTCGGCTTCGTACCTGTCGAGCGCCTCTATCAGGGATTGCCGGAATGCCGCGGCGTAGGAAGATGGGCCCGCATGGAAGATCGGGTCTCCGATCGCGATGAGCGGTGGCTGCAGCCGATCCAGCAGTTCCGTGTTCTTGACCATGCTATTGCAGGCAATACAGACGCCATCGGAAAAATCGTGGGCATTCGCGTGGGCAAGACCGGGACCTGTTCCAAACACGTAGCAGATTTCCGACGAACACCGATCCTTGATCCGGGCATAAACCTCCTTTGATGCCTTGAGATAGTTGCTGCCTCTCCTGCCGAGAAGATCATCGAATTCCGCCCGGAATTTCAGGTACATAGAGCCAGCGTAGCGAACGTTCTGGTGATCAACCCGAAGGCTACGCTTGTCGTTGAGCGCAGCTTGGTAGTCTTTTTCATGACCGCCTTTGACATCCCACTTTAGGACAACGTCAGCATTCCCGATCATATCTTCCAGCGATGTTTTGTTGGTGGAAACGAATTCCACGGGCAGGTCGCCAACGAGGCACTTCAAGCTCTGGTCGAGAAACGGCGGGCAATCACCTGGTCTGAGCGAGGGATCGGAGACGGGAACTTCGATCGTCTTGATGGATCCAGCCAATGGGCGAAGGTACCAGTGCAGTCGGAAGAAATGGTCTGTAAGGGTCGCTCGGTCAGTAAAAGCAGGAAAAAAACAGATTTTCATTTGGCCGGTTCCCCAATTCGCGAAGGCCATAGATCCTGTTCGGCGAGCAGAACATGATGCATGTATGACAGGGTGGTTATTCCGTGACGGGATAGATAGTGCCGCGACCGCGAGTCAATAAACGCCGGCTGTTGCTTACGGCGACCTCGTGCTCTGCTGCTAGGAAAGTCTGAGGGAGTCGCCCTATATGGGCCTGGATGACTGAACTGACAAAAGCGGCCGTGGCGGCCTTTCTTGCGGACAATCCGGATATCACAACCCGGCGGGATATTGCCAAGGGGCTTGGGCTCAAGGGGGATCAGCGCCGCGCCTTGCGGGCCATCCTGCGCGACATGGAGGCCGACGGGGCTCTTGTGAAGACAGCCAAGCGCGCGGTGCGACCGGTGGATCAACCGCCCGGAACGACGATCGTCGCGTTCGGCCGCATCGATGGCGATGGCAGCCTCATCGGCCGCGCTGTTGGCCGCGAAGGGCTCTACGGCCCGGAGATCATCTATGCCGGCCAGGCGGGCATGGGGGCCGGGCAGAAAGGACGAAAGGGCCGGCGGGGCGAGGCGGCTGCCAGCACAAACACACCCGGTGTCGGGGATCGGGCGCTTTGCCGGCTTAGCGAGCGCGGGGGCGAGTGGACGGCCAAGGTCATCAAGAAACTGGACAAGCGGATGGAGCGGCCGGTGATCGGGCTCTTCACCGCAACGGGCCATGGTGGTCGCATCGAAAGCGCGAACCGCAAGGGCCGGGACACTTTCCTGGTCGACCGGGACGATGTGAACGGCGCCGAAACCGGTGACCTCGTCCGCGCGAAACAGCGGGCAAGCACCCAACAGCGTCGGGGCTATGGCCCCAAACGGGCGATGGTGACAGAGGTCATCGGCAAGGTCGGAGATCCTCGGGCGGCTAGCCTGATCGCGATCCACGCCCATGGCTTGCCCGAAGCGTTTCCTGACGCAGTGATGGCGGAGGCCCAGGCCGGCAAGCGAACCAAGGCGGCACGGGAGGATCTGACCGGCACCCCGCTGATCACGATCGACCCCGAGGATGCCCGCGACCACGACGATGCGGTGTTTGCCGAAGCCCTGACCGATGGGCCGAACAAGGGCGGCTGCCGGGTCATTGTCGCGATCGCTGATGTGGCGGCGTTCGTGACCGAGGGGTCGGCGCTGGACCAGGAGGCCTACAAGCGGGGGAACAGCACATATTTTCCGGACCGGGTTGTTCCGATGCTGCCGTTTGAACTGTCGGCCGATGCCTGCTCGCTCAGGGAAGACGAGGATCGGGCGTGCTTTGCGGTGGAGATGATCTTCGGACCTGACGGCGGAAAGCGGGACCACCGTTTCTTCAGGGCAATGATGCGGAGCCACGCGAAACTTTCCTATGAGGAGGCCCAGGCTGCGGTGGATGGGAAACCCTCGAAGCGGGCGAAAGCGGTGCTTGAAACCGTGCTGAAACCGCTTTGGGGCGCATATGGCGCGATTGCGGCGGCCCGGGACAAACGGGGGCCACTGGACCTGGACCTCCCTGAACAGAAGATCGTCTTCGCGAAGGACGGATCGATCGAGCGGATCGCCACCAAGGATCGTCTCGACGCGCACCGGCTGATCGAGGCGTTCATGATCGAGGCCAATGTCTGTGCCGCAGAAAGCCTTGAGCGCGCGCGGACCGGTCTTGTCTACCGCGTGCATGATGCGCCGAGCCAGGAAAAGATCGCCGCCTTCTCCGATTTCCTCGCGACGCTGAAGATGAAATGGCCCAAGGGTGAGCGTCCACAGACCGGCCGGTTCAATGCCCTTCTCGACGATATTAAAGGCAGCGACCACGCCCAGATGATCACCGAAATGGTGCTGAGAACCCAGAGCCAAGCGGTCTATTCGCCCGACAATCTCGGCCATTTTGGCCTCAATCTCCAGCGCTATGCCCATTTCACCTCTCCAATCCGGCGGTATGCCGACCTGGTGGTGCACCGGGCGCTGGTGCGCGCCTTGGATCTTGGGCCCGATGGCATCTCGGACAAGGCGCTGGCCCAACTCGAGGAGACCGCCAGCCATATCACCGATACCGAGCGTCGGAGTATGGCCGCCGAGCGCGAGGCGACCGACCGATACATGGCGCTCTTCCTGGCCGACCGGGTGGGGGCCGAATTCGAGGGGCGCATCACTGGGGTCGCCAAGGCCGGGCTGTTCGTCCGCTTGGCGGACACAGCGGCCGATGGTTTTGTGCCCATCGCAACCCTAGGCGACGAATACTGGGTGTTTGACGAGGCGGCCATGGGCCTTGTGGCGCGCGGTTCCGGACGGCGATACGACCTTGGGCAACGGGTCAGCGTACGGCTTCGCGAAGTGACACCCTTGCAAGGCGGGCTCTTGCTGGAGATGATGTCGGAAGCGCGCCCGAAGCGGAAAGGCGAAAAGCCGCCAAGCGGCGATCGCGACCGCGGGAGAGGGCGGAGCAATTCCCGCGGCGGCCCGAATGCGCGGCGGAGGAACAAGCGGTAGGAGGGGCGTGCGATGGGCAATACCAAAAGCGAAACCGGACTAAGCATCGGCTGGCGGCCATGACAAAAGGGAACGCCAGCACGGCTGACGACACGCCCTTGCCAAAGGGCATGGCCAAATCCGCATTCGACCGCGAAGACGCCGACGACGTGCTCGTCACCGACCAGCCGAGCGTCAAACCGAAGGATGCAGCGACCCTCTTGCTGATCCGGCGGGACCAGGCGATGCCCCGGGTGCTGATGGGCAAGCGGGCCGGTGGCCATGCTTTCATGCCCCACAAGTACGTTTTTCCGGGCGGCCGGGTCGATCCCCAGGATGGGCGCGCGCCGGCGGTTTCCGAGCTCGCCCCGAACGTTGAATTGCAGCTCGCGATCCGCACCCGTCGCCGGCCGCGGGCTTTCGCGCTTACTGCCATCCGCGAAACATTCGAGGAGACGGGGCTGATCGTCGGCAAGGCGGCCGATGTCGGCGGGCGGGCACCGCCGGGATGGGAACCCTATTACTGGCAGGGCGTCGCGCCGTGCCTGAAGGGCTTTACCCTGGTCGGCCGCGCGGTCACTCCGCCCTACCGGCCGCGCCGGTTCGATGCCCGGTTCTTCATGGCGGAGGCCGAAGAGGTGCTGGTCGACGAGCGCCCACCGGCGGACGGCGCCGAGCTGAGCGATTTGCAGTGGGTTGGCCTGGATGATGCCATGGCGCTCGATATTCCTTCGGTGACCCGGTTCATGCTCGAGGAAGTGAGAAGCCGCTTGACCGCGCGCGACCAAAACCCGGGCCCGGCCTTCATAAGGTGGACCCGGAGCGGCCACGCCATCGACCGGCTTTGAGCATTATGCCTTGATCGCCCGCTGGGCTACGCGCTGGCGCGCTCCGCTACGCGATGGACTTGGGAGCCGGTCCGCCTCAGCGGAGGATTTGATCCGGGGGATCAAATCCAGGCGGACAAGGCCACGGCAGTGGCGTTCAAGACTGTGGGTTTCTTCTCGGTCGCTCCTTCTCGGCTTGAGGCAGTTTACTTCGCTCACGCCAGATCCGCTTCGCGGATGGCTCCGCGGGGGCGGCGCAGAGGCGCCGGCGGGCTTTATGCTTGGATCGCCCGCTGGGCTGC
>JBCDLC010000002.1:0-143899 GCA_038745855.1 Pseudomonadota bacterium | reverse complement strand
GGCCGAGCCCCCAACAACAGCCCCAGAATCCGCCAGCTCTAAGCATTCAATCCGGCGAAGCCCGTCGCGCGGAAACACGACCGGCTGCCCAAAACCCACGAAAAGCAGAAACCCCCAATGAGACGGAGTAAAACCCACAGTCCTGAACACGATCCATCGCGTAGCGAAGGGCGAAAGCCCGAAGCCCAGCGGGGGATCCAGGCATAAAGCCCGTCGGCGCAACTGCGCCGCCCCCGCGGAGCCATCCGCGAAGCGGATCTGGCGTGAGCGAAATAAACAAGCTACGCGCCCAGACCAAGTGACCTGGAAAGGAAAGCAGTCCTGAACCAGATCCATCGCGTAGCGAAGGGCAAAGCCCGTAGCCCAGCGGGGGATCCAATCATAAAGCCCGCCCCCGCGGAGGCGCCACGCGCCGTGAGCGATATCAAAACGACCCATCGCGAACGATCCGGAAGCCGATATGGTTTGATGAGAAATCAGTTTCCTGGGGTTGGCGTGCAGCCGGACGGTATCGCCTGCAGAAATTATCAGTACACAGAAAGGAGCCCCCTTTGATGGTGTGTGTTCCATCGCCGAAGGGCGTGGCGGTCCACTCCCAGACGTTTCCGATCATGTCGTGGAGGCCCAACCTGTCTGGTTCGAAACAGCCGACGGCGGACACACCGGCGAAGCCATCCTCTCCCGTGTCAGCGATCGGGAAAATGCCCTGCCATGTGTTCGCCCGCGGGCCCTCTTCACCCACGGCACCGGAATACGGATTATCAGCATCGGGAAGGCCGAGACTGGCGGCGTATTCCCACTCGATCTCGGTTGGCAACCGGCCGCCGGCCCAGTCAGCATAGGCCTCAGCGTCCTGCTGGGTGATGTGGGTGACAGGCCAAAGATCCAGCCCCTTTATGGAGCTGCCGGGGCCCATCGGCGCTTTCCACGTGGCGCCAGCGACCAGTGCCCAGGGCGCACCATTCGTGGGCCGCGCGTCGGGATGGCGAAAGACAGCGGAACCCGCGTCGGGGCGGTTTTCCAGAGCGCCTTGTTCGGCCTGCGTGACATATCCCGTTGCGTCCACAAATGCCGCGAATTGGGCGTTCGTCACTTCGTGGGTCTGGAGGCTGAATTCCGTCACCTGCACCTCAAGGCTCGGCGCTTCCTCCGGATAGATCGGGGACGCGCCCTTGGTGAAGCTGCCGGTCGGTATCGTCACAAAACGGCCGATGTCGCGGATGTCCAGGTCGCAGGACCCCCCCCCAACACGGTCGGTCACGCCCTCCTGTGAGCACCCGTGCAGTGTACAGACGACCCCCATGGCGGCTGCCCTCAGGATACGTCGTGGCCTATTCCACATCGATATCGGCGATCAGCGCGGCCATGATCCGCTTTATCGTTTCGGTTGCGACTTCGACGGTCAGGTCTTGGTCCTCGCGCAAACGGTGCCACGTTGCGAACGTATGGTTGACCTCAATCGCCGCGAAGAGCGTTTTGTCCGCAATCACGGCATCGGGAAGGATGGATTGGAGCGTTGATCGCACAAGGCCCACTTCGTACGCGTACTGACGTTGCAGGAATTCCGATCCGGATCGGCGCGCCAGCAATCCCACCTGCATGGGAAAGACAAGCTCATAAATGCGCGCCTCGCGGTCGACCAATTCCATGAGTTGGTCCCGCCAACAGGTCGCTTCATAGGGGGCAAAAACCATCGGCATGACGATTTTCTTGAGGTCTTCGGTCATCTCTTCAAAGATGCTGTCCATATCTTCGAAGTGCCGAAAAACCGTTCTCAGTCCCACCCCCGCACGGTCTGCGACGTCTGTGGCGGATGGGCGAAGATCACCCTCCCGCATCAGGTCGAACATCGCTTCTATGATCTGTTTTCGGCTGCGTTCGCTCCGTTGACGACGACCATCAAGGGTATCGGTTTCGTATTTCGGCCATGGGGTCTTTTGCTGAGGCGTATTGGTCATGGAGACCGCTCTAGTTTGGCCACCAGGCATATTCGTCGCCCTCTACGGCAATTTCGGCCAACGTCTTGTCGATCGCCCAGGGGCTCTCGATCGTATAGTCGTAAAGAGGCGGGACAGCATCCTGCTGGTGGTTTTCGATAAGCGCTGTCAATTCGGCAAGCTTGTCGGGGCGCGATTCCGACAGGTTATTCTGCTCCGTGGGATCTGCTGCCAGGTCGAAAAGCCATGTTTTTTCCTGGCGCCCATCAATCTGGAGTTTCCAATCTCCTGCGCGGACCACTTGAATGTATCCCGATTGCCAGAAGATCGCATCATTCGGGCGGGCCAATTGTCCCGTCCCAGTGGCGTCAGGAAGCATGCTCCGTCCATCGATCACGACACCGTCCGGCAATGACGCCCCAGCCGCTTCGGCCAGTGTCGGCATCACGTCGATATGCGCGACGGGTGTATCCACGATGGTCCCGGGCGGGATTTCTGCAGGCCACTTGACGAACATGGGTACGCGGATCCCGCCTTCGAAGAGACTGAGCTTCCAACCCCTATAAGGCGCGTTGACCTCTGGCAGTCCGATATAGCCGGCGCCGCCATTGTCGCTGCTGAGTACAACGATCGTGTTGTCCGAGAGCCCCTCCGCATCAAGCTTCTCGATCACCCGACCAACGCTTCGGTCGAGCGCGCGGACCATGGCCGCATAAACCCGGTGCCGATGGGGCTCTATGTCACCGACGGCCTCATAGTCTTCTCGCGTTGCTTGCAAGGGCGTATGGACTCCCCAGTGCGCCAGATAGAGGAAGAAGGGCCTATTCTTGTTGTTCTCGATGACCTTACGGCTTTCCTCGGTCCACCAGTCCGTAAGGTATCCGCCAGGCTCAAATGGTTCGCTACCATTGTAACTCGCGGCATATTGAAGAGCGGCCCAGAGGAATTGGTCGATGGGATCGAATTCAACCTTCGCGTTCACGACGTTTGCATCGTCCTCTGGCAAGTAGAGGGCGCTGTGCATCAAGAGGCTTTCGTCAAAGCCCTGGGCGTTGGGGTCCATTTCTACATTGCGCCCGAGGTGCCATTTGCCGATGTGAACGGTGTGGTAGCCGCGGTCACGCAAGATCTCGGCGAGGGTGACCTCTGAGCCGGGTAAGCCCTGTTCCACAAAGGGGAGCTTTGTCGCGTTTGGATTGCGATTAAGCTCCACAGGTGGAAGGATGCCGTTGTCCATCGAGTTCGAGATCGTCGTGACAACCAAGCCCATCTGATCGACGATGGGTGTGAACTCGAACCCCGTCCGGGTGGGGTAGCGCCCGGTCATGAGCATCGCCCGAGAGGGCGCACACGTTCCTGTGCCGGAATACGCCTGGGTAAACAGTGCGCCATCGGCTGCCAGCTTGTCGATATTCGGCGTTGGAACGCGGCCGCCGGCGACACCGCCCCCGAAGGTCGAAATGTCATTGATCCCAAGGTCGTCGAGCAGAATGAAGACGATATTTGGGGGTCGCTCGGCCAGCGGTAGAGCGGGTGTCGTTGGGCCCTGTTGCCATTCGACAGGACGATGTTCACCAACCTCGAAGTGATTGGCTTTTACCCGATTCAGCACGACGTGATGAATGAGTGCCGCCCTGTTGATCCAGGCCAGGGTGGTGGCTGCGACAATCGTGATGAGCAGGCCAATGAGTATCTTCTTCCACATGGTTCGGTCCTATTCGGCGTGTGGCCTTCTTCATCTTCGCAAGAATGTGGCACGACACACGCCAATATGCCATAGGTTTGCCTCGCAAAAGATCGCGACGAGCGCCCAAGTGCGCAGCCACCTCCCCAAAAAGGGCTGTTACTGTCGGCCCATTCCTCAAAACATCTCTTGCCGGAGCCATGTGGCGCAGGCGAATGGTCGTCGAGTTGCGTTGCAATGCGTGAGTATCAGACGGGCCCGCGCTGACCTCATTTCGAGCCCGGAAGTCACCGGACGACTGGCCCTTCTCGAAAGATGCTGGACGTTTCGGTTTATGTGCGCCTCGGTTTCAGTTGTTTTCTTATTCATCCCTAGGCCGACTTTTCGACTGAATGCGTGGGAGCCAGGCATCTACAAATCCAGAGCCGCCTCGAAACGCTAACGTCTCAGGCGCTACCCTCCTCACTACCGTCTCATGCTCTTTGGTGTTGGCAGCCCCGGTAGGGTGCTTTAACCGCTTACTCGTTCCAGCCAGCCGCGCCGGAGAGTCATGACGTACATTGGTATCTATCTGGCGCTGGCATTGACGAGTTTTGTTGTCAGGCGAAGAGACGAGCAACGCGTTGTGTTGTTGCTCGCTTGCCTTCTACTCTTCCTCTTCGTTGGCACGCGGGAATATGTGGGGTGTGACTTCACCGGCTATTTGAACCGTTTCGAAAGTTACAGCATCTACCCGCCCGAAGTGAGCCTACAGACACCGGAGTTCGGCTTTCTCTACCTCAATCGATTGGTCGTCGATGCGGGCGGAACTCTTATGTGGGTGAACATTGCCTGCGCCGCGATTTTCTTCACTTGCTTCTATCTGTTCGCGAGAAACAAGACCAACCCCCTTGGTCTTCTGGCGCTGTTTTTCCCAATCATTATTGTCCAATTGTCCATGTCCGGTATTCGGCAGGCAACAGCCCTGGCAATTCTCCTGCTTGCCTGGGACGCTTTTATTGCACGCAATCGGGTGGGGTATCTGCTGGCATTGGGCGCGGCCGCTTCCTTTCATACCAGCGCAGTGATTTTCCTACCGCTCGTGGCTTTGATCGGTCGCCCTGTGAAGCTTGCGACGCTCATTCCAGCGGCCCTTGCGACACTACCGATCGCGTACGTTTTCCTGGGAGAGCGGAGCGATGTCTATGTCCAGCGATATGTGGAAGGCGACGTGGAGTCCTTCGGCGCGGTTTTCAGGCTCGGTCTGCTTGTTATCACGGCCATATTTTTTGAAGTCTACATCCGCCGGTTTGCGGTTGTCGAGAGAAAGATGTTCCAGCTTCTCCGTTTCGGATCGCTTCTCATATTCGCCCTCATTCCAGCGTTTTTTGTCTCAACGCTGATTGTCCATCGGCTTGGTTATTATGCAGCGACCTTGCAGCTTTATATGCTGAGTTCAGCCCGGCGGGTGAATCCGAACAGGTCGGACGATGCCCTCTTTGCTTACCTGCCGTTCGCGGCGTACCTGCTTTACATGCTGGTCTGGTTTGCAACATCCAGGCACGCTGAGCTTTGCTACATGCCTTATGATTCTTATATCTTCTAGCTTGCCATTACGGACTACTGCCCGGACCGGCGAAGGTCATCAGCTTGCTTCATGTTCAAGCTTACCATGCCATATTCTTCCTGCAGGGATTTGAAGTGTAGGAGAATATCGCGCAGTTGGCCGATGTTCGCGTCGATGTTTCGCCCGAAATTGTGGGGATGATTCCAGAGATGAACCCTGCCGCCCGTGCGAGCCGCTCGGGTCATGTCTGCACAGATGCGCATGGTGTGTAATCGGCTGTAGGCGGGCTGCCGTTTGGAAACGGGGCGGAGGAAATGACTGGCCGGAATGTTTCCGAGATGCGCGGCCTCCAGCACGTCCTGAAAGACGCCAGAACCCGAAAGCGGAAAGGCGCCATCCACCAAGCGGTACAGTCTGGAAGGTAGGCTGCGTTGAATATCTTTCGCGGCCGAGCGGTACGCAAAGTGATCCCTGTTACCGCGGAACGTGGTGATTCCCACCTCGCGACAAACATCAAGACATCCGTCCGATGTCTGGTTTCGAGGAAAAACGATGCTCTTCATGTCGCAGTCGGCGCGACGGGCAATCTCCTTGCAGGCGAGAAGGTCGGCGCGGAAAGCTTCGATCGTGGCACCGGCTTCCATACAGTAGAAATGGGAGAAGGTGTGGGTGGAGATTTCCTGTCCATCTATGGCCTGGATCTGATCGATGATCGAAGGCGCGAAGTGGTATGGATCCTGGTCTTCATCCTCGCCGACCTCGTCGTCGAGTGCATGGTACGGAGACAATCTCGGGTCGTCATAATCGGGTAGCGTTTCGGGCAGGTTCTCAATGATGTCACGCTTTGACCGTGCAAACAGAAATCCGACCGTTGCCCAGGTCGCTGAAATCTCGAATTCCTTGAAGAGCGCCAGGATTTTGGGGATCGCTTCCCGGCCTCCCAGTATAGCATCGCCGTACTCCGCCGTGGAGCGGTGATCGCGGACGCCCCACATCAACTCGAAGTCAAACGACAGTATGAACTGACCCGCCATGGTGATCCTCAGGACGACCTTCTCGACGAGGGCGACAGTTTCGTGATCCCTCGAGCGAACATTGTTTTAAGCGATTGCGTGAGATCTGTAAGTGCGGGCTTCATATCATCTGCCGCGAAAACTGCACTCACGGTCTCGTCAATTGATCCTGTCCGCTTGGTGGATGGCGGGGGCAATCCGGACGCTGATCCCTTGAGATATATGAACCGGGACGTGAGATCTCGCGAATGGTACCGCCATTCCACATTGCGCTTTGTGCGGCCATTCTGATCGGGATTGGCCCCGGTCAGATCCAAGTAATGCGATAGAACGAATGGCATACCAGCAGTGCTTGTTATGCCGAACCATAGCGAGGGCCGCGGATTGATCTCGATGAGTTTCAGTTTTCCATCCCGTGGATCGCGCTTGAACTCTGTCGCTGCGATCCCCCGGTATCGGGTCGCCGACAGCAGTTCCATGCTCTGATTGAGTGTCTCGTCGTCCTCAGTGGTGCGCACCAGTGATGCGGAGCCGAAACCGGGCGGGAACTGGCGCAGCTTCTGGCAGGTCATCGCCAAGCTTGTTTCACCAGCCTGGTTGACGAACATCGCGCAAAGGGAGATTGCGGATTCGGGCCCAGGAACGATTTCCTGAACCAACCAATCTGTGTCGCCCTCCGGAAGGACCAGAGACAATTCAGTCAATTCCGTTCGGGACTCGGCGATGAACCCTTTGCGGCCGCGCATAGCCTGCTTGATCCGGTCGATCCGTGTGGGTTTCACCAGGCATGGGTAGTGTACCTGATCGGCGAGATCCAGGATTTCATCGCGCCGGGCTGTGTGAGATCGCGGCGTCTCGATACCCGCCTGCCTGCAGAGCGCGTAGAGCGAATGCTTGTCCATCAACTCGTTAGCCATCCCGTCGGTATAGGACACCGAAAACCGGAATTTTGGAGCCAGCGCTTCGTGGTGCCTCGCCAACCAGTCGATATCCTGATCGGAAGTCGGCACGATCACGGGGCGGGTCCCGCTGGTCGCGAAAATATCGAGCAGCGCTTCGCAACGTCTCGCATCATCGGGCTCGACAAGTATATTGGGTTGGTGCTTCAGAAAAGACGAGCTCGCAGCACACCCTACAGATGCGGCGGCGCCCATGACAGGGATACCGGCGCGGCCCAGCTCCCGAATCGCATAAAGACCCGTTGGTGACAGGCCAAGAACAACGCAAGGCGTCTGATGTAATCCGTCCGAGGTCATGTTTTTTGGTTCGAGACAGATCGGGCCTCGCCAGGCTCTGCCGCCGTTAAAAGTTCAAGACAAACGTCGAGAATCTTCTTTGCCTGCTTATGCGGGGAAAACCGTTCGACAACGTCGGCCCGCGCGGCGCGCCCGATCTCCTGGCGCAAGCCCGCGTCTTCGATCAGTTGGCTTAGGGTCTCAAACCAATCGTCCTCGTTGGTGCAGAGATACCCCGT
Source organism: Pseudomonadota bacterium (assembly GCA_038745855.1). Classification (GTDB taxonomy): domain Bacteria; phylum Pseudomonadota; class Alphaproteobacteria; order Caulobacterales; family Hyphomonadaceae; genus UBA5336. The sequence goes on along the minus strand of JBCDLC010000002.1, from coordinate 136,245 downwards.
CACACCTGGCTCAATCAGTTCAATGTTGTAGCCTATCTTCGCGCAGACAGGCGGAACGCCGGCCGCCATGTAGGTGCGCGCCTTGCCGCCAGACTTCCCCTTCGCCCAGTCTTCAATGGGAAGTGGCATCAGCCCGATGTCGAACCGCCGTAGCGCTCGCAGCTCCTCCTCGAGAGACCAGTCTGTGTGCGTGACAGGGAGGCCATCAAGTTCGAAGTGACCGCCGCCCACGATCTCGAAGCGGACATTTGGATATGTCTCAAAAATGCGTCTCAGGACAGGTTCGATCAAACGGAGATACTTGACGGTAGACTTCGAACCCAGCCAGCCAATCAGCACGCCGTCGGCTTCATTGTGAGGCGGGCGCATGGCAATCCGGCATGTATCCTCCGCGACTTCAACCGTCACAGCATGACCGCCATGCTCGACTGCCGCATCCCGCAACCAGTCATTGCCGGCGATAACACAGTCGGACAGCCGGAAAAGGTCGATTATTTTCCTGGAAGAGCGAAAGAGTGTCGCCAGAACGTTGTATCGGCTGGACTTTTTTATGAACAGTGCATCGTCATAATCGAAAATCAACTTGGCACCACGCCACTTCATGTATCTTTCTATCCAAGGCGGGCCGAACGGAAACAGCTCCCTTTGCATGTAGACGATATCGTACTGCCTGAACCGCTTTAGTGTCCCCAATCGACGCAACGCCGCGCGCACCGCTGCCCAGACTTTTTCTGGTGTTCGGCCGGGTGAAAAACTGAGCGCATACATGTCTGGGTCCATGAAGCTCTGGACATGGCATGAAACGCCAAGATCCTCGAAGTGAGGAATATACTGGAACACCCGATAGCGGCTGCTCGCTCCCTCATGGGGGTAACGCGTGAGAAAGAGAATCTTCAACAAAAGGCCTCTGGGAGCTATTCGACTCGTTTGTCGATCGCCGCAGCGAGTCGATCGTAGATGGCGCTATAACTCTGAATGCCGCCTTCGAGTGAGAAGCGTGCTTCCGCGGCATCTCTGCAGCGCGCGGAGATGCCTGGTTTCTCCGTCAATTCCAGCAGGCGATCCAGACCATCCTGCAACGTTGCATCGTCAAAAGCGCTAATTGCGATGCCTGTCTGCGTCTCGCCGACACTCTCGGCCACGTCACCCACGTTGCCGTTCACCAGCACCGGCTTACCGCACGCCAGGAATTCGCCCAGCCGCGTGGGGCTGGACGCTCTCTTCGACCAGACCGGCTTGATGAAGAAGATGCCCGCGTCCATGTGGGCGATCTCGGTCGCGACCTCGCCATATGGAACAGTTCGAATGACTGTACGCTCGAGATCGACGCCATGCCGGTTCAGGCAGTTTCGAATGAACCCATGATCACCTTTGTTGACCACGTGGAAGCGTGCGTCCTGGCGCTTCTCGAACAGCAACCGAACAGCGCGCGTCACCTCGTCAAACATGTACCAGCTGCCGGCTGAGCCAACATAGCCTATTGTAAACCCTGGCGCCCGATCATCGGGTACCTCTGTTGGGCGGAAGAGCTCGAGGTTTGTGCATGTCGGGATCACCGTTGAGGGTGGTGGGTTATCCGCAAGATAGTCGAATTGCTCATATTCCCGGACGCCTGCGCGGGTGAGTGACACCACGTGATCGGCCGACGTGAACAAACGCCGCTCGATGCCCTTGAAGAACTTGTAACGCCGCGAACCCGCTTTCCAGATCCCCCCGTCAACGCGCTCATCAGGCCAAAAGCCTCGCATGTCGAATATGAAACGTGCGCCCGTTTCCCGCTTGACCGCCATGCCAATCATGCCGGCGATGTAAGATCTTGTGTGAACAATATCGGCTCTGCATGCCTTTGCGAGCTTGATTCCTCTGCGCATGCCCATGGCGATATCATAGAGGGTGGCCGGAATGCCCGGACGATTGTGATAGGCCAACCGATGCCAACCCACCCCAGCAGCCCTGCACTTTTCCGCGGTGGCTTCGATCTGGGCTGTGTCTTTCAGGGCATCTGGTTTCTCAAATGTCAGCACGGTCATTCGGTATTGGCGCGCCAGGCCGAGCACATATTGCAACACCTGGCTTTGGCCGAGCGGGTCGAGCAGACCGGTGTAAGATATATAGAGCACGCTGGGGGTCATGCCGCCTCGGGAATCGACTGAAGGGATCCAGCGGGTGCTTATCGCGGCGCCGATGCGGCGTACAGGCCTGCTAAGCGCGCGGCGATGGCGGGTAGGGCAAATTCAGCTTCGGCCCGTTTGCGTGCTGCCCGGCCCATCTGTTCGCGCAGTGCTGGGTCGGCGGCGAGCTTCAGCAAGGCTTCGGAAAGGGCCGCGACATCGCCAGTGCCGACCAGAAATCCGGTGTCGCCCAGGACCTCGGGTAGACCGCCTGCGGTGGAAGCTATGACCGGTTTCGAAAGAGCCATTGCTTCCAGAGCGGTCAGCCCGAACCCTTCGAAGCGCGAGGGCACGACGACAATATCGGCAGTCGCCATGAGGGGCAGAAAGCGCGCATGCTCCAAAGTCCCGGTGATTGTCATGGGAAAGGGCAGGTCAGTGGCGCTCTTTTCCAGCGCCTCATGCAACCCGCCGTGTCCTGCGAAGGTGATCCTTAGCGCATAACCGGCTAGGCGTGGATCTCGTAGCGCCGCAAGAAGATCGGCATGCCCTTTCACCGCCACAAGTCGGCCGGGCAGAACGATGTGCAGCGGCGCATCCGGATCGCGCGGCGCGACTGGGACCGCCTCAACGGCGGCGAGATCGATTGGGTTATGCAGCACCTCTATCCGACCGAGCGACAGGGCGCCACGGTGATGATCGGCTACGGCCTGCGATACGGCTAGCCTGATATTCATCCCGCGCGAGTAGACCCAGCGCGCCAAGGCTTTGCGAAACCGCAGCTTCAGCCCGTCGCGATTAGCGCCTGCATAGGCCAGATTATGGAAGGTGACGTAGGTCCTGGCCCGGGTCAGGCCGAATATGTGTGCGAGCGCCGTGTTGATCGCCGGAAAGTAGAGGTGCGCGTGTAGGATGTCCGCATCGGGCATTGCTCGGGCGATGTCGCGCGCGCCGGCGATCAGGTTCCACTTGTGCCGCCTGGGCAGACGGATGACCGGCACGCCGGCCGCTTCCAGCTCGGGTTGCAGATCGTAAGGTACACTGCGCACCGCAACGGCAACCTCAAGGCCCTGCCGCATCAATTCGGGCAACAGCATGACGAGTAGCCGCTCGGCCCCGCCGCGCCCCAGCGTATCAATCACATGGAGGATCTTCACGGCGCCGGTACGATGTTACGGATCACCCGCGCTGGAGCGCCGACTGCGACGCTATTCGCGGGGATGTCGGCGCACCGATCGATAAGCATAAGGGCGATCGCGTCGTCGGACATACCTCGTACCATCTATAAAGTGCGGTTGAGGACAGCTCGGAGCGGCTTCATTGCTCATTTCCCAGAAGCGCTCGCAACCGCTCTTGATCATTTTCGAAATAGGCGTCGATTTCCTTGGCCAGCGCGGCATCTGCTACTTCCGATCCGTAGCCTTTGCGACTGTTCAGCCGGCGTAGCACGCGCGCCGGCTTGACCGCGCCCATGCCGGGCAAACGCCGGAGCAGACGCGACGCGGTCTTCAGGGTGCTGGGTGGGCGTTGCGTCAAGCGGTGCAGAGTTCGGTTCGACACATGTTTGGCCGCATGGACCTGTGGAAACTCCGTCCTGCCGTCGTCCTCAAGCCCGAGGACTTCCATCAGCTGCAGGTAGAGGGTCCGCGGATCCTGTGTCCAATCCTCCATGAAGACGACCATGACTTGAGAGCGTTTAAAGATCTCAAGATAACGGGCGACCTGTTCGGAAAAGAGGCCGACGCGCTTGTAGTCCAGAAACGAAGGCTCGCGGTTTTCTGGCGGGATTTTGCTGTCTGGACGCTGTCCCGATAACGACCAGGCGGTGGGCAAATCCTCTATTGTCTCATCAAAATTCATCAGGAGCTGGTTGTGGTATGACCGGATGAAGGTGCTAGGCTTGCGCAGCATGATCAAAACCCTGGCCTGCGGGTCGAACTCGGCAATGTTGCGGGCTGCATCGACCGAGCACAGATATTGGACCGAGGCATCCAAAGCGACCTTCTCGCCACCATAATCCTTGTAGTAATGCAGATATGCCAGTCTCGTCTTTGCCCAACGGTAGTTGTGGTGATCCGTGTTGAAGTAATGCGGCTCCTTAGCGCTTGGTGCGAAGATCTCAGGGTGGCCGGCAAGATAGGTCGCCCAGGCGGTCGTGCCGCATTTTGGCGCGCCGACGATGAAGAAGTTCGGCCCCGAAAATCCGGCTTCAGACGCCGCAGAACGGGCGCTTGAGGGGACAGTATCACTGTTTTGAGCCGTCACGTCGTTCTCGCTCGTATCAGATTAGCCGGCGGTGACCGGCGAAGACCAATCGGGCTGCTATCTACGCGCAAGGTGGTCCATGCCGCAGACCATAGCGCGATGTTCCAGACTGCAATGGATATCCCCGTCGCGATGGCAGCGCCCTCAATTCCGTGGCGCGGGATCAGCAGCCAATTCAGGCCGACATTGACCAATGTCGACAGCAGGAGTCCGCCTGCGGCGATCCACTCTCGGCCCGACATCGTCAAGAGGTTTCCGGCCGAACCGAAAAAGGCGCTCACGACCTGCCCGAAGCAGAGTAAGATCAATGCCCAGAAGGCCCCGGTGTAGGCTTCTCCATAGATCATGTTGAGCAGCCAGCCCCCCCCAAACCAGAACAGTGCCAGAAAGGGAAGCGCGCCCATCAGGGACAACCGCGCTCCGACCGTGGCCAGGCGCTGAAGCTGGCGATGGTTTCCCGCCCCGCAGGCCCGAGCGAAATAGGGTTGCATGACCAGGTTGATCGTTGTCAGGCCGAATAAGGCAATGCTCGCTCCCGAGAGCGCCACACGATAAAGCCCGACCTCCGCATCTATTGCGAGGGACCCCAGCATCAGAATATCGGTGTTGTGGTTGACGACTTGCAGGCCCGCAAGCGCCGACAGCGGCAGTATCGCAGCAATCCAGGCCCGCGGCATGGCGCGTGGGCTCTCAGCGCCCGGATGCGCCGGTCGGATCCGGGTGACGATAACAGATGCGACGATCACGGTGACGACCGCCACGCCGCAATGGAGAAGGTAGACGTCGGCCGCCGTCAGGGGCACGACCCAGACCCAGCCGACCGCTGCCACGGCACCAGCCAGCAGCAGGGGGCGCAGGATCTTGTCCGGCGCGCTCCCGAGCGCGACGCGGCGCAGCCCGCGGATCGCGGCGCCGCGGGCTTCGGCCAGGCCTATCAGCGGCACCAGCGGCAAGGCGCAGAGCAGCGCGATCATCCGAGGAGAATCGAGCCCGGCCACCAGCCAGACATAGGCGCCGCTCAGCCCCAAGACCGCTGCGGCCATCAACACCATGGCGCGGTCGGACCAGCGCCAGATGCCGCGCATCAACGCGCCGTCAGCGGCCTGGTCTGCACGGGCAGTCTCGCGCAGGATTAGCGTTGGCAACCCCATCTTTACCGGCAGACCCAGCAGCGAAATCAAGGAAAAGACGAAGGCGTAGACCCCGTAGGTCTCCGGGCCCATGACGCGGGCAAGTACGACCGACGCGACGAGCCCGGCGAGGATTGCACCAGCCCGGACTAGCAGACCGGAAATCCCGCCGCGCAGGAGTTGCGCCCGGAGACCGTGCTGCCGTCCGGGGGGCGGTCCGTCACCCAACGCTGCAACCTTCCCGGCGAGCATCAGAGCCTCAGATCGCTTTCGCCGATGTCGAAGACGCTCTTGAGATCGCAGAAAACATGGGTTTCCCCGGCACGCTCGCGCAGGGCGGATGCGCCTTGCGCGCGGAAAGTGTCGTGCGCCACGGCGAGGATCACACCGTCATAGGCACCGGCTTCGGGGGTTTCGGTCAGCTTGATGCCGTATTCGTGCTGCGCTTCTGCTGCATCAACCCACGGATCGTGCACGTCCACCGTGATGCCGTAGTCTTGCAGTTCAGATACGACGTCCACAACACGAGTGTTGCGAAGATCGGGGCAGTTCTCCTTGAACGTCAGACCCATAACCAACACACGTGCGCCCCAGACAGCGATGCCTTTGCGGATCATGGCCTTAACCATCTCGCTGGCGACGTACGCGCCCATGCCATCATTGATTCGCCGCCCCGCCAGGATCACCTGTGGGTGATACCCGATCGCCTCGGCCTTTTGTGTCAGGTAATAGGGATCGACCCCGATACAGTGCCCTCCCACGAGACCGGGGCGGAACGGCAAAAAGTTCCACTTGGTGCCGGCGGCCTTGAGCACGGACTCTGTATCGATGCCCATCTTTCGGAAGATCATCGCGAGTTCGTTCACCAGTGCGATATTCAGGTCGCGCTGGGTGTTTTCGATCACCTTGGCGGCCTCGGCCACGCGGATGCTTTCCGCTTTGTAGGTGCCGGCGGTAATGATGCTCGCATAAAGCGCGTCGATAGTCTCGGCGGCTTCTGGGGTTGACCCGGCGGTTACCTTTTTGATCGTGGTCAGGCGGTGCTGCTTGTCGCCCGGATTTATCCGCTCGGGCGAGTATCCGCAGAAGAAATCGACGTTGAAGGTCAGGCCTGAGACGCGCTCCAACACCGGTACGCAATCTTCCTCAGTCGCTCCTGGATAAACTGTGCTTTCGTAAATGACGATATCGCCCCTTTTCAGCACTTTGCCCACGGTTTCCGAGGCCTTGCGTAGTGGCGTGAGATCCGGCTGCTTGTACGTGTCGATGGGCGTCGGCACTGTGACAATGTAGATCTGCACGTCCCGGATACTTTCCAGATCGTCGGTCAACGTCAGACTGTCTGCTTGCTGGAGTTCGGCCGGTTCAATCTCGCGCGTGCGGTCATGGCCGTCGCGCAGCTCTTCGATGCGGGCGGTGTTTATGTCAAAGCCCACGGTTGCGCGAACTTTCCCGAACTCGACTGCCAGAGGGAGGCCCACATACCCTAGCCCGATGACGGCGATTTTTGGCGACGATCCCATGTCCATCTCAGAAGTCCATTCACTCAGCACGCATTCCCGCCAGCCCATAGACCGTTTACGCCGACTAAGGAAAGCTCCACTCTGATCTTAGGGAAATTTGGATCAACACTTGCGCGGGCGCGATAGGCGCGGATGCATTCAGCGTGGCGTTACCGCCTGCTTGGAGTAGCAATCTGGTCTCTGGAGCAGCACATCAAGTTGCGATTGAACCCTTCGAACAACCCCAGTGAGGCTCAAATCGCACAAGCCAAGCGAGTAATACTGTTGATAGAATGTAATTCTAATTTCGAGACGTTGTTGCTTAGCAACTCCAACATCTGTAAGTGATTCCCGTATTGGGGGCTTCTGCTGTTTCGGCTCGCGCGTACTCTACGAGCATACAAGCGATCTAGGCTTGTTGTGAGTTTGTTAACGCAGCTGGAGGAGACGGGGAGCGTTCTTGGCACAAGAATTGTTGCGAGCTGCTGGAGAAGACAATGGTTGCTGTTGTAGGTACGAACACAAACAATTCCGAGGTTGCGACAGCGACCGATGAGCAGTTCGATTTAATGAACGGCTTTGACACGGTCATCTATACCAACGGCGTTACTGTGAACTTGTTGGATGTTTCACTGAACACCGGAGACGCCGCCGGTGACACTTACTCCTCCGTAGAGCGTTTTATCTTCCAAGGGTCTTTGGCAGCAACGTTTGTAGGTGATGCAAGCAACAATACGGTTATTGGGCGAAATGGAGATGATTTTCTATCTGGAGGTGACGGCGCTGATAACCTCCGTGGGAACAACGGCAATGATACGTTAATCGGCGGCGCTGGCCTGGATCGTCTGAACGGTGGTGCCGGGGAAGATACGTTTGTCGTCAACAACGGCGACCAAGGCGATCACATCGACGGTTTTCGCGGCGATGACACGCTGAGGTTTGTCGGAGACGACACATTTGACCCAACGCTATTCAACGCGGTGAATATAGAGCGTTTCGAGCTTGACTCTACCGCTGGCGCCACGCTGATCCTCGCTGACTTGAGCGACCTGAACGCGATTACGAGCGCCACGGGCACGGCCGATTTGGTGGAGATATCTGCGCCGACGAATTTTGACATCTCAGCAATCGCGGCGGCGGGTCTGGCTGGCGTGGAGCAAGTCGAGTTCACGGACACGTTTGGCGCGGACTACGATGTTGCGATCGATAATGCCGGAGACGAAATCGTCGTTGATAAGGAAACTGTGAACAGCGCATCTATCGATAGCATTGTCGACACCTATGTGTTGAGTACGCTGGATATCACGGAACGAACCATTAATTATGGCGACGGCGTCGTTGCTGAGGCTGAGTTCGGGACAGACGGAAACCTCGATACGCGTACCCTGACCGACGTGAATGATGTGCGCAACTACGCCACCATCGAAACGTTGTACGATGCAGCAGGGGTGCGCTCGCAAGTGACGACGGAATTTGATCAGGGTGGAAACGCAGGCAACACGCGTGGGGAAACATTCTCTGGCGGTGCCCGCACGCAATCCGTGCTCACCGACACCGACAATAACCAGTCTTTCGTGACTATCACCGACGACTTCGACGTGGCGACCGGAAAACGCACTCTCCGCACGACTTTGCGTGACGATGGAACTCTTGTTTTAGAGGGCGGTAGTCAAGACAACGTTCTCATTTCAACTGTTGGCAATGATGTCCTTGCTGGCGGCGCCGGCGTTGACACCTTCGAGTTCAATACCGGAAGCGGTGACGATATCGTGCGCGATTTCGACGCCACAGTTGAGCTCTTGGATCTCAGCGACTACGGAATCAGCACGCTTGCCGGTCTTAACGGCGTTAGCGAAGTAGGGCGTACGGTCGTATTGGATATCGACGGAACAAACTCGATTACGCTCGTTAACACCGAGCTTCTCGATCTTTCAGATGCAATCTTCGTGTAAGGTGGTTAGACGCGCTACGCGCTTGCTCCTTCGAGCGCGTAGCGTCCTCTCTCACGGCTAAACGTCCGGTCCCATATTATAGCTGGTGTTTGTCGTATCACCGGTTTAGTAGAACGTTGTGATAGCTGACCATCTTTTGTTATTCACTTCGTTTATCGATGTTTTATGTGTGCTTTCAAATAGTTTAGGTAAAGGCGAGAAATTTATCGTTGCTGCCGCGACGAACTCGGCTTCTGAATTGGTGTTGGCCTAGGCAAACTGTATCTAAGCCATAAAGATGTCGACAGAGAGACTGTTTGCGGGTGGGGAAGCGATAAGATGAACCAGGAGTATTCTTGAAGCTGTTAAAGCGCCGCTCGAATATGCTCTATCGAAGCTTCCAACCCTGGCGGGAAAGCTCCGGAAACAACTTAATTTGAAGCTGTGTGTGGCGAGGCATGCTTGCCGGAGCTATGTCACGCTTGCTGAGGCTTCAACCAATACCCCCTGAGAACGCGGTACTGCCATTGGCAAACTGAAGATTACCCTGGTCCAGAAACCGCTTGGGCGTCGCATTGACGTTCAAATCGATTGCTTGGCCGTTTTGACTTCATGGTAATCGAGATACCAACGGACAAATTCTGCTACGCCTTTGGTCACTGAGGTGGCGGGTTTGTACCCCACGGCTTTCTCGATTTCACCCGAATCCGCGTGAGCGTCAGGCACGTCGCCGGCTTGGAGGGGCAAGAGATTGATCTCGGCCTTGACGCCAAGCGTATTTTCCAGCGCGCGAACATATTCTGACAACTGGATTGGAGCATTGTTTCCTATGTTCAAAATCCGAAATGGAGCATTCGAACGCGCAGGATCGGGCGACGCAGCCTCCCAGTCTGGATCGGGCTGGCTGATATCATCGGAAACCGCGATCACTCCAGAAACGAGGTCATCGATATAAGTAAAATCGCGGGTATGACTACCAAAGTTGAAGAGGTTAATCGGTTCGCCCTCAAGCATGGCTTTGGTAAATATGAATAACGCCATGTCGGGTCGGCCCCATGGGCCATAGGCCGTGAAAAAGCGGAGGCCTGTCGTCGGCAGCCGAAATAGATGGCTGTAGGCATGGGCCATCAGTTCATTGGCCCTTTTGGTGGCCGCGTAGAACTGAAGTGGGTGGTCAACACTGTGATGTTCAGAGAATGGAAGAGTCGTATTTGCCCCGTAGACGCTTGATGTTGAAGCATAGGTCAGGTGGGGGATCTTGTTGTGCCGGCAGGCTTCCAGAATATTCGTGAAAGCGACGATGTTCGACTGAACATAGGAGTGCGGGTGGCTCAGGCTATGTCGGACACCTGCCTGAGCCGCCAAATGGATCACACGATCAAAGGTGTGCCGTTTAAATACCCCTTCGACTGCCTCCTGGCCGCAGAGGTCGGCACGCTCGAATTGCCATTGGCCCGAAACTTTCGACCCTCTTTCTTCGAGCAAGTTTAGGCGCGTTTCTTTGAGCTTTTGATCATAATAGTCATTGACCACGTCGAACCCGACTACGTCGTCGCCGCGCGCAAGCAGCGTCATGGCCGTGTGGAAGCCGATGAAGCCGGCAGTGCCTGTGACAAGGACCTTCATTGGCATCGTGCCTTTCAAACGTCGGAATAGTCGTCAGGATATCAACGCTATAGTGTAGCGATCTATTCACCACGACTGTTACCGTCTCAGCCGCCGTAGTCAAAGTCATTCGTGGCTCGTCCCCGGCGCCGCCGAGACAATTTGGTTAGGGGTTATCGACGAGGTAACCTCCAGATTAGGACGATATGACTTGTATTCTGCTGCTGTGTTAATCGCGCAACGTGATCAATTTCTGTGCGCGTTTGTGGGGATGAAGTGCAGGCGTGGTGCACGGTACTTCGAGCCAAAAGTACCAATACTCGTCCAAAAAAGCTTGGAGCCGATCCTGATCAAAATCAGTAGACTGGGTCGTCGTCCAGTGGGCAGACCTGTCGAAAGATCGCAGCGCAAATGAGGGCATGTCTTATCGATTTGTTGGCAGCGACTGCAGATATCGCCCATAATCTGTGTTCTTTAGAGCGGAGCCCAACCTTTCTAGCTGCGCGTCGTCTATGTACCCTTTCCGCCAGGCTATCTCTTCCAAACAAGCGACTTTGAGGCCCTGGCGAGTTTCGATCGTTTGTACAAAATGCGAGGCCTCCAGCAGCGAAGCGTGTGTGCCGGTATCGAGCCAAGCATACCCTCGACCCATGGTGTGGGCCTTAAGTTCGCCTGCCTCCAGGTAGAGCTGATTGAGGCTTGTGATCTCGAGCTCTCCCCGAGCGGAGGGCTTCACCTGCCGTGCGAGGTCGCAAACCTTTTCATCGTAGAAATACAGGCCAGTCACCGCGAAATTCGATTTAGGCTCTGTGGGTTTCTCCTCGATCGATAACACCCCGTTTCGAGCGTCAAGTTCCGCCACTCCGTAGCGTTCTGGATCAGCAACATGGTACACGAAGATTTCCGCACCGATTGCAAGACTTGCTGCGCCTGTGAGCATTTCCTGCAAGCCTTGACCGTAGAATATGTTGTCCCCAAGCACGAGTGCGCACTTGTCGCCGTCGATGAAATCCTCGCCAATGTGAAAAGCCTGCGCCAGACCCTCGGGACGGGACTGCAGAGCATACGTTAGGCGGATGCCGAACTGCTGGCCATCGCCGAGCAGACGTTGAAACGCCGCCTGATCGTCAGGTGTCGTAATCATGAGGATGTCGCGTATCCCGGCGAGCATCAGCACGCTCAACGGGTAATAAACCATCGGTTTGTCATAAACCGGCAGCATTTGTTTCGACACGCCTCGCGTGATCGGGAAAAGCCGCGTACCGGAGCCACCGGCGAGAACGATACCTTTCATGTGAAAATGGTTTCCCCGTTCGAATTACGCTTGCACATTATTTCCACCATGTCGCCGCGCCAGCGTCTCGGAGCGATATCAACTTCAGACGATGCCATATAGAATTTACCCCTCGCGGATAGGCGCCACAAAGAGCGCCTTCAGGGCGTCCAAGGCTGCCCTAGCGGCCGCTGGGGCGGATGTCGAGCGACTCAATTGATCGTCCAAAACGCTCAATCGGTCGTGTTCAGTCCCAGACGTTCTCCGTCGAAGCCGCGCTGGCGGATGCCCTCAATCCAATCGGCGTTGGAAAGATACCAGTCAATGGTGCGGGCCAAGCCTTCTTCGAGCCGCACTGAAGGGCGCCATTCCAGTTCGCGGCCGATTTTCGCGCAGTCTACGGCATACCGCCTGTCATGTCCCGGTCGATCCTCAACAAAGCGGATGAGATCGGAGTGTGGCGCGCCATTTGGACGGCGTTCATCAAACAGCCGACACACGGTGCGGACCAGATCGATATTAGACATCTCGCTATTGCCACCGATCAAGTAGGTTTCGCCCGACCGACCAGCTTGGGCCACCTTCAGCAGCGCGTCGGCATGATCCTCCACATAAAGCCAGTCGCGCACGTTTTGCCCATCTCCGTAAACTGGTATTGGCTGGCGTCCCTCAGCGGCAAGGATTACAACAGGTAGAAGCTTCTCCGGAAATTGATATGGCCCATAATTATTGGAGCAGTTGGTGACCAGGACAGGGAAATCATAGGTTTCGCACCAGGCGCGCGCCAGCATGTCGGAGGCAGCCTTGGAAGCCGAGTAGGGCGAGTTTGGCTGGTAAGGCGAAGATTCACTGAAGGCCCCCGTAGGCCCGAGGGAGCCATAGACCTCATCAGTCGAGACGTGGTGGAACAGGAAGGTATCTGGAGCGGCATCCGAAGACTGATACGCGCGCGCGGCTTCGAGTAGGCTAAATGTGCCGACAATGTTGGTGTGAATAAAGGTGCCAGGCCCATCGATCGAGCGATCCACGTGGCTTTCGGCGGCGAGGTGCATGATCGTATCTGGGCGGAATTCGTTTATCAGCGAACTTATTCGATCGCGATCACAGATATTGGCGCACTCAAAACGGTAGTTTGATCGCGTGGCTATTGGGTCCAAGCTGCTCAAATTGGCCGCATAGGTTAACGCGTCGACGTTGAGCACCTGATGCCCAGCCTCGACGGCCTGCCGTACAACGGCCGAGCCAATGAACCCAGCGCCGCCTGTCACGATCAGTCTCATGCCGTTACCCTCTATTGCCGCCATCCATCGAGTTCAACCGCCAACGGTCGTCTGAAGCCCAACGAGTCCGTTCAGGCGTCGAACAGCAGATCAGCCGCCATGCCGCAAATGACATACGTTGGCTTGCTCTGTACTAAGCACGGGAACTGACGCAACTTCCACACTATAGCGCGGCGCGGCTATTTCGGATGGCCCTCTGCTTTGGAGGCATGATCCCGCGCGAAGTGAGAGCATCGGTGATTGCCTCTTTATAGCGATCGATGACGATCTGCTCGTCAAACTCACGCTCCATCTTCGACCGCCCGGCCTCTCCGAGGCGACGGCGTTCAGCATCCGACAGCGCGCAGAATTCTTGCATCTTTGCCGCAAGGCTTTGGGCGCTGCGCGCCTCACAGAGATAGCCATTCAAGCCGTCCTCTACGACCTCACGACAGCCAGGAACATCGGTGGTGATTATAGGCTTACCCATGGCGGCAGCTTCAAGGAGGGTGCGCGGCGTTCCCTCGCGGTAGGACGGCAGGACCACGCAATCGCTTTGAGCGATGTGCGTTCGCACGTCATTAGATGATCCAAGATAGCGAATGAGGCCTTCACCAACCCAGTTGTCCACATCCTCGCGCGATACCGCCGTGCGATTTTCCACATCCAAAAATCCTAGGATCTGGCATTCCACATCCGGGTGACTTTTGCGAAGTATTCGGGCAGCCTCGACATACTCCCCAACACCTTTGTCGTAGACCAGGCGGCCGATCAGCAGAAATTTTATCGCGCTTTGGTCGCGATCCTTCGGTGGGGGAGGTGGGGAAAATCGAGTGAGATCAATCCCCGAACCTGGCAGCAACCGGCAACGATCGACTTGTACCAGATCTTTTTCTGCAAAAGTATCCAGATCGTCTTGGTTCTGAAAGAAAATGCAATCCGATCCTTTAAGCGATGCTTTGTACAGTCGCTTGACGATGCTGGTGATGACCGTATCGCGGATAAACGCGGTCCCTAGTCCCGAAATATTGTTGATCACTGGAATCCGGAGGTTTTGAGCAGCCAAGGAACCATAGATATTTGGTTTTATCGTGTATCCGAGAAATACAGCTGGCTTTTCTCTTTGGAGTACGTTGCGGTAGCGCCTGAAAAGCCGCGCGTCCTTTATGGGGTCCGTGCCTTTATTGTCCATCTTGAGCGGCAAGAATCGATATCCCTGGTGCTCCAAGCGCGAGACGTGTTCGTCCGGTGGCGCTATTGCAACCACCTCGTAGCCTTCATCCTGCAGCGAGTGGAGCAGGCCACCACGAAAATTGGAGATATTCCAAGCTGTGTTCGCAGATATGGCAATGCGGGGGGCGATCATCCGTCTACCTCGTGGACGTGAATAAAAATGCGCACTTGAGCGTGGCAGTCCTTAACCTGAAAAAGCCAATGAGGTGCCACCTTTTCGCGCCGTGCGAGTTTCGAGCATCGATGTCGGCCTAACTGTAGGTCTGTTGGAACACCTCGTGGATAGTCCAGGGACAGATTCGCTCACTTTGGCGCAGCAAATTACCAAAGACCCCACGACCCGCTTCACTTAGGCGGACAATAGAAAGAACTATGTGAAATGGCGCGAGTGACGGGCGTCGAAATTCGTCATAATATACAACAAAAACAGATACTTATGCGAATTTATTTCCGAAAATGTATCTCACTTTGTATCCAATCTGTATCCCAGTTTTGGTTTTTCCAAGTTCGAGCCCTGTCTATAGCGTCGAACCCTGTGGTTGGAACATTTTTTCTCAAATCACCAAGACTCGGAGCAGCTTCTTCCGTGTGAGGGCGCAGCGTAATTCTACCCCATGAGCCGGTACCTGGGTGCCCCGGATTAACGGTTGATTTCCGGATCTCATGATACTAAGTGTCAGATTCGAATGATAAAATAATTTTGGATGTCATTTATGACGGTTAAGATCAGCTCCCCCAGTGCGAAGCGCGCCCTCGAAGCGCTCGGGGCCAATTTGAGGACCGCGCGGATCAAACGGCGCATCTCTATCAAGGGATTTGCCGAACGCGCGGGTGTATCGACAAGCACAATCATCCGTCTGGAAAAGGGAGATGGCGGCGTCAGCATTGGTACGCTGGCGATGGCCTGCCTTGTTCTTGGAGAAATCGACCGTATCGCGGGCTTCCTCGATCCGGGTTCCGATGACACCGGCCTGATGCTCGACAAGCAGACCCTTCCCAAGCGGATAGACAGCAAGCGAGGACCAAAACCGGGTAGTCTTCCAAAAAGCGAGCGACAAACACCGGACGATGACGACGTCGAAGGCGTGGGCTTCTAGATGCCTGAAGCGATTGTCGCCATTGGAGAGAGCAAACGAGTTGTCGGCACGCTGCGGTTCGAGAGCGATGGCCGGCGCCAGCACTCGCAGTTTGAGTATGCGGATGCGTGGCTCAAGGCGCCTGACCGTTTCGCGCTGTCACCTGCGCTGCCGCTGCGGCAAGGCGGTCATTACAGCACTGGCAAGGATGACAAGCGCTCGGCGCTCTCGGGATGCTTTGCCGACGCCGCGCCGGATTCCTGGGGCCGTGCCCTCATGCGCAAGGCCCTCGGGGACGGTCTGACAGAGTTCGATTTTCTGGTTCTGTCGGATGACCGGACCCGGCAAGGCGCATTGCGGTTCCTGGGGCCAGAAATGGAGCCGCTCTCCGATCTGTCTCCGCCGATCCCGCGCCTCGTGGAGCTCGAACGTCTGAGGGCGCTTGCGCAGCGCTTTGAGCGTGACCCAAGCGTCGCCGAGCAGGAAGCGCGCGACCTTGCAGGCGTTGCAGGGTCGCTCGGCGGCGCCCGCCCGAAAGCCAATGTCGAAGGCGAAGGTCACCTCTGGATCGCCAAGTTTACCTCTGAGCGTGACGCCAAACCCATTGAACGCGCGGAAGTCGCAACGCTGAAGCTTGCGGCGATGTGCGGCCTACGCGCAGCCGAAGCGAGGCTGGAACTCGCCGCCAGCGATCATCCTGTTGCACTTATCCGGCGGTTCGACCGCAGGGGCGCGACCCGTATCCCGTATATCTCCGCGCGTACCGCGCTCGACTGGCAGAGCGAGGACAATGGCTTCTATACCGACATTGCCGACATGATCCGACAGATTTCCAGCAACCCCGTTGATGACCTTCACGAACTCTGGCGACGGATCATTTTCACAATCTTTGTCTCCAATACCGACGACCATTTGAAGAACCATGGCTTCATCTATGCAGGCAGCGATCGCTGGCGTCTCTCCCCTGCCTTCGACATCAATCCCGCTCCCGCCCGGCACCGTGTTCTGGAAACAGGGATCGTGCGCGGCGGATCGTTCGACGCTTCGCTCGATATTGCTCTGGAGGCGTGCGTATTCTTCGAGCTGACGCCGCAGGAGGCGGCACGAACCGCGAAGACTATGGCTGAAACGCTCCAGAAAAACTGGAAACAAGCGCTACGCAATGAAGCCGCGTCGCCGGGTGACATTGGCGTCTACGCTGACGCGTTCGAACACGCCGAAGCGGACAAGGCCCTGAGCCTCAACGCGTCGTGATTGATGTTCAAAACTCCGCGCCTGAAGCGGACTTTCCAACATGATTTAATCTGATGCAGGGTTCACGTGATCCGCACCCTGACCTGGCATCCCATTTAGCCGCGCTGCGACACCGCGCTCATTGCCGAGCTTGTTCGCCACCTGCTGGATGAAATGATCGAAGCGCCTCTGGCCAAGGGCGTGGGCGGCGCCGCGCTCGCCTTCCGGGATCGGCTCGGTCCGGGTCAGCCAGTAGAAGACAAAATGGGCGAGCGTTTCGAGGCACAGGGCGGTATCCCGTTCAATCTCGCCCTGCCGCCGGTCGAAGGCATCCATGCGGCGAAGAAGCCGTTCCTCCAGCACCAGGTTGGCTTCCGGGTCGAAATAGCGGCTAAGCGCGTCTTCCACGACTTTGGCCTTGGTCACGCCCGGCATGGAAGTGCGGCGTTCGAGCTCGGCATGCAGCTTGTGGGGTAGTCGCAGGTTCACGCGTGGTTTGGCCATATCAGAACTCCGGCAAGGTATCGTCATCGGCAAGGTCAAGCGCCGCCGCGCGCAGGATCGTCTCCAGCGCCTGATCGCCGGGCGCGTCACCGGCATCTTCAATCTCCGGTTCGGGCGTCTGATCCTGCTCGGGCGGCACCGCCCGGTCAGGCGGATCGAGCACCGGGGCGATATCGCGTCCGCCCTCATCAGCGGCATTCCGGACGGGGACGACCGTAGCTGGTCCGCCCTCAACCACTTCGGTCCAAACAGTCGCGCCAGGAGACGTAATATTCTCGACCGAGGCGGCAGGCAGAACCCGCGCGGTAAAATTGCGATCCTCGAAGTAGCGCAGCTTCTTCGCCAGAATGGGCGGCGTGCCTGACACCATCACGACTTCGTCGGTCGGCGCCATCTGCATGACCTCTCCGGGTGTCATCAGCGCCCGCTGGGTTTCCTGCCTGGAGACCATCATGTGCGAGAGCCAGGGCGCAAGGCGATGCCCGGTATAGTTCTTCTGAGAGCGCAGCTCGGTCTTGGCCCCCAGCGCCTCGGAAATCCGTTTCGCCGTGCGCTCATCATTGGTCGCAAAGGCGATCCGCACATGGCAATTGTCGAGGATCGCATTGTTTGGCCCATAGGCCTTTTCAATCTGGTTCAGCGACTGGGCGATGAGATAGGCCCGCACGCCATAGCCCGCCATGAAGGCCAGCGCGCTCTCGAAGAAGTCGAGCCGTCCCAGCGCGGGAAACTCGTCCAGCATCAGGAGCAGTTTGCGCCGTCCCGGTTGCGGCAGGGATTCGGTCAGCCGGCGTGCGATCTGATTGAGGATCAGCCGAATCAAAGGCTTGGTCCGCGACAGGTCCGAGGGCGGAACGACAAGATAGAGCGAGATCGGACGATTATCCTCCACGAGATCGCTGATCTGCTAGTCGCTCGCGGATGTCACCGCCGCGACCACAGGGTCGCGGTAGAGCGACAGGAAGCTGAGCGCCGTTGAGAGCACGCCAGAGCGTTCATTCTCGGACTTGTTCAAAAGCTCGCGCGCCGCCTGCGCAACAATGGGATGGGGCGTACCGCTTCCATCGATCCCGGTCACATGCTTCGTCTTCAGCATCAGGGCGAGGGTTGTCTCGAAGGTTCGCGACGGGTCTGACAGGAAGGCCGCGCAACCGGCAAGCGTCTTGTCCTGCTCGGCATAGAGGACATGCAGGATCACGCCGACCAGCAGGGCATGGCCGGTCTTTTCCCAGTGGTTGCGGCGTTCCAGAGAGCCTTCCGGATCGACCAGAATATCCGCAATGTTCTGCACATCGCGGACCTCGCCCGGCCCCTTGCGCACTTCCATCAGCGGATTGAAGCGCGGCGAGTTGGCATCTGTTGGATCGAACCGCAGACAACTCCCGAACCCCGATCTCCATCCCGATGTCAGCTCCCAGTTTTCGCCCTTGATGTCATGCACCACGACGCTGCCCGTCCAGGACAGCAGCGTCGGTACTACAAGCCCCACGCCCTTGCCCGAGCGGGTCGGCGCGAAGGCCAGCACATGTTCAGGCCCGTCATGGCGCAGATAATCTCTCTTCCAGCGCCCGAGGAATACGCCGTCACCGCCCAGCAGCTTTGCGCGTATAAGATCACGCTTTTCCGCCCAGCGCGCCGAGCCGTAGGTCGTGACGCGCTTTTCCCATCGCGAGCGCCAGACAGATCCAATGACCGCCGCCAGAATGCCGAGCAGACCGCCACTGGCAGCAATCAGCCCGCCGCGCGCAAACACATCCGGCGCATAGGCCTCATAGGCATACCACCACTGGAAAAGCCGCCAGGGCCGATAGACAGGCCACCCGTCCAAAACGAACCATGGCCGCCCCAACGCTGGTTGATATCCAAATGCATGCGCCACCCACTGCGTCGCGCCCCACATCGTCGCCACGATGATGGTCAGCACAATGAGAAACTGACCGATGAGAATCCTGGACGGCGACATGGACACGGGGCTCCCTTAGAGAAAACCCCCTCAATGTCCCGCGCGCACCGCGTTCCGCCCAGTGTGGATGGAAGCAAATGGCGGCATAACCGTCTAGCAAATCAAAGTCTCGTCGCGATGCTGCATCCGCAGTCTTCCACGAATACTCCGGCGCAATCTGACGCTGGCTCGTTTTACGATGGTTCTTTCCGAGGTGTAGAGCCAGTTTTGACAAAGCTTTGGGCCAGCGGACGGAGCCAGGTCGGCCTGTAGGCGAGGGCCATTCCGATCAAAAATGCTGCAGCGGCCAGCAACATCGGCCAGATCAGCGCCGCGAAACTCGCACCATCGCGGAGGATACAGAGGATGAGTGCAGACAGGATCAGGCCCCACCCCAGGGGCCGCACCCAACCGGCGGGCGCTACGCCGATGCCCATGCTACGCCAGTTCCTGTCCTGGCTGAGGGCGAGCGCTGCCATGCCGACGAGACAGAGCAAAGAGGCAATCGCGAAGAGCCCGAAAGAAACAGCAAAGCTCATTCGGCCGCTACTTCCGCAGATGGCTTGCCAGGTCGCGCCCCCACCAACTCCGGATCGCGGGCCTGAACTGCTTGCAGGCGCATAGCGGCGTAGGCGGCAATGAGCGCAGTACCAATTAGAACAAGGTCTACCCCGGCAACCGCCCACTGCCCCTCGCCAAGTGTGTGGATCAGATGTCCGCCAGTGGTCGCCCAATTCAAGACCACAGCGAGCATGCACACGGCTGCCATGGCCCAGCAATGGTCTTTCCAGGCCCTCTTGTCGCGCAGCCCCGCATGGACGAACGTCGCGATCCACACGGCGAAGAAGGCCGCCACTTCAAGGCCAGCCCGGCCAAGACCAAACGCGGCAGCATCTGATGCCAAGACTCGATTTGCCACCAGGAAGACCGCGCTCGATACCATGATGCCCGTCGTCGTTCCGATGGTCAGGGCGCGCACGACGCGGACGCTCGCCGGCTCCATCCCCTTCCGGATATGGGCCCGCATCCAGAACAGCATGCCGGTGGCGATCATGGCGCTGCCCGCAAGCCCGCCGAAGAAGAAGAGCCAGCGCACGGCCCAACTGTCGAAGCGGATGAAATGCGCCCCCTCTAGCCAGGCCGACGTGTTCTGGATCGGCTGCGGGGTGAAATCATTAACGATCTCGACAGTCGCTGTGGAGAAAGCGATATAGCCTTGGTTCATGGCTACCGTGCGCGGCGCAAAAATCTGCCGCACCATCACCACAGAACCGGCATCCCCTGCATTGAATATCTCGATTCCATCGGCGCGAACGGGGAGGCTACTTCGCTGCTCCCAAATCGCCTCGGCGCGGTTTCTGAAAAGATCTATGCTTTCAGGAAGTTCACCGGCCTCACCAACAAATTCCGGCACGTAGTAACCAACATTATCTTTGACCAGAGCAGAGCGGTCGCCACCATATCCGACCGTCATTGCCTCGGGGAAGTAGATCAGTGCGAAGATCAGTACACCCGAGAGCGGAAACAGGATGTGGAACGGCAGGGCGATTATGGCCGTCATATTGTGTAGGTCCAACGTGGAGCGCCGCGCGGCCTTCTGCGGACGGAAGGTGAAGAAATCCTGGAAGATTTTGCGGTGAATGAAGAGGCCTGAAACGACGAGTATCAGCATCGCCATGGCGGCAAGTCCCACAATCCAGTAGCCAAGCCCCATCCAGCTGACATGCAGGCTGTAGTGGAAGGGGTAGAAGAACCGGGTTGCACCGAGCGTGTCGGTGCGTTCGACAGTTTCGCCTGTTTCCGGGTGGAGGTAATACTCCTCGAGGTCGGCATCGCCACCGAACTTGATAAGCCTGACCAGGGGCTGGCGCTCATTTGGAGGTGCGATCAAGATTGTGCTCGCCGGCTCAATCTCCATTTCCGCGATCTTTGGCATGACGATCGGATCAAGCCGGCCGTCGATGGCGGCGACAGAGCGCGTCTCGGGCATCATCCACTTGTTGATCTCGAGGTGGAAGACGGTGAGCGTGCCCATCCAGAAAATCACGAACAGGATTCCCGCGAGGGCAATGCCCAGCCAGGTGTGGAACCAGTTCATCGACGCGCGGAATTCCCTAGTGATCTGCATGGGATTAAACTCCACGAAGGGCCATCAGCGGGGCGAGGATGTGCGTCGCGACCGACAGGACGATAATTGCTCCGGTCATGCGGGCAAGGTATCGCGTGGCCGCAATTCATATCGCCGCAGCAACAAAGAGGCACAGCCCAACAAAAACGCCGAAATAGACCGCTTCTGCCCGGGCCATGCCGAGATGCGGAAGGCCTGCGCTCGCCTGCGCTATGAACCCGTTTGCGAGAAAATAGCTCCCCACAAGAGCCAGCAGCGTGCGGTGGGTGCGCGACAGGATCGAGCGCCATTTTTCGTTAGGTTCTACCCAGCATTGGCTTTTCGAGCTCGCTATCATCAAATCCTCAAATACTAGCAGTAATCGGTGGGAGGAACTGCGAATGCCCTAAGTTTCAAGAGACATGCTCGCCAGTCTAACTATCTGCCTATTGGCATTCCCAAAAACACGTTTCTCCTATTCATTTTCCGCTGCTTTCATTCGGGGTGCGATCTGCGCCTCGACGTATACCACCGTTACCTCGTAGCTGACCTCGACGATATTGAGTCATGACAACGCTTTCCAATGTGACATAAGCCGCCGGTAGACGCATCAATTGCACGTTGTGAGTGCTATGTTCGTCACTCAGCACGAACCGGGATTGAAGTCTTTTCGCAAAGATCGAGACCACACAGCACCACTAAAACGATTAAACCTCCCCAAGTCCGAACGGAATTCGTGGACTTACGATGTCCCAATATTGATCTATAATGTTGCAGGCTGGCCACCAAACAATAGGACGTTGGAGCCAGCCTGCAACTTACTTGACTTAAAAATCGACGTTTAAAGAGACCCCAATTTGTCGAGGCAATGATAACTGCAGGCCGCCAAATTCTTGGACCGACCAATATTCCTCATTACTCACATTACTAACAAATACCTGAGCCGTCGCAGGAACGTCTGAAACTTCAAAATCGTATCGTAATCCGACATCGGCCGAAATCCATGAGTCCGCCTCTCGGTTTGAAAGATTTGTCACGTCGATAAACTGCGCACCTTCATATGTCACGCCGCCTGTGAGTGTAAGTGCGGGATTGAATGGTAGTCGATATTCTGCATAGATCGAGCCTGCGAACTCAGGCACTCCGGGTGTTCGATTTCCATCAATGGCAGCATCAGTGCTATCGATTTCGACATCGAAGAACGTCAATCCTCCTATCACATCGAGATTTTCAGTCACACGTCCTTCAAGACGAGCTTCGACACCCTTAAAGTCTTGTCCGCCCAATTCACCGAATACATTGTTTTGATCGATGCCAGTTTGCGCTCGATCAATTTGGAAGTATGCAACGCTCGCAATTGCGGACCCGATCTCGAGCTTCCCTCCGAGCTCTATCTGCGTGGCAGTGGTTGGTGGAAGTGGTTCATTGGCGTTGATTGCGCTAAGAGGGGCAACTTGCCCTCCCTCCAACCCTTCAGTGTAGCTAACGTAAACCGTCGATTTCTCGGTTGGTTTTGCGTAGAGTGCACCCATCAACGTAACATCTTCTTCGTCGTAATCGACTGGGAGGAATGTAGCCTCCTGTATGATATCAACCCAGCGCAACCCAGTAATCAGCGAGACGCGACCGTCTAAAATCGACGCTTCATAATTGCCGCCAAAGGTGTAAACTTGCTGTAAGATTATTTCTTCAGACTCTTCGTCGCCGAACGGCACGAGCGGCACATATACTGGATCGAAAATATTAGTCGTTTCTGATCGAATCGCTGATCGGGACAGACCAAAGAAGTTCCACTCAGAGAAAGTCCCGGACAACGAAATCCTATTATCGATGAGACCCGTTTGGAACGAACCATCGAGCTTAACGGTTGAACCAAGAGTGCTGTTATCCGGCCTGAAAGACCGTCGGCCTGTAAACTCTACATCGCCTTCTTCACTTTGTACCCTGCCAAATACCGAGTAAAAACCATTGTCGTCATCGCCTCGAACCCCGCCTGCGCCAGCGGTGATTTGCCAGTTCTTGTGGAATTCCCAAGTGGCACGACCGAAGTATCGAATGCCAGATTGGTCGATAAATGCCCAGGGTTGGGAGTAACTTGTGCTTGTGTCCGGCACATTCGGGATTGAAACGCCAGGGTTTAAAAAGATATCGTCACGATATCCTCTACTAGTATCTATAAAGCGAGAAATCTCCCCTTCCAGCACAAAAGTATCGGTTGGCTTCCAATCCAAAAACAGTGAATAATTTTCTTGGTCGCGCTGGAAATTTTCTATGTTTCCAGCGTTACGCTGAGTGAATGCATTTATCCGTAAACCAAACTGATCGCCCTCCCCAGAGCGTCTTGAAAGGTCTCCCCCGTAAAAAGCACTACCGTCGGACTCATACCCCGCAAAGATATTGTTCACTGGTTGATCTGAGGGTCTTTTAGGAACCAAATTAATCGTTCCCCCGACGCCGCCAAAAATCGCCGTGGCGGCACCTTGGTTAAAGGCATTAATTCCTCGGAATACTTCCACGCTCGATAGATTATTGGTTCGATAATAGCCATCCGAGCCCGTCATTCCCGGAATACCGTCATAGAGTATGGCGAAGCGGTCAACTGATAATCCACGGATAGAGAACGAGTCTCTAAAACCTGCTCCGTTTACGTTTGAGCTGATGGAAGGATCTCGGGCGACAATTTGGGTAAGGTTCCGAGCGTTAGTATTGCTTATAAGTTGCTCGGTGTAGGAATTAACTGAAAATGGCGTATCGATAATATCTCGCACGCCCAACGTGCCTATAGATGTGCTGTTTGACACCGTTGAATTTGTTAGGTTGCCAACCACTACGATCGTGTCCAATGTTGAGACGCTATCGGTTTCATCGTCTCCCGAAAGAGTCCCCGAAACAAGCGTAGAACCCGAGGCGCGAACGGTCTTTGCTGCAATCACGTAACTTCCAGCATTTGCTTCTCGCGCATCAAGGCCCGACCCCGCGAGTACGCGATCGATTGCTTATTCAGCGCTCATCACGCCGGACACAGCGGGGGCTGTCTTGCCTTGAACAAGCCGCTCATCGGCGATGATGTTGACGTCGAACTCGGTCGTGATCGCGAAAAAGGCGTCGCCGAGCGGTCCGGCCGGCAGGTTGAAGGACTGGGCAGCGGTTTCGGCGCCTGCGTCCTGCGCCACAGCCATGGGCGCGGCGGCCATGATGGCCAGCGACGAGGCCATACAGGCGAGTAGAGATTTCTTGAAATTACGGGTTTGGTGGTTGTCCATGACGATCCCCTCTTGGATTCTATTGCAAACGCGAATGCCCATCATTCGCTTACATGGTTAAGATGCCTGAGGTCGCCAAAGCGCACCCCCATCCGCAAAAAAGTTAAGAAAAAATTCGAAGCGCCTCAGCGCGCGCTCGTTGGCCGTGCGCGTATGCGAACAAGACCGGGCTCACTGCGGTCAATCTCGACCGGATAGATATCGGCGAGGGTCGAGAGCATGCCATCAATGTCGCGGGCGTTGAACGAGCCGCGCACCGGATAGTTGGCGATGGTCTCAACGTCGCCCTCGATGACCACGCGGGCGTCCGAATAGCGATTGGCGTCAGCGACCAGCTCGGACAGGGGAGCGCCGTTGTAGAACAACTTGTCCTGACGCCAGGCCCCGATGGTCGACAGGTTGACCGTCGTGGCGGCGGCAAGCCCGTCCGCCCTGGAGGCCATGGTTTGCTGGCCTGCGGTCAGGCTTCGCCGTGTCACCAGACGGGTCGGCTGCTCGTTCAGCATATAGGGATAGCTGACCTCGACCTCGCCCTCGGCGACCGCAACGCGCACGTTTTCAGTGCTGCGGTTCACGTCAAATGCGGTTCCTAGAACCCGCGCTTCAAGATCGCCTGCTTCAACCACGAATGGCCGGTCCGGGGCCGTCGCAACCTCGAAGAAAGCCGAACCTGTGACGAGGATCGCCTGACGCTCGCGATCCGAATAGGCCGTTTCCAGCACGCTCGCTGCTCCCAGTGTGATGACCGTTCCATCCTCCAGTGTGACAGCGCGGGTTTCGCCGATCCCTGTCTCATAGTTTGCGACAATCACCTGTTCGGCCGGAACGGGAGGTGCCTCGGCAGGACCAGTGACCAAAACCACGGCTAGGGCGAGCGACGCGAGCGCGGTGCCTGCTGCGCCGATCTGGAAGCCGGTGCGGGCGAAAAGCGCGGTGATGCGTGAACGGATAGCGAAGACGTGTTCAGCGGGCGTTCGGCGCAACACACCCTTCTCCAGATCGCCTTGGTCCAGCGCGCCTAAAGCGTGAAAGAAGGTCACCGCGAAGTCGTACATGTCGCCATGGCGAGAATCAGCAGCAAGCCAGGCATCGAACGCCTCGCGATCGGTGTCGGTCGCATCAGGCCCTTCCATGAGCATGCGCCAGTCATGGGCCTTGCGAAGAATTTCCGCGCGCGTTTGAGGCTCAACAGGTGTCATTATTCGGAACTGTCTTCGTCGCTGAGAAAGGCGATGTTGAGATCTGCAATGCCCTTGGCGAGATGCCTGGAAGCGTTCTGGCGGCTGATGCCGAGCCGACGGCCGACCTCGGTCACCGAGAGCCCTTCTACCCGGTGCAGGATGATGGCGCGTCGGCGTTTCGCTGGCATTTTCTGCAGGACCTCACTGATAAGTTTCAACTGTTCTCCTACAAGTATGATGCGTTCAGGGGTGGATTCGTCATCCCTGAGCGGGAAATAAATCTGCTCGACTTCGAAATCGTAACGCGAGCGCACGGTCTGTGACCGCTTGGCTCCAAGCACGATGTTGCGCGCCGTGCGCCAGACAAACGCCTTCAAATTGTCGATGGAGCCGAGATCGCCGCGCTCCATGAGCTTCTGAAACGCCTGCTGCGAGACGTCGTCCGGGTCCGGCGGGCCGTCGCCATACATTTTCCTTAAAGACGCCGAAAGCTGGCCCGCATAGTCCTGATAGAGCACTGCAAGCGCATCAGCCGGGCGCTCCGGCGCCGCACTGGCGCGCTCGGACCCATCGCCGTCAGCGCCTCTGGACCAAGTGTAATCGGCACCTGTGTTTCGAAAACTGTCTTCCATCACGCGCGCTTCATGCCGGACCGCCCGCACCGTTTGCAACACGGCCCCACTGGCGTCCGGCAAGATATACTCTGTTACCAGTGCTCAACACGCCCGGACCCTCATGACTGCCGGCGACGCCGACTGCTGCGAATGATTATCAATTAGCATAGTCCCCAATGCGTTTTGCACAAGCGAAATCGCTGCTTTTTCAAGCCCGCTCCGCGCGCTGGCACGGAAGACTTCGGAAAATTCTTGAAACGAACAGGGTGCGATATCCGTCCCTCAGGTGTCTTGACTATAGGACAGTCAGAAAACAGCGAGGCCCGCCTTATCGCACGCCAGTGGTCGCAGGCGGAACGGAAGCCGTTTCAATTCGGGGATCGTCAAAATGCAGATAGCCGCTCCGAGGACCATGTTTACACCGGGATCATCCGCGCGTGCGGTATTGGGTCCCCAAGGACACGCCCCGCTTTCAAAGCGCCCTAAGCGGTGCCAGACGGACTGGAACCCATACGCGTCAACAGCTCCGACAGTGGGAGCCGCCAATCGCTAGAGATCGCCTCATCGACCGCGTCGCATCCACGGGCGCCAAGGTCACGCCGCAACGCGAGGTGATCTGCGCGGTGCTGGAAAAATCCCGCGATCATCCGGACGCCGACCAGCTGTGGAAGCGGGCGCGCCGTCATGATCCGCAGCTGTCCATGGCATCGGTCTACCGCACGCTGAGCGCCCTCGATGATATCGGCCTGATCCAGCGCCATGACTTCGGCGACGGCCGCGCGCGATATGAGGTCAAACGGGCCAGCCATCACGACCATCTCCTCGACATCAGGACCGGCAAGGTGATCGAATTCCAGGACCCTGAGCTCGAAGCCCTCAAGGCCCGCATCGCTGAACGGCTCGGCTACAATCTCGAACATCACAGTCTCGAGCTCTACGGCTTCCCCAAATCTGATTGATCCGCAGCATTGATGAGAGGCGCGGTCAAAGCCACTGCCGACTGCAGGACACAGCGAGGCGGCTGTTCGACACCAATGAACCTCCTCTCAGGGTCACCGCGACAGGCCGCGACGCCTGCCGCCTCCAATCGTCCAGCCGATCCCTTTCGCTCGCATCTCGATGACCAGCGATCGTCCACGTTGGCGTTCAAGGTCCGGCCGCCAGGGGATCATCGCGAAGGCCTTCTCCTGTCCGATGATCGCCATGCGCCCCTGGGCGAGATCTGTCGTTCGCTCAAAGACACCCTCGAACCGCCCGCCTTCGCTCAGCTCTGTGTGGGTCCGACCTGTCCGGCTGGTTTCGCCCTCGCCAGCGCGTCTTAGTTCCTCCAGCCGTAACCGCTGGCGCGCCTTTTCGCTGAGCCGGTCCTGACCATCCTCCAGCAAGCCCTCCCGGCGCAGAAAGCCGAGCCGCGCGCGGCGCGCCTCATGCAGACGCTTTTCGCCGTGGCCAATGTCCTTGTCATCAATCTGGTCGAGCCAGGTGTCGGCGCGCGCTTCGACCTGTGTCTCCATTGCCATCCACGAGCGCACGCGAACCCTGACACCGCCGCCCTGCGCTGCCTCGTGGTCCGCCGCCTGTTCCAAATAGCGCTCACCAATCTGCCAGACGCCATCTTCGCTGCGGCTCACAATCCCGGCGCGACGGAGCGCTTCGAGCCTGCGCTTATGAGCAAGCCGGTAGGCGCTCGAAGCGGAAGGATCAGTGGCTGCATGCAGGGCCTCAGAATAGACCCCGCCATTTCGTTCCGCGATCCCGGCAATCACCCTGTCAGCGCGGCGCGGAACCACAGACCTGCGCGCGACCTCAACCACTGCGCCATTGGGAGGGGCGGGATCATCGCCTGCCGGGACATGCCAAGGCGTACCTTCAAAGTCCTGCACGAGCAGGAAGCGCTTGTCGGTCAGTTCATCTTCCGGGCCGCTGCGGATAACAGTGCCCCGAAGCGGGGGCGCGTCGGCGAGGCGCTCATCAAAGAACCGTACCTTTGCAAGTTGCTCGCCCTGTGCGATCCCTGCGGCCAGCGCGCGGATGATATCGCCGCGCCGACCCATGGCGCTCAGCGCCCGCTGCCAGTCGGCTTTGAGTTGCCAGACATCCGGACCTGTCTGAGCGGCCAGTTGTAACCCTTCCAGATGCGACAGCCTCTGGCGCAGCAGCACCCGTGAAAACCTCTGTCCCGTTCCCGAGGCTGCGGCGAGCTCAACGCGGCCGTCAACCGCCAGCCCGGCGAGTTCCCGGTCGAGCCCGGTCAGCCGGTCCATGCTGACCTCGCGCTGGCGCGCCTTTGCGATCTCGATATCCCGGCGCGGCCCAAGTTCCCGGGTGAGGCCTTCCTCGGCCCGCGCGCGCAAGCCCTTCATCAGATAGTCCCGAGCTATGACAAGGTCTTGTCCCAAACCGTCCCTGCCGCGAATGACAATATGCGTGTGAGGATGGCCGGTATTATGGTGATCGACGGCGACCCAGTCGAGGCGTGTGCCGAGGTCGCGCTCCATCTCGCCCATGAGGCGACGCGTCGAAGCTTTGAGATCACCGATCTCATTTGCATCCTCCGGCGAGACAATAATGCGGAACTGGTGACGATCATCCCGGCTGCGTTCGAGGAAGGCGCGACCGTCCACGGTTTCGCCCTCACGGCCATAGAACTTACCGCCGCGGCCCTCACGGTCGACGCCGTCGCGCTGGATGTAATCGAGATGGCGGCCATAGGCGCGTACACCGATACCGCCTCCGGCGCGTGCAATATGCACTTTCACAACGACCCGCCGCATTCGAAGGCGGCCCATACGACCGGCACGAGAGAGCGCATGAATGCCTGCCGCGCTGCCGCGCCCGATACGTGCCCCGGTGAAGGCAGGCCGCGTCGCCTGCCGGTGCAGCCCCTTCGCTGCCTTAAGCACCCGCGTGCGAAACCGTTTGGAAGACCCCACGCCGACATCGCGGAGCTTGCCGAGACGGGGCGTGAAGTCCGTATCATCGACCATGGCACGTCTTCAGCCCAAGGCGCCAAAAAATCTCAATGAATTCAACAAAACCCATGGAAATCTGGTGCCACATTTTCCGGCATGAGACGCCAAAAAAGAGATGTGCAGACAATGACTTATGCGCCTCTTGGTGCATGAGCTTCAATCTTGCCCTGACGGGTTCGCTGTCTAATCCCATGCCGCCTTTCGCCGCCACGTGCCGCGCTATGCCGCCATTTGCCACCACCCACATGTTCAGAATTCCCAGATCAGCGCGGCGACGCCATCAAGATCACTGATATCCGTCGCTCCAAAATAGCGCCCATCCAAAGACTCAGGATGGGAATTCATCAGCAAGACTTCGGCCTCAGTCAGAACCTGACACCCCGTCCAGACCGGCAGCGATCGGCCTTGTGAGCCGATGTCTTTTGCCTTGCCAACCGTCTGTCCATTGACCGAAACCACGCCATCAAGCCTGCAGATTTCATCGCCAGACACCGCCACAATCTGCTTCAGAAGTGGCCAATCCTTCCCGACAAATCCGTGGCTCTGAGCCCACCGCGCAT
The DNA here is from genome assembly GCA_038745855.1 of Pseudomonadota bacterium. Taxonomy (GTDB): domain Bacteria; phylum Pseudomonadota; class Alphaproteobacteria; order Caulobacterales; family Hyphomonadaceae; genus UBA5336. The sequence continues at coordinate 106,484 of JBCDLC010000002.1, read as the reverse complement.
CATCGCTACTCGCTGAGACGACGACCCATCGGCCAGGGGTGAATGGGTCGTCGTTCAGCCAGTAGAGCCCTGTTGGCGCACTCGCTGTCCGGTTCCAGATCAGCCGATCCTGGGGGTTAAAGAAGACGGCAAGCACCATCAATCCAAGGCCAACCAGGGTCAGTATTACAATGAGATAGCGCATGGGATCAGCGGATCGGGTCGCCGGTGGAGGACCAGCGCTGCCCATTGGACCAGTCGATAAGATCGGGCTTGGCGTAGTAGATGCGCCAGCCATGCTTGCGGTAGATCGGGCCGCGTCCCTGACAGCGATAATGCGACAGGGTGATGGGCGACAGGTTCAGGAATTCTGCGGCTTCGGCAGCAGACAAAAGCTCTGGCAGCTCATTGCTGCGGGCGGATTTCTTCGAGGATCGTGACATGTTTTATGGCTCCTTTCGTCATCGTTTCGAGATGTCAAAAAATGCCGGAAAGAGCCGCCAGTCATAGCCGCAATAAGCAACGCGTTGATTTTCACCCTGCTGATTAACCAGGACTTTTCAACGCAAAACCGCCCCGAAGATGATCTTCGGAGCGGCTGATTTTGTGAAGTGGAAGCCCGCTAGTCCCGCGGGTTCCAGAGGATCACGTGGCGGCCTTTCTTGCCTTTCACAGGCGCGAGGTTTGCGTAGATCTTGCGCGGTCCGATCTGCGGGTCTGCGAGGGTGATCGAGACATATTCGCGGCCCGATGCTTTGGCTTTGCGAAGCCATCCGCCGCCGATTTCGGTCGAGGTTTCACCGGCGAAGATGCGGTAGTCGGGCTGTCCGTCGGCGGCTTTCTCCGCGTTCTTCTCGATGCGGATCGCGGCTGCGAGGTTCATCATTGCAAGAGCGCCTTCGAAGCCGGTCTTGGTTTCGCTGACATATCCGAGTGCGTTGGCCATGGTGTGGTTCCTTTCGTTTCCATGTGTCTTAGAGGACCCATTGTCCCCGTCGACGCCGGACCGAAAGGACGAGGCCTGAGGGGTCTGAACCGCTTGCGGGCGAAACGTGAGTGGAGCACTGGACAAGCAAGAAAACTTGCTGCGCGAGGAGCCGCAAAGCGGCGGGGAAATTTTCTTGAATGGCCGGTTTCAGGCGCGGCAGGCCTCGTCCAGGTCACACGGCAAAGACGGGAACAACGGGTCTCCGATTGACGTGGAGGCATCAGAAAAGAGCACCACTGGCTAAGTTCCCGGACACCCAGCGAGGCCCATAGACGGGCGATTATTCGGCATGATTTCCTGAAGAACCTTGCCTGCACCCCACATCACAAGGAGAGCGAAAGACCGCCCGATGACCAGCACCGGACGGCCTCTCACACCGCACTGACGGGAGACAAAATGTCAGGCGGCGTCCTGCCTCGCATCGACATCTTCGGAGTTAGCATCTGTCTCGCTCGCCTCGAAAAGAGCCTCAACCCCATCCCAAGCATCGACGGGCGCAGACCCTGCGCCTTCAACAAGGCGCGATGGCGGCACTTGCATCCATGCAGGACGCCAGTCGGGATTCGGCTCGCAACCTTCGCCTGCAATCCGGTTCCCGATGATCTGTTTCTGCGCCTTTGCGGTGTCGGTGGCGCAGCTATCAGCAAGCGATTTGCTGCCAATATCAGCGACCATAAAATTGATCGCGCGCTTGTCGCGGGTGAGGTCAAAAAAGGCGAGTTCCGGCTTCCAGTAGCCAGAGAGGTCTGCGCCGCAAACATGCAGGACCGCCTCAACCACTGGTCCACCCGCTTCAAGTGTTTCGGCCATGACAAAGGCCAATACGTCGCCGACTTCTTCGTCAGACATGGCGAGCAATGCCGCAAACACTTCACATAAGCGATAGCCATCGCCATTGCGTCGGGCCTCACCGTTTACCCCAAGCGCGCTGAACAGGTCGGCTACGCGCTCTCGCGCCGCGTCCATTTCGGCCTGCGCTTTTGACGCTTCAATCGAGGCGCGCGTGGCTTCCTTGCGCGAGCGGCATTCATGCGGGCGGATGTCCCAGAGGGCGCTGCCCGTCATGGAATGAACCACCATGAGGCGCAGCGCGATGGCAGGCTGAACGAGCAGGCTCGCGCGCGCCGCGCCGTGACGATGCAGCAAGATATACTCCGCCAGCGGGCCGGACATTTCCGGTTTGACAGGGGCAGCAACGTCGTCGCGGCTCCCCGTCTTCGCCTTCTCCTGCCGCCGCGCCTCGGCCTGAGAGATGTAACCCTCATGGAACGTCACCGCGCCGTCATAGCGAACCTCCACAAAGACTTTGCCGCCTTGTTTCTTCGTCTTGGTCACATGATCCCAGCGATGGAAGAACGCCCCGCGCTCAAGGCAGATAATGTCCTTCCAGCCATCGGCGATGTAGTCTTCCACTCGCTGCGCGATGACGGCGGATTGGGCGTTCCAGAAGGCGTCAGGATCGGCGAATACCCCGTCCTCACCAAACAGGTCGGCGGTGATCTGGCCTTCATAATCGGCGAGATCGAACAGCGCCTTGTCAGTCGTGATGATCGCCCCGCCGGTGATCCATGCCTTGCAGTTCCGGCCACGCGGTTCGCGTTCGTCCTCGCTTTTATAGAGCATCAACCATTCAGCCTGCTGGTCTTCGGTCGCGAGCGTCAGGGCGCGGATCGTCTCACGGTCGATCTCGTCCTCGGCGTAGAGTTTTCGGATGGGGTCCGACAATGAAGCCAGCGCCAGAACTCGCCGCACGAGCAGTTCGGTCACACCAAAGAAGGTGGCGATCTCGTCCACAGCTCGCCCTTCATCGTGCAGGCGTTTGAAGGCGGTGTATTGCTCCATTTCAGAGGCTGGCAGGCGTCCGACATTCTCGATGACAGACGCGGCGATGGCGCTGGCGGTGTCTTCCTCGGCCATGATCGCGCAAGGCACCTTCGGCGTCTTGCCCGTCTCTTTCTCGATGGCCTTCAAGGCGAAATAGCGCCGCCGTCCGGCGACAACGCCGTAGTGATCGCCTTCGGCGCGAACGAGCAAAGTCTGACGGATGCCGCTCTCGCGGATCGACGGCAGAATGTCGGACACGTCCGGCTTCTTCCGGCTGTGGCGCATGTTGAGTTTAGAGATTTTCAGCTGGTCGAGCGGAATGGATTTAAGAATGGGTTGGGCCATGATCGGGCTCCTTGATTTGACGTGATAAGGGGTGACGGGTGCGCGCTCACGCGCGCGCCTCGTCTGGTGTGAGCGCAGGGCACAGGCGCTGAATAGCAGCGTGTCCAGCGCCCAAGGCTTCGGGCAAAAGCTCGCTTGCAATCGTGTTCAGGTAGCTGTTGTCCGAGTCCGGATAGTTGGCCTGGATGCCCCAAAGGCTCGCAGCATAGCTATCGAGGACAATACCCTCACGCGATACGGACAGAACGATACCGCAATAGAACCATTCATCGTCGCGCCATGCCTGCATGACGGCTTCTGCAAGCGCCTGCGCCTCGGCGAAGCGCTCGCGGAAATTGTTGCCGGGGCCGATAAACCCCGGTGCGTCCTTGTATAGTGAGGGCCAGAACCCGTCCTGGCGCTGGTCGGGGGCATCAGGGCAGTCATCGCGCACAATGCGCGCGGTGATCTCGAAGCCTTGGGCTTCGCATGTGATGCTGTCGCCCTCACATACGAAGGATTGGAAGCGTTCCGTGAAGCTCATATCAGCGGCTCCAGAACACATGGACTTCATCAAAGCCCGTCTGGAAGACGATGATCTCGCCATTCAGAGCCATGTCGCGGGCGAGCGCCTGCCAGTCGATGTAGTAGCGAAGGCTCTCGGGAATCTCGGTTCCGGTGTCCTCGTGCAGCTGCTCCGCAAACTCCGCTGCGCTGCGATATTCACCCGCATAATCCTCAAAGGCGGCGCGCGCCTCGGCAAGGTCGTCGGCGAAATGGCGGAAGAGTTTCACGCCAAGCGCGCCGCGCTCCTCGATGAAGTCCGCAAGCTCGCAGACCGTCTCGAAGCTCGCATACTCGGACAGGTTCGCACCCTCGAAGCCTTCGTAATCGTGGATCGCGTGCTCTTCCGAGTCCGGCTCCGGCGAGTCGGCCAGCATGGCGCGAACATGTTCCCAAATCTCGTCAGGGGTGGTCGCATCGATCCAGCGCCCGTGTAGGAAGCCGTTATTGTAAGCCGCAAGGCAGGCAACGTAGATGCGCGGTCTATCGGGCATCGCGGGTGCGGTGGTCGCCACAAGAGGTGCAGCGGTTGCGTGGTGGTCAGTCATGTCAGTCTCCTTCCCCGCCCGCGTTCTTTTCCCGGCAGTCGGGTGGGCGGCGAGGAGGTGCTCAGCCAGGGCGCACCAGGGCGGCGCGCAAGGGGAAGCTGTAGGTATGACGCCTAAAGACGATCACTGATGAAAGAGTCCCGCCCCCTTGCGCGGCGACCGCGCGCTGGCAGACGCACCGCCTGCCCACCTGACTGATGGGGGAGATATTGAGGCGGAGGGAGCACCAATATGCTGTAGAGCTATCTACAGCATTATTTCTCTTGACGGACGAAGAATCGGTACATATATGCAGTTTCCAATTCTACAGAGGAATTTTCATGCGCGTCGATCAGGTCTGCGAAATTCAGTCAGGATATACCGCCCGAGAGCGCCTGAGCGCGTCTCCAAGCGGTATCCCTGCTTTGCAGTTGCGCGATCTGAACGAAAGCGATGACTGGGCGCAAATCGAGCCAGGCACGTACGACCTAGGGCATCTCAAAGAGCGTTACTTTGCGGGCCCCGGCGATGTACTCTTTCGCTCCAGAGGTAGCCTCAATACCGCCAGCGCTGTGCCGGACGACTGGCCGTATCTCGCAGCGGTCCTCTTGCCGCTTCTACTTCTGAAGCCCGACACCACCCGCGTCCGCCCAGAATATCTCGCCTGGGCGATCAATCATCCTGAGACGCAGCGGGTGCTCGACAAGCGCGCGCGGGGAACGTCCCTGCGTATGATCCCGAAAGCAGCGTTGGCAGAACTTGAAATCGATGTGCCGGACCTCGCCACACAGGACGCAATCCTCGAAACAAGCCGACTGGCCGAACAGGCCAAACATCTCGAAAACAAAGCCGCCGAACTGCGCCGCGACCTGACCAGCATGGTCCTTCGTGATGCGGCGCAGCGGATGGCCAAACAATCGCACGAAGGAGCGCGCGCATGAGCGACCAGATCACACAACAACAGGTCAACAACGCCGCCTGGGCCGCATGCGACACCTTTCGGGGCGCCGTGGACCCTGCTCAATACAAAGACTACATTCTAGTGATGCTGTTCCTGAAATACATATCGGACCTCTGGGCCGATCATGTCAGGCAGTACAAAGAGCAGTATGGCGATGACGATGCCCGCATCCGCCGCCGTCTTGAGCGCGAACGTTTCGTGTTGCCGGAGGGCGCGAGCTATTACGATCTTTATGATCAGCGCAGCGAGGCGAACATTGGCGAGCTGATCAATATCGCGCTGGAGAAAATCGAAGACGCCAACCGCGCCAAACTCGAAGGCGTGTTCCGCAATATCGACTTCAACTCCGAAGCCAATCTTGGTCGCCCGAAAGATCGCAATCGCCGCCTCAAGAACATGCTTGAGGATTTCGCCAAGCCGGAGCTCGACCTAAGCCCGAGCCGCGTGGGCGAAGACATCATAGGCGAGTGCTACATCTATCTGATCTCTCGTTTTGCGTCTGACGCAGGCAAGAAAGCCGGAGAATTCTTCACGCCGGCACCTGTCTCGCGCCTTCTGGCCAAGCTTGCGGGGCCAAAGCCCGGCAACACGATCTGCGATCCGGCCTGCGGCTCAGGCTCACTCCTCATCCGTGCTGCAGAAGAAGTCGGCTCGGACAATTTTGCGCTCTATGGACAGGAAGTGAACGGCGCGACCTGGGCGCTCGCGCGCATGAACATGTTCCTGCATGCAAAGGACGCCGCGCGGATTGAATGGTGTGACACGCTGAACAATCCCACCCTCGTCGAGGGTGATCATCTCTTGAAATATGACGTGGTCGTCGCCAACCCGCCCTTCTCGCTGAAGAACTGGGGCGCAGAGGGCGCGGACACAGATACTTTCAAGCGCTTCTGGCGCGGGGTGCCGCCGAAGTCTAAGGGCGACTACGGCTTCATCACGCACATGATCGAGATCGCGAAGCGTCACTTAGGCCGCGTCGCGGTGATCGTGCCCCATGGGGTGCTGTTTCGGGGCGGCTCGGAAGGCACGATCCGGCAGAAGCTGATCGAGGAAAACCTGCTCGATGCGGTGATCGGCATGCCCGCAAATCTCTTCACCACCACGGGCATTCCAGTCGCCATCCTCGTCTTTGACCGCTCTCGCGAAGAGGGCGGGCCGAATGAGGCGCGCAAGGATGTGCTCTTCATTGATGCCAGCAAGGAGTTCACGCCGGGCAAGACGCAGAACCTGCTCGAAGACAAGCACATTGAAAAAGTGCTCGCCGCGTATGCGGCGCGCGAATTCGTGGACAAGTTTGCATACGTCGCCACGCCGAACGAGATCGCCGAGAACGACTACAATCTCAACATCCCTCGCTACGTCGACACGTTTGAGCCCGAAGAGGAAATCGACGTCGCCGCCGTGCAGAGGGAGATCAACGCCATTGAGGCCGAACTCGCCGATGTGCGCCAGCGCATGGCCGGATATCTGAAGGAGTTAGGTATTGATGCTTGAGGGCTTCACCAAGTTACCACTGTCGAAGGTCGCGAGCATTGAGCGCGGCAAATTCTCTGCGCGGCCCCGCAATGACCCGAGGTATTACGGTGGCGAGATACCATTCTTGCAAACCGGGGATATCGCTCGAGCAGGCCGGATTGTTCGGAATTGGACGCAGACTCTGAATGAACTTGGACTTGGCGTAAGCAAGATGTTCCCACGGGGCACAATTTTTATGTCGATCGCTGCAAACATCGGCGATGTTGCCATTTCCGACTTCGATGCTGCTTGCCCAGATAGCGTGGTAGCTGTGAAGCCCCGCGATGGTTTCGATTCCGAGTGGGTTTTCCAATCACTTAAATTCTCAAGAAAAGGCTTGGCCGCGCTTTCCACACAGAACGCACAAGCAAATCTGAGCCTCGAAAAAATTGAACCCTTCAAAGTTCATGTCCCCCCACTCCACGAACAACGCCGCATCGCTGAAATCCTCCGGACCTGGGATGAGGCCATCGAAAAGCTGGAAGCCCTCCGTGCGGCGAGAGAGCGGCGGCGACTTGCTGCAGCCCGGCAGTTCTTTGATCCTTGCCACCCAAAACATGCCGCTAGGCCCAACGATTGGCAGGAGCACGAACTGGGCGACGTGTTCCGTGAACGGGTTGACGCTGGAAGCGCTGATGACCGCTTGCTCAGCATTACAATGAATGGCGGCGTTATCGATCGCGATGACGTGGGGCGAAAAGATACCTCGACCGCGGACAAGTCAAAGTACAAACTGATTCTGCCCGGTGATCTCGGCTACAATACAATGCGCATGTGGCAGGGCGTGGTGGGTCTTTCCAGTCTGCAAGGGATTGTGAGTCCGGCCTATACTATAGTAACGCCAGTTTCGGAATACATTCTTGGCGCATACGCGGCGCACCTGTTCAAGTCACGTCGCATGGTCTTTGATTTCGAGCGCTATTCACAAGGTCTCACTAGCGATACCTGGAATCTCAAGTTCCCGGCGTTCTCAAGAATTCGCGTGTTTCTGCCGCCAGTTGAGCTTCAGAAAAAAAAAGCTGATTTGCTGGATGGGATGCTGGCCGAAGCAGCCATCATCGACCGCGAAATCACCGCACTCCAGCGCCAGAAACGCGGCCTGATGCAAAAGCTCCTCACCGGCGAATGGCGGGTGAGTGTCGATCCCTCTCAATCCCAAACAGACGAAAAGGAGGCCGCCCATGGCTGATGACAAGAACTACTGGACCCAGCCACGCGAAGACGGGAAGTGGGAAGCCAAGCGAGAAGGCGCTGGCCGCGCCTCGAAGGTGACGGACACGCAGGCCGATGCCTGGAAATTCGCCAAAGAAAAAGCGCGCGAGACCAAAGGCGAAGCGTTCCTCAAAGGCCGCGACGGCAAAATCCGCGAGCGCAACACTTACGGCAATGATCCGTACCCGCCGAAAGGATAGCGCGAAGGCCCCGCCATGAAGTTCGAAGTCTATTGCGATGAAACGCTGCCTGACCTGTTGACGTCAGCAAACCCGAATGGCCGGTATCTGATGATCGGCAGCCTGTGGCTGCCCGTCGATATCCGCAAGACGGCGAAGGCGCGGATCGCAGAGCTTCGCAGCAAGCATGACGTCTACGGCGAAATTAAATGGCGCAAGGTTTCCCCCGCGAAAGAGGCGTTTTACATTGAGCTGATCGATCTGTTCATGAGCTTCGGTCTCGATATGCGGTTCCGTTGTGTCGCCGTGGACCGAACGGAAGTGAATTTCGGCCGCCTGAACGGCGATGCAGAGCTCGGCTTCTACAAATTCTATTATCAGGCCATCCATCACTGGATTCTCGACAACAATGAATACAGCATATTTTGCGATCTCAAGCTGAACCGGGATCGCTCGCGGTTATCGACGCTGAAGACCGTCCTCGGCCACGCGAACCGTACATCGCAGATAGAAGCAGTGCAGTCTCTGCCTTCGCCTGAAGTTGTGCTGCTGCAGCTTTGCGACGTGCTGCTCGGCGCTGCCAGTGCACGGATGAATGAGCGCGAAAACCTCGGCGCGGCGAAAGCCGCCCTCGTTCAGCATCTTGAGAGACGACTCGACCGGGACAGGCTCGGACCCACCTCTGCCGCGGAACGAAAATTCAATATCTTCCGAATGCGACTGCAAGGAGGGTGGTGATGCCCGCGCTCCTCAGGCTCGATGATGAAGACGCCTACCGGCATCATTACCTCCGCACGCTGGCCCGCGCAGTGATCACCACTTATGACGGGATTCGGGTCTATTTCGGGCAGGGCACGTTTGAGCATGCCTTCTTTGAAAGCTCAGATCGACGTGGGGCCGACGATATCTTTTCAACCGTGCGCGCAGAACGCATGGACTGGATCGCGGCGGCCCTCGCTGACCCCAACGCCCTCTGCGTTCAAGGATGGGATGGACGGCGCCAATGCCACGACCCGAAACGGCGCGTGACCGTTGTGGTACAAGACTTTGTCATCGTGCTTGCGCTCAGCACAAGACGTGACGGCAGGCTCAAGGCGAATTTCATCACATGTTTCAAGGCGGAAAATAGCGCGGTCAAAATCCGGCAAGCCCCTCGCTGGACACGGGAGGCGTACGACAATGCATAGGATAAAAAGAATGAGGGCGCTGATTTGCTACGCTGGCTCAGCGCCCGAAGCCTCGATAGGTTCGAAGCCGATAGGCAGCGAACTCAACAGTTATATAGGACGAATCGAGGCCAAGAGTCAAGATTCATTTGAGAGTCAAGGGCAGCGGACAAAAAACCCAAGCGCCGCTCGGAGGGTTCCGACGGCCGACTCAACACGCAGGTCTGGTAAGCAAAGCCGCGCCTTTAGGCAAGGAGCGAAACCATGACCTCCGACGCCTTCAACCCCGCCGAAAAACACCAGTCGCAAATCCCAGCACTCCAGATGCTGGTCGCGCTCGGCTTCACCCCGCTCTGCGAGGAGGAAGTCAATCGCCAGCGGGGCGGACGGCTGCGCAATGTCGTGCTCGACGACATCCTGGTGGAGCAGCTTTTAAGGCTCAATTCGTTCGAGTATCGCGGCAAGGCCTACAATTTCGATCTTGAGGACGCGCACGAGGCGGTGCGCCGCCTGAAACCTACACCCGACCGGATCAAGGGGCTGAAGGCCACCAATCAGGATGTCTATGACACGCTGATCCTCGGGACCACGATCACAAAGACCATAGACGGGGATTCCAAGAGCTACAGCTTTCGCTTCATCGACTGGGACAATCCCGAGAACAACGCTTTTCATGTCGCCGCCGAAGTCTCTGTGGAGCGCACGGGCAGCAGCGCCACCAAACGCTGCGATATCGTCGCCTATGTGAACGGCGTCCCTTTCGTCGTCATCGAGAGCAAGCGACCGACGGCCGGCCTCAAGAAGGCGGGTAGCCAGCTGATCGGTTATCAGAGCGAGGACGCGATCCCGCAGCTCTTTCATTTCGCACAGCTGCTCATGGTCATGAGCCGAACCGAGGCGCTCTATGCAACGGTCGGTACCCCACGAAAGTTCTGGCATGCATGGTCTGATGAAGACCTGCGGGAAGGCGATATTGAGCGCGCCCGCGCGGCCGGACTGAATGACCGACTTGAGGCGGCGCTTCCAGGTATGCTGGACAGGGACACCCCGGACGAAGCTGTGCTATCATCGCTCGCCAATCGGCGCATGGGTGTCGCGGAGGAACAGGCCGTGTTTCAGGGACCGCTTGCATCGGGGCGGACCGAGTACCGCGCTCTGCTCGATGCGGGTCTGCGTGAAGTCACCGAGCAAGACCGCTTGATTTACGGGTTATGTCGACCTGATCGGTTGCTCGACATCGTGCGGCGCTTCACCGTCTTCGATGGCGGCGTGCGAAAAGTGGCCCGCCATCAGCAGTACTTCGCGGTGAACGCGGCGGTGGAGCGGATCAAGCAGTTTGATCTTGAAGGCGTGCGCAAGGGCGGCGTCATCTGGCACACGCAGGGCTCCGGCAAATCGCTCACCATGGTCATGCTGGGCCGCGCGCTTGCCCTCGACCGGGCAATCACCAATCCGCGCATTGTGATCGTCACGGACCGGGACGATCTCGACAAACAGATCAAAGGCACTTTCAAGTCCTGTGACATGGACCCGGTGCGCGCAACCAGCGGCTCGGACCTCCTTTCGCTGATCCATGCACGAACGCCGCTCATCACGACTATCATCAACAAATTCGATACCGCGCTTCGTCATGGCGACGAACCGGATGAAGACGCCAATCTCTTCGTGCTCATCGATGAAAGTCATCGCACGCAGATCGGCCGCTATGGCGGGCACAGCCAGTTTGCGATGAAGATGCGGCGGCTTCTCCCCAAGGCCTGCTATCTCGGCTTCACGGGCACGCCGCTTCTGAAGAAGGATAAGAACACGCTGACGACATTCGGGGGTCTCATCCATCACTACAAGATCGATGAAGCGGTAGCCGATGGCGCGGTCGTTCCGCTGCTCTATGAGGGCCGGCTCGTCGATCAGCAGATCACCGGCGCGGTGATCGACACCTGGTTCGACAAAATTTCCGAGGGCCTCACCGATCAGCAGAAAGCGGACCTGAAGCGCAAATTTTCCCGCATGGATGCATTGTCGAAAACCGGGCAAGCCATCAGGGCCAAAGCGTTCGATATTTCAGAGCACTATCGCCAGCACTGGCAGGGGACAGGCTTCAAGGCGCAGCTGGTCGCGCCGTCGAAAGCCGCTGCCGTTCGCTTCAAGGAAGTTCTCGACGAAATCGGTCATGTGACCAGCGAGATCATCATCTCGCCGCCCGACGAGAATGAAGGCAATGAGGAAGTGGACGTGGAGTCCAAAGACCTTGTCCGGCGCTTCTGGTCCTTGATGATGGCCCGCTACAAAAGCGAAGACGCCTACAACCGTGAGATCATTGAAGCCTTCAAAGGGTCTGGCGATCCGGAAATCCTGATTGTGGTCTCGAAGCTCCTAACCGGGTTTGATGCCCCTCGAAACACTGTGCTTTATGTTTGCAAGTCGCTCCGCGAGCACAACCTCCTTCAGGCGATCGCAAGGGTGAACCGCCTCTTCGAAGATGGCGACACCGAGAAGCAGTTCGGGTTCATCATCGACTATGAAGGATTGCTAGGCGAGCTCGACAAGGCGCTCACAACGTACACGGCGTTTGAAGGCTATGACGATGCCGATCTCGCCGGAACGGTTCACGACGTCAAAGAAGAAATCCGCCGCGTGCCGCAATTGCATGACCAGCTCTGGGATCTGTTCAAGCCGGTGGCCAACAAGAAGGATATGGAGGCGTTCGAGCAGTTCCTCGGCGATGAAGCTATCCGGCAGGATTTCTACGCGCGGTTCCGCGCGTTTGGCCGCTGTCTCCACATTGCCTTGTCGTCGGACAAGGCAATGGACGTGTTCGCGCCTGAAACGCTCGACAGGATGAAGCAGGACTGGAAGCGCTTTTCTGAACTGCGCAGATCGGTGCAGCTGCGCTATCAGGAAACTGTCGACGTCAAAGAGTTCGAACCAAAAATCCAGAAACTGCTCGATGACCACGTCATCGCCATGCCGGCCGAAACGATCATCGAAGTCGTCAACATCAACGACCCTCAAGCCTTACAGGCAGTTGTTGAAGAAGCCGGCGTCACGGATGCTTCAAAAGCTGATCGTATCGCCAGCGCGACCCGGCGCACGCTGACAGAACGCATGGATGAGGACCCGAGCTTCTATGCAAAGTTCTCCGCGCTTCTGGAAGAGACAATTAGAGACTACCGCGCAAGGCGTTTGTCTGAACGCGACTATCTCAATAGCGTGATGGACCTCGCCCAGAAGGTCGCCTCCAAGGATCGCGGACGCCGCGTGCCAGACGCTCTGAGAGGCAATGATGACGGGCAAGCTTTTTTCGGCGTCCTGGAATCAAAACTCTTACGCGAGGACGGGACCGCGCTCGATGAAAACGACACAGCACTGGTCGCGCTGGACGTCATCGGGATCGTGAAGGCCCATCATATTGTCGACATCTGGTCGAATGAGGTTGCGCAGAATCAGCTGCGAAACGCGATTGATGACTACTTTTTTGATGTCCTCAGGGACCAGAAAGGCGTCGTGCTTGATGTGGAGACACTCGATACGCTTGAACTGGATCTTATGAAGCTGGCACGTGCACGGTTTCCAGGATGAGTTCTGAACTGCGCCAGATTGAGTATGGCTCGCACAGTATCGTATTTGCCGTGGACCGTCGGGACAGGAGAACGCTCGAAATCGCCGTCGAACCAGATTTGAGCGTTTTCATCGCGGCTCCGCAATGCGCTGCAGCAGAAGATATCGACGCGAAGGTCAAGAAACGCGCGGCTTGGATCCTTAAGCAGCAAGCCTTTTTCCGGCAGTTTCTGCCCAGAACCCCTGAGCGCCAGTTTATCGCGGGTGAAACGCACCTGTATCTCGGACGACAATATCGACTGAAAGTTAGACCGGGCCTAATCGACCGGGTCCGTCTCTATCGGGGATATATCGATATTGAGACGATACGGCCCAAAACGACAGCCCACATCCAGGACATGGTCATGGCTTGGTATCGGGAACGGGCAAAGATCAAGCTTGAGGAACGGTTGCAGCTTTGCCGTGAGCAGTTTGCTTCGCCCGCACGGGTCAACCCGAAGGCATTGATCGTCCGCAAGCTTAGCCAGCGCTGGGGTTCCATGTCGCCGGCCGGTCGCCTGATCCTGAACACGCGCCTCATCGAAGCGCCCGTTGATGCCATCGACTATGTGATTACCCACGAGCTCTGCCACATGATTCATCCACATCACGGCCCGGAGTTTTTCGATCTACTCGTAAAGGTCATGCCTGACTGGGAAAAACGGAAATCAAAACTTGAACAGTTGCTGGCTTGACTCATTAGTGCCCGCGACCCGCTTCGCGCCAGCGAACCGGAAGCGCGGGCGCGCGGCCAGCCGGCGAGACCCAGCGGCAAGCCTCATAACGACAAACATCGCCAAGAACTGTGCCTCGCCGGGCCGGTCGGCGCAAGACGGTTCCCGCGGATCCGGGCAGATGTGAGCTGCTGCCGGTCTCGTGGACGGCAAGTTAAGCGTCCATAGCTCGTCTTTCGTACTCCATCGGGCTGAGATAGCCCAGTGTCGAGTGCCGCCTCCTCGGATTGTGGAACCGCTCGATGTAGTCGAACACGTCGGCGCGCGCCTGGTCGCGGCTGCGATAGGTCTGTCCCCGGATGCGCTCTGTTTTGAGCGACGAGAAGAAGCTTTCCATCGCAGCATTGTCCCAGACATTGCCGGACCGGCTCATCGAACATGTGATCCCGTGGTCAGCCATCAGTCGCTGGAAGGCCTCGCTTGTATACTGGCTGCCCTGGTCGGAGTGGTGCATCAGTTCACTCGGTTGACCACGCCGCCAGATCGCCATGATAAGCGCGTCGGTGACCATTTGAGCTGTCATGGAGTGTGTCATCGACCAGCCGACGATGCGCCGGGAGAACAGGTCCAGCACCACGGCAAGGTACAGCCAGCCTTCAGCGGTCCAGATATAGGTGAAGTCGGCAACCCATTTCCGGTTCGGTCCGCTTGCTTCGAAGTCCTGTTCGAGCGCGTTCGGCGCGATGACCGAGCGCAGGCCCGTATCCTTTGGCAGCTGGCGCCGGCGTGGCCTGGCACGCAGGGCCTGCTCACGCATCAGCCGCTCCACACGGTGCAACCCGCAGGAAAAGCCTTCAGCGAGCACGTCGCGCCAGACACGGCGCGCGCCATAGGTCCGGTCAGAGAGCAGGAAGCTCGCCCGCACCCGCCCGCCAAGCACCGCATCGCTCCTGGCCCGTGCACTCGGTGGTCTCGTGAGCCAGGCATGGAAGCCGCTTCGCGAGACACCGAGCGCCTCACACATCCAACTGACCGGCCAGATACCCCGGTGTTTCGCGATGAACCCGAACATTACGTCTGGTCCTTGGCGAAGTAGGCCGCGGTTTTTTTTAGGATGTCCCGCTCGGCCTTCAGCTTGGCCACCTCGCGGCGCAAACGCCGGACTTCATCGTCTTCTGGTTTGAGCTTCCCGTGGCCCGGAAAAGCCGCATCCGGACTATCGGAGTGCTCGCGCACCCAGCGCCTCAAAACGCTCTGATGCAAATCAAGGTCGCGCGCGACCTGCGCCACGCTTATCCCCCGCATCGTCACCAAATGCACCGCTTCCCGCTTGAACTCGCGGCTGAACTGTCGTCTTCCCATCTCTCTCTCCGGTTTCAAAAACACCCTAACTCGGTGTCCTCAAAACCGGCAGCAGCTCATATAAACCAGTCTCCGATCGCATTTAGCAGCCCGCCTGCCAACGCAAACCATCCAATAGCTACCAGCGGTTCCAAATCTAAAACCATGGCTTTCTCAGCAGTGTCTGATTATGAGAACCCGAACCTCAGGCGGTCAGTAGCGGACACCCAGCTCGATCCCGACAACACGGGGCTCCTCGAAGACGCCGTACAAAATACCGTCGCTGAGGAAGAACGCGCCCGGATTTCCGATGCTGCTGACGCGGCGCTCATCAGTTAAGTTCTCACCGAAGACCCTCAAAGACCAATTGTCCGCCTCATACCCCACCTGCAATCCGATTTTCGCAACTGCGTCTTGGACATTGTCTTCAACGTTCACAACAAAGCGTTGCGCGCCTTCGTTGAGAGCTGTGTCGCCGATGAAATCGACTTCTCCGCGAACAAAGAAACCACTTGGATGTTCGTATCGTGCCGCAATATTCGCATCATACTCCGGCACCAGTTTAACAGGGTTTCCGACGACATCGGCGGCCGTCGCTTCTGCATAATCGGTATACTCAGCTTCGATGATCCCAAGATTCCCAGTGAAGGTCAGCTCGTCCGTAGGTGTCCACTGGCCTTCGATCTCAAATCCATAGCTCTCCGTCGCTGCTGTAGAGCCGATGAAGGAGGTCGATGCGATATTGCCGTTTTCATCGACGAGATCGTTGATCTCTTGGAAGTTCTCAGTCTCGATAAAGAAGACTGCGCCGCTCAGGAACGCGCTTCGATCAGGTGACTGCCACCGTGCTCCGATTTCATAGCTCCAGAGCGTTTCAGCATCGAAACGGACAAGCTGATCGCGTAAATCCGCCTGAGCTGCGGCCAAGTTGAACCCCCCAGGCAAGTATCCGCGCGCGATGTTTGTATACATCGTGAAATCATCGGTGAACTCATAACGCGCGGCGAAACGTGGAAGCCATTCTTCGAACGTCTCTTCCAGTTCCAACTCATTGAAAACAAACTCTGTGAAACCGAGATCGAGTGTTCCTTCTTGCTGCGACGACTCACGCTTGGCATTGTCGTAGCGCAGGCCTGCAGTGAGCGTGAGTTTCGGGACTGAGACGGGCGTAAAACTCGCAGATCCAAAAATGCCAGAATCGGTGCTGCTTCGGGCCTGATCGGGTGAGAAGGCATAGTCCGTGATCAAACCAGGCCCTACGAGGGAGCCGAGCGACTCTGTTTCGTCGTCGGTATAGTAAGACGCCCCGATCGTGTAGACGAGTGGTTGATCGTCTGGCGATTTCCAGCGGATTTCAGCATTCCAGACATCTAAATCGTTCAAGACAGCGCCTGCCAGAAACGGACCGTTAGTCTTGTCGATATCGAAGCCCCGATCATCGCTCTCTTCAGATCTGTAGCTGAGAGACGCCTCGATGAGTCCCGCCCCAGTATCATACTCTGCGCTCAGCCCTGCGACGATGTCTTCTAGTTGGGCGCGCTTCGGCGCCTCACTGACATACTGAAACTCACCAATCCGGATTTCTCCATTTGCTGGAGGAATAGCGAATGGATCGGCCGGATCAAATAAAATGCCGTCCGAATAGACTTGATTGTAGCGCTCGATATCGATCGGGAAATTGTCCGCCGTATAGACCCCGGGGGCGTCCGTATCAATGATGTATGCGGTTGCGTTCAGCGTGAAGTCTTCGTTCGGAGTCCACCGGGCGCGGCCTTGCAGAAAGAGTTCTTCAATCTCGCCGGACCCTTGCGCAGTGGATCCGACATTCTCCATATAATTGTCTCTGTCAGAATACCGAAACGATAGCGATCCCGCGAGTTGATCATCAATGAGGGGACCACCGACAAATCCCTCAGCCTGGTACGCGTCACCAGTGTCAAATGTGCTGGCTGTGACCGAGGCGTTTGCTTCAAGACGATCACTTGGCGCTCTTGTGCGGATCACGATGAGCCCGGTTTCTGTATTGGCACCGTATAGGGTTGATTGAGGTCCGCGCAGGACTTCGACAGACTCCAGTTGCGTCAGAACTGAGTTACTCAGCTCTCGAAACGGAATGCCATCGATGTAGATCGCCGCCCGGTTCACGATGAAGGGATTTGACTCAACGCCCCGGATTGTGACGAAAACACCTCCAATGGCACCCAGTTCGTTGAATTGGACATTTGGTACAAGATCATCAATCCGGCGAATATCAGTGACCCTTGCCGCTTGCAGGGCCGTTTCAGTCAAAACCGTCACCGATACGTCTGCGTCCTGTAGTGTCGTATCGCGCTCAGTGCCAGTGACGACTATGGTGTCGAGTGTTCGGGTCTCATCTCGCTCGGCAGGCTCTTCTTGGGCGATCGCGGGGGCTGAAAAAGCCAGAGCCGTCGATACGAGCAGCGAGTTTACGAGCGAGCGCCCAGTTTGATATTGCATACTCATACGAGCCCCTCAACTTGAAAGCCGGGCTGCCCTGAACAACCCAAGTGTTGCGAATGTATTGCAATCGCAATTTGCGCGTTATCGAATAGCATACAATCCCGACGCATAGGAATTTGGCCGAAAGACTTAGGGGGTTAGCCGTTTCTTCAAAAACTCGCTGGGCGGAGCGCCGAACCGCTTACGGAATGCTGCCGAAAACGTGCTGGCATGCTTGTATCCAGCCAGTCTTGAGGCTTGTGTCACGCTCATCTTGCCGCACTCAATCGCCTCTCGCGCGGCGTCGAGACGCACATCCCTCAAGAAAGCGATCACCGGTCGTCCGAACAGAAGCGGGAACTTCTCCTTCAGTGAACTGACACCCATACCCGCAGTCGCAGCGAGCTGCTCAAGCCTATAATCGACTGACGGATCTGAAATGATCTGGTCGCGCACGCGAAGGAGTTTATTCCGTTCGTTTGCCATCAGGGAGAATGCGCTCGGCTGGTTAGAGATATCGTCTGCGATGACAAGCCGCGCGATCAAGTCAAATGCAATACTCTCTGCTGCAAGTCTTCCTGCCAGCGACCCGCCGATTGGTTCCCTTATTAGTGGAAGCATGCTGGAGGTTTCTGAATAGAAGGGAAAACGAACGATCTGAGATTTGGAACAATAAGACTGCACAACCAACGCCAGATCCTGATCTTCGATTTCATCTGGAAACAAACGCAAACGGAGGACCCGATTCTTCTGACCCGCTTTGTATTTGCCATAAAGCGTTGCCTTATCTTTTACCGAGATCACAATGGCCTGATTACTTCCGACCTTATGCCGGTCTCCAGAGCTGAAACTGACTGACATCGCCCCGGAACCAGACATAACCGCAATGTTCAGCGAGGTATCAATCTCACCGTCCATCTCGAATGTCTGCTTCGCGGTCAGTTCAGTGTATAGCATCGAAAGCCCTGGACGCAGCGCGAAACTCCGCGCCACCCCCTCAAACTGCTTATCGCCCAGCTTTTGTGCTTCATTGAGGACTTCAAGACCGCCGTGAGGTCCAGAAGCCTCACGCGAGAGGCGCAAGAGTTCTTTAGCGGTGAAAACGTTTGTTTCAGGCATTTGTATTCAAGTGGTCATCTATATATACTTAGCAAATTTACTCAAAGCATGTTAGAATGAACGTTAATAGCGTCTATTCTGCGGTCGCGCATAGTCACTGCCGATATTCATTGACACTCTCACGCCGCTTTCACTCCATTTACGCGCCCAACCAAGACACTTGCTTTGCTTGAAGTGGTCACCGCTCTCGACGACTAGTGGACGCGCGTTGATCGATAGCTAAACGACCGCTAAAGGGAAAGTGCTGCCCTTCAACTTGCTATTTGCCAGCGGCACCCACGGACCAAAGCAGCTCTCATGATCCACCAATTTCTTTAGGCTGCTTATGCGCCCATAACCGAAGAGCCAGCGGGCACAGCCGTGACAAGAAAAGAAGCAGCGCCCACCGGGAGCGCTGCTTCGGGAAGAACCGGCAGAGGTAGAGTTTGCTATGCGGTCTTGAACCAGGAAACGACTTCAGCAGTTGCCCGGTCGATAGCGTCGTCCTGATCGTAATAGGCCAGGTGCGGTGTCTCATCCCAGACGGTCTTGGTGCGGGTTGTTTCTGGTACGGCCGCCATGTGGCGGCGCGCGGCGCTGGGCAGGAAACAATTGTCGCCATGGATCATTAGCCAGGGCGCGGTCAGGGTCTTCGCCGCGCCGATCGAGTCATAGGTGAGCAGTTCGGCATCACTCATGACGGCGTAGCGGTTGTCCCACTGGCCGCGGTCGGCCCATGGTTGATACCAGACCCAGACGAATTCGCCGGGCATGCCGACGTTCATGTCAGTCTGGTCAACACCCTTGATGTAGTCGACCTCTCCAGTGGCCTCAAACTTGGCCTTGGCGACTTCGCCATTGGCGCGACGGGCGGCGAGGCCCTCCTCAGTCAGCCATTCCACATCGCCCTCAGCGTCGCGGTAGTGACCGGCGATGGTGGCGAGCGCGTGAACACCGTCGATTTCAGCTGCGGCTCGGAAGGCGATAGAACTGCCTTGGCAGATGGCGAGAATCGAGACCTCATCCGGGTCCACGTCAGGCCGCGATTTCAGATAAGCGACCGCGGCCTTGAGGTCCTCGACCTTGTGAAATGGGTTCTCCCAGGCGCGAGGCTCTCCACCGCTCTCGCCACGGTACCGGCTGTCATAGGCGAGCGCGACGAAACCCTGATCAGCGAAACGTCTGGCGTATTCGGTCGGGGCTTGCTCCTTCTGATAAGTCATCGGACCTATGATCGCGACGGCAGGCCGACGCTTACCGGATGTGGCACCGTAGAGGTCTCCGACGAGAGGGGTCTGATCGACGTTGAAAGTGACTTTTTCCATGTTTCTGGCTCCTTGATTTTGGGCGCGAGCGCGTGTGGGGGTGAACAGTGTTGAAACGGGAAGCGCGAGGGCCGCAGCAGCGCTGCTCAGAAGTGTGCGGCGATTGAAACGGCTAGATTGAAGAAGGCTCATTGCGGGCTCCTGTCGTGGTATTGGTGTCTTCCGACGCCCACGAAGATGGCCTAGACCCACTGTTTCGATAATCGGCTTTGTTTCTGATGCACTATTCGATATCATCGAATAATGGATCGAGACCTGCTTTCACATTTGCCTGTGGTGCTTACTGTCGCGCGACGGGGTGGCTTTGGCGCAGCCGCCTCTGAATTGGGCATGAGCCCGTCATCGGTGAGCCATGCGGTAAAACTGGTGGAGGAGCGCCTTGGCGCCCCGCTCTTTGCGCGCACGACGCGCTCGGTGGCGCTCACCGAGCTCGGCGAGCGGTTTGTCTCGCTGGCGAGTGCAGGCCTGGCTGAATTGAACACCGCCTGGGAACTTGCCCAGTCTGAGCTTTCGGGCGCATCGGGCCTCCTTCGGATCAACGCCCCGCGCATTACATTGGACTGGGTACTGAAACCCATCCTTGCAGCGATGGCAGAAGACTACCCCGGCGTAACTATCGAAGTTTTCTTCGAGGATGGCCTTGCCGATGTTGTTGGAGAGGGGTTCGACGCTGGGATTCGGCTTGGGCGTATGGTGTCTGATGCCATGATTGGCGTGCGGATCGCGCCGGCTTTCAGGGTGATCCTTGTCGCGTCGCCGACCTATTGCGCACGACGTGGCGAGCCCAAGTCCGTCTCTGACCTAACCGCCCATCAGTGCCTGCAGTACCGAATGACCTCAGCGGGCAACATCTATCGCTGGGACCTGAGCGAGGGCGGAGCAGATGTGCAGGTGGACACCAAGGGCGGCGTGATAGTGAATGACATGCTGCAGGCGCTGAGCCTCGCTGAGGCCGGGTTCGGCATTTGCTACACTTTCGAGCCGTTGGCACGGCGAGCGATTGAACGTGGCGCGCTTGTCGAGGTGCTGCCAGAGGCCGCGATCGAGGAAGACGGTCTGACGCTCTACTACCCCCGCCGCGCGAGCCAAGCCCCGAAACTGCGGGCTTTCGTTGATACAGCTCGTCGGTATTTGACCTCTCGCTGAGTCGCTTCTTATGAGCACGCTTACCAACATCGCAGGAGTCCAACTCCGAACCGCTTCAAGTTGGCTACAGCGATCAAAGGGGTCGTCAACTCGCGGACAGCTCACGTCGGAACCGACGATGATTTCTAGTCTCTCAGAATGCGCCCTTTCCAGCCGTCACCCTATCCATTCCCCACACCCCCAAACACCGCCGCATCAAAGAGATGCGCGATCTTCATCAGTTCGCTACGCCGGTATTCGAGCGACCCACCTGTGCCATACTCCGGCCGGTTGTTCTTGTGGCCCATCAAAGCGCAGCGAAGCCCATAATCCAGACCGCCTTCAAGCATTCTGTCCTCGAACGAGTGCCGGAACGAATAGACCACATGATCTGTGGTCGGCAGCAACTCGCGTTGGCGAAAGGCCTTCATCAGGTTCGCCGAAACCAGCGTGCTCTTGTCGTAATAATAGGGGAAGCCTTCCGGGCAGGCGCGCATGGCGATCTCCGCCACACCCACCAGGGGGATTTCGCGCCGCGAATCGTCAGTTTTTAGCTCCCGCTTCTGTTCCGGACGGATTGCGATGTGTGGAACCTTTGCGTCCAGACGGATGTCGTCAGCGCTGAGATTGACAAGTTCACTCAGGCGCGCACCGGTTTCGATGAGAAGATAGATCAATACCCGCAGTTCGAGACGCAGACCGTCAAACAGGCCCGGCACCAGGATACGTGACCTGACCCAGTCATCGGTGAAGGACGCCCGCTTCGCTTCGGTCTTACCGGAGAAATAGAAGTCGCGGAACGGATCCTCGAAATCGGTCACGCCAATATGCTTGAAATAGCGCTCCAGCAGGGAGCGCATGTTTCCAATGTGACGGTTGGCGGTGTTTGGTGCAATCGGCTTTGCATTGCCGTCCTGGGGCTGCATACGCTCCATCCACCAGTCGCGATATTCCAGCGCCTTGTCGCGCGTGATCTCGCTGAGCGGCAGGTCTCCCATCTGCTCGATGAAATAGTTGATGGAGGTCCGCTTGGTCTTTTCCCAAGAGCGACGCTGCGCGTCTGACTTGTTGTACTGGTCATCGAACGCGATGCGATTGAGATAAAGCTCGAACGCCTCGGACACCGTTACGCCTGCAGCCGGATCGGGCATGCCGCTGAGCAGCGCCTCGCTGTCTGCGCGGCTTGGATCACCTGACTTGCCAGCATTTGCCTCAAGTGTCCGGATGCGCGCCATAAGATCGGCAATGGTGCGACTTTCGGCAAGGGGCTCGGCGGGTTTGTAGGAAAAGCCATAGGCCATGGCACGAGAAATCGCAGCCTTGTAGCGATGCTCAAGGGCTGCCCGCATCGTCGGGCCTGTGCCTTCCGTGCTTGCCGCTTCGATGGCAAGCGCCATCCAGTATTCGTCATCGGCCTCGGCGAGCTGGTCGCGGCGGAGGCGAGCGATCTCGCGCGACTCGGTCTTCAGCGAGACCTTCGCGAACCGGCGGCCATCAATGTGAGAAAACTGCGTGGGAACCCGCCGCTGATAGTACCAACGCTTGCCGCGCTGGAGCAAAAATCTGTCGGGATCGGACACCAAAGCCATGGCTTCCTGTATCCCATTTTGAATCCGATTTGTATCCCATTTCTGCGAAACTTGGCATCTACCGCCACCCGAACCAGCCTAACACATTGATTTGCTAGATAAAATTTTTTCAGAAATGGCGCGAGTGACGGGGCTCGAACCCGCGACCCCCGGCGTGACAGGCCGGTACTCTAACCAACTGAGCTACACCCGCGCTTAGGGGATGGGACGTAGCGGGCATGGGGGGTGCGGTCAAGCGCGGAATTGGGGTGTTCTGAGCCTTCTACAAGGATCGGGGCCGCCACCGGTCCCAGGCCTGGTGCTGGGCGTTACAGTTGTCGACAAATCCCAATGTGCACTCGGAAGCACTTGGCCGAATAGGAACTTATCCAACACTCGGCAACAAAAGAAATTCCACGATATCAATGCCGTACAAGAAAGTCACCGCTCCTTATCCCCACCCCTCAAACCTGTGATAGTCTCCTCGCCATGGAACTCCTGTTCATCCTCTGCATCGGGGCGCTTTTGGCCCTCACCATGTCTGCCGCCGGGCCTTACGCCCGTTCGGCTGCGCGTGGCGTGGGCAATTACGCCGAGGCCGAGGGGGAGGACACATCTTTTGCGGCGGGTCGGGTCGCCGCAGGGATGGAGGAGGACCTGAACTGGGTGCTGGATACGAGAAACGTCCCTCGCGGGGCGTGGACACAGGAACAGGCCAATCGTGGCCTGGGCCAGACGATGACGCGCTTCGGCGGTCCGGGTGCAACGCCCACCCGCCGTTCGAGCACACCGCGTGCGAAATGGGCGGCGTCGCAAATGAGGAGAGTTCGGGCGGAGCCGAGACCCTTGGATCGGTCTCAGTTGCTTTTGTCTTCGGCGGTATCGCTTGACGGCCAAGCCGCGCAAGGCAAGCAGGCCTGCGGCGCAGCGGCGTTTGGTTTGGTGCACGCGAAACCGCCGTGCGCAGTCACCACCGCGACGATGACCTGCGCCAGTGGCGAAAGCGGTCGAGCGCGCTGTATGTCTGCAAGGGCGATCCAAATCTAATCGCGCACGCCTGACCACCGTCAGGCCGCGACAAAACGAGTTCTATGAACAACCGGCCGCGCGCCCCGCGCGGACCAGACAAAGGTGCTGGCGCAATCGCTTTTCTGTAGATTTATTTCACCGGCCTTCTCGAATGCACCGTGCGCAAGGGGGTTTCTCAAGCTGCGGATGGCCCGTCCCCGCCAGGGGCGTCCCCATCGCGTCGTAGCGTCCGCGTCATGAACAGGGGGACTGAACCGGCTTCGGTCACGGCCCAGTCAAGCGGCGCATCATGGGGCGCGCGCGGCACATGGTCGACCTGCTGGCCCGAAAAGCCCAAGCCGCAGGTGAAGACGCGAGTGCTTGCCCTGAGCCCGGCAATCGTCCGGTCGTAGTGGCCTTTGCCATAGCCTAGCCGGTTACCTTCCAGGTCGAACGCGAGGAGCGGCAACAGCATCAGCGTCGGCTGCACCAGCGCCGCGTCGGGCGCCGGTTCCTGCAACCCGAAGCGGCCTGCAACCAGGGGGTCGCCCGGCTGCCACCTGTGGAAACTCAATCCTGCGCCATCGTCGTGCACCCTGGGCAGGCAGAGAGTGGCCCCCGCGCCGCTCAGCCGCGCCATTAAGGGGCGGGGGTCGATCTCGCTCCCGATGGGCCAGTAGCCCGACACAGCAGGGCCATACCGCTCCAGCAACTTGAGGGGGAACCGTTCTGCGAGTTTTTCGCCGCCATCGGGGTCGCGGGCGCTCATCTCCTCCCGCAGGGGCTTCATGGCGTCACGAAGGGCCTTTTTCGCGTCGGCGTTGGCCTCTGCCATGCCAGATCTCCTTTCACATTGAAGACCAGCACTGGCGCTGGGGTGGGGAAGGGCAGCAAGAGGAAGACCGCAAGCGTCGGTGGCGTGTTTTCACTCCCGTAGACCTAGCAAACTAGGTGGGCACCGGGTGAGCCAGGACCACGATCCTGGCCAGAATGCCAGTTCCCTAACGGAAAGTAAGGTCCCCGGAGTTGAATGTACCTGCCGAGCGCCGCAGCCCTCCGGGTGAATAGATAGGGCGATGCAGGCCGTGTGAGAAGCGGTTTACGGTGTTTCCAGATCGAGGGCGAAGAGAAGCGTCCTTTGCTGGTCGCTGAAATTGTCATCGCTGAGGAGGTAGAGCCGGCGGGCCTTGCCATCGTCTCCGACCGACGCGGCGATGGCTTCGAAATTGTCGACGGGGTCTTGCGGGTCGAGGGACAAGAGGGGCTCTGCCGAACCGGCGGGAACGCCACCTGAAAGCGGCGTCGCACTCACTGTGATATGGGTGCCATCGCCGGGCCGGTAGTCGCGATGGATGGTGAAGAGCGTGTCACCGGCGGCGTCGATGCCCGTGCCGGCCTTGCCTTCAAAGGTCTCGATGGCGCCGTCGATTACGAGCGAGCCATCGGTCCGCACCCGGCCGAAGGGTATCGCAGGATCGCGGGTTTCGATGGCCGCGGCCAGCGATCCGTCAGGCAGGAGGGCAAGCCCCTCGAGGCCGCCATTCTGCCGCATGCTTCGCGACATACCTTGGGGCCGCTCGGCAATTGTTGCGACGGGCGCGCCGCGCGCGTTGGCGCCGCAGCCTTCAAGGTCGAAGGCGAGGATCCGGTGCTCGCGCTCGAAGCTGACAAGGGCCAGCCCGTCCTTGAACGCCAGGCCTTCCGCATCGCCGCGCGCCTTGCCATTGAGGGGGGCGCCGGCCGCATCGAGCATAGGCGCGAAAAATGCCCGTCCGGTGCCTTCGTCGCTGCTGGTGGCCGGCGCGCCATCTTCCATGGCGATCCAGACGAAGGCGCCCTTGTCGCTGACCGCGAGCAAAGTGCCAGAGGTCATGATGGCGAGCCCGGAGAGCCCGCCGAAATCGCTGGCGTCACTGGCAAGCGCCCATCCCTCAAGCGGGTAAGCGCTCTCGACGCCGCTCAGGTCCATAGGGATGAAACCGATCGAAATCGTTTGCGCCGTTTTATGGGCGGTGTCTTCAGGACAGGAGGCGGCCATCAACTCGGCCGACGCGCCCATGAAGGTCCACAGCGCAGCATCTTCTGCGTTCACCGCCCGTTCCGGATCGGGCGCCGTACAGGCTGAAAGCGCGCAGGCAGCAAACAGGGAAAGAGAGCGTTTCAGCATGCGCGCACCGTGTTTTGCCAGGATGGCAGATCGACGGCGAGACATTGGAGATTTCAGGTAAACAGCCGTCTAAGGCTGACGGTATGGGGGGTGTTCAGATCGAATAATTCAGCTTGCGGCTCGAAACCATGTCCCAGGGTATCAGGCCAACGGAGGTTCCTCTCATCACCGCGCTGACCCGGTCGTGTACGTCCAGCTTTTGAAAAATCCGTTGGACGAGCGTCCCTGCTGTGTTCGCAGAGACGTTCATTTCGGCGGCGATTTCGGCATTGCTCATGCCTTGAGACATCAAGCCAAGGGCCTGAACTTCTCGCGGCGATAATTTCTGGTGTTGAGGAAGTTGCGCTTCCAGAAGTTCGCAGTACCGGCAATGGCCAAGGTATGACGCAGCCTGTAGCTGCGCGACGAAGCCAGGGTCGGTAATGGTCGGTTGATCGCCGAAACCGAGCCCGATATAGGCGCGCCGACCGTGCGGTCCATCGACGGGTACCGCATATCCGTCGCCGATTTCCGAATGCGCAAGCCGGTCGAGATAGTGTTCTTCTGCTGGGGAAAGCTTGCCGAGGTTCTTGCACTCCGACCACAAGAAAGCATGCTGTAATTCTCCAGCCAATCGGATGATGGGATCGTTATTATGGTATCGCCGCTTGATGTATTCAGCGACCCATGCGTCTGGAAATCCATAGGTGTTGATCACAACCGCATAGTATTGATCGATGGCACCGCCCGGCGGAAAGTGATGGTAGCTCATCCGCTCGAAACCAGCACGGCGAAAGAAATCAACGCTGACCCGCGCCAACTCGCGCGTGTTGGCAGAATTCTTCAGATTCACGCCATGGCTTGCAATGTCCAGCGTGCGCTCGCCCATTACGTCCTCCCAAGAGAGAACGTACCGCAACCTAAAGGTGTTTCAAGAGGGGCGGTATTATTGGAAGGAATTGCCCCCGATTGGGTCGATAGCAGAGAGAGGCGCCCCTAAAGCAATTTTGCCGATACTATGCGACGTTCTCTGTCCTCGCGACGCAACCTAAGAAAACATCAAGCTCTCCGATAGCTTGCACCGCGAGTTGCTCCTCGAGCGTGAGATCACGCTCGCACGTTTGCAGAGGAGCAACGGACGATCTCCAGATGTCCAACTTCAAGAAAACGTCCTCGAAAGAGAGTGAAAAATTGTCCTTCAAAGATCGGACTGCCGCTCGTTGCCTCGCGATGGCCAATGTTTCTTGCCTGTCGAGGATAGCCTGTTGGTCAATATCGATCAAAGCAAGTCTATCACTCTGACTACAAATGCGGGCGAGTATGGATTCTTCTGCGTGCCAAGATTTCCAGCCGGTTGTCACTCTCGGATTTCCCGAAGCAGTCCAATGCCTTACGCCAATATTCATATCGGTATTCGATTTCGTCCCCAGCGTATTCATGAGTATTTCGTCCTTTTCCAAATTTAGCACTTCCCTACGAATTCCCACCTCTCAAGAAATCACACGATCACATGACAATTTAAGTATTCGAAGAAATTTCTGCGCGCGAAGTTTCCAATGATCATCGTGTATTGCGCATCATTTGCAAAAACATCGTCTCTGAGAGCAAAATCGTGTTACTGAAGCGCATTCCAATGGACTAAAGGGGTGACGTCTAGGGCCTATTCTTCGGCTCGGGCAACAGCTCTTTTCCAGGCGTCGCGGCTCTGGTTGCGCTCCCAATAGGCCTTGAGCGTAGGGAAGGGACCAAGTTCGCCAAGTCGCTCTGCCATGGAGACGATGTAGCTGATCCCGATATCGGGGATCTGGAACCGCTCACCAAGGATGTAGGGCCGCGCCGAGAGCTCTTTTTCCAGAAGGCCGAGATGCAGCGCCACTTCGCCATCGGAGAACGCGCTAAGCACGGGCGGTCTGGGATCTTCCCGCATGAGGATCAACTTGATTAGCAGCGGTGCGAAGGCCGAACCCTCGGGATAATGCAGCCAGCGGAGATAGTCGGCATAGGCCGTCCAATCACTCTTCGCGGGTGACAAAGCGAAGCCCGTGTCATGATGCTCCGCCAGGTAGGCGGCAATGGCCCCGCTCTCGGTCAGCACATGGCCGTCGATTTCGATCGTCGGTGATTTGCCAAGGGGCGTCGCAGCCTTGATATCGTCCTGGGACCGGCCATCGGCGCCCCGATGATAGACCTTGAGGTCGTATTCGAGACCAAACTCTTCGAGCAGCCAGACTGTGAAGATCGAACGGCCGATGCGCAAATGGTGGAGAACAATCACGGCGCCGTCCTTTTAGCTGTCTTCTGACACAACGACACCCTCAGCCTCGGTCATATCGAGGCGATAGATGCCGCCATCGATATCGTTGCTCGCGAGGTAGAGATATCCGTCGTTACCCTGGACGACATCCCTGAAGCCTAAACCGTCGCCGAGTGGGATATCCTCGGTGCCAATGGGTTGGCCTTTGGCATCAAGGTCGACCCGAACGAGCTTCCGCCCGGCCGGTCCATTCATGGCGCCGATGAACAGGTCCCCCGTCCAGCCGGGATAGACGTCACCGGTATAGAGCGCCATGCCTGAAGGCGCGATCGACGGAACCCACTTCACTGCGGGCTGTGCCATGCCGTCCTTCTCGGTGTGCGGGGTGATGATCGAGCCGTCATAATCGACGCCGTAGCTGATTTCCGGCCAGCCGTAATTGGTGCCGGCGACGACGATATTGAGTTCGTCACCGCCCTTGGGCCCATGTTCATGGGCGTAGATGATGTCGCGTTCGGTGTCATAGGCCAGGCCCTGAACATTGCGGTGCCCGTAGGAGTAGATGGCTGGGTCGCCGCCCCCGTCTGCTGCGAAAGGGTTCCCTTCTGCCGGAGTGCCATCAGCGTTCAGGCGCAGGATCTTGCCGAAATGATTGTCGATGTTCTGGGCTTCCTCGAGCCAGCCGTAGCCGTCGCCGAGGGTCACAAGCATGGTTCCATCGTTGAGAAACCCGATCCGGGAGCCAAAGTGCCCACCGCCCTGTTTCTCAGGCATGTCGGCCGTAAAGATCACTTCGCTGTCTTCGAAGGCCATGGCGTCTTCGCTCAGCCTGGCTCGGACAATGGCGGTCTGGTTATCGCCGCTCTCGCCTTGGGCATAGCTCATGTAGATTATCCGGTTGGTCGCGAAATCCGGATGTAAAGCGAGATCCAGATAACCACCCTGCCGCTCGATGTAAGCATCAGTTGGGGTGCCAGACAGCGGTGTCTCGACCAGTTCACCGTCCTTGATGAGCCGCACCCGGCCTTCGCGTTCGGAGACCAGCATATCCCCGCCGGGAAGCGGTTGGATCGACCATGGGAACTCGAGGCCACTCGCGATTTCCGTCACGTCTGGCGTGAAGGCCGACGATACGCCTGGCGTCGCCGATACCGGGTCGCCGCATGCGGCCAGTCCGCAAAGCGCGGCCGCGGAAACAACGCTCGCGACCAATGGGGCTTTTGCTGGGTGGAAGGTCATGGAGCTGTCTCCCGTCAATCTCGACTTCCTCCCATATCGAGCCTTCGGCGAGTATGAGCAAGCGAACGGTGCACGAAAAAAGGGGCGATCCTCTCTAAAAGGATCGCCCAGCGCTCAAACCTGATCGGCACGTGGAACGCATGCCGATCCGTGCTTGAGGAGAAGTCTACCAGCGTTTGGCGACTGTAATGCCGTACGTCGCAGGCTCGTTGAGGAAGATGTTGGTGAACAGTCCTGAGCTGTCATCGGTGAGATAGGCGCCCGTGATGACGTCCTCGTCGAGTATGTTCTTGCCGAAGGCTTCGATACTGAGGCCCAGGTCATCGTTGAAGAGCTGGACGGTGAGATTGAGGTTGTCCCAGGATTCCAACCGGTCGCGCGCTGTGTTCCAGATCCGTGAAAAGCTGTTGGACTGGTAGTAGTAATCCCCGCGCACCGTCAGGTTCCAATCGGGGGACAGGACGCCCTCAAATGTATACTCGGCGCCAAGGCTCAGGGTCATGTCTGGCGCGTTCGGAATTTCATTTCCGCTGACATCGACGGCGAAACCGTCCGATGGCGTGAACGCACCAGCGGGCAAACCGAAGTCCGCTTCCGCTCCGACAAACGCCCCTGTGCAGAGCCCAGCAGTCGAGCCGGGCGGAAGGGCTCCAACAGCAATTGCGCCGAGGATCGTGCCGTATGCTTGAGCTGAGACCACGCAGTTTGCAAAGCTCGACGCGTTCTTGATGACCACGAAGTTCGGATCCCCGTTGGTCCGGTCGAGCACGTCAATGGCTTCGGTATTGAGGACCTTTGTATCGAGGAGACCGAGATTGGCGGTCAGCAGGAGGGTTGATGCGGGGTTCCAGATGGACTCGAACTCAAAGCCACGGATCTCTGCATCGATGTTGAAGTTTGCAGATGTGCGATTGATGATTTGCGCGATCTGGTAGCCTTCATAGTCGTAGAAGAAGCCCGTCGCATTGGCTTGAAGCCGGCCGTCTCCTAATGTGTTTTTTGTTCCGATTTCATAGGCATTGATGAATTCGGGATCGAAAGCGGTCGGGAACAGTTCGGCGCCCGCGGGTTGCGGAGGGTTGATGCCCCCGCCTTTGTATCCCCGAGAAAACGACGCGAAGAACAGACTGTCGTCGGAGAACGCGAGATCCGGTGACCAATCGAGAACGACCCGGCCCGTTGTTTCCTGAAAGTCTTCTTGCTGGACGCCCTGGGTAGCGAATGGATCAGCGCCCTCGGGCAAGGGTGTGAACAGGATCGTTGGGATGATGTCCTGCTTTTTCTCGTCGTCGGTATACCGGAGTCCTACCGTGAGTTGGACGGTGTCGGTCACATCAAAATAGCCCTCTCCGAAGACAGCAACACTCTCAAGACTAAAGGGCGATATTGACCGAAAGTAATTCCCGCCCGCGCCTGTCAGTTCGAGGCTGAAGAGTTCACCTGGATCGAGGGGAACATTTCCGCCGAAGATCGCGCCACCGAGCGCGTTGTTGAGCTGTGTGAGGGCCGTCAGTGAGTTCGAGAACACATAGTAGCCGTCAGTATTGTTCTGCGGATCGATGGTTTCGAAATCGAGCACGATTCCGCCAACATTGAAGTTGAAGCGCCCATCGAAGCTCGATTGGAGCCTCAATTCATGGGTGAATTGCTCGCTATCGCCACCCGAGAGGTCGAAAGACCGGAAAAGGTTAGCAGCTCCGAGTTGTGGGTCATTCACAACGCCGCCAGGGAAGAGGGCCTGGTACAAGGGAGCAAGGGCGGGATTGCCGAGCGGCACACCGGTTTCATTGAAAGTGATGTTCGGGGCGGTCTTGTTGTAGTCCTCGATCGAAAGGATGCTCGACTCGCTGTGGCTGCCCAAATAGGTGGCGGTCAGGTTCTCGCCGATGTCGAATTCGGCTTTCCATTCGATGAGCGTTTGATCGGCTTGATAGATCGGATCGAAGGCCGACTCGATGGTGCGAAGATCCGGATTTATCGGGTCGGTGAACGCGTCTCCATTGAGCAGGCCAGCGGTGATGGCGAGCCCACCGCCGAGTGTTGCTGCGGAGTTTACTCGGTCATTTGACTCGCTGAGTGGGCCAGCTTGGCAGCCAAGGGACGTATAGAGCTGGTCGGCAGGACTGATCGGAATACCGCCAAACTCTGTCCGGAAGGGGTCCTTGATGCAGAGCTGTTTCCCGGACCTGATCCGGTCGTCGTCCTCTTCAAAATGCTCGACCATGACCCAGGTGCGCAGGAACTCGGTGGGTTCCCAGGCGAAGGTGCCGCGAATGCCGTAGAGCTCGCGGCCATCAATGGTGTTCCCTGTAACGGAGTTGTCGGCGAACCCATCCCTCGTAAGATATGAGCCGGCAAGGCGCAGGGCGGCTGTGTCGCCAAGGGGCAGGTTGATCATGCCCTTGCCCTTGACCGTGTTGAAATTGCCGTATGTCAGCCGGGCGTTGGCTTCGAATTCCCCGATGGTCGGTTTTGCCGTGATGACGTTGATAACCCCGCCGGTAGCGTTGCGACCGTAGAGGGTGCCTTGAGGCCCGCGCAGCGTTTCCACCCGCTCGACATCAAAGAACTCGGCTTCGAAAAGCCTGTTGGCTTGCAACGGAACGTCGTTCTGGTGAACACCGACACCTGCGTCTCCGGACTGGGCGATGAGGTCTGCGCCGATACCGCGGATCTTGAAGTTGAAAGCCGTGAAGTTGCCCTTGGTGAAGGCGACATTCGGGATCGATTTGACGAGGTCAGGTCCACCGGCGAGCTGCAGCTTCTCGAGCGCACTCTCATCGAAGGCCGAGACGGCAATCGGAACGTCCTGAATGGACTCCTCGGTTTTCTGCGTGGTGACCGTGACGGTCGCCATCGTTCGCGTCTCATCTTCCTGGGCGTGGACAGCGCCGCCGCCGCCAAGTGCGATGGCAGATACGCCCAAAATCAAGGCACATTTCGACTCTCGTGATCTTCGCATGCTTCTCCTCCTCGTGCCCCGCTGTTTTCAGCGTCGACAACTGGCTGTTTCCTCTTCAGGCCGCTCTCTCGTTGGGCAGCCTCACAGAAAGGTGAAGTCGTTCACCCCTGAGAGTCAACGATTGTCTTCATTTGCAATTGCGAGGACATTTCTTCGCAGGCGCAGTAAGACGTTCGGGAGCGAACGACGAGACGAAGGCGTCCATAAAGCGACGCCTCCTCTTTCTCTTGGGTGGATCGACTGCTAAATCCCGCCGATGGCAGCTCCAAAGCGCAAGGCACTTGTTCTTTTTTCCGGGGGCCAGGACTCCACCGTGTGTGTCGCCTGGGCGCTCTCGCGGTTCGACGTGGTGGAGACGGTAGGCTTCGATTACGGCCAGCGGCATAGGGTGGAACTCGACTGCAGGGAACGAGTGCTCGACCACCTCCGCGGCGGTTTTGCGAATTGGGCGGGCAGGCTCGGCGATGATCATGTACTCGACGCACGCGTTTTGCGCGACCTGGGCGAGACGGCCATGACCCACATCGCCGAGATCACCATGACAGAAGCAGGGTTGCCAAACACGTTTGTTCCCGGTCGGAACCTACTGTTTCTCGTCCTGGCCACAGCGCTCGCCTATCGGCGGGCGATAAACGACATTGTCGGCGGGATGTGCGAGACGGACTATTCGGGATACCCCGACTGTCGGCGAGAGGCCCTCGATGCCCAGGTTCGAGCATTGTTTCTCGGTATGGAATGGCCACTGAAGCTGCATACGCCCCTCATGGAGTGCGACAAGACCGCGACCTGGGAACTTGGCCAGGCCTTGGGCGGGGACGCTTTCACGGAGATCATCGTGAAGGAGACCCACACTTGCTATATCGGCACGCGCGACAAGCTACACAGCTGGGGTCATGGATGTGGGATATGTCCGGCATGCGGCCTTCGGAAACGTGGCTGGGAAGGGTGGAAAAAAGGCCCGCCATGAGCCGCGTCTACACGGTGAAAGAAGCCTATGTGACGCTCCAAGGGGAGGGCGCTCAGACGGGGCGAGCGGCAGTGTTTCTGAGGTTTGCCGGCTGCAATCTCTGGACAGGGCTGGAGCGCGACCGTGCGGATGCTGTTTGCACGTTCTGCGATACCGATTTCATCGGCATCAATGGGGAAAACGGCGGCAAATTCAAAAATCCTGAATCGCTCGCAGACCACGTTTACGCGCTATGGCGCGAATTGTCTCCCTCGATGGATGTTAGCCCATACGTGGTATGCACCGGCGGAGAGCCTTTGCTCCAATTGGATCGACCCATGATTACGGCGTTGAAGGCTCAGGGGTTCGAGATTGGTGTAGAAACCAATGGAACGATTGAGGCGCCAGTGGGGCTCGATTGGATCTGCGTGTCACCCAAGGCTGGTGCAACGCTCAAACAGGCCTCGGGTCATGAGTTGAAATTGGTCTATCCGCAAAACCATCCGGACGCGCAGCCAGAGCGTTTTGCCCATCTGGACTTTCTCCACTTTTTCCTCCAACCGATGGACGGACCGGACCAAGACGATAACATCGCGCACGCTGCAGCGTACTGTATGAAGCATCCCCAATGGCGACTAAGTCTGCAGACCCACAAATTGATCGGCCTGCCGTGAGAACAGCGGAGCGGGCCGATGCTTTATCGGTCGAAGGACAGGTGTTTTCGGTCACAAAGGCCGCGACATTTGAAGCTGCCCACTACATGGGGCACCAGGACGATAGCCACCCCTACAAGTCGATCCACGGCCATTCTTTCCGGGTTGAGGCGACGGTAACCGGCACAGTGAAAGCAGGCGAACAATGGGTAGAGGATTTCGCTGATCTGACAACGGCGCTTGAAGCCGTGGCTGCGCGACTAGACCACAAGCTGTTGAACGAGATCGAGGGACTGGAAGTCCCTACGCTGGAGCGTCTTTGTGTGTGGGTGGCAAACGTGTTGCTGTCCCGCGTCCGCGGCTTGAAATCGGTGGAAGTCTCCAGGCCGAGCTTGAACGAGCAGTGCCGTCTCGACTTGGGCTGATCGCTCTTCTAGAAGATCGCAAGCCATTGAAAGCATGAAATAATGTATCGCCCTTGATCACGCATGCGTGAGGTAACACCACCGTGTAAGGTCTGTGATCAAGAGCCCGTCTATTCGAGCGTTTCAACAGTTGAAAAGGAGAAACCGATGCGCTCAATCCTGGCTGCGACAGCCCTTGTTGCCATGCCTTTTGTTGCTTTCGCCGATGAGAGTCCGTTGGTGGGCGAAGAGATGGCAAAAACCGCTGATAATCTCTCGGCCGCCCTCATCTACGCGGACTGGCGCGGCTCTTGTAAAGCGCTCGATCCAAAGATCGAGGAAGCCAAAGCCAACGGTGCATTTGACGACGTCGATTACGCCGTGCTCGATTACACTGCCCGTGATGCCGACGCCTTCTTCGCATCCGCAGATGCGGCGGGTGTTGGACAAGCCATCCGGGCCCATCTCGAAAGCGGTGTGAAGACCGGCCAGCTTCTTCTCATCGACGCAGATAACCAAACGGTTCTGAACACCATAAAAAACGACACGAGCGCCGGTCGGATTACCGCGGCGGTGCGTGCAGCCAAGGGCTGAAACGCAGGCGCACTAGGCCGCTCGAGAAGTGAGCAATCGAGCGGATTGTTTGGTCCGTTTGTTCAGTCAATCAGACTTCGAACAAGCGGACCTTCCCTTTTTCGAAAGAAAGGGCGAGTTGCCCCGACAATAGCGCCCGGGCTTTTTGACCGAACACGTCATCGCGCCACCCCGTCATGGCCGGTATAGACGCATCCGTCTCGCCACGTGCGATCTTCTCGATATCCGCAGCATTGGCGATCAATCGCGGCACAACATCGGCTTCGTCACTGACATGTTTGAGGAGCACCTTTAGCATTTCAGGTGCGCCGGCTGGCGTTTGGGGATTCTGTCGGCGCAAGGGTAGCTCGGGGCTGTAATCGTCCGGCGATGCGAGCGCTGCATCGACGGCCTCGAGCAAACCCTCCGCTGTTCGTGATTTGATGAAGCCCTTAGGGACGGCCCGTAACCGGTCAAAGCCTTCGGAACTGGTCGGTTTTTGTTCAGCAATCTCGTGGATCGCATCATCCTTGAGGATCCGCCGTCGCGGCCGGTTGAGTGCTTGCGCTTGGCGCTCCCGCCAAGCTGCAACCGCAACCACGATAGCGACATAGTCCTTTTTCGGTTTACGAAGCTTGAGCCGTTGCCAGGCATTGGCTGGATCGGTGTCGTAGAGATCGGGACTTTCCAACTCGGCCATTTCAGCTGCGATCCAGCCAAGCCGGTTCTTCGCGGCCAGGTCGTCCCGCAGGACTTGGTACGCATCGCGCAAATACGTTACATCGCCGAGTGCATAGGCGCGTTGTTTTTCGCTGAGCGGGCGACGTGTCCAGTCGGTGAATTGGCTGGATTTGTCGACGGACTTTCGGAGTACTTTCTGGATGAGATTGTCGTAGGATACGCTGTCACCGAGCCCCAGGGCCATGGCGGCGATCTGAGTGTCGAACACGGGGCCTGGTGGATGACCGATGAGACGGTTGAAGATTTCAAGATCCTGCCGGGCGGCATGGAAGACTTTTACCTGCGATTCATTGGCGAGGAGCGTGAGAAACGGACCGATATCAAGATCGTCCGCCAGTGGATCGATCATGCCTTGGATCCCTGGTGCTGATGCCTGGATCAAGCATAGCTGCGGCCAGTAGGTCGTCTCCCGGTGAAATTCTGTATCGACGCAAACGAAGTCGCTGGAAGACAGGACCTGGCAGAAATCCTCGAGCGCGTCCTGTGCCGTTATCGGCACGAGCGATGGATTAGTCATCCTGGAGGCCGTAGACCAAACCGGGTGGCTTGGCCAGCAAGGCTCCGGCTATCGCTGGCGGTTTCGAAGTTTGTTGCGCAGTTGCGCCATGGCATCCTGCTCCGACGGCGCTTGTTGTGGTGCCCGTGGAGTAGGCGCGGCGGCTTGGGTGAGCTTTGGCGCAGCTGCGACCGGCATGCGCGGCGCTGCCGTCTGCGGAGCGGGGGCAGCGGAAGCGACGTCATAGCCCGTGCTCTCGTCGTCTTCGCCCTTGTCCTTGTTGCCCCGCAATGCCTCGACCGCCTCTGCAAGATCAGCGCTCGAAAGGGACTGTCCAACGCCTTCCTTGTCGCCGGCGTGCTGGCTCTTCGGCTGTGATTGCTGCGGAACTGTGACGAAGTGCAAGCGCATGGCCGTCGAGACAGCGCGACCAAATGCGATGCACTCGCGATCAGCCAGTGACGACAGCATCGTTATTGTGCTGGCCGATGCGTTTGATATCGCCTTCCGCATCACATCCTGGTCGTCTTCGTTCCCGAGCCTCAAGGCGAAGATCGAGTTGCATTGGGAAAGGATCGTCGGATCCAGCTCGTTGGGTCGCTGGGTAATGATTGCGAGGGATACACCGTATTTCCGGCCTTCCTTGGCGATCTTTGCGATCGCTGCCCGCGTCGGCGCAAATCCAGTCGAGGTGTCGGCTGGGATGTAGCGGTGGGCCTCTTCGCAAACCACCAGTGTCTTGATCCGGCTGTCTGATGCCAAGGCGAGGTCGAACGCCAGTCGGCAAAGGACGGACACCACCGCATTCACGACCTCAGATGGGATACCTGAAAGTTGGAAGACCGTGATCGGTTTCCCGCGCATGGGCACCCGGTAAATATCGCCAAGGGCCGTCATGATCGAGTCCGTCACCTGGCGGGAATTGAAGAGAAATTCGAACCGTGGGTCTGTCATCAAGGCCTGGAGCCGGTTATGCAAATTGCGCAGGTGCGGACGCAAATGCGCGTTGTCGAGTGCACCAATCTGTTCATCCAGCAGGGAGATGAGGTCGGCCATCCGGTAGGGGATCGGTGTGTCGAGGCCAATACGGCTCGGAACTCGGCGCTTCATGCCCCGCTCCCGTCGGCCGCCCTGCTCATACATCGATTTGGCCTGGGGGATCAGATCGCGAAGGGTGTCGAGTTCTTCATGGATGGGTTCGCGTCCGCGGAAGACGACTTCGGTCAACTCCTCAAAGGTGAGGAGCCAGAAGGGCAGATCGAGTGTATCCACCTCTATGGAATGGGCCTTGTCGCCAAACGCGTTCACGAACTCGTTGTGGGGGTCGATCACGAGGATCCGTTGGTCGGGTTTCGCGGCGACGATTTTTGACAAGATGAGAGCAACAGACGTGGATTTCCCCGTCCCTGTCGTGCCGACAACGGCGAAATGTCGAGTGACCAGTTGCTCAACTGACACCATGGCCGGAATTTCAGGGCTCTGGCTGAGATTGCCGATTTTTACGGCGCTGCGGTCTTTCGGTTTGAAGATGGTGATCAGATCTTCGTGCCGAATACGGTGAGCCATGGCACCCATGTGGGGAAACTTTGAGATGCCGGTCGAGAACGTGTTCGGGCCGTCATCCGTGATCCGCACCTCACCCATGAGTTCAACATGCAAGGTGATCGGATTGGCCTCGTTAAGGCTCCAACGAGGGGCATCGGCTTCGATCTTCTGAAGCATGCCGACGATCCGATTTGGTGAAACCTGAATTGAGATTAGCTGCCCGACGGTCCAGTAATCGGCGCTCTCACGGTTCTGCATGCCTGCACTGGTCGAGACGATGGCGCGGTTGCCTGCGCAAGAGGTGACATAGCCGGCAGTTCGGTTTCGACGTTGCGCGGCCCTTGCTTCTTCATCGGTTTCGACAACCGGTTGAACAGGCCGCGCGGGTTGTTGAGGCGCGCTTTGCATCTGTCGCACGTCCGATTTTGCAGAGTGTGCTGTCATTGCGATGACTTCCCATCAGCCCAACACATTGGTTACCGCATGATCCTGAAGACGGCCTTAACTCTGGCACTCTAGACGACGGGGAGGGGACATCGGCAGGCTGTTGCGGGGTTGACAATGCCCCTCGATCTCCGGCGAAAGACGAAACTTTGCTGAGACTGTTCGGCTTCCTGGAGAACACCATGCACGCCTACCGTACCCACACTTGCGGTGAACTTCGAAAGTCGGATGTTGGAAAGGCTGTGAAGCTGTCGGGATGGCTGCATCGGCGGCGGGATCATGGCGGCGTGATCTTCATTGATCTGCGCGATCATTACGGGCTGACCCAAATCGTGTTCAATCCAGGTGCCGAAGGGTTCGAAACTGTCGAACGGTTGCGCACGGAAAGTGTCTTCACCGTCGAAGGGAAGGTTGTGGCGCGAGACAAGGATCTCGTGAACGGAAATTTGGCCACGGGGGACATCGAAGTTGTCGCTGGAGGGGTGTCTGTTCAGTCCGAAGCGTCCGAACTGCCCTTGCCCGTGTTTGGGGAGCCGGATTATCCGGAGGATATTCGGCTCAAGTACCGGTTCCTCGATCTGCGGCGAGAAACGCTCCACAAGAACATGACCCTTCGGGCCGATGTCATCGCTTCAATAAGGCGGCGCATGGTCGAACAGGGGTTCACCGAATACCAAACCCCGATCCTGACGGCATCGAGCCCGGAAGGTGCGCGGGACTTCCTAGTGCCCTCCCGGCTTCATCACGGGGAGTTCTACGCCCTGCCGCAGGCGCCGCAACAATTCAAACAGCTTCTGATGGTATCAGGTTTTGACCGGTATTTTCAGATCGCTGCTTGTTTCCGCGATGAGGATGCCCGCGCAGATCGTAGTCCGGGAGAGTTCTACCAGCTCGATGTGGAAATGAGTTTCGTCACCCAGGAGGATGTCTTCCAGGCGATCGAACCGGTGATGCGCGGTGTTTTCGAGGAATTCGCCGATTGGGACGGCAAAGGGCGCTCTATTCCCGATGGGCCATTCCCGCGCATCCCTTACGCAGAGGCCATGGCAAAGTACGGCTCTGACAAGCCTGACCTGAGGATCCCGTTTGAACTGAGGGATGTCACAGACTTCTTTGAAGACGACAGTAAGACCGGATTTTCCATCTTCGCCAAGATCATCAAGGGTGGCGGCCGCGTGATCGCGATACCGGCGCCTCGGGCCGCAGCCAACAAGTCCAGGAAATTTTTTGATGACCTCGATAAGTGGGCAAAGAAGGAGATGCAGGCCCCTGGGCTGGGCTATGCCCGGCTAAAATCCGGGGACGACGGATCCGTTGCGAGCCAGGATCCTGTGCTCAAGAACTTCGACCCAGACCATCTGAAGGCGTTGTTTGAAGACATGGGTCTGGCCGACGGCGATGGTGTGTTCTTCTCGGCGGGGAAGGCCCCGGATGCGCTCAAGTTGGCTGGAGCAGCTCGCCTGAAACTTGGTGCAGAGTTGGACCTTATCGAAGCGGATGTGTTTCGGTTCTGCTGGATCGTCGATTTCCCGATGTACGAGTATGACGAAGAGGCCACGGCGGTCGATTTCTCGCACAATCCGTTCTCCATGCCCCAGGGGGGTCTGAAAGCGCTGGAAGAGGCGCAGGCGGCGGGTGAGGGCGCTGTTCTCGCGCTCAAGGCTTACCAGTACGATATTGTTTGCAACGGGATCGAGTTGTCATCGGGTGCAATCCGGAACCATCGTCCAGAGATCATGTTGAAGGCGTTCGAGCTTGCTGGTCATGGACCGGAAGTCGTTGAGGAAGAGTTCGGGGGGATGCTGAACGCTTTCCGCTTCGGTGCGCCGCCCCATGGTGGGATTGCACCCGGCGTAGACCGTATGGTCATGCTTCTGGCTGATGCTGAAAATATTCGCGACGTAACCCTCTTCCCAATGAACCAGCAGGCTCGTGATCTCATGATGGGAGCGCCGAGCCCCGTTCGTCCTCAACAGTTACGAGAGCTCAGTATCAAAACAGTTCAGCCGCCGAAGAAGACCTGATCGGTTAGAGCACTGCGCTTCCACCGTTCCCACTTTCGCCGAAATCGATCGTTGGAGGATTGCACTTACGACAGTGCCCGAGACGGATATCCGTCAAAGACCAGAACGCTTTGATCTTGCCGCATGGAGTAGGCGAACGATCAGGCTTCAGCCTTCGGGAGCACAGAGGGAGAGCGTCTCGACGAACGTGTCGTCTGGGAAAAGGGTCCCTCCAGTCCTGCAGGCACCAGCGAAGTCGGCTGTATCTAACCCAATCGCGCCAACGAAGTTCGCATTTCCGAGCCGGGCATTTACAAAGCTTGCGTTCGTTAGGTCCGTGTGGTTCAGCGATGCGCCGATCAGATTTGCACCGTCGAAAACGGCCTCACGAAGGGTGGCGTTCTGGAGGCGAACGCCCATCATGCTGGCGCTCGAAAAGTCAGTGCGGCTGGCCCTTGCACCTGAGAGATCAGCGGCGAAAAGGTTTGCGCCAATAAAATGAGCACCCGCGAGCGTTGCGTCCGTGGCGATGACTTCAGACAAGTCTGCGCCGTTCGCGCGGGCGTCGGTGAGTGATGCGGCCTCGAAGTTTGCTCCAATCAGGGTGGCATTCGAGAGGACCGCCCTCTTAAGGCGAGCATTGCGAAAAATAGCGCCCGAAAAATCGGCTGATATGGCCGATAATCGGCTCATGTTTGAACTGGAGAAGTCCGTTGAAGGAAACGATGTCCGGTCCAGTCGCCAGTGTTGCATGTTTCGGTCAGAGAAGTCACAGCCATCGCAAACGCCGACGTAAGCCGGTGCAAACGACACTTTTGTCGTCTCTGCATAAGCGCAAACCGGCATCAGCAACGCAAAGCAGATACAGTTTGCCTTAAGAGAAATCGAGTGGACCGAGTTCATGTCGCTCGGGCTAGTCGCTCATGGCAGATTTGCGAAGTCGTTCCTCGCACAACGGCCTCCCTTTTGAGATCGCTCGTTGCAGAGCCGCATCGGTTTATTGCTTCGATGTAACAGAGCGGTTGTGAAAACGCCTCATCGACGAAGAGAGCGGAAAATAATCGCGCGACGGTTGAGATAGACTATAACCTGAGCCGTCAGCGATTATCTGGCTTTCCTCCTCGCGCGGTTTGCTCTCCGCAGGTGTCGCAGTGGATTGTCGCCGTGTCGTCGAGAGCGATCAGTGTGTGATTGTTGCACGTCGAGCAGGCCTCCGCGAGATACACCGCTTCGTCGCTCCCCATCGCATCGGCGATCGCCTGACCAGGCGGTGGACCGCTTAGATCACCATCGGATGGCGAAGTGCCGCTGGACGGTCTCAGGCGATCGAGGATGACAATGTTGTCAGGAAGCTGGCCTCTGGAGAACCCACGGGAGATCAATTGCGCCGCTTCGCCCTCAAGGGGTTTGCCCGTTGTTGAGTCGGCAATGCCGTCTTTCAAGCCTCGCCCAAGCCCATCGTGAGTGGCATCCCCAAGCTCTGCGAGATCCCGCCTGTCGAGGTATGATACTGCGAGTTCCCTGAAGATGTAGTCCAGGATGGACGTTGCCTTCGTGATTCGATCGTTCCCGGTGACGTCGCCTGCCGGTTCGAAGCGGGTGAAAACAAATGCGTCAACGAATTCTTCGAGGGGCACGCCGTACTGCAAGCCAATAGATATCGCGATGGCAAAGTTATTCATCAACGAACGGAAGGCTGCGCCTTCCTTGTGCATGTCGAGGAAAATCTCGCCAAGAGATCCATCTTCGAACTCACCAGTGTGGAGGTAAACTTTGTGCCCTCCGACAGTGGCTTTCTGGATGTATCCCTTCCGGCGATCGGGCAAGCGGCTCCGCTCTCCAGTGGGGGTGTTGACGCTAGTTGTCGGGGCAACAGCCTCAGCACCATCTAGAACTTGAGCAGACTCCACATCCGCGTCCGTGTGCGGATGATCGCTCGTCAAACCGATACCATACTGTTCAGCGGCGGTGGCCCGGGCTTCTGAAAGCCGAGCAAGGACCGTTGCGCTCGCGTCGGCACGGGTGCCAATAAAGCGCGCCTGAAACGAGAAATCACGTGGCAGCTCGGCTAATTGGTCGGC
Source organism: Pseudomonadota bacterium (assembly GCA_038745855.1). Classification (GTDB taxonomy): domain Bacteria; phylum Pseudomonadota; class Alphaproteobacteria; order Caulobacterales; family Hyphomonadaceae; genus UBA5336. The sequence goes on along the minus strand of JBCDLC010000002.1, from coordinate 64,562 downwards.
ACGGAGGTCGAGCATGGGGGGTGCAGAAAGATAGGGCGAGACGGCTTGCGCCATGGCCAGTTGGTCAGCCAAGCTCGGTTCCGGGGTGAAGCCCGCGTCAAGTAAAGCTGCCTTGGCGGCAATTTCGTCTCGGCCCTCAAGCGCCTTCTCTGCCGCAAGAATATCGCGCTTCGCAAAACCCAAAGCAGAGAGCAAGGCGTGCCCGTCGGTATCGAAGGCATCGGGGGACAAGCCGAGATCATTCGCAATGATGGTGTCTCCAATGACCCAGCGCGAAAATGCAGCGCCAAGGTCCAATCCCTCTGCGAGTGCGACGGCCACCCGGTCCATGGCGGCCGGTGAGAAGCCTCTCGCAGCGAGGCGTGCCTCTGAAATTTCTGGCGTGATATTCACGCTGGCGTGCTCTGCGAGTTGGCGGTCAAGTCTGGCCAGGGCTTCCGGCGCACGCTTTTGCAGAGCGGCGCGAGCACACGGGATGAGATGTGATCCCGTCTCAGTTTCACCGATGAACCGCCCCAAAGGCGCTAAGCCTGCGCTTTCGGACGGATCGTTCCGAATCGGGAGTACTCGCAACGAGGGGCCGGCTCGGTTCGCCGCTCGCTTTGGTGGAAGTCCCAAGGGGGTTGCAAGGGCCTTGGTCAGCACCGTGCCTCGTACGCCGTGTCGGAGGAGCGCGAACAAGCTGGCCGCCAGTTTGCGTCCTTCATCGCTGGAATAGTCGACTCCTAAGGCCATGAGAGCGGCGCCCAGTCCTGTGACGAGAACCGTGCCATCATTGCCCGCGTTTCGGGCTTTCTGCTTGGTCTCGGTCAGCAGGCGTTCGGCTTCGATCTCGCCACCGCTGACATAGGCTGTGAGATCGATTGCGTCAGCGCCGGTCTCCAAGGGGAGGTCTGACGAGTGGACGAGATGTGCTACACCGCCATTTCCAAGGAATTCGGTTAGTCCAACCAGTCCGCCGCCTAGACCGAGAGAAGCAGGCATCGCGACGTCTAGCGTTGCTGCGGCCATATCACTTGCCGCTTTTCTGAACATCGAAGCGGTCATCGGAAGTCGCTCCGGCAAACGCAGTGCTTCCTCAATCACTGCTTCAGGAACGCCGTCAGCGATAGCGTAAGCTAAATCGTCATTGCTTGGTGCGTCACCCAGGCTTTCAAGTTGTTCCGCAATGGTCCGTCGAGCAGCGCTTTCGAGGTGGCGTCTCGACAGGGCGTGTGTGGCGCCGATAATGGCCTCGGGCGTATCAGCGTAGACGACCTGTTGTGGCAAATCGACGATCTGACCCAAACTCGCAGGCCGAGTATTTGCCCGATCGGCCTCTCCCTCAGCGACATTTTCCTTTGCCATGGCGCTAACTCTCCGCAGGTCCGTCTACTTGCCGTGTGGGTGTTCGGATAGGAGATCAAGTTGCCGTGTGTTTCGCAAGGCCGATTTGAGCCGCGCGTTCGCGCCGCTAAACGTGATCTTGCCACCCTGGTGGCAACAGACATAAATAACGGATTGGGCGTCATACTAAGGCCATAGAAACAGGGAAAAGGCGTATCGGCTCATGATCGAAAAACTCTTCACCTGGTGGAACGGCGCCACGCTCGGCACCCTGTTTGACATCAACCGCCGGTCTTCTTTCGTCGGCGAAGACACCTACGGCAACAAATACTACGAAGACCGGAAACCCTCGATGGGTGCAAAGAATTACAGGCGTCGATACGTTGTTTATAGCGGGCTCGCGGAACCGTCCAAAGTGCCGGCAGATTGGCACGGTTGGCTCCATCACACTTTCGATGCGCCGCCGACGGAAGCGCCTTTGCCTCGGAAAGCTTTCGAGCTCGACCATAAACCAAATATGACCGGAACGGTTTTCGCGACCAAGCCAAAAGGGTCCTTGTCCGAGAAGGGCAAACGCCAGGAAACCTATGCTGATTACGAGGCTTGGACCCCAGATGCGTGAATCACTTGTTGAAACCCTGCTTGGCGCTGTCGTTCTCCTGGTCGCCTTGTTTTTCCTTTGGTTTGCCTTGGCGAACGGCGCAGATGCGAGCACCGGCGGAAACCGCTATGATGTTACGGCCCGATTCAACAACGTCTCCGGTATCTCGCGCGGATCCGATGTACGCATGTCAGGGGTCAAGATCGGCGTGGTGAAGGCGATTGTAAGCGACTTTGATCGCTACGAAGCGGTTGTCACCCTGGCTATCGACGAAGATGCGCCGCTACCGGATGATACCGACGCACGCATCTCTACCGATGGTCTCCTTGGCGGCGCATACATTGCGTTGGAGCCTGGAGCGAGCTTTGACTACATCGCGTCTGATGGGAGCGGCGAGATCGTCTACACGCGTGGCAGCGTCGACCTGCTCACGCTCTTCGCCTCAGTCGCAAGCGGTGCCGGTGTTGACACCGACAGTACAGCTTCTTCGGCCGCCGATGACGCCTATCCGGAGTAGTCGGATGCGTATCCTTGTATGTGCTCTTGCGTTTACGTCGTTCGTTGCGGGCTTTCTGCCGTCGGGAATGGCCGACGCTTCCCAAACTTGGGTGCAGAAAGAGAAAGCAACACTCAGGGCGCTGGACAAGATCACGGGCCGGTCGACGGACATCGTGGTCACGGTCGGCGAACCTGTCGCATTCGGCAGTCTCGAGGTCGGTCTCCAGGTTTGCTACCAAACGCCGCCCGAGGAGGCGCCCGAAAGCGCAGCCTTCCTGCAGGTGCATTCGTTGAAACCGCAGAAAACCGAAGATGGTATCGAAGATCGGCCGATAGTCTTTTCCGGATGGATGTTTGCATCCTCGCCGGGTCTTAGCGCCCTAGAGCATCCAGTTTATGATGTGTGGGTGATAGAGTGCGAGACGCCAGATGTGGGACCTTCTGGGGCCTCGCCGCTCGAGTAGAAGTCGCTCCAGGCACCCGCTGTCAGGTGACACCTTTCGAAAGATCATCGGCTGGGCCACCGGCTGCGCGATGGGCAATGGATTCATGAGAGCCCCAGATCTTGCCGCCGATGAACTGGCCGATGGAGTTTGTGAACTCCTTATACTCGATCGTCTCGTACATGCCGCAGGTGATATAGGGGTCGCCATTCATGAGGGCCTGAGCCTCTTCGAGGTTATCGGCGAGAACGAGGAAGACCGAGCCGACGAGCGCTTCGCCGCTGGGCTCGCGGATAGGGCCAGCGGTGACATAGCGGGTCCAATTCTGTTCGACATGCTTTAGGTGACCGACCAGGTGCTCGGAGCGGGGCTTGGCGCTGGCGGGGCCGTCGCGGCAGATGACGAGGTAGCAGGTCTGTGAGAGGCGCTCAACCTGTGAGGGAGCGGTCCTGGTATCGGTCATTTCAAAACTCCATGATGTTTCAGCCGGTCAATCACCGATTGCTGGCTGGCGATTGCGGCAGGGCGTTCGATCATCCGGCCGTCCGGCGTGCGGTTGGCAGGCGCCAGCGGGGTTCGCGCGTAGGCGTTTGAAAAGGCCTGCAGGGGCAGGCGCGAAAGGACATTGGTCATGCCGGTCTTGCTGCGCGTTTCGCGCAGGGCGGCGATATCGAGGACCGCATTGGCGTTGAGGGTCTCGCCGCCACTGGCTTCGGCGAGCGTGCGGCCATACCAGTCCAGCACGATGGACATACTATCGGTGGAAGCGCTGGGGACCGGGGTTCCAACAATCTCGGCGGAGTTTGCGGACACCACATAGGTGATGTTCTCGACTGCGCGGGCCTTCTTGCCGATGTGTTTCGGGGTGAGGACGGGACTGCCGACCTCGCTGGTGGGGTGGAGGATGATCTCGGCGCCCTTGAACACCGACATGCGGGCAATTTCGGGGTAGAGGATCTCCTCGCTGGCGACGGTTCCCAGTGCGCCGATCTCGGTCTCGGCGACGGGGAAGACCGCATCCTCGCCATAGGCGTCGAGATAGCGGTCCCAGACATCATAGGGGCTGGGCGTGTAGAGGGAGATCATGCGCCGGTAGCGCAGGACAGTATCCCCGTTCGGGCCGTAGACCACGTTGGATTGGAAGTAGAGATCGGGGAAGTGGGGGTCGGTCTCGTAATGGTTGGAGCAGAGGTAGAGGCCGAAGGTCTGGGCGAGACCGGCGAGCAGGTCCGGGACGGCGCCGTCCATGGGGATGGCGGCCTTGGCCTGCCACTCCTCCCGGCTCTCGCCGAGGGGAAAGCCCGTCATCCAGTATTCGGGCAGAACGACCAGCTTGGTGTCATAGCCGTTGAAGCCCTTGAGGAAGCCCTTGGCTGCGCCGATCTGCCCGCGAACCCGGGCGATGGCGCGGTGCATGCGGGCGTGGGCGTCCTCCACGGTCTTGTCGGTGTTGACCGCGTCGCAGAGCGTCTGGAGAGCGAGGGCGGTGTAGCGCATGGCTGGCGTCCTTTTCGGGGCCGGGTTGGGTGTGCCGTATCAGGTGCGGGCGGACTGGAAGGCTGCAGCGGTCTCTTGCGCGGTTGCGAAGCGCAGGCCCTCGAGGCCAGCGAGGCCTGATAGGAGTTCGGTGGTTGCCTTGATGCGGAAAGGCTGGCCGGCAACGTAAGGCGTGAGCGTGAAGGCAAAGGCTGAGGCGCCCTCTGCGGCGTGGCGCCCGATATGATAGGCACCCGCTTCGATGAGCTGGTCGCGCCAGGCGGCCTCGGCGTGGCTGCGGTCTGTCAGGAGTTTGACGTCGCCGAGTTCGTTATAGTGGGGCAGGGCCGTGATGGGGTTGGAGCGCGTCTTGAAGGCGAGGGGCCGCATGTCTGCTTCCCAGTCAAGCGTCACTGAAAAGCCCGCCTCGGCCAGAAGGTCCATCGTGCGGTAGCTCGCATTCCGGGCCGGGCTCATCCAGGTCACCGCACTTGGGAAGACACTGCGGGTTTCGGAGACAAGTGCCTGTTCCTCGGCTTCACTGAGGCCATCATGGTGGATGTGGGCGGTGGAGACGCCGTGGGCGGCGATTTCGTGGCCAGCCGAAGTGATGGCCTCGATCAGGGGGGGATAGCGCCGGGCGACCTCTGCATTGACCGCGAAGGTGGCGGTGATGGAGAGGCTGTCGAACAGCTCAAGAAGGCGGAAGACCCCGACCCGGTTGCCATAGTCGCGGACCGTGTAATGGCGGAGGTCTGGATAGGGGGTCTTCATGGCGCCAGGGTGCTTCAAGGGTGTGGCCGGCGGGGTGAGAGGGAAGAATTCGATGGGAACGATGACAGTCGCGAGCGTCTTTGTCCCGTCCGGCAGGTGGAGGGGTGCCCGGCCCTGCAACGGATCCCAGCCATAATGGGGATTGTCCATCCCAGCGGTGCGATGGGGATAGGTGAGATAGTCGTCAGGCAGGGGCATTCAGGGCCTCCGGCATCAGGAAGAGGTCCGTGTCGTGAGGGATCCCGCCGACGGCCGTCAGCATGGCGTGGGCCTGGCCTCGATGGTGGGTCTGGTGATTGAAGAAATGGGTGACGCTCGTCCAGAAGGGCATGGAGATATCGGCTTGCAGGGCGCCTGAGAAGAAGGTCAGCGGGCCACTGATCGTCTTTTCGGGGAGGCTGTCGGCCCAGTCGATGATCCGCTGGTCGTCGGTCTTGCGTTCGGACTGCAGGACCTCGAAGTCCGTAATCATCTCGCCGGAATCGCGTTGCGAAGTCGTGGGACGCTCCCAGCCATCAAAGCGGTTCATCCAAACCCGGTCAGCCCAGAGGATATGGGAAAACGTGCCGTGGATAGACTTGAAGAACGCGCCCCGATCCTGCTTGCGCACCTCATCCGAAACGCCTGATGCGACGCGATAAAGGTTGCGGTTCTGCCACCGGTTATACCGGGCCATGAGCTGAACGTGTTCATGGTCGATCATGGGGCGAACCCTGTCCCTCCCACGGAAAAACCGCGGGCCTGGATGTCTGCGAGGCTTGTGTCCCAGTAATGCTCCCGGAAGTGCTGGGCGATTTCGGTTCCGGTGGTGAACCAGATATCATCTTTGTGGGCGCAGATATGCTTGAGGGCCTCTTCGAAGGGACGGAGGCGGTGGGGCTGGCTGACCAGATAGGCGTGCAGCGGAATGCACATGACGGTGCCCGATCGCTCGCCCTCTCTCAGGAGTTGGTCGAAATGGTTGATCAGGATCTCGGTGTAGCGGGCGGGATCGTAGCCTTGGACCGAGTAGGTGATGACGTCATTGACCTCGAGGGAATAGGGCATTGAGACGAGCTTGCCGGTCTTCGTCTTCAGAGGCTGGGGCTGGTCGTCCTGAAAGAGGTCGCAGGAGTACCAGAAATCATACTCGGCGATGAGATCGAGGGTGCGCTCGGTATGGGTGAGGGCTGGGGCGAGGTAGCCCCGAATGCGCTGGCCCGTGGCGGCCTCGACGGTTCGGATACTGTCTTCGAGAACGGCGCGTTCCTGCGCCTCGTCCATGCCGTAGCTGAAGCGAGTATTGTAGATGCCATGGGAGAAGAACTCCCAGTTTCGAGCGGCGCAGGCTTCGATGATGTCGGGGTGGTGATCGACGAGGCCGATGGAGAGGGAGACCGATCCGCGGAGATCGTAGCGGTCGAATAGCTCCATCATCCGCCAATGGCCAACTGTGTTGCCCCAGGTCCGCTGGGAATACCCGACGACGTCAGGATTGCCGCGCGGCCAAGGCTGGCGCTGGGGATTGGGCGGTGGAGTATACTCGTAATACTCGATATTGGGCGCGATCCAAAAGGCGAGTTTCTTGCCACCGGGCCACTCGATCTTTGGCCGTCCCTCATAGGGCCAGTAATCGTAGAGATTGGGATCGGCGTGCATCAGCCCTCGTACTCCGCAATGGCGGCATGGACCTCTGCGACGGGGACTACGTCAGCGTATTTTATAAGGAGATCCGTGAGATTGGCGTAGTGGTAGCTCTCATGCTTGTCGGCCACGCATTCGATGGGGACAATGGTGCGGTAGCCATGGGAGAGGCTGTCGACGGCGGTTGCCCGGATGCAGCCGGAGGTGGAGCCGCCTGTGATGACCAGGGTGTCGACCTTGTGCCAGGTGAGGAAAGAGGCCAGCGGGGTCTCGAAAAAGGCGCTGGGCATGCGCTTGGTGTAGACCGCGTCGACGCGCTCATCGATGGTGAGGCGGTCGTCGAAGGCATGACGTTCGGAGCCGTACTTGATGTTCTGGAGGCTGTCGGGGGTGTCGGTGCGGGTGCCCCAGACACCTGCGTCGGCGGCGTTCTTCATATAAGCGACATGGGTCCAGATGACGGGCAGGCCCTTGGCACGAGCGGCCGATGAGATGGCATCGATGTGTTCGATCTGGCGCGGGTCGGTGATGTAGCCGGTCTTCGGGAACAGGTCTGGGCGTGTATAACTCTTCTGAGGGTCGACATTGACGATTGCGAGCCTGCTGCCGAAGCCGAACCGCGCGCGGGCGGGGTTGGACCGGACCTTCTCGAAGAGTTCGCGAGCGGTCTCACCACTCTCAACCATGGTGGGCGCCGTTGGGTAGTCCGCCATGCCAAACCCTCTTTGCGTGTGTTGAGAGATTTAAATGGTATATTCTTTTCGCGCCGTCCAGCATTTCGCGCGTGCGGTGTTCGGTCAGCGACCCGTGCTGGTGAGTGACCCTTTCTGGATCGGGCAAGCATGGCGTCGCCCGCGGCGAGGCTATCTTCAGCAGTCGTGACTTCACTGACAGGCTGGAATTCTACGGTTGGGTGAATAGAGTTGATAATGGAAGACCATCCGCTACTGATGGAAATGCTGAGCCATCGCGTGTGGCTGACGGATCACCTTCGGTCTGCGGCAGTGGTGGTCGGGTATGGTTGTGTAAATAAGTAGAGCCCCTACGGGGCGCCTTGGGGAAGCCCGTCTGCTTCGGCAGGCGGGCTTTTTCTTAGCGGGTTCACTGGTTGCGCGCCGGGGCGAGAACGGTGGCGTTGGCGAGGAGAAGCGTCAGGCCGTTCAGGTAGGCGCGTGTCGTCGGGCTCTGGGTGAAGGCGATGACCTGGCCGTCTCCCGAAGGCTGGATCATTACGAACGGTTTGAAGGCCAGCTGTAAGCGGCTTTCCTCCCAAAGATAGCCGCTTGCAACGAGGGTCTCCGCATCGGAGAAGCGGAAAACGTTGACCCCATCCGCAGCGTTCAGTGGCCTGTAGATCGCAGATCCGGTGACCAAAGCTGTGGCCTCGCTGTAGCCTGCTGCGAGCCAATGGTCAGGATTGGCCTCAACGCGGACGAGGGCGCCGGGCACCTGGTCTGGCGATGCGCCCTTGGCTTCGATGAGAGCGTCATAGGCAGCTTCATCCTCTAGCCGTGTGCCGGAGGTAGAGCCTTCCGAGTCGGTTTCGCCTGCACCGTCGTTCTGGCTGTCGGCGAAGGCGTCTTCGCGCTGGGTCGCAACTAGCCCGTTTTCACCGGCGAGCGCGTTGAGGGATGAGCCGATTGCGATCAGTGTGCCTCCCTCCTGAACGAAGGCGTCGAGTGCAGAGAGACCACGCCCGCCGAGCGCGTCGCCGAACCCGGTGTCCCCATCAGGCAGTACAATGACATCATACTCGCTCAGCGAAGCCGATGGCAGGGTGCCTAGCCGGATCGGGGAGACCGGCAATCCAAGTTGCCGTTCGATGATAAAGCGGGTGGCGCCGGCCGAAGTGGGTTTGGTGCCTTGTCCCCAGGCGAGGGCAACCCTTGGGGCTTTCAATTCGGCGAAGGCATTGCTGCCGAAGTTTGGGCCGACATCCACCCAGCTTGTTTCCATCGGTATGAATTCCGCACCGATCTGGGCGGCGAGGTTCGTGAAAGTGGTGACCATGTCGCTGGGGTTGCCTTTAGCCGGGAACACGGCGGTGCCGGCGCCGAAGGTCCTGCCATTCTGGATGAAGGCTTCTTCGGTGGTGCGCCCGGTAAGACCCGCCCTCAGCGCGGCGATCACCAGTTGCGCCTGGCCGGTATCGGTCCATGGCACAGCGATCGCGAAGGCGCCCCCTTGCGGGGCGATGGGGGCGACGGGCGTATCGTGTTCGAGGGATTCTGCGCGTGACAGGCCAACCCTGCGGCAGGTCTTGACGTTCAGCCCGTCCATCAGCGGCAGCGACCACGCGGTGACGTCATAGAGTTCGTGGTTGAGGCCACGGGCCCGCCGGCGCTCCTGATCCGCGATGAATGCGGCTGGAAGCTCCGTGTTCCTGTCGAGCAGGGTAGATATTAGCCGGCCGTTCGGTTGAGCACGGTCGACCACGAGCACACCATCGGAATAGACGTCCCCGCAGAGGGTCCTGCTACCGGCGAGGCGTGCGACCTCGATGCCCTGGGCCTCAAGGCGCCGGCCGAGCTTTTCGGCTTGCCAACGGCGCTCAGCCAGGTCGATCAAGAAGTAGCGGCGGCGGGAGCTTATTCCGTCCTCGACTGCGTCCCGCCGGTAAGCAGCATAGTCGACCAGAAATTGTTCCTTGTTTTCGGCAACGACCTGGGCCGTCGACAAAGAGGCGATGAAATTGTTGCGCACCCCTTCCCTGAGCGTGAGTTCCGATCCGTCGCGGCGGGTGAAGCGAAGGCCACGGGCAGAGGCCTGCTCGAAGGTTTTGGCGACAGCGCCGTTGAATTGGGGCCACATATCACCGTAGCCGGGGTAGAAATTGTCGAAGATCTCCCGGGTGAAATAGGGTATTCCAAGACGGTCGAACCAGGCGGCGTGGTTAATGCCGAAGAGACTTTGTTTTTCTTTCTGGGCCTCAGTTAGATTCGGGTTGTAGGGTGCAGCGGCTGGGGGGAAGTAATAGGTGCTGTCGCCGCCCATCTCGTGACTGTCGACGAACACAACCGGGTGCCATTCGAGAACGGCAGCAACCTTGGCGCGGGTTTCTGGCTGGGTCATGGAGAACCAGTCGCGGTTAAGGTCGAAGAGGTAGTGGTTGAACCGTCCTCGGGGCCAGGGCTGGTCGTGTTCGGCGGTGTAGCGGTCGGCAAGTGGCTCGAGGCCGAGGGCGGATTCGAAGCTGTGCACGAAGCGCTCGCGGCCATCGGGGTTCTGGTTCGGGTCGATGATTGTGATCGTGTTTGAGAGAATGGCGTCGACCAGGGGATCTTCGGAGGCCGCCAGGAGATGGTAGGCCAGCGCCAGGGCGCTTTCGGATGGGGAGATCTCGTCGCCATGGACCCCGTAGGACAGCCAGGAGACGGCGGGGGTTCTGGCGGCAATCTCCTGGGCTTCCCTGCGCCCGAATTCCTCGACGGAGCCCAGCCGTTGAAGATCCCGCTTGATGTCATCGAGTCGCGCCAGGTTCTCAGCCGAGGTGATCACGGCGTAGACCAGCGGTCGGCCCTGCCAGCTCTCGCCATAGGTGACGATCTGCATGCGGTCGGGAGCGGCCCCTTCCAGGGCTTCGAAATAAGCGAGAATTTCGGCGGATGAGGTAATCGCCTCGCCAGATTGGTGGCCGATGGCGTCCTCTAGGGTCGGGATATCCGGACTGTAGGCAGTTTCGAGGAAGGTTTGGGCCGCGGCCGAAGGGAAGAGTGCTAGCAGGAAAACGAAGGCCGCTGTAATAGGGCGCACGACAGTCTGCATTCAACAATCCTCAATCGTTTCTCGATGGTGGTTGCATTCGCTCGATCAGGGCAATGGAAAACCCGTCATTCTTGACGGATTTATGGCTTCACATTTAGGGGGCGAGGCGGTCAGGGATCTGTAAGACGCCAAGGCGGATTTTTTCGCGCCTCGCCTGCGTGGTAGAGGCAAAGAGAATGTCCATCGGGGTCCTTAAACCAGGCTTCGGTCCAGAGCCATGATTGCTCTGTGGGTTGTGTTTCGAATGTGATCCCAGCCGATTCCAATTCTTCATACCGCTTAGCCAGATCGTCGACCTCGAAATAGAGCGAGATCGTGGAGGCTGGGACGTCGCCGCCGTGTAGCGATAGGGTCGACTGACCATCGGGGCATTCGAACCGGGCGTAGGGCTTGCTCGGGGCGTGTACAATGAGGGCAAGGCCCAGGCGTTTGTAAAACGCGACCGAAGCATCAAAGTCGCTCACGGCGAGCGTAACCTGGTTGAGGTTCATGAACCGCTGTCCCCGGCCCCTGTAGCTGCAATGCCTGATGCAATGAGGGCATCGATGTCTGACGATGCGCGTCCGAGGCTCTCCAGGATGGTACGGGTGTGTTCGCCGGGCAGGGGTGTTGGGCCCCTGGGGCCGTCATCGTGACCCGGAAAACGGATTGGTGAGCCCGGTGTCTGCATCATCGATCCATCGCGAGCGGCAGACGGCATGGACTGGATGGCGCCAGAAGCTTCCACCTGGGGATCGGAGGCAACCTCGCCTAGGGTCTGGACTGGAGCCCAGGCGATGGACTCCGCATCGAGCCGCTCTGAGACCTCAGCCTTGGTAAGCGCGGCAAAAGCGGCATCGAGCCGTTCGACCAGGTCCCGGGCATTTGTGCGGCGGCCCTTTGCACGGCTGAAGCGCTCATCCTCGATCAGGTCCTCGAGCCCCAGCGCGCGGCACATTGGCGGCCAGTCCACATTGCCCTGCCGGGGCACCACGCACAGCCAAGCGTCATCGGCCGTCTTGAAGAAATTCATGAGCGGCTGGATCGACTCGTGACGCGGCTTGGTCGAGCCGATGCGGCCGAAGAATAGCTGGATGGCGAAATCGGACCCCATTGAAAACAGCGCTGCGCGCAGGAGAGAGGCTTCGACCAGGCAGCCTTTCCCGGTCTTGAGGGCCTGGACGAGGGCGGCGCAGATGCCGGCCGCTGCGGCCATGGAAGTGGTGTGGTCGCCATAGGCTGTGCGAAGGGGGAACGGATCGATCCCTTTCGGAATGGTGAGCCGAGCGAGTCCGGACCGGCTCCAGAAACTGGCGACATCGAAGCCGGGCCGATTGGCATCTGGACCAGTGAGGCCGTAGCCAGTCAGCGAGCAATAGACGAGTTTCGGATTCGCTTGAGCGAGGCTCGCAAAGTCGAGGCCTGCGCGTTCCAGCCCGCCGGGCCGAACATTAGTCAGAAACACGTCGGCACTTTTGGCAAGGTCCCTGACGATCGCTTGTCCATCGGCGTCAGCGGTGTTGACGATGACTGACTTCTTTCCGCGATTATCGAAGTCAAAGACAGGGTTGTCCTCGATATCGCTACCGATGGTGGCCATGAACTTCCGAATGGGGTCTCCGCCCGGCGGTTCGATCTTGATGACCTCAGCGCCCCAGTCGGCAAGAATCGACCCTGCACCAGGCGCGGCCATGTATGTCGCGTGTTCGACAACGCGGATCCCTTCGAGCATGTCTCGTCCTCCTTCACTCGATCGGAAACGGTTTCGTCCTGTGGAGTGACCGTTTCCAACTCTGATCTCGGCCTGAATGGTCATGGCCAAGGCGCGCAAATCGGTAAATCAATCTTAACCGTCTCAACCCATCGCTTGAGCTTCAGAAGTCATACGCCCGTACGGAAAGCTTGTTCAATGAGTGTCTCATCATTTCGACCGCAACTCTCCGACGCTGATATAAACCGACTAGTGAAAGGTGAGACTGCAGAGGCCCGCGCGTCTGTAGCCCACCGCTTATGCCGCCGGATTTCCTTGGACGTGCTGAGCGAGGACGAACGTCAGTATGCCCAGGACATCATTCGCATTCTCGCCCGGGATACCGCTGAATTGGTGCGCCGGACGCTCTCGATTACCCTTCGCAACTCACCAGTGCTACCGCGAGAGATCGCAATCAAACTTGCGAAGGATGTGGAGACCGTCGCCCTTCCCCTACTTGAGACTTCGCCCGTTTTCACAGATGAGGACCTGATTGAGTTGGTGTTGACGGCGTCGCAGGCAAAGCAGGAAGCTATTGCCGGACGTGAGACCGTCTCAGTCAGCGTTTCGGAAGCCATCGCCGAACATGCGGCTGTTCAAGCTGTGCGGCGTCTGGCCGATAATGAAGGCGCCGAGCTTAGCGACAAAGCATTCTCTGACAGTTTGGAGCGTTTTGGCGACGATGCAGACCTCCAAGGGGCGCTGGTCCGCCGCAACTATGTGCCACCCCATATCGCGGAGAAAATGGTTTCGCTGGTTTCAGGGCAGGTCTTCGACATGTTGGTCAACCGACACGAACTGCCTGCCCAGATGGCGATCGACCTTGCCGCTGGTGCGCGAGAGCGAGCGACTGTTGACCTCGTTGAGCAGGCCGGCCGGCGCGCTGACCTGCCGAAGTTCACAAGTCAGCTCAATTTGAATGGCAGGCTGAGCCACTCGCTGGTAATACGATCGCTTTGCATGGGGCACATGTCGTTTGTTGAGCATGCTCTGGCAGAGTTGTCGGGCGTGCCACACCAACGGGTTTGGCTCATGGTCCACGACGCGGGGCCCCTTGGGCTACAAGCGGTGTTCGATCGTGCGGGTTTGCCGCGCAAATATCTCAATGTTTTCCGAGAGGCCGTCTCGATCTTTCACGAAACGCATTTTGATGGTGAAGCGGATGACAGACTTCGTTTCCGGATGCGTATGATTGAGCGAGTTCTGACCCAATACCAGGCACTCGCACAGGAAGATGTCGACTATCTGCTCGAGAAACTCGACGCCTACGGGGCTGAGCTCAATGGAACCGATGAGAGTGAAGTCGCTTGATTTGACGACTTGGTGGGGACTCTGCTGTCAGCCCACGCAGTTAGGATCCCGCGTTTGCAGGCCGCAGTCTGGATCAACCCGCCACTCGTCAAATCGTGCCTTGGGTTCGTAAACGATCTCGCCATCGCGACAGGCCCTTACAGGTTCCCGCACAATCCGGCCATCGGGAAATTCCGTTTCGCGATAAACGATCTCGCACTCTCGCAGGGAGTTGTCGTCTCCAAACCCGTCGAGTGTTGGGTCGTATGTATCAGTAGCGATACCAACGTCGCGGGATGAGACTTCGAACTGACGGCCTTCCCAGGCCAGTCCTTGTGCTGAACGGGTCGGCGGGGGGACGTCCGCGTAATTCCATCGCGTATCGCAATTCACTGAATTCTCGCCAAGGGCGCTGCCTGCAACGCCGCCAACGATCGCTCCGAGGAGAACACCAGCGACTTCGTTGCCATCGCCACGGCCGCCATACCCGTATCCGTGGTGGAAACCTCGGTGACCGAAACCCCTGTGAAAACCGAATCCGCTGTGAAACCGGCGATGGCCGCGGAAACCTCTATGACCTCTGAATCCGCGGCGGCGGAAATGTCTGTCATCGTTGTTGTCGACGATAAGACCGCCAGCAACACCGCCAACGACGCCACCAAGGACTGCGCCAGCCACCTGCGCATTGCGCCGTTCGCGTTCACATCCCGCGACAGGGGCGCCGGAAAATCCTGCGGTTGGCTCATCCCAGTAGGTCTGCGCTTGGGCAGACTCGCCAGCTGAAGCCGCGAAGGAAACACCCAGAGCAATTACGGTGAGGTGGCGTAGTGTCATTATCTATCCTTCTTAACTGGCGGCGCACTGTGCCGCGTGCTTTTGTGGCCGTAGTGTTCTTCCAGACCGCTGCATGTTTAAGACACGCGTCTGCAAGCCTTTGCCTGAATGCAGTCTGAAGCAAGACTTCAGCTTTTATCGTTATGATAGTGCAGCGGACTTCGAAGCGTTCGGAAAACTACTAGCGACTGGACGCGGAGGATGAAGACAACCATCTTGTTGCTCATGAACTGGATAGACACAGCAAATCGCACGGCAGCACGCGCGCGCTACACCCTCAGACAAGGCACACGGACAGCGTGGTATGGGGCACAGTACGCGGCGGCTCGACGTCAATCGGCCGGGTTCGACAGGCCGGGAGAACCCTCGTTTAAGCCTGCGAGTGGGGCACCAGATACCACATCCATCCGTCGGGCTTTCTTCAATCTCTTTAAGGATGATTTGGCGAATGTCGAAGCCGGCTTGTATCCCATGCCACCTGCACCGAAACTCCAGGATGCACCGGCAAGCGTGCAGATGGCACGGGGATTCCTGAAAGATGTCGCAGCGGTTGATGCAAGACGATTGGCGCGTGACGGGACCGAGGTTCGTCGAGATTTTGACGGAGCGCTCGACAAGTATCCTGTCTACTACCGACAGAATTTCCACTACCAGTCAGACGGCTGGCTCAGCGATGAGAGTGCGGAGCGGTACGATCACCAAGTGGAGGTGCTTTTCGCCGGTGCGGCGGCAGCGATGCGAAGAGCCGCCCTCGCGCCGCTAGCGCGTGACCTGAAGGGGCGGGATCAGAGAACCTATGCTCACCTTGATCTCGCTTGCGGAACGGGCGGTTTCCTGGCGCAGGTGCTTACCGCCTATCCAAAGCTTAGATCGACCGGCATAGACCTTTCGCCAAATTATGTGGCTAAGGCGCAGCGCTCTCTTGCGGCTTGGCCACAGGTCGAGTTGGCGGAAGGCGCTGGAGAAGCGATGCCCTTCGATAATGCATGCTTCGATGGGATCACGAACATTTACTTGTTCCACGAACTTCCGCCGAAGATCCGTCCACAAGTGCTCGCGGAAGTGCGCCGGATTTTGAAACCCGGGGCGATATTTGTGCTGGCCGACAGTCTTCAACATGGCGATACGCCAGGCCTTGATGGCATGCTAGAGTACTTTCCGGAAGGGTTTCATGAGCCCTACTACAAGGGGTATCTTGATTGGGATCTAGATGGGTCCGTAACGTCTGCTGGCTTCGAAAAAGAAGACCAGCACCTGGCGTTCCTCACGAAAGTGACGGTTTGGCGCGCCGTATGATACCAGCAGTGAATTCCCTGATGTGCTGAAGTTATCGAACTCGATAGCCCTGAAAAACGTGGAAGCCGCCGTCCTACTCAGTCACCGTCTTTGAGAGGCACGCCGTATAGTTCCAGCCTGTGGTCAACGAGTTTGTAGCCGTGTTGACGTGCGATCTCGATCTGCAGGCGCTCAATTTCGTCATTAGAAAACTCGATAACCTGACCAGATTTCACATCAATCAGATGGTCGTGGTGCTCATCGTGCAATTCCTCATAACGCGACCGACCATCGCGGAAGTCGTGACGCTCGATGATACCAGAATCCTCGAATAGTTTGACTGTTCGATAGACCGTCGCAAGCGAGATCGATGAGTCCTCACTGTTTGCCCGACGGTGCAACTCTTCGGCATCGGGGTGATCATCTGAGTTTGAAAGAACGCGCGCAATAACACGTCGCGGTTCCGTCATGCGGAGGCCCTTCTCGGCGCAAAGCTGCTCAATCCTAGTCATGCTGCGTAGATGGGGCGGAACTTCCCAAAAGTCCAGCGATTCGCGACGGAGTGGATGACATGAGCATCGCGTCGATACGCTCGCCGTCATCGGCAACATAGTAAGCAGGTCGGTGTCCGTCGCGCGTGAAGCCCAACCGATGGTAAAGCGCGATCGCCGCCGCGTTTTTTAAGGAAACTTCCAGCGTCAGACGCTTAACGCCCAGTAAGGCGAGATCTGTCGCCGCATGGGTAATCAGACTGCTTGCAAAGCCACGTGACCGGCTCTCCGGATGGGTCGTAATCGTCAGGAAATCGGCCTCCTCATCGACTACGCGAAAGAGTGCAAATGCGCTAAGTGAAGAGGCATCGTCAGATGGAATGCCCCAACCGCGAATTTTATTGTCTAACAACAAACCGCTGATTGAAGCGGCAGACCATGGCCGATCGAAGCCCGACGCATGGAGGACAGCGCAAGCCTTGGCGTGACCCGCGTCCAATGTGCAGACGACCGTCATAGCATTTTGACTTTTGGCAGCGACGCGTCCGGCGCGCGAGCATAGATGGGAGACGGCGGAGAGAGCGCTGGATCGAGGTGCATTGCCCAGTCGGCTACACGTCTCGCATCCGGCCTCGTCTCAGCCACTGGACCCTGTGCCGTGAAGCAACGTGGAGCGTCAGTGAAAATTTGCAGCCCTGGCTGTTGGATGTCGGCAAGGCTGCGCTCCTGGGGCTCTGAGAGAGCCGTTTCCCCATCGAAGTCCTGACACCAGAAACTGATTTCAGGAGGCCGCTTCTTGGCTTGGATCGCGACGCGCAAATAGCCTTTGCTATTTCTTGGCAAGCAGGCCTGCAGCAGACTGACACCGACCACGGGACAGCGCAAAACCAGTCCCAGTCCTCGAGCGAAGGCGATGCCCATGCGAAGGCCGGTAAAGCTGCCTGGACCGATCACAACGCCGATGCGATTTACGGCGTCAAGCTTGACCTTTCCGCTCTCGAGAAGGTCGTGCAAAAGCGCAGTCAGGCGAGCGTCCTGCCCGTGAAGAGCAGTTTGATCGCCCACTGACAGTAATTGAACCGTGCTGCTCCCAGACGGAAGGGCTAGCGCAATTTCGGTCGGGCCATAAGCTGTTTGAAAAGCGAGGCTGGGGCCCATCGCATTGGTCTCAGAGGATTTTGCAAGCGTCGTCGAACGCCATCCGGGGAGAGCGCTCGAAAAGATCCGTATTCGACCCGTATCCCAGATTGCAGATCCAGTTCGACTTCCAGGTCTTCATTTCATCGTCAGATGCGAAGAACTCAGCGTCCACACCCTCATTATCAAAGCCAGACATAGGTCCTGTGTCGAGACCGAGTGCCCGTGCCGCTATGAGGAAGTAAGCGCTCTGCAGGGTACCGTTCCGGAAAGCGGTATCCTGCCGGACCTGCGGGTCGTCGAACCAATTCTTGGCCCCAGGGTTATGGGGGAAAAGTTCAGGGATCCGCGCCGGGAATTCCATATCGTGGGCGATGATGGCGACCCACGGCGCTGTCTGGCTCTTCTCTTTGTTCGGTCCTTGAAGATGGGGCACAAGCCGGCTCTTCGCTTCATCAGAGCGGATGAAAAGGAAGCGAGCCGGACTGCAATTGGCGCTGGTCGGACCCCATTTCTGAAGCTCATAGATCGCCCTAACCAGCGTCTCCGGAACGTCCTTGTCCTTCCAGGCATTGTAGCTACGCGCCGTTCGGAAAATGGCATCAAGCGCGTGATCGTTCACTGGATGGCTCATGTGCGGGGCGCTCCTTGGCTTGTCGTGCACCGGACCTACACCCTCGGTAAGAAGGTGCAAGGGGTAGGTCCTGGAAGGCTGTGGTGGCTAGTGGCTTGAACCTATTATGTCAGCTCACCTAGAGGACGGCTTCCACGGCCGTCACTTCGGGCACATAAGCCTTAAGCATGTTCTCGATGCCCTGCTTCAGAGTATAGGACGAAGCGGGGCAGCCTGCGCATGCGCCACGCATATGTAAGTGGACGATGCCCGTATCGACTTCAAATCGGTCGAAAACGATATCCCCTCCGTCCTGCGCAACGGCCGGCCTCACGCGCGTGTCGATGAGTTCTCGGATTTCTGCAACAATCTCAGCAGCTTCGCCTTCATAGGACTCCTCGGCTGGATCTTCGTCATCCGCGCTGGCATCCATATTGACAATGGGAAAGCCCGCGATGAAATGGTCCATGATTGCCGCGAGCACCATAGGCCGGAGCTGCTTCCATTCTCGATCTACGGATTTTGTCACTGAGATGAAATCCGCGCCGAAAAACACCCTGTCCACATCACCCAGGTCGAAAAGCGTTTGCGCTAACCGGCTGATCGACAGATCTGACCCACTTTCGAAATCAAACGGCCCACTATCACCCGCGACCACTTGGCCGGGTAGAAATTTGATAGTCTCCGGATTGGGCGTCGTTTCGGTCTGAATAAACATTGCGGAAGCCCCTTCATGCGGATAGCGCAGATGTGGCCGCTTTCATTCAGATTTCAATGTGTGCCCCTGGTTCTGGGGGATTACGGCGCAGATGTTGGTGTCAGAACCAAATCGTCAGCGGCAGCGATGCTGAGATCGCCTTCTCGCGTACCCTCTAGCATTTCTGCCAAGAGGGTGGTCGCGGCTTCAGCCCTGTCGAGGTGCCAAGCCATCGCTGCCAGGTGATTAGGGAGGAGTGGATTGTTACCGCTTTGATTGGAGACAATCATCGGCGACTGCTGCGCAATCCGCCGCCACTTGGTCTTGGCTTCCCGAACCTGCGCCCGGATCGACGCCGTTAGGTCCAGTTGTTGATCCTGTTGGAGCAATGCATTGATCATGTTCGCTGCGACGTGGGCGCGCGCGCGGGCATCGTAAAACGCGCGGATGTCCGCCTTGCTAGCGGGGAGCGCTGCACCGAGGGCGATCTGATCTGAGAGTTCCCGGGATGAGTCCTCCGCCCAGCCGACGAATAGGCCGAGCAGTTCTATAATCTGATCACTGGTTCCAATATCTGTGGCGACGCCATTGGCAACCCGACTATCGTAACTCGCCAGCGCCTCTGCCGCGGCAATGAGGCGAGGCGTCATTACTTCGCCTGTCACAGGCCTTAGAAGACGGCTCGCTGCGGCCAGATCGGTGTCCGGCTCGCCGTTGTGTTGAGCAATGGCCGCTGACAATTGGGTCATGTCTGCCAGGCTGTAGCTCAAGGACATCTGCCAAGCGGGTTGAGCTGTCAGATGTTGCACCGGATGCCATCCTGGTTTGTCGGCACTCCAGCCCGGTCCGCTGATCTCCCGCGCGATAAGCGTCAAAGCGACACCAGCTTCATGAGACGCCCAATTGTCCGCATCGATTTCGACCGCTGCGTCGTCGATCGTGCTGCTCGAGATCATCCAGCCAGGATAGGATGCTGCAAAAGCTGCAAAGAGCCCAAGCTTCACGAGACCTTTGCTTTTCTGCCAAACCCGCCGGGATGCTTCCATCAAAGGATGGGGCATGGCGTCTTGTATGTTCATCTCTTCATCGCCCAGAACGGTGACGACAGGTCCTTCTCGGAAATAAGGATGGTCGGCGCGGTTGTGGTTCTTGAGCATGCGGGAGAGCTTTCTTGCGGCCTCTTCTAAGTGCGCAGATAGTTGAGATCCCGCAACTGGGCATCTTTAAAATTTCAGCAAGAATTACACCTGTCGGTGGTGTTATTCACCAAGAGATTGAACGTCAGCTTGGACGTCGACCTCAATTGTTGATCCGTCGCCTGTCTCCAGAACCAGCTTCAAAGGAACTGGCGTATCGGGCGACAGGTCCTTGACGCCAAAAAGCATGAAGTGATCGCCGCCGCCCTTGAGGCTCACCGGAACGCCAGCAGGCAGGGGCACAGAGTCAATCTGGTCCATACGCATCATACCGTCGACGCGTTTCATCGAGTGTAATTCGATGCTCTCGGCTATTGGGCTTGATGCACCGACAAGGATGAGATCCTCGGTTTCTGCCAAAAGCGTCGCGCCGCCGGACGTGACGTCCCGGCCGGCGGCCGGTTGTCGAATGTATGCAGCATCGACGGTCACTGAAACCTGGTCGGCGGCTACGTCCGCCGCGGGATCGACCCCAGCCGATTCGCTGCCTCCTCCGCAGGCGGCGGCTGCCAGCATGGCAAAGGACATCAAGGCAGGTCTGAGTTGGTGCATGTGAAACTGCAGATAGGTTTTGCAGCAGCGGTTAAGCATCGGGCTTCCAGAACCCAATGATATCGCGAACGTCCGAAATCACTTGAGTTGCAATTTCGTTGGCGCGTTCGCCACCATTCGCCAGCACTCTGTCGACTTCGGCAGGATCGTTCACAAAGCGGCGCATCTCGGATGTGATTGGCGCGAGGTGTTCCACAGCAAGCTCTGCCAGCGCCGGCTTGAAGACACCGAAGCCCTTGCCTTCGTATTCGGCGAGAACCTTCTCGACTGAGCTGTCTGAGAAAATTGAATAGATACCCACGAGGTTCTCGACCTCTGGTCGGTTTTCGAGGCCCTCTGTGTTCCCCGGAATTGGCTCCGGATCGGTCTTTGCCTTCTTGAACTTCTTCGCGATCGTATCTGCATCGTCGAGGAGATTGATGCGCGAGAGATCGGATGGGTCCGACTTGGACATCTTCTTCGTACCATCCTTCAGACTCATGATCCGGGCACCAGGCCCTTCGCTCAGGGCGATGGGCAGCGGAAACAAGTCGGGTCGGTTGAAGTCGCGATTAAAGCGATCTGCAATGTCCCGGCTCAACTCCAGATGTTGTCGCTGGTCATCTCCAACAGGCACGTGCGTGCCCTTGTAAAGCAGGATGTCTGCCGCTTGCAGGACGGGATAGTCAAATAGGCCGACTGAGACACGCTCACGGTCTTTTCCCGCCTTGTCCTTGAATTGCGTCATGCGTTCGAGCCAGCCCACACGGGCGACACAGTTGAAAAACCAGGCCAGCTCAGTGTGAGCAGCGACACTGGACTGGGCAAAGACGATCGCTTTCGCAGGGTCTATACCACTGGCCAGGTATGCAGCAGCGATCTCTCGGGTGCCGAATGCAAGCGCTTCTGGCCCTCCCCAAACATCCATAGGTTGGGTGATGGCGTGCAGGTCGACCACACAGAAAATGCAGTCCATCTCGTGCTGCATCGCGACGAACTTCTTGATGGCGCCAAGGTAATTCCCAAGGTGCAGCCGTCCCGAGGGCTGAACACCGGAGAAGACCCTGTCGGGGCCGGAGTAGGCGGGCATTTCATCAGTCATCAAGCGCTTTTACCGCGTCAGTTGCGACGCGCCAGCGCTTTCAGCTCGCTCGGACGGATTGCGCCGAAAAGGAGCGCAGCAATGGCGTAGGCGACGCCCCCGGTTGCGACGATGGTCAAGACCTGGGCGAGCGATGTGCGTGGGAGCCAATCGAGGATACCCGCGAGATCGAAGCGGGCAGAAAGCAACACCGCCGATAAGGTCGCGCTGGCCAGCGCGCAGCGGGTCAGGCGATCGATCAAACGGCGGCCAGGTCGATACCAGTCGCGGGCATGAAGGGTCCCCAGCATCATGGTGACATTGATCCATGCTGCCGTACTGGTCGCAATGGCAAGGCCGGGAAAGCCTGGGAGGCCTTGGCCCTTGAGCCAAAAAAAGAGTGTCGCGCCGAACCCGGTATTGATAGCGACGCTGATGAGGGAATATCGCATCGGTGTTCGTGTATCTTCTCGAGCGAAGAAGGCTGGCGAGAGGACTTTTATCAGAACAAACGCCGGTACCCCCCAAGCAAAATGAACGAGCGCGGTCGATGATTGTGAGGCGTCATCGAGAGTAAATGCGCCCCTAGCGAACAGCGCTTCGAGTAGCAGGGTCGGAATGATGAGCAGGGCTATCGCAGCAGGGAGGGTGAAGGCCATGGCCAAGCCGATACCATCATCTAGCGTCCGTCGGCTCGATGTTTGGTCATCGGCACGGACGCTGCGCGACAGGCGCGGCAGTATTGCCACTCCAACAGCGACCCCAACGAGGCCAAGCGGCAGCTGATAGAGCCTGTCAGCATACTGCAGCCAGGAACGGGCGCCCTCTTCGAACCCTGCTAGCACCTGGCTGATCAGTATGTTGATTTGCATACCTGATGCGGCAATCGCGCCTGGGATCGCTAAGCCGATCACCTTCTTGACGTTCGGCGTCACGCGCGGCCATGCGAGCAAAGACAATTGCACCCCTTGGCGCCGGACACCCCATGCCAGAAGCAGGGCCTGAAGCGCCCCCGCAACGGATATAGCAATGGCTGCATATTGGGCTGTATTCCTGGCGTCCGTGCCAAGCAGGGCAGCACCGATCAGGCAGATGTTCAGGAGCGTGGGTGCCCCCGCCGAAAGGGCGAACTTGCCGGCTGAATTCAACACGCCCGCATAGAGCGCAGCCAGCGCCATACATGCGAGATAAGGCATAGTGATCTGTGTGAGGATCACGGACAGGCCGAATATATCCGGCTGATCCAGATAGGCGCCATTGAAGGCAATCATGATCCAAGGCATGGCGATCTGGGCAAAGATCACGATCGCTGCGGTCGCCGCAAAGAGAACGCGCATAGCCTCTGCAGCAACCTCGGCGGCCGCTTCCGGCCCATCAGCTTCGAGGGTCCTGGCGTAGGTTGGCACAAAGGCTTGGGCAAAGGCGCCTTCGGCGAAAAAACGCCGGAAAAGGTTAGGAAACATCAGTGCCGCAAAAAACGCATCACCGATCGGCCCGGCTCCGATCTTCGCAGCGAGCAGAATGTCCCGCCCGAAACCAAGAATGCGGCTCACCAGGGTTAGGGAGGCCTGAACAGCGGTGTTCCGGACGAGACTCATCCAGCGGTCCAGACCATCAGAAGCTATCTGCCGCACGTGCCTGGCGTAGGGTTTTCGCGGGCGTTTTCGGCGCGCCAGGGTCGGCCCGACCCAAAACTTTCAGAATGGTCTCGCGGAGATCGGCTATGTCTGATCCATCGGTGATTTTCTCCCCGTCTCGCCGACAAACGTAGAAGCTGTCGAAAACCCGTTCGCCGTAGCTGCCCACATGGGCCGAATGGATCGGCACATTTAGATCAGCAAGGATTTGGGCAACATCGTAGAGAAGCCCCTGCTGATCACGAGCAATGATTTCGATTACGGTGAAATCCTCGGACAAATCGTTCCGGACCTGGACAACCGGTTCGACGATAAATGCAGCCTCGCGTTTGGAGTTCCGGAGGGCAAGGTCGCGTTCGGGACAGCCATCGACAAGTGCTTTCGATAGATCGCCCATCAGGCGGTTTATGCGGCTGGCTTCTCCACCTGCGAATACGTTGCCGTCTTGAGACTGCAAGACGAAAACATCGATGATCCGCCCGTCAGGATTAGTGAAGACTTGGGCCGATGCTACTGAGGCCCCGCCATGCACCAGCGTGCCGACGATATCTGCGAAGAGACCAATCCTGTCTTCGCAGGATACAAGAACCTCAATGTCTTGGCCCTCGCCAACTTGTCGCCAAGCCACCGCAGGATCGTCACCGCGCTCAAGCATCTCGGCATGCCATATGAGGTCGTCATAATCGAAACCCGCCCAGTACGCCGGCTCCATGCCGGGCATCGGATCAGGAATAAACGGTTTCGCATCGGCGAGACAGGATCTGCGCTCCTGTGCGCGGCTCTCCAGGACGGAGAGCACCGATCGCTCATCTGTCCGTCCTCCGCGCAAGGCAGCAGCGGTGTTGTGGTAGAGATCAGACAGCAATTGGCCTTTATAGGCGTTCCAAACGTTGGGGCCGACCGCACAGATATCCGCGACAGTAAGTATGTATAGAAGCCGCAGTCGCTCTAGATCACCGACCTCTTTGGCAAAGGTCGATACAGTCCGCGGATCGGAAATGTCCCGTCTTTGCGCAGTATCACTCATCAAAAGATGGTGGCGGACCAACCAACCCACGAGATCGATTTCTGCAGGACTTAAACCAAGCCGCCGAGATGCGCGCCGCGAGGTTTTCTGCCCCGCCACTTGCTGATCGCCCAGCCCTTTGCCGGTGTCGTGAAGCAACATGGCCAAGTAAAGCGCGCGGCGGTGGATGATGTCCTTGAAGACGGCTGACGGTAATCCGTGGCGCTCGAAACGGTTATGCTCAATGTCTGAAACGGTCTGAACAGCTCTCAGTGTGTGCTCATCAACCGTATAGGCGTGGTACATGTTGAACTGCGTCTGCGCGACGATCGCACCGAATTCCGGCACCACGCGTCCGAGAATATCGGCCTCATTCATCCGGCGGAGGGTGCGAGCGGGTTGATCTCCACCAAGGAGCGCGTTGAAGAAGGCGTCCCGCACATCTGCACGCCGCTGCACGCGTGGATCAATCCGCTGCAGATTGTGTTGCACCGCCCAAAGCGCATCGGGATGGATGTCGATTTCCGATCGCGCCGCCTCAGGGAAGAGCTTCACCATGAGGGCTGGATTTTTCACAAACCGGTCCGCACTATCGATCGAAAGCCGCCCCGCATCGACCACGAACCCTTCATCGCCCAGGGGTTTTGGGCTTGAGCGTGGCAGGAACCGGCGAATTCCCTCCGGATGTTTCTTCTGATCGGCTTCCAATTTCGCGCAAAGGATCCGCGTGAGATTTCCGACATCTCTCGCAACCCGGAAATAGTGCTTCATGAAGCGTTCCACCCCGCGGAGTGCTCCCAAGGATTCATACCCCATCCGCGCGGCAATTTCCGGCTGCAGGTCGAAGCTGAGACGCTCTTCAGGTCTGCCTGTCACGAAGTGGAGATGGCATCGGACTGTCCAGAGGAACCGGGCAGCTCGGATGTAACGGCGGTCATCCTGGCGGGTGAACTCATTCCACGCCATCACTTCTTCGAGTGTTTCACCGCCGTTTATGAACTTTAGGATCCAGTACAGCGTTTGCAGATCCCGCAGCGCGCCCTTGCCCTCTTTCACATTCGGCTCGACCACATACCGGCTATCGCCCTGGCGCGCGTGGCGGACATCACGTTCAGCGAGTTTGTCCGCTATGAAAGAAGCCTCACGCCCCTTCACACACTCATCAGCAAACCGGCGTTTCAAGGTTTCAAAAAGTGGCTCTTCACCGCAAAGGAAGCGGACGTCGAGCAGGGACGTCTGGATCGTGACATCTTCCCGCGCTAGCCTGACGCACTCATCTACCGTTCGGAAGGCATGGCCGACTTTCAGACCAATGTCCCATAGGGCGTAAAGCATATACTCGACGACGCTTTCGGCGTGGGCGTTCTTTCTGCTCGGTGTGAGAACGAGAAGGTCAATATCGGATGAGGGCGCAAGAACGCCGCGTCCATATCCACCGGTAGCCCCAATGGCGATGCGTTCGGCATCAGTCGGGTTGCCCGCCAAGTAGACGTAATCGGTGATATAGTCGTAGAGGGCGCTGATGACTTCGTCCTGCACGGCAGCGAGCAGCCGCGCGGTATCAAGGCCGTCTGCGCCTTGCTCGAAACGTTCTTGGGCAATCATCCGGCCTCGAAAGAGGGCGCCATGGAGAAGGTCGAGAGCCCGACTACGCTGTTCATCTGGATTGCCGCGATGGGTCTCGGCCACCGCAGACAGCCGCGTCCGCAGAGCACGTCCGTCAATAATGTTCGCGATCTTCCATGCGCCGGGCGCTGGTGGCGCTGGCGGTGCATCGATTGGTGAGAGGGGCGCATCACCGTCCATGGTGCGAACTTATGCTCGATGTTGGGATTTGTTCAGGAATTTTGATGTCCGTAGACAATTCTTGCACCATGGCGTGTCTCAGATGCTGCAGTCAGCGCAACCATTTCCACAGCGACTTCATGCGGTTGGGGCAGGGTCGATGGATCTTCGCCGGGCATGGCGTCTGCGCGCATTGTGGTGGCGGTGGCGCCGGGGTCAAAAAGGTTGATCCTCAACGGGCTTTTCTCGTTCTCGTCAGCCCAGGCTGCGACCAGCGCCTCCAATCCAGCCTTGGATGCCTGATAAGGTCCCCAGAACGCGCGCGGCCTGGGTACGACACCCGACGTCACGAATACAGCTCTTGGATCATGGCCCTTGCGAAGGAGCGGGTCGAGCGACCGGATGAGACGCCAATTTGCGGTGAGATTGACCTCAATCGTTTCCTCAAAGCTGCGAGGCCGCACGGTTTGTAGGGGGCCGAGCGTGCCAAGAATGCCGGCATTGGCGAGCAATGCGTCCAGACGGCCGAAGCGCTCATTGAGGATACCGCCGAGAGCATCAATTCCCTTGGTGTCCTTGACATCCATCGGGACGAGCACTGTTTTACCGCCCTTTTCGCTGATCTCGTCATCGAGGGTCTCGAGGGCTTTCTGGCTGCGGGCGACAGCGATGACCGTGTCGCCGCGTTCTGCAAGCGCAAGCGCTGCGGCGCGACCGATACCCTTTGAGGCGCCGGTTACGAGGCTGAGCCTGGTATCGTTCATCGTCATGTCCTCCACCCGCCTTTCCGGCGGTATGTCTCGTAATTCGCGAAGCGGTGGTCAGTCGAGGAACGACCCCTGATCGCCGTCGCCTTTTCCGCTTCGGTTCCTGAGCTTGTAGCCTTCATCAAGGTTTTCGATTGGGTAGTCACCCGTGAAGCAGTGGTCGGAGATCTGGGGATAGGTCTCGTCCCGCGATGGATGGCCTATGGCCCGGTAAAGCCCATCGACAGAGAGGAAGTGCAAACTGTCGACGCCGAGCCGATGCCGCATTTCGGCCTGGCTGAAGCGCGCTGCGAACAGCTCTTTCGTGTCGGCCATATCGATCCCGTAGTGATCGGTGTGCGTAATCCTGGGACTGGCAGAGCAGAAGTGGATTTCCTTGGCTTCAGCGCGCCGAACAATGTCGACAATCTTCTTGGACGTTGTGCCGCGAACGATGGAATCATCAACAAGCACAACGCGTTTACCGCGCAGTACGGGTCGGTTCGGAGCATGTTTCAACGATACAAAGCTCTCTCGCTGGAGCTGCGTGGGGGCGATAAAGGTTCGGCCAACATAGTGGCTGCGGATGATGCCGAGCTGGTAGGGCGTTCCCGACTGTTCGGAAAAGCCGATGGCCGCTGGGACGCCCGAATCCGGGACCGGAACCACCACATCTGCTTCAATGCCGGATTCCAACGCAAGTTGCCGGCCCATCTCGACCCGCACCTCATAGACGCTCCGTCCCTGGATAACGCTGTCCGGGCGGGAGAAATAGACATATTCGAAGGCGCAGGGCCGGGCCGTCATGCGGGGGAAGGGAAAAATACGGTCTTCGCTTCCGTCGCGGTTGAAGACGACAATCTCGCCGGCTTCGATTTCGCGGACGAATTCTGCCCCGACCATATCAAGGGCGCAGGTTTCGGACGCGAGGATCTTGGTCTCGCCGCCATTGAGTGTTCCCAGGACAAGGGGGCGCAATCCCACTGGGTCCCTCGCGCCGATAATGTAGTCCTCTGTCAGCCCGACCAGCGCGTAACCGCCCTTGATTGATTTCAACGCATCCACGAACCGGTCGATCAGCGTCCGGCGCGGGCTTTGGGCGGCCAACTGCATGATGACTTCAGTATCCATGGTCGACTGGAAGATGGCCCCTTGGTCGACGAGGCTGTCGCGCAGACTCAAAGCATTGCTCAGGTTGCCATTATGGGCGACCGCAAAGCCGCCGGTTGCGATGTCGGCGTAGATCGGCTGAATGTTCCGCGTGGCTGTTTTTTCGCCGCTCGTCGAGTAGCGGTTGTGGCCGATCGACATGCGGCCTGGAAGGCGCTCTTTGAACGGAATGGACTTGAAGGCATCGCCGACAAGGCCCTTGTGACGCTCTTGGTGGAAGTGGTGACCCTCGTCGCTGAACGAGACAATTCCGCAGGCTTCCTCACCTCGGTGCTGCAGGGCCTGCAGCCCCTGGGCGGTCAGTGCCGAGGCTTCTGGATGATTGAACACAGCGATGACACCGCATTCCTCTCTGGGTCTGTCGCACTCCCAGAACGGGCGTTCGCGTTGATACGCGTCCATCTCTCGCCATCGCTCGGGTCTCGACATGGATCATACTCCTTAAGCGGACCAATGTGGGGCTTAACTCCCCGATAACTCCGGGGTTGAAGGCGGCACCGCCTCATTCACGTCCTCGGCGATTCGAGGGGCATTTTCGTGGACATAGTCGGCAGCGTTCGCGAAGTAAGGGTATGTTCTGGCGTCTGCGATCCATTCGGGGATCTGGTCGCGTGCAATCCCCAGCTGCAGCACGTACACGAAAAACACAATCGCAACGGCGCCGCGGGCCAATCCAAACGCAAGACCTGCTAGCCGGTCGATCGCGCCAATGCCTTCAACGCTTTGGACATTCTCGGAAACCCTGTGGCCCAACATGGCGACTGCGATATAGACGGCCAGGAACGCGAACAGGATGAGGATGAAATCGGCCGTCCAACTTGGTGCATTGTCGGGCATTACAGCCGATACCGGATTGCGGAGAAATGACCGCGTGTAATAGGCCGCAGCGAGGGCGGCGATAAACGCACCCAGAGTCGCGAGCTCCCTTACAAATCCACGCGCGACAGCCATCAAAGCCGAGATGATCACAAGCGTGATCGCCACGGCGTCAAAGGCTGTCAGCGCTTCAGTCATTCTGGATGTCCGGGGCGAGAATATCGACGAGATCGTTAAGCCGTTTCAGGGGGCGGATCGTCAACCCGTCAATTGCCGCAGCGCTGCCATCGGGGATGAACGCTTCCTTGAAGCCCAGTCGCTCTGCCTCCTTCAATCGCTGATCGGTCCGCGAAACGGCCCTGATCGCACCCGAAAGGGCAACTTCCCCGAAGAACACAGACTTCCCAGGGCCAGGGGTATCTGTCAACGAGGTCAGGAGCGCCGCGCATGCCGCAAGATCGCCTGCTGGATCCTGAACCTTGTAGCCGCCGGCAACGGAGAGATAGACGTCGTGGCCTCCAAGGCTGACGCCGCATCGGGCTTCAAGAACCGCTAGCAACATGGCGAGGCGATTACTATCCCACCCGACGACCGAGCGGCGCGGTGTGCCATAGGCGCTTTTGGCCGCCAGCGCCTGGACTTCGGCAAGCACTGGCCGTGAGCCTTCCATCGCTGCGAACACGGCGGCGCCTCCAATGTCCGCATCGTCGCTGGACAGGAAGAGAGCTGAAGGTTCGCGGGCGGGGGCGAGACCATAAGGGTGCATCTCGAAGATGCCGATCTCGTCGGTGGGGCCGAACCGGTTCTTCACCGCCCGCAAGATGCGGAATTGGTGTCCCCGTTCGCCTTCAAAATAAAAGACGGTGTCGACCATATGCTCGACGACACGGGGCCCCGCGAGTTGTCCCTCCTTCGTGACATGCCCCACCATGACAAGCGCAGCGCCTGAGCGTTTGGCCCATCTCGTCAATTCCTGGCCGCACGCCCGGACCTGGGCCACTGATCCCGGCGCCGCTTCGAGGTTGTCGGACCAGAGTGTTTGGATGGAGTCGATCACAACGAAGTCGGGCTTGTTCTTCTTTAGGGCGGAGATCACTTTTCGAAGATCGGTCTCGGTCGCGAGTTGAACGGGGCTGTCGCTGACCTTGAGACGGCGCGCCCTGTCTTGAATTTGGGCCGTTGCTTCCTCGCCCGAGATGTAAGCAACGTTGAGACCATTGCGGGCGAGCCGGGCGGCAACCTGCAAGAGCAATGTCGATTTTCCGATACCCGGATCACCGCCGATCAGTGTCGCCGAGGCAGGAACGATTCCGCCGCCGAAAACCCGGTCGAGTTCTTCCACGCCGATCAGGGTCCTCGCGGGCGGTTCGCTGACGCCATCAAGAGCTGTGAATTCGGTCTTTCCGGCGCGAGAGGTTCCGCTCGGCGGCTTTAATCCACCCGGAGGTGCCGCGAGGCTTTCCTCGGCCAGCGTGTTCCAGGTCCCACAGCTCGCGCACTGGCCGCTCCAACGGCGGTGCGCCGCACCACACGATTGGCAGACAAACTGAACATCGGTTTTCGCCATTCCTTCGACCTAATCCGCTTCGCTTGCGAGCAAAAGGGAAGAGGATGCGCAACGGTTGCGCGTACGAAGTGGGAACACCATTCTGAAAGCTGTAATAATTCAGTATCGCCATCGCGATAGGGAATTGGGACTGTGACTGACTTTTATCGCATCGTTTACGTGAGCCAGGCCAAGGCGACCCTCGCCGATACCGACATCGGCAGTATCCTGGACGCATCTGCGTCAAACAATGATGAGCGCTACCTCACAGGTTTCCTGACCCTCAACCATGGCCGTTTCATGCAGGTTCTTGAGGGGCCTGAGAGCGAGGTTCGGGAGATCTACGGACGCATCCAGGACGATGATCGCCATAGCTGCGTAACGCAAATTGTCGGAGAGCACACGCAAGATCGGCTCTTTCCCGACTGGACCATGAACTACTTCCGCGTCGACGATGAAAACGGCCACCCGTCGATGCAGCTTCGCAAGGATGAGATCGACCAACTGATGCCTGCGAGTACGCCAAAGCCCTACCTCTACTTGTTCTCGCGGTTCATGACCTTGCGATAGGCGCCCTGCATCGGTTCGGAATACTGATCTGCGGAACGACGCAAGAAAGACAATTGTCTGACACCCGCGAGGATCGGCTCCTGGCTAGGGCGCTCACCGCAATGTGTTCCGCCGTGTTTCGCGTCTTCGGTCGCTTTGCACCAGTTTCTCTCTCTATCAGAAAGAGGAAATGCCCATGGCTACCCACAGACTCCGACGCACCGTTGCAATCGCTCTCATCGCTGGCGTCGTTATGTCAGCCCCGTCACACGCCGATGATCTGGCGGCATTCGCCAATCACGCTGAAGCTTCGTCATCTCGGGTCGATCATCGGGCCCTGGAGCAGTATCTGGACGCGTTTGCTGTCGCAAACAGTGGCCGGACCCAGATCGCCTACTCCGTTGCAGACGGGCGAGGCCATGCCTTCCTTGAACAATACATCACATTGCTGGGCCGGATGGATCCAACAACCGTCAACCGCAATGAGCAATTGGCTTACTGGTTGAACCTTCGCAATGCGATGGTGATCGATCTCGTGAGCGAAGCGAAGTCACCGCGCCGATTGGGAGGCGAGATCGGCACTGCCCAGAATCCGGGGGCGGCGTGGGTCGAACCCCGCGTGAGCGTCAGCGGACAGGCGCTCTCCATACAGGATGTCGAGGCGATCCTGTTCCGTAATTGGAACAATCCAAATCTGATCTATGGGCTCTACCAGGGCACAAAGGACGGCGCTCGGCTGCCGCGTGCACCGTTCAGCGGCGAGACTGTAAACGAGACCCTCGAAGAGCTTGGACGGGATTTTGTTGGTACATCCACCATGGGCCGAGTTCGCCGCGGTACGCTCGAACTCGCTCCGGTCTACGAACGATACGGCGATGCAGCGTTCGGCGGTGATCAAGCGGCCATGCTGAGCCATGTTCAAGCCCTGGCAAGCGGCCGTTTTGCAAAGAAACTCGACGGCATTTCCGAAGTCAGCTTCCGAAAGAGCAAACATCGCGGCGAAGTCTTCACGCCGAGAGCCGCTCGCGCGCCGATCAACAGCGGGGGCGGCGGCTTCTCTGGGGGCTCCTGACGCGCGTTCGGCCAAGTCTTGTATCCCAGGGCCTGGCCGGTCGCCGCTCCCTGGATACCTGAGCGATGTCATCAATGATTTCATCCAATAGAAGCTGGTATAGCCTCATAGGGCTCAGCGCCGTCCTGGCGCTCGCGCTGGCATGGCTGTCGGTTTTCTTTCCCTATGGCGTGGACCCTGAAAAAGCTCCGCTGGGCCTCTATGTTGCGCTTGGTGTGGTGGCGGGTTTTGTCCTGTTAGGCTTGCGGCTGCAGATTACCGAAACGTCTGTGAGCCGTCAGGCGATTGCAGTGCTTGTGGTCGCCGGGTTTGCCATGCGGATGGCCATGATATGGTCTCAGCCTGTCATCGAGGACGATTCCTATCGATATCTCTGGGACGGCGCAGTCCTCGCCCATGGTATAAATCCCTATATCCACGCGCCAGTTGATGCTGCGCAATTCGACGCACTCGGCATACCTAACCTCGCACCGGTGGGCAGCGATATTGCGGCCCTTCAAGCCCTCGCTGCTGAGCATCCCGAGTTCCACGCGAGGGTCGCTTACCCTTGGGTGAAGACGATATATCCGCCCATTGCCCAAGGCGCTTTCGTCGTCGCGCATTGGATATCGCCGTTCGAGCTTGTGGCGTGGAAAGCCATTCTGCTCCTAAGCGATCTTGGCGCGCTCGCTCTGATGTTCCGTCTACTGAGTAGACTGCGCCGGAGCCCTCTTTGGGCTGCGCTATACTGGCTGAATCCGGTCGTGGTGACCCAGGGATTTGGTGCGGCCCATATGGACATCCTGCTCGCGCCGTTTCTCCTCGGTGCGGTGTTGGCGAGCCTTCAGAACCGCGCAGGGCTTGCCGGACTTGCGCTCGGCGGCGCTGTCGCCGTTAAACTCTGGCCACTCCTGCTTGTTCCAGCTTTCGCCGCTCGCTTTTGGCCAGACGTGCGGCACCTCGCAAAATACGTCCTCGCCGGCGGCGCCATGTTGCTCTTGCTGGTGCCCCAGCTTCTGGCGGCGCATGATCCCAATGCGGGTGTCGTGGCCTATTCGGAAACCTGGCAGCGGCACGCCTTCCTGTTCCCGATACTCGTTTCCGGCTTCAATATCTTCACCGAAACGCCAGACCTTGCCGCACGCGCGCTTGTCGCTTTGATCGTCGGTTGCATCGCCCTCGCACTTGCTGCCCGGGCGTGGTCGTCAACAACGGCGTTCCTCAACGCCCTTTCATTCCCGATCCTCGCGCTGCTCCTGCTCTCGCCTACGGGATACCCCTGGTACCTCATCTGGCTGGCTGTCCTGCTGCCATTCAACGACAGCCGCGCGGTGTTCGCGTTGTTTATCACAGCGCCACTCTACCAGCTTCGCTTTCTGCTCGGTGACGACGATGCGCTCTATCAGAGCATTGTCATCCCCATCAGTTTTGGCCTGCCGATCCTGGCGCTCGTTTGGGAGTGGGGCTTTGCCAGAAAGGCGCGCGCGTATGCCATTTGATCGAACCAATGTCGAAAGGCGACCAACCGTGGCCGCCATCATCCCCGCACTCAACGAGGAAGCCGCCATCGGCGGCGTCGTTTCAGGAATAAGCCCCTTTGTCGACATGGTGATTGTTGCTGATAACGGGTCGACCGACCAGACCGTTCAAAAAGCGCAAGCGGCCGGTGCGGTTACCGTTTCGGAGCCGAGACCCGGCTACGGCCGCGCCTGTCTTGCGGGCGTTGCCTACGCTTTGGATGCCGCTGCTGACATCTATCTCTTCCTTGACGGTGACGGGTCGGACGCGCCTGGCGATGCGGCCGCCTTGCTGGACGCGATGGTCGCCATAGGGCTGGATCTTGTGATCGGATCCCGGGCGCTGGGCGATGTGGAGCCCGGAGCGCTGACACTTCCCCAGCGCTTCGGAAACTGGCTCGCCTGTCACTTGATGACGGTGATCTGGAAATCTGCGTTTACCGATCTCGGCCCATTCCGTGCCATCCGCCGCAGCGCCTATGAGCGCCTGGGCATGTCAGCACCGACCTATGGATGGACGGTCCAGATGCAGGTTCGAGCCTTGAAGTCAGGCTTGCGAACAGGCGAGGTCGCCGTCACCTACCGGCGGCGGATCGGCGTCTCCAAGATTTCGGGCACTGTCCGCGGCGTCTTCCTGGCGGGCGTCCACATTCTTGGGACGATCGCGGTCGAGGCGCTCACCCCGAACGCCGCACGTCCGGCGCCTGTCGCTGAACGACAGTACCAATCCGCCGGCCCAGCAAAGCGTTGAAGCCGTTGGGGCCACCGCCAACCCACTACAGAGTGTTAACGCGATCGCAAAGCCCGCTGCATAAAAACAGCGCTTAAAGACAGCGATTGGTGGATCCCAAAAGTGGTGAAGGTGGACAAACGCAGCCGTGACTTGCTTGCGCGCCTGGATGTGCTGGGCGAAGTGACCAAGCTGCAGGCCCTGGAGTTGGTCGACGAGGTCTATACCGACGGCCTTCGCACAGCGGGTGAAGCCAGTGCCCTGTTCGAGCTTCATCGCAGGCTGAAAGGGCGCGAACCCAGATGGGAACGGCGTTTCATTGATGCGGTCAGCACCTTTGTGCTGCACCATAGCGAACAGTCTGGCGGCAAACCGGTTGTTGCCCATGCGGATTGGCTGATCGATACGCTGCAAGCGCAGTCTGGTCCGCCCAACGACACAGAGACCGATCTGGTCGCCATCGTCTGTGATCGCGCCGGCTTCGTTCCTGACCGTCTGGCGCGGTTTGCGCTCCAGGTGGTCACAGGTGCCATTCAGCGCGCTGGGCGGGCGGATGCTTGGGCCACCGAGAGGGTGCGACAGGTGCTCGGCGCCTCCCTCGAAGATGGCCGTACGTGGATCAGCCGCTTCGAGGCCAATCAGTTGCTTGCAACGAACGAAACCATCGCGTCTGCAAATAATGATCCCGCGTGGAACGATCTCTTCGCGCGCGCGATCGCAAACCATCTGCTGGCGTCCGCCCATCCGGCGCCGAAAACAGCCGGTGACACGCTGCTCCGCGCGCTCTGGTTCTCGGGGAACAAAAGGTCGGCGTCGGTATTGGTGCGGGAAATCGCGCCATCGATCGGCCAGGGCGAATGGTTCACCCGTATCACTAGGGATACACCACACGCGGCAAAAGCCAGGGCGGCGGCGCGCTCGCGCGCGAAACAGGAGCGCCAGACCTTTGCCGATACAGAGTCCCGCTGGTTCCTGAAACGTCTGCGATGGCGCGAAACGGTCCAGACCGCTGCTTCGCCCGCGGAAGAAGCGCTGGTCGCTTTCCTCAACAAGGAAGCCCCCGGTTTCACGGCGGCTCTGGTGGCGATCAGCGACCATTGTGCCACAGGTTCCATTGCACCCGGCTCCACCGGCGATGGACAAGATCGCACCGGGCCTCTAACTCGTGGGCGCTGATGAGAAAAGTAATCCGGAGCCGGGGCGAGAATGTTCAATAAAATCCTGATCGCGAACCGTGGCGAGATCGCCGTACGGGTTATCAAGACGTGTCGCCAGCTCGGCGTGAAGACTGTTGTGGTCTTTTCCGATGCCGATGCGGGCTCGCTTGCGGTCGAGATGGCAGATGAGGCGGTCCACATCGGCCCGTCGCCCGCTGCCGAAAGCTATCTGGTCATGGACAAGATCGTCGACGCGGTGAAGCAAACCGGAGCAGAGGCGGTGCATCCGGGCTTTGGCTTCCTGTCAGAAAACCCCGCGTTTGCAAAAAGGCTGGCCGACGAAAAAATTGCGTTCATCGGGCCTAATCCAGAAGCCATCGAGGCGATGGGCGATAAGATCAGCTCAAAGAAGCTCGCCGCCGAAGCCGGCGTCTCCACGGTTCCCGGGCATATGGGCCTCATCGAGAGCACGGAAGAAGCGGTCAGGATTGCCGGTGAAATTGGCTATCCGGTCATGATCAAGGCGTCGGCGGGCGGCGGGGGCAAGGGGATCCGTGTCGCGTATTCCGACCAGGACGTGGAAGAGGGTTTCCCGGCCGTGATCGCCGAGGCGAAAGCCAGTTTCGGCGACGATAGGACCTTCATCGAGAAATTCATCGAAAGCCCGCGCCATGTCGAAATTCAGGTCATGGGCGATAAGCATGGCAACTGCGTGTACCTTTTCGAGCGGGAATGCTCGATCCAGCGCCGCAACCAGAAAGTGATCGAGGAGGCGCCAAGTCCACTGCTCGACAAGGAGACCCGCAAGAAGATGGGGGAGCAGGCTGTCGCGCTGGCAAAGGCCGTGAATTACGACAGCGCCGGCACGGTGGAGTTCGTAGCCTCTGGCGTCGACAAGAGTTTCTACTTCCTAGAGATGAACACGCGCCTGCAGGTCGAGCACCCGGTGACAGAGATGATTACCGGCGTCGATTTGGTGGAGCAGATGCTGCGCGTTGCGTCCGGCGAGACGCTTTCGATCAAGCAGAAGGATCTCAAGATCAATGGTTGGGCCGTTGAGTCCCGGGTCTACGCGGAAGATCCCTATCGGAACTTCCTTCCCTCCATCGGCCGGTTGAAGCGGTTCCACCCGCCCGAGGAAGGTGCGCTCAATGGAGGGACGGTTCGGATGGATTCCGGTGTCCGCGAGGGCGACGAGATCTCCATGTTCTATGATCCGATGATCGCCAAGCTGGTCAGCCATGGGAAAACCCGCGACGGAGCATTGGATGTGCAGGCGGCGGCCCTCGACAGGTTCCACATCGAAGGCATCCAGGACAATATTCCCTTTTGCGCAGCGGTCATGGACGAGCCGCGCTTCCGCTCGGGGGATATCACGACCGCCTATATCAAGGACGAGTTTCCCGAGGGCTTCAAGGGGACCGAACCAACCGATCAGCAGCGGATCGCGCTCATCGCTGCAGCGGCCTTCGTCCATGGGACCTATGCCAAGCGGGCGAGCCAGATTTCAGGCCGTTTGTCGCCGTCGGGACCTCTGCGAACCGAATGGGTCGTGATCCTCGGTGAAGACCACCATCCCATTACCCTCGATATAAAGGATGGTGAGGCGATTGTCTGGCTGGATGGAGAGCGTCACACGCTAACCTCTGACTGGCGCCCGGGCTCGCATCTGATTGAGGGCCAGTTAAATGGTGCGCCGATCGCCGTGAAGTTCGCGGACCGGACGGAGGGCTATGTCATGCGCCACAGGGGCGTGACCAAGCGCACCCTGGTCTGCACGCCTGACGTTGCTGCACTTCATGCGACGCTCCCGGAGAAAGAGCAGCCTGACACGTCGAAACTGATCGTCTCCCCAATGCCGGGGCTCGTCGTTTCCGTCGATGTCGAAAAAGGACAGGACGTGAAAGAAGGCGAAGCGGTCTGTGTGGTCGAGGCCATGAAGATGCAGAACATCATTCGTGCAGAGGCCGATGGCACCGTGAAAGCGATCAACGTCGCCGGTGGAGACAGTGTCGCCGCCGACGAGATCATGATCGAGCTGGCCTGATTGCATCTCCCGCCTTTCGGCTTTGACGTCGAACACTCCCAGCGCTAGGCGTTGCCGCACGTATGCAGAGCCAAGAAAGGGCGATCACATGGCCGATGGAAACACGCTGACGATGGAAACCTCCAAGGGGACGGTGACGATCACACTGCGCCCTGATCTGGCGCCGAACCATGTTGCACGGATCAAGGAACTCGCTGGCGAAGGCTTCTATGACGGCATTGTTTTCCACCGCGTGATCGACGGATTCATGGCCCAGGTCGGCTGTCCGAACGGGACGGGGACAGGCGGTTCATCCAAGCCTGACCTTGCCCAGGAGTTCAATGCCGAATCCCATATGCGTGGAACCTGCTCAATGGCCCGCACCAATGATCCGAATTCTGCCAATAGTCAGTTCTTCATCTGCTTCGACGATGCCAGCTTCCTGGACCGTCAGTATACGGTTTGGGGCCAGGTGAGCGATGGCATGGATGTGGTCGACCAACTGGCCAAGGGCGAGCCGCCGCGGAACCCGGACAAGATCACCTCGATGACCGTAGGCTGATCCGGCGCTACTGTTGGGGAGCCAATGGGCGGCGCTTCGCCTCTCACTGCCGCTCGGACTCGCCCGTTGGCTGCCAATTCGCTTTACTGGCCGGACCGGTTCCAAGCGGCCGTCGAAGCGATGGATGAGCAATGAGCAAACATGCCGAAACCTCGGTGAGCCCGCCGGCGGGGCAGAGCGCTTCAGCGGGCATGTTGAAGCCGGGCTGGGGCCTTTTTCGGTCGCGGACAGCGCGGCGTATTCTGGCGTCGAATATTGCCGGCTTGCTCATCCTGGTCATCGGTGCCCTGGTGCTCAATGAGCTTCGGGCCGGTCTTGTGATCGTCAAGAAGCAGGACCTGATGCGCCAGGCGGAAGTCTATGCGAACCTTCTGGCCGAAGGGGCAATTTATGGGCGGCCGCAACCTGGGCTGGATACCGAACTGGCGCAGGCAACCATCAAGTCGCTGAACCTGCCCGAAATCCTTCGGGCCCAGGTGCGGACACTTGATGGAGAAACGGTCGCCGACAGCTTCTTCCTATCCGAGATGGTCGAGGTCCAGGCGCTACCGCCGGTCCAGAAACCGGGGCTCTATAACCGGATTGGCACGAACCTTTCGAACATGGCTGGGCGGTTTTATGAGCGGATCATGCCAGAGCGCGGTTCAGGCGCTGTCCGGACCCAGACCCTTAATGATGAGTACAAGGCCGCCAGGGCAGGGGAAGCGGCTGCAAGTCAGCGCTTTTCCGACCGGGGACAACGGGTGGTTTCGGTTTCGATCCCGCTGCAGGAAGTGTCGGAAATTGTTGGCGTCCTGACCCTCGAAGCGAGCGATATCGAGCAGATCATCCGCGCCGAGCGGGTTGCGTTGATCCCTTTCATAACGGTGGCGATGCTTGTGGCGCTCGTGACCTCGGGTTTGCTGACCTATGCGATTGCGCGGCCGTTGCGTCGGCTGTCGATTGCGGCTGACCGGGTCCGGACGGGATCGAGCGATACGTTGCAGCTTGATGCGCTTGCCCGGCGAAAGGATGAGATCGGCTACCTGGCCCAATCGCTCGATGCCATGACCGATGCCCTGGTCGAGCGGATTGAGGCGAACGAACAGTTCGCCGCCGATGTCGCGCATGAGCTCAAGAACCCGATCACGTCCATTCGGTCGGCGGTGGAAACTGCGGCCATGGTCCAGGACGATCCGGCCGCGCGGGAGAAACTCCGCAAGGTGATCGAAAGCGATGTGAAGCGGCTTGACCGGCTGATCACGGATATCTCCAATGCATCCCGTCTCGAAGCGGAGATGACCCGGACCCCGAGGAAGCGCGTGGCGATGGATATGCTGTGCAGGGAGATCGTTGATACCTACCAGGCGACCTTGCAGCCGGGCGATGTGGATGTGGTGTTCCGGGACGAAACCATGCACGCGGGCCTCAGAGTTCAAGGCCGGGGTGGGCAGCTGGGCCAGGTGGTGCGGAACCTTATCGATAATGCTCGTTCCTTCTCTCCTGCGGGGAGCACCGTGACTGTCAGGCTCCAGCAGGGCCGGAAGGGACCTTTGCCGATGGCCCGGGTTCTGGTTGAGGACCAAGGGCCCGGTGTGCCTGAAGACAAGCTCGAGAAGATCTTCGAGCGGTTCTATACCGACCGGCCGGCGGGGGCGGCTTTCGGCAACAATTCAGGCCTTGGTCTTTCGATTGTCCGCCAGATTATCGAGACCCACCGGGGAACCGTGCACGCGGAAAACCAGGAGGGTGGCGGCGCTCGTTTTGTGATCGAGCTGCCGGCGATCTGATAACCCGGCGCCGATTTCAGAGCGCCACGATATTATTCCCCCGTTTCAGCCCTCTCCTCTGGTTCATTGGTGCTCTCTCGGCCGAACAGGCCGCCGAGCTGGTTGCGGACAAGGCCTTCCACGGCGTCTTCGACGGTTTCTTCTTCCGCCGCCTCGGTCTCTTGTGGCGCGTCTCCAGCGTTCTCCTGTTCGGTTTCTTCGATCTCGCGCGAACTGCTGTTGCCGAGCACACCGTCCAGGATGGATCCGGCATTGCCGCCGAGACTGTCGCCCAGCGCATCCGCAGCCCGATTGCGAACTTCGTCGAGCGCGGTGGCCTGGAGCTGTTGCTGGAGCAGCCGCGTATCGGGCGCGATGGAAGGGGAGAACCAGGAGCCCGACAGCCGGATGGGGATGGGAATGCCATCGACGGCGAGCGTCGAAGTGCCTTGTCCGGCGGCGTTCTGATCGAGTTTGGGGATGATGCTGAGGTCGAGGGACTGGTTCGGCAGATCGATGGACCCTGAGCCGTCAAACAGGACGAGGGGATTGTTGAAGGCGAGGTTCGAGATGTTGCCGATCCCGTTGTCGAACGCGATCACCGTATCGAAGGCAGTGAAATCGGTTTCGGCTTCGTCAGACAGGGCAACCGCCAAGGAGCCATCGGCCAGGGCCTGGACGATATTGTCCTTGCTGCGGACCAATTGGCCGAGATTGAAGCCCTTGATCTGGCCGTCAGCGAGATTGGCGCCCATCGTTCCGGTGAGCCCGCCGACCATGTCCGCAATCGTGCCGCCGCTCGTGTTCAGGTCGAGGGAAATGCGTCCAAGTCCGCCGATACTGTCGAGCCCCGCCAAAGTGGCGAGGGCGCTATCGACGGCGACGGCCGTTCCGTCCAGCGCGATTGTGGCGCCCGGGACGTTGCCGGAACCGTCAAGGGCGACCCGTCCGCTCCATTGGCCGCCGAACAATCCAGCGTCCTCGATGGCTGCGACCAGCTTGCCATCGTCGATCTGGGCGACGAGGTCGGCATTGCTGAGCACGATGTCGCCGAGGGAGATGCTATCGGATTTCAGGTCGATGTCGACATTGACCGCGTCGAGCCCCGCAAGGTCGACGGCCGCATCGCTCCAACCCGGGCCCTGGGGCTCTGGCTCTTCGGACTCGACGAGGAAAGCATCCAGCTTGAGGGTCGGGATGGTCAGGTCGGCGCGGATGCTGGGCTTGTCGCCGGTGAGGTCGATTTCGGCGGACCCGTTGGCGGCTGTGTCATCGAGGGTGGCGGAAAGATCTCGCGCACTGAGTTTGGTAAAGCTGCCTGAGAGGCTTGTGGAGACGTCGAATGTGTTGAGCGTGTCGCCTTCGGGCAGGGGCGAGCCGAGCGCATCGGTGAGCCCGCGGAGATCTTCGCTGGATGCGGTGACCGTGCCATCGAGCTGGCCATCGCCGGCGAGGGACGCATCGCCCTGGAAGCCCGCGTTGAGGAGCGATCCACGGTGGGTGACGGAGACGTCTGTAAAGCTGAGGGCATCTACGGGACCAGAGAGGCCGAGCGCGATGTCGACCGCTTCCAGCAGGCTGGCTTCGACCGGAAGCGCGATGCCGATGGCGGTGAGAACGGCGCCGAGATTGCCCGATGACAGGGTGAGCCTTCCATCTGTGGTGATGATATCGGTGATGTTGGCGCCGCCTTCGAAGCGGCTTTCGAGATCGTCGCCATCGGTGGTGAGCACGA
Source organism: Pseudomonadota bacterium (assembly GCA_038745855.1). Lineage (GTDB taxonomy): Bacteria > Pseudomonadota > Alphaproteobacteria > Caulobacterales > Hyphomonadaceae > UBA5336. The sequence goes on along the minus strand of JBCDLC010000002.1, from coordinate 23,401 downwards.
GGTCGCTGACGGTGAGATCGCCGGTTGCACCGGAAATCGTGCCGTTCGCTTCAATGCGCCCGACCGGATCCAGATTGAGGCCGAGATCGATGGCAGCGAGGTTGAGCAACGGCGTGAGGGCAGCGATCTCGGCATTGAACGTTCCCGAGACCGATGGGGTTTCGCTGTTTGTGACCGTTCCGTCGAAACCGATGTCTGCGCTTGCGAGCCCGGCGTCCAGGTCGAGGGTGGTTTGTGCGCCTTCCAGGAGGGCGTTGAGACTGCCGAGTTCAAGGTCGAGCGAGAAGGGATTAGCCTGGTATTCGCCGCTGGCATCTACGGTGAGTGGGGCGTCGAAACTATCCATACGGGCGAGGATGTTGAGATTGGTGACGGCGTAGTCGAGGCCTGCGGCGGCATCGATGAGTTGGACATTGGCATTGGAGAGCCGCGCAGCGCCGATGCTGGCTTGGGGCGCCGATGGTGCGCCGGGCTCGCCGGCAGGTTCTGGAGTGGGGTCAGGGACCTCTTCCGTGCTGGGATCTGTGCTCGCAAACTCCCAGTTTGCCTCGCCGTTCTCGAGCCGCTCGAGCTTGAGGTCTGCACCGTCGAAGACAAACTCGGCGATTTCGACCCGCCCGCTCAGGAGGGGGCCCCATTTCACGACAGCGCGGAGTTCGCCGGCGGTGAGCATATCGGGCCGGGAAAAGCCCTCTGGATTGGCGATGGAGACACCACCAACGCGGGCCGCAACCCGGGGCAGGAGCGAAAGGCTGACATCCTCATCGAGGGTCACGTCGCGGTCCAGGGCGGCACTGGCGGTTTTTTCGATCTGGGTTCGGTAAACGTCTGTCGGGATCAGGAAGGGGACGATCGCCAGCGCTGCCACGAGTATGAGGAGGAGGGCGCCGATCAGGACGAGGGGGCGTTTGAGAAGGCTCATGGGAGGTGTCTGCCAGCCGATTGGGACGGAAAGATGATCTGACAGTTATGGCCGCGTTGGGGGTCGACGCAAGCGGCGCCCCAGGTTCAGCAGGTGGTTTTTCCAGCACGTGCGTCCGGCCCGCGCTGGCGCGCGTCCGGTGTTCCTGGTGTGTGTTCGCCGATCCTGGCTTGCCTCAACCTGTGCGGGGCTAACCCCCACGTCAGGTCAGGCCGGTTGTGGATCGTGCGTCTGCCGAATGCCGCGTTTGACCAGCTTGTTCTGCGATCTGTTGGCGTGCGTGGATTTCTCCGCGCCGCGCCCCATTGCGCCGAACATCATCTGGCAAAAAGCTTTTCGATCCGGATATGTCACCAGCGGTGACCCCGAACCGTTCTGACGATGCCTTGCGCCGCATATGGCACCGTCTTGCCGACCAGCACTGCACCTACCTGCAGCGTGCCCGTGTGGATCGTCTGTCTGTGCTCGCCCGGCCTCCCAGCGGGCAGAGTCCATGTCGTCATTCCACCCCAAGCGGGCCGACCAAACACCGCTTATGGTTTCTTCCATAGGCTGCGCCGCCCTGCAGGTTTTCGCGCGCTGCGCAATGTGCGCGGCGGTGAAGACCGTCAGGGGCATAGCCCAGAGAAGGAGAATGAAAAGATCCATACCCCAACGCTAACACAGGTTTTGGGGGTGGGGATTGAGATCGCGAATTTTCTTTTAGTGATCTGTTTTATCGAGGTATTATTTTTTCGAACTGTAGGATAACTCGGTAATGCGAGGGATGCGGTATCAGAGAGCTTTCAGTGCGGCGGCGTGGTGGGCGATATGGTCGGCCATGAAGCTCGCGATGAAGTAGTAGGAGTGGTCGTAGCCCGGCTGGCGGCGAAGGGTGAGGGCTTGCCCGGCTTCTGCGCAGGCCGTTTCGAACAGTTCGGGGCGGAGCTGGTCTTCCAGGAAGGTGTCGGCTTCGCCCTGGTCGATGAGGATATGGGCGCTGGTGGCGGACTGGCGTACAAGGGCGCATGCGTCATAGGCCGCCCAGGCGGTTCGGTCATCGCCGAGATAGGCGGTGAAGGCCTTTTCGCCCCACGGCACCTGGGATGGGGCGACGATGGGGGCGAAGGCCGAACAGGTACGGTACCGGCCTGGGTGCTTGAGGTGCAGCGTGAGGGCGCCGTGCCCGCCCATGGAGTGTCCGAAGATGCCCTGGCGGGTCATGTCAGCGGGGAAGTGCGCGGCAATGAGGGCGGTGAGGTCTTCGGTGATGTAGCGGTCCATGCGGTAGTGGGTGGCCCATGGGTCCTGGGTGGCCGTGAGATAGAAGCCGGCACCCTGGCCGAGATCGTAGGTGTCGGCGTCGGGAATGGCCTCCCCGCGGGGACTGGTGTCGGGGGCGACGATCATGATGCCGTGTTGGGCTGCGGCGCGCTGGAGGCCGGATTTCTCCATGACATTGGCCCAGGTGCAGGTGAGGCCTGAGAGGTACCAGAGGACGGGGACGGATGCGGCTTGGGACGACGCTGCGGGCGGTGTGTAGACGGCAAAACGCATGGGGCACTGGACGGCGCCGCTGTCATGGTCATGGACCGACAGGGTGCCGCCGAAGGATGCCCATTGGGAGACTTGAGTGAGGGTCATGGGGTGGGGGTCGCCTGGTTGAGGTCTACGATGGGCAGCACGGGCAACCGCTCTGCTGCCTTGCGGTTGAAGACACTGTCCCCGGAAACAAGTGGCACGCCCTCTGAGAGTGCCAGTGCTGCGAAGAAGCAGTCATAAGCGCTGTGGTCCAGCGTTTCCATCAGGGGAGGAACGGCTTTTGCCAATGGCGCAAGGGGGCGGAAATCCACGATCGCCGCCAGTATGTTCATGGCGTTCTCGACATGGGCCTTTTCGAATTTCCCCGCGCGTACCAAGCGTCTGACCGCGTTCAAGGTTTCCGCAACGATCAGATCCGGTGCGATGAATCCATAGGTCTCGGCGAGGGTTCTGATGGCGTCGGTGCGCGGTGTCTGTATGACGAGGGGAATAAACCCGCTGGTGTCAAGGACGGCAGATTTCATCGAGCCAGGCGTTTCCGTAGTCGTTATCGCGATCTTCGCGAACGCCATGGGCAGCGGGCTGCATGGCGTCAGCGGCTTGCGACCTGATCTCGCTGGCCAGCGCGAGCGCTTGTTGCCTGCTCATGGGAGACCGGACGTCCCTCGTGATGAGGTCTCGGAGATATTGGGCGACCGATTGGTTTGCAGCCGCAGCCTTGGCCTTGAGCTTGTCGGCAACGTCGTTCTTGAGGTCTCTGACAAGGATATCTGCCATGGGCATATGATAGCGGGGTGATATCGCCGCTGCAAGGGTCGTCTGATTCAGTAATCCTCGTCGTAGTGGGTGAATTCGACGGCGTAGGCGGTAGGGGCGCCCTGGTTGGGTTCTGCGGGTTCGCTCTCGCGGACTTCGACGTCGCCGTCGATCTTGAATTGGAGGGCATTGGCGAGGGCGACAACGACGTCTGCGACCTGTTCGGGGCCGCTGGCCCATATCTTCGCGGTCATGGTGGCTGGGCCTTCGGGGATGGTTGCGTGTTCGCTTTCCCCGACGATGCGGCCATCGGTTTTGAGGTCGTAGTGTTTGAGGGGATTGGGGGGCGCGGCCATGGATCAGTAGAGCACGACCGAGCGGATGCTCTCGCCGGCGTGCATGAGATCGAAGCCGGTGTTGATATCCTCGAGCGGCAGGGTGTGGGTGATGAGGCTGTCGATATCGATGCGGCCCTCCATGTACATGTCGACAATGGCCGGCACATCGGTGCGGCCCCTTGCGCCGCCAAAGGCGGTGCCGCGCCAGACCCGGCCGGTGACGAGTTGGAAGGGGCGGGTCGATATCTCAGCGCCGGCGGGCGCGACGCCGATGATGATGCTCTCGCCCCAGCCCTTGTGGCAGCATTCGAGGGCAGCGCGCATGACATCGACATTGCCGATGCACTCGAAGCTGTAATCGGCACCGCTGCCGGTCAGCTCGACCAGGTGTCCGACCAGTCCTTCATGGCCGTCATGGTCCTCGGGATTGACGAAATCGGTCATTCCGAACTGCTCGGCAATGGCCTTTCGGGCAGGGTTGATGTCGACGCCGACAATCTGTTTGGCACCGACGAGCTTGAGGCCCTGGATGACATTGAGGCCGATGCCGCCGAGGCCGAAGACGACGGCGCGGCTATCGGGCTCTACCTTGGCCGTGAACATCACTGCGCCAATGCCCGTGGTCACGCCGCAGCCGATGTAGCAGACCTTGTCGAAGGGGGCGTCCTTGCGGATCTTCGCGAGGCTGATCTCGGGTAGCACCGTGTGATTGGAGAATGTGGAACAGCCCATGTAGTGGAGGATGGGCTTGCCCTTGAGGCTGAAGCGGGAGGTGCCGTCGGGCATGACGCCCTGCCCCTGGGTTGCACGCACCTTCTGGCAGAGATTGGTCTTGGGGTTGAGGCAATATTCGCATGTGCGGCATTCGGCGGTGTAGAGTGGGATGACGTGGTCGCCGGGCGCGAGACTGGTCACACCGGGGCCGACTTCGAGCACGACACCTGCGCCCTCATGGCCGAGGATGGCTGGAAATGTGCCTTCGGGGTCTGCGCCGGACAGGGTAAATTCGTCGGTGTGACAGATGCCGGTGGCTTTCAGTTCGACCAGCACTTCCCCGGCTCTTGGGCCGCCGAGGTCAACCTCACAGATTTCGAGTGGTTTTCCTGCCTCGAATGCAACCGCCGCACGCGTTTTCATACACCGTCCTCCCGCTTCAGGTGAGGGTGGCGCGTCCGGTTCCGGCGTGCAAGGCACAAATCAAGGTAAAGAGGCGGCGGGTCGTATCGAAGTCGACCTTGACCTTGCCCTCGAGCCGCTCGGCCACCAGTTCCGAGCCCTCATTGTGGACCCCGCGCCGGGCCATGTCGATCGCCTCGATCTGGTGGGGGGACTGGTTTCGGATCGCATCATAGTAGCTTTCGCAGATCATGAAGTAGTCGCGGATCACGGACCGGAATGGGCTGAGGCTGAGGATGAAAGTGTGGACGTTCGTTCCGTCCTCCGCCCGGATATCGAAAACGAGCTTGCGCTCCTGGAGCGACAGGAAAAGACGATAGGGACCCGTGTCGTGGCCTTCCACGGTGAAGCTGTTCTCCTCGATCAGGTCGAAGATGGCGACGCGGCGCTCATGCTCTGCCTCGGGACCTGAAGCGGCGAGGGTTTCGCTGTCGAGATCGACGGAGATGAGGCGGTTGGTGGTCACCCGGCCGGCTCTTTGGAGGGGGAGGGCCAGGGGGACGAGGCGGGCGCGGGGTTATTGGTACGGATCGCGATCGAGCGATGGTGGGCGGGGAGCCGCTCCGCCTCCGCAAGGCGCATGGCGGCGGGCGCCAAGGCGGCGAACCCGGCCCGGGGGACTTTCTGGACGCTCATCCGCTTCATGAAGTCATAAAGGCCCAAACCCGAGCTGAACCGGGCCGCCCGGGAGGTGGGCAAGACATGGTTCGACCCGGTCACGTAATCACCGAGGGCTTCGGGGGCGTGGTGTCCGAGGAAGACCGCGCCGGCATGTTTGATATGGGCGAGCAAGGCGTCTGGGTCATCGACCGCCAGTTCCACATGCTCTGGCGCGAACTGGTTCGAGACGGCGGCGGCGTCTTCGAGCGTGTTGACGGTGATGATCGCGCCGTGGGCGGCCCATGCCTGCCGCGCGCAATTGTCTTGAGGGAGGGCCTGGAGTTCCATCTCAGCGGCCTGGGCGACGCGGCTTGCAAGGGCTTTGCTGGTCGTTACGAGGATCGACTGGGAGGAGGGGTCGTGTTCGGATTGGCTGAGCAGGTCGGCCGCCACCCAATCGGGGTTGGCCGTCCCATCGGCGATGACGAGGATTTCCGATGGTCCTGCGATGGTGTCGATACCGACTGTCCCGAACACTTGCCGCTTCGCCTCGGCGACATAGGCGTTTCCGGGCCCGACAATCTTGTCCACGGGTGCGAGATCACCGGCCCCGAAAGCCAAGGCGGCCACGGCCTGGGCGCCGCCGATGGGATGGTAGGCATCTGCGCCTGCCCGCAGGGCGGCATAGGCCACTGCCGGCGACAGCGTGCCATCGGGCGCTGGCGCGACCATGACAACCCGTTCGACGCAGGCCAGTTTTGCCGGAATGATGTTCATCAGCACGGAGCTGGGATAGCTCGCCCGGCCGCCGGGCACATAGACCCCGACACTATCGAGGGGGGTCCAGCGCCAACCCAGTGTGATCCCCGCCCCGTCGGTGAAGCTGTGGTCGCTGGGGCGTTGGGCGCTGTGATAGGCGGCGATGCGGTCTGCCGCGAAATCCACGGCCGCCTTGAGATCGCTGGGGCAGGTGGCGGCCAGGGCGTGAAGGTCCACATTGTCGGAGGTCAGGCGCGTCGGATCGATCTGCACCCGGTCGAAGCGGGCGGTGTAATCTGCCACGGCGCTGCCGCCGCGTGTGCGGACATCGTCGAGGATTTCTGTAACTTGCGCCCGCACATCGCTGACAGCGCCGCGGGGGGCGGTGATGAAATCAGCGAGGGCGGTCTTGAAATCCTGATCGCCCACATCGAGACGGGTGACGCTCATCGCCCCCTCCGCTTGTGGTCTGGTGTCTTGCGCGTTGGCCAGACGTAATCACTGTCCAGAAGCGTAACGTCGAGTGCGTCGACCTCCAATCGGATATCGCCATCGCCGGCGAAGGCGAGTGTCAGGGTGCCGCCGGGCGGGGGCTCATGGGATTTGAATGTCGCGTCCAACAGGGAGAAGACCATTTCCGGATCGGCTTTCGACAGTCCCCGCGTCTTGGCGGACAGGACCTCGTTGATGGCAAGGATTGCCCGGACGCGCTGTTTCGGTTGACCCCTTTGCTCGCCGAGTTCCCAGCGGAAGCGGTTCAGTTCGAGGGTGAATCGGCGCGCCTTCGCGTGGTATTTCAGATTGGCGGCTTTTGTGACGGAGTCCTGGATGGCGGATGCGATGATGCGAAGATCGTCGCCATCCTCGGCCAGGAGGCGAAGCGGAGCTGGGTCTGTCATTGTACGTTGGGACGCCCTATTCGCTGAGCCTGCGGATCTCTGCCCCGCAAGCGGTCAATTTTTCCTCAAGCCGTTCAAAGCCCCGGTCGAGGTGGTAGATCCGGTTGACCACAGTCTCCCCCTCTGCGGCAAGTCCTGCAATGACGAGTGAGACCGAGGCGCGAAGGTCTGTGGCCATGACGGGCGCGCCCTTGAGACGCTCGACGCCCGTCACGATGGCCTCATTTCCGTTGACGTAGATATTGGCACCAAGGCGGTTCAGCTCCGGAGCGTGCATGAAGCGGTTCTCGAAGATGTTCTCGCAGATGACGCTTTTTCCTGAAGCCGTGGCCATGAGGGCCATGAACTGGGCCTGGAGATCGGTCGGAAAGCCCGGATGGGGTTGGGTTGCGATGTCCACGCCTCGGATCGGGGTGCTGCCTCTATGTATGGTTACGGTGCCGGCGGCATGGCCGCGCGCGATGCCGATGCCGGCGGCCTCCATGGCCTCGAGTGCGGCGGTCAGCGCTGCAACCGGTGCACCCTCGAGGGTGACCTCTCCGCCTGCGGAAGCCGCAGCCATGGCAAAAGTGCCCGCTTCGATCCGATCGGGCATGACGCGGTGCTCCACCCCGCCGAGGTGGGCCTTTCCAACGATGCGGACTGTGCTCGTGCCCGCACCTTCGACCTGGGCACCCATGGCGTTCAGGCATTCGGCGAGGTCGGCCAATTCGGGCTCGCACGCGGCATTCTCGAGGATGGTCTCGCCGTCTGCCAGGGTTGCGGCCATGAGGATGTGTTCAGTGGCGCCCACCGAAGGGAAGGGAAAGGCGATGTGGGCGCCCTTGAGCCCATGGATGGCCGCAGCTTTCACATATCCGCCCTCGACCTTCAGGTCTGCCCCAAGCTGGGCGAGGGCATCGAGGTGGAAGTTCACTGGCCGGGCCCCGATGGCGCATCCCCCGGGGAGGGACACAGTGGCATGGCCTGACCGGGCGAGCAGGGGGCCGAGCACGTTGAAACTCGCGCGCATCTTCCGGACCTGCTCGTACGGGGCGATCGTGGATGCGATGTCCGACGCATTGAGGTGGCAGGTGCCTGTACCCTTTGGCCAATAGACCTCGACCCCCAAGGTTGAGAGGAGGTCTGCGAGAAAGCGGGTATCGGCGAGGTTTGGCACATGGGTCAGGGTGACGGGCTGGTCTGTCAGCAAGGCTGCGACCATGAGCTTGAGCGCGGAGTTCTTGGCGCCTGAAATCGGGATACGGCCGGAGAGGGTGTGTCCGCCGATGATGCTGAGTCTATCCATGGCGCGCTTTTACAGGCTGGGCTGGGGCGAGGGAAAGGCCGGATTGGGGCCTTGTCGGCGTTCAGGACGGCGGGGGCGCTTTGCGCTGGGCGGCCTTGCGCCGTTTGAGGTTGGCGCGCAGGGCCTTGGTTAACCGCGCCTGACGCGCTTGCGCTCGGGCCGAGCGCGGATCGGCTTTTTCAGGACCGGCGGATTGGCGCGAGGCATCGTTTGTTTTGGCTCTTTTCGATGGGTCCGCGCGATCGGCAGGGTGGGTCTGCTCAGGTTGCGCAGACGTTGGGTCAGCGCCTTCTGGCTCTGCTGCATCCCCTGGGCGGTTTGATTTCGGCGCATGCGCCATGGCCTGGTTATCCCTTTCGAAACGGTCTTTTCATTTTTCGTGCAGTACGCTAGGGGCTGGCCTTCATCAAGAAAGCCGCGGTAGCTCAGTGGTAGAGCGCATCATTGGTAATGATGAGGCCGAGAGTTCAATTCTCTCTCGCGGCACCATGATTTCGCTCTCGGCGCGTGGCACCTACGCGGGGTGGGGGATCAAGAAGGACTAAGTCTGCGCGGGCGCGTCGAGCGCGGCTGGGTCTGCGACGTACCAGCCATTGATGGCTTGGCGTACGGCGCCGGCAAAGGGGGTTACGAAGGTGGTCGAGCGCACCTGGTCAACGGCGATGAGATCGAGCGTGTTGAAGCCTGGCGCGTAGGCGATGGTAGGCGTGCCCGCATCGGTGAAGAATTGCAGCAGACCGCCCCAATCAGGATGCCATTGCGGCGTAAATCCCCAGATGAAGGCGACTTGGCGCTTGGCTGGCGTGTGCTCATCCTTGTGGCGTGTGAGATAGTGGCTGGGTCCGAAACGGGTGACTTGTGCGGCGACGCCGTTGAGGTCCGATGCGCCGGTGATGTCGCTGACAAGAGACCGGATTTCATCGGACATGAGGGCCGAGTAGAACGCCCCGAGTGCTGTGTCGGGCGCGCCGCCTTTCCAGCGATCGTCCATCCGGTAGCTCAGAAATGCGAAGCCGAGACCCTGGCGCGCTGACTCCGCCAGGGACGCCTGCAATGTCGCCTGTTTTTCCGGCGCCATCGTCGAGAGCTCGGCAGCCGGGATGATCGCCACCCCGGATGACGAAGCGCAGACCATGGACCACTCACCAATCTGCGAGAGGCCTTGGAGCACGCTGGCGGCTTTGTCCTCTGCCAGGAGGTTGGACACGCGAACTTGGCGGTTGGCCTTGAACGTTGCGGCCGCCGCCGCCCGGTCGAGGGTGGGATTGAGCCAGGACGCCATCAGGTTAGTCTAATGGGGCTCAAGAGACCGGTCCAGTCATCCTTGCAGTCTGCGGCAGGAGCTTGGCAGCGCTATCACGGTGCGCCTGGGCCGCGTGAGGGCGCACCGCTTACAGGGGGCCTGGTTCGACCTTGATCGAGGCGCCGCTGGAGCGGTCCAGGCGTCCGACCTGGGGATTGCCCGAGATACGGATGCTGGCCCCGGATGACGCTTCCGCATCCATCGTGCCGGTTAGCGCCATTCTGACGGATGCGCCGCTCGAGGCTTCGAATTCGCCGTCGCTGCACGATAGGCCCTCGGCCTTGATGGACGCGCCGGATGAAGCCTCGGCCGAGACCGCGTCGCACCGGCCCTCGAGATAGATCGAGGCGCCCGATGAGGCCTCCACGTCGAAATCCTCGCTGTTGATGCCGGTGCCGCGGAACGAGGATCCTGAAGATGCTTCAACGGCATCGAGTTCGGGGGAGGTCACGGTGAAGGTCGCGTTCACCTTGTTTCGACCCCAATTCATGGTCTGGTTGCGGCGCTTGATGACCAGTGTCGAGCCTTTGACATCAACGACCACATCGTCCGGGCCGCCGCGTTCGAAATCGGCCGTGACCGAGTAGGTGTCAGCGGTCTCGTAAATGACTTTCAATCCGGCGCTCAGGTCGATTCTGTCGAAGTTCTCGGCCGGGTAAGCAAGCGTTTCAGCCGAAGCGGATGAGCCAATGGTGGTGGCAATGATGGCCGTTGCGGCGACGCCCCCGAGGATCTTTGTGGAAAGCCCTGATCTCGTCATGCGGTGTTTCTCCCTTCTCGCGTCTTGACAGTAATTATTGATATTCAATAAGTCAATGACGTTATTCAATAAGGAGGTCCCATGGAAGTGCGAACAACAGCAGCGTCTCTCGTGCTCGCTCTGGTCCTGCCGGGGTGTATCATCGTTGATGGCGACGGCGTATCACCAAGCCAGGACTACACCTACGGCAATTCGGGCAGTGCACTCGGCAGCGTTTTCGGCGCCGAGATCGGCATCGACAGCATCGCGTTCACAGTCACCAGCAATGGCTGCACGGATGAGAGCTATTTCGACGTGGATGTGGATCGCCGCTCCGGCGAGACCTACACGGTCGCCCTCGATAGGATAGAGCCGGATACCTGCAATGTGCCCATGCCGAGCGGGGTCGTCGTTCGGTATGATTTGGCAGACCTCAACATCCCAGAAACGGCCAGCGTTCGGGTGCTGAATCCGGTCCGCCGGCGCTAGAAGGTGGCCGGGATCTGGGCGCGTTTGCGCGGTAAGCGATTGCAAGCCCGGAAAGACATGTTCCTCAAACATATGCGCTGACCAGGGAAGACACCGCCACGATTTGACTTCGGGGTTCGACAGCTCGCTGACGCCGATGAGCGTCACTGGAACGGGTAAAAAAGCATCCGGAAGTACGGTGTGTAGCGGTTGCCGGGTCCGGTTTGCGTCGATGGGAACGTTCGAAGTCAATGCTGGGAGCGCCGCTCAACGGGTCGTCGAGTTCTTGAACGCGGACAGCTTTCCTCTCTCGGATGCAGCCGCTGGCGGTGTTATCTTTGGAGATGATGACGGCTTGATGCTTGTGGAATCCGTGCAAATCAGAGAGGCGCTGATTTCTGCCCCGTGGCGGTTGCGCTGGCTGGACGGCACGGTTATGTCTCCGCGCTCACCTTGGGTCCGATAGCTCAGCTGGATAGAGTACTTGACTACGAATCAAGGGGTCGGGGGTTCGAATCCTCCTCGGACCGCCAAGGTTTTCAACGCAATAGATGATTTCGCCTTGGCTGGCTCCATCTGGCGGACACTCTGTTTTTCGTTCGGGTATCACGTCGTTGAAGAGGCCACATCGGCTTCGTGCACGCCGCGGGCGATGGCGCGGGCAAGGGTATTGGCCGCGCACTCGCCGAGACGCGCCATGGTCAGGGCGTGCATCTCAGGCGCAATGGTCTTCGTCCCCGTCGCCAGCACAAATACACTGTCGCCGTCGAAGGGCGCAAAGACCGGCCGGATAGCACGGGCAAAGCCGGCAAGGGCCATGTCTGCGATACGTTGGCAGTCCGATGGGGTGAGCGCGGCATCGGTGGCGATACTGGCGATCGTCGTGTTCTGGCCGGTTCTCGGGTTGAGCTTTGCCGCGCCCCAATCTTCGGGGTCTGCTGCATAGTCAGTGGGGGGGCGCTCACCTCCGAACTCCCCATTGATTTCATGGGGCCAGGCCCAAAACGCATGGGTGCCTGGCATATACACAGACCCGAAACAGTTGACCGCTGCGAGCGCGCCCACGGTGTAACCGTCGCCGGTCTTTAGGCTGGCAGATCCGACGCCGCCCGGGTGCTGGCCAGCCCTTGCGCCGGTTCCCGCTCCGTGTGCGCCCAGGCTGAACGTATCGGATAACGCATCGAAGGCGGCGCGACCAAGCTTTGCATAGGGGGGGCGGGCGCCCCAGTCCTTGTCGCCGCCATTGGCGAGATCATACAGGATCGCAGCAGGCACGATCGGGGTCTTTGGCACACCGGGCAAGTCGACCATTCCAAAGCCCCGCCCCGCCTCTCCGAGCGCGGCGCAGACGCCATCGGCAGCGGCCAAGCCATAGGCGCTGCCGCCTGAGAGCACGACGGCATCCACGCGTTGGACCATTCGGCCGGCATCGAGCAGGTCCGTTTCCCGCGTCCCCGGACCGCCCCCGGCGACGGCGACCGCAGCAGCAGCAGGCGTGTCGCAGACGATAGCCGTCACACCGGTTCTTACCGTTCTGTTCTCTGCCTGGCCAACCTTAAGGCCTGCCACATCAGTGAGCAGATTTCGTGGTCCTGGTGATGCCATCCTCCCGCTCCTTTTGTTTTGCTTCGGGATTTCATAGAGTGCGCTTCGAAATGAGGGAATGGTGATCCATCCTATTCGTCCTGTGATTGGCAGCCCGCCGTCACTGGCATTGAAAAGCAGGCAGGCTTGTCCGTCTCGAAAGACCAAAGGAGTGAACCCCATGGCGAAGACGCAGTGGATGGGACGAAAAGGTGCCCGCTTGACGCTGGCGAGTCTGTGCCTAGCCCTTGCGGCTTGTGACACAGCCCCCGCCGATGTGCCGGCCGCGGAACCGGATAGCGCTGAACAAAGCGTCGATGCATGGCCGCACGGCGCAATGGTGGCTGCGGCTGATCCGAGAGCGGTGGATGCGGGGCTCGCGGTGCTTGGCGCTGGAGGACATGCTGTGGATGCGATCATCGCTGCCCATGCAGTCCTGGGGCTTGTGGAACCGCAGAGCTCCGGCATGGGTGGTGGCGCGTTTCTGGTCGTGCATGATCGGGCCAGTGGAGAGACGCGGGTCTATGATGGCCGCGAAACGGCTCCGGCGGATGCGGACGAAGGGCTCTTTCTTGACGAAACCGGCGCGGTTCGTGGCTATATCGACTCGTGGCAATCTGGGCTTTCTGTGGGCGTTCCAGGGCAGGTCGCGCTCTACAAGGCCGCCCATGATGGCCATGGCCAGGCCGAATGGGCAGACCTTTTCGCGCCGGCCATCGCACTTGCGGAAGAGGGGTTTGAGGTTTCGCCAAGGCTTGCGGGCCTGTTGGCGAGTGAACGGCTGCGCGGGGCCGTCGTCCTTGATGAGTACCCGTCCAGCGCAGCATACTTCTATCCAGACGGAGAACCGCTCGCGGCGGGCGCGGTGAGGGATAATGCCCCTTATGCCGAGACGCTGTCGGAGATTGCACTTGTCGGTCCGAGTGCTTTTTACACTGGACCCAGGGCAGAGCGGATCGTGGCCGCGGTCGGCGAGGCGCCGAGACCGGGCACGATGACGCTGGATGACCTTGCGGACTACCAGGTTATCGAGCGCAGCCCGCTATGCTCGACCCAGGGCGCGCATACGATCTGTTCGGCACCGCCGCCGAGTTCGGGAGGGGTGACCCAAGGGATGATCCTCGGCCTCTACCAGCGCCTCGTCGAAGCGCGCCAACCCAATAGCGACGATGGGCGGATGCAAGCGTGGGTGGACGCGCAGAGGCTGGCCTACGCCGATCGGGACCATTATCTTGCGGATCCCGATTTCGTGCCGGTTCCTGCCGCTGACCTGCTGAACCGGCGATACCTTGATGACCGGGCGCAAATGGTGCCCGCCAATGGGGCAACGCCCCAGCCGGGCGATCCAGGCGCTGTGCTCGGCCGTGATCCCATTATCCAACTCTGGGGCCGCGATACGACCGATGAGACCCCTGGAACGACCCATCTCTCCGTGATCGATGACAACGGAAATGTCGCGTCGATGACGGCCACCGTGGAGTCGCCGTTCGGGAATTCTCGCATGGTCGACGGTTTCCTGCTGAACAACGAGCTGACGGATTTTGCGCGCGATCCGGTGATGAACGGCTTGCCCGTGGCCAATGCGCCCGCAGGCGGAAAGCGGCCGCGCAGTTCCATGAGCCCGACAATCGTGTTCGACGCCGATGGCGATGTTGTGATGGTGACAGGGTCGCCGGGCGGGAATTCGATCGTTGCCTATGTTTCAAAGACGCTTGTCGGCGTTCTTGAATGGGGCCTGACCGCCCAGGAAGCTGTGGCCCTGCCGAATGTCATTGCGCGAGGGCAGAAGGTGCGGGTGGAAGTCGGCGTGGATGGTGGTCAGCAGTGGGCCGACCATCTCAGTGCCGCTGGCTATGACGTGGCCGAATCCCAGGGCGAGAATTCCGGATTGCACGTGATTGTCGTCCGCCCCGACGGACTCGAGGGCGGCGCCGACCCTCGTCGGGAGGGTGTTGCCAAAGCGCTGCGGCCGGTCGCTGAAGTTCCGCCTAGCGAAGCGGCGGCGCCTGGAGAATAAGCGGCACGCCCGTCACTGGATGCCGAAAGGCGAGGCGGGCGGCATGCAGCATGAGGCGCGGGGCAGCCGCCTTCGCGTGATCATGGGCGTAGAACGGGTCCCCGAGGATCGGATGGCCGATGTGAGCGAGATGGACCCTTAGCTGGTGGCTACGTCCTGTTCTCGGTTTCACCGTCAGATAGGCGCCGTGGGCACCGCTCCCCGCCGTTTGCCAATCCGTGCGCGCAGGCTTACCGGATCCGATGTCGATTTTCTGGCGCGGCCGGTTTGGCCAGTCCGCCGCGAGCGGCAGATCGATGGTGCCCGAAGACGCCAATGGCCAACCCCAGACCATTGCGCTGTAGGTCTTCTCCACTGCACGCGTCGAGAAGAGGTCGGACAGGGCCCGGTGGGCACCGGCCGTTCGGCCAAACAGCATGAGCCCCGACGTGTCCATGTCCAACCTGTGCGCGGCTCGGACCCAGCCAAATTGCGCTGCGAGGCGCGCTTCCAAACAATCGGTCTTCTCAGGTCCGCGGCCGGGCACGGACAGGAGACCGGGCGGTTTGTTGGCGACGAGGAGATAGTCGTCGCCGAAGATCAGTTGAACGGGACCAAGCGGCGGCGCGTAGGCGTTACCCTCACCCGCCTCAATCCTGCTTTCCGCACGCGCCGCTTCAATCGGCATCATCGGCTGTGTCGACAACGAAACCCTTCAGCCTCAACGCGAAAACGGTGCCGTTCGGCCCGGTCTCGAGCAGGTCGAGACTGCCGCCCATGGAGAAGGCAAGATCCTTCGCAATCGCAAGGCCAAGACCCGTGCCCTTCCGCTTCGTCGTCACCGCAAAAGGCTTGAATAGATCCTCCTGAAGCGCTTCCGGAAGACCCGGCCCGGTATCGCGAATATGCAGGGCATCGGCGCTTGGACAAACCGAGATCGTGCCCGTGCCGCCCATCGCTTCTGCCGCGTTCCGGATCAGGTTCGCGAGGATCCGGTGTAGCGCTTCGGTGTCTATATCGGCCTCCAGGTGGTCGGGGACGGTATTCTTCCAGAGGATGTCCGGATACCGGGCCAAGGCTTCGTCGGCGGCTTCTGAGATGATGGGTTTCACGGCGGCCGAGGCGGTTGCGATGTCGGTTGGTTTGGCCTTGCCATATTGCAGTGTGTCCGTTGCGAGCCTGATCGCCCGCTCCAGCGCGCGCTCGAGGCGGGGCGCGGCCCGTTTGACCCGTGGATCGTCCGAGCGGGACAGGCTGTCGCTCACAAGTTGGGCCGCTGCCAGCGATCCGCGAAGATCGTGGTTGATCCGCGCGACCGCTTCGCCGAGTTCGGCCAGTCTCTGTCGCTGCCGGAAACTCTCCGACACCGCTGCTTCCATGTCCGAGAGCGCGTTCTGGGCGCGGCCGATCTCATCTTGCCGTTTGGTGGGCTGGAGCCGCCGGGTCCAGGCGCCAGGATCTTTCCGGAACTGTTCAACCGATGTCGTCACCCGTCTAACGGGCCGCACCACAGTGTTGAGCAGAATAGCGTAGATGACAGCGCCGGTCGTGACCGAAATGAACAGCGATAACCAGAGGATGTTCCGTGCATACCCCCATAGCTCTTCCCTGAGCGGGCCCTCAAGAACCAGGATTTCGAGGGCGCTGCCGGCTTCCATGCCTTCGGTGATGACCATCAGCGTCCGCTCTTCGCCCACGAAAAGGGTCCCGATGGTTTCTGTAATCGAAAATCCCATGGCCTCATCCCGCAGGTCTATCTCTGCAATCGGGCGCTTGATCGGGATTTGTGCAGGCAGCAAGCGGTAGCGGACACCATCTGCCATTTCCGCGACTGCCAGGACCTCCGCATTCTTGAGCAGGGCTGAGGAAAGCTCCATCGACACAGCGCGGGAGGGCGCCGCTTCGATGGCCAGGGCGGCGATCTGCGCAGCCTGCACGCGCTCCTTGAGCCACGTTGCCCTGAAGTTGGCTGCGCTGGGAATGAAGATAAGGACTTCGACGAAGAGGATGGCACCGATCGTCAACAAGAACAGACGAGACGAGAGGCTGTTCCACCACCGTGCGTCGGGCGGGACAGCCTCTTTCGTTTCCGGGATTTCCCCATCGTTGGGACCACTGTTTGCCATCGATGGGGTTTACCTGCCCTAGGGAATGCGTTGCAGAAGACCGACGAGACGCTTTGCACCGCTGCCGAACACCACATCAGCAAAGTGTGCTGATGCCGCCCGCTTTACCACCTCTGCGCGCGTAGGGTAAGGCGAAATGAAATTGGTCAGGTCCTTGACCTTCAGGCCGTTCGACATGGCAACCGAGACCACTTGCAGGATGTCGCCTGCGCCCTCGCCGACAATGGACGCGCCAAGGATCTTGCCTTTCCGGATCACGAGCTTCGCTTCGCCCTTGGTTTCGCCTTCCGCAATCGCCCGGTCGTTCTCGTGGAATGGGAAGGAAGACGTCGACACGCTGTCTCCATATTGCGCGCGGGCGTCGGCTTCCGTGAGCCCGAGTTGGGCGACTTCCGGGGCCGTGTAGGTCACTGCGGGCAAAGGCAGGCTGTCACCCTTGGAGCCCTGTTTGAACAATGCACGGCGCACGAACACGGACGCATGCCAGCCGGCCAGGTGGGTGAATTGGCCCTCACCAGCAACGTCGCCAAGCGCCCAGACACGGCCATTGGACGGTGACCGCAGCGAAGGCTTGACCGTGATCGACCGGCCGTCATGCGCCACTCCGCCAGCATCGAGATCGAGCCCGTCCATCACCGCGCGGCGCCCAAGGGCGACAAGCAGGTGGCTGCCGGTGATATCCTGCTGACCGGTTTCACCCGCCGCCGAAACGGTAATCCGGCCTTCTGCGTCCTGGCTCACTGCGTTCGCGGAATAGCCTTCGAGGATGGTGACGCCTTCTTCCCGAAGGGCCCCGATGGCGACATCCGCGTGCGCACGGTCGGATCGGCCGAGGGCCCTGTCTTTTTCGATAACGGTGACCTCTGCACCGAAGCGCCTGAAAGCTTGTGCCATTTCCAGGCCGATCGGGCCGCCGCCGAGAACAATCAGGTGTTCCGGAAGGACATCCACGTCGAAAATGCCCTCATTGGTCAGGTAGGGGACTTGATCGAGACCGGGTATGGGCGGTGCGAAGGCGGTTGATCCCGTGGCGATGATGATCCTGCGGGCCACCGTTCGTGTGGTGTCAGAGACGATCGTCTTACGGTCTGCAAACCGGCCATGCTCCCGGATCACGGTGACGCCGAGCCCTTCGAACCGCTCCTGGCTATCGACGGGGGCAATCGTCGCGATTGCCGATTGCACGTGCGCCTTGACGGCATTCCAGTCGACTTGGGGCTCTCCGAGCGTGACGCCGTACTTCTGGGATTTGCGTGCCACAGCGGCCATCTTTGCGGCTGACAGAAGGGCCTTTGACGGGACGCAGCCGAAGTTCAGGCAGTCGCCGCCCATCTCGCCTTTCTCATAGAGCACCACCTTCAGCCCCAACATGGCGGCCCCTGCGGCGGCTGAGAGCCCTGCGGATCCCCCGCCGATCACAACAAGATCGGCTTTCAGGCGGCGTTCCCGTGTCTTGTCTCTGGATGCTGGGGGCGCATCAGATGCCATTCCGGGGTTCATGGGGGTGCCATCAACGGGCATGCGAGCGGTTGTCGTTGCAGAGGTCATTGTGCGGCACTTTCCAGCTGGTCAGCTTTTTTTCCGAAAAATTTCTGATAGGCGACAGGCAACAGGGCCACGACACCGAGGGCGATAAAGGCGGGGATGAAGTTCGAAGCGAGCGAACTGATTAGGGCACCAAGGTCGAGCGCTTCTCCACTGGCGGCGGCATCGAGTACGGTGCCTTTGATGGCAGATCCGATCCATGTGTAGGCCAGTGTTCCGGGGATTATCCCAAGCGCCGTGGTGATGAGGTAGTCACGGTACTTTGCACCCAAAAGGCTTGGGGCGATGTTGACCACGGCAAATGGGAACAGGGGGATCATTCGCAGGGCGAACATGTAAGAGAGGGCATTCTCGTTGAAGCCTTTCTCCATCTTGCCGAGGAATGGGCCCGCAACGCCTTTCAACACGCTGCCGATGGACGATTTCGAGGCAAAGAACAGGATCGATGCACCGAGGGTCGCCCCGATCACCGTCGCTGGCGTGCCGATGGCGAGGCCGAATAGGAAACCGCCCGCGATCGTCAACACGCCGCCGGGCACCATGAAGGCGGTGGCCGCTGCGTATATGAGCATGTAGGCGAAGAAGACGATGAGGAGGTTGTTCCTCACCAACTGGTCCAGCAGGATCGCATTGTCTGCAAGGGCCTGGGGGGTCAGGTAGGTGTGCCAGCCTTGGCTGTAGGCGAGGCCCAGGCCGCCGAGAATGATATAGATCGGCCAGAGCTTGACGAAGATGTTGCCTGACTTTGCGTCCTCGGCTGCGGGTTCTGTGAGGCTGTGTTCGCTCATGGGTCTAGCTTTCGATATCGTTGAGGTCCCAGTCATAGGCGTGCTTGCGAATGCGGGGATTGGCTTCGATTTGGGCGAGAAGTTCTGGTTCTGCGTACTGCTTCAAATGGGCGATCACGCCTTCATTGCTGTCGCCGAAGTCTTCCCGGAACCATTTGTAGATCCGCGAGACCTGCACGCCGTTATTGAGCACTTTTACGCCCCTGGGATTGTTGACGAAGGCGCGCGCTGCGATGTCCAGGTCTGCATCCAGGGTGCTGGCTTCCCAGGCTTTGGTGCCCAGGTTCGGGCAGCCGATGGATGCACAATTAACGGCGTAGTGGACCCTTGGATCGTCCCACTGAACCCTCAGGATATTGTGTTCGATATCGTCCAGTGACACCTCGCGGCCGTCCGCAATGATGGTGACGTCTTTCCACGGGCCGACGAGATAGCCGGAACGGATGGACTTCACCGGATAGCGGCCGACTATGTGGTCGATGGTGAGCGCGTTGTAGAGATTGGACCAGGCGGCGAAGGCCTCGTCGCGGCTCAGCGCGGCGAAATCGAGGGTTTCGAAGCTGGCCAGGTAAGCCTTCAGGGCGGCGCGATCCGCGTTGTTGGCAGCAAGGCCGCCGTAGTCGAACCGGTTGAGGCCATCCGCGCTGGGTTTCACATACGCGGCCAAGATGGCTGTCCAGGCGGCGTGGCGCTCGGCTGATTGGGTCTCCGATGCGGAAGCAACCGTTTGGCTTGCAGAGGCGATATCCTGAGCGGCGGCAGCGCCCACCGGGGCAGCGATGGCTGCGATCAGTGTCAAGGTTGGTAGTGCGATGCGGTTCATGGAGCGCGTCCTTTCGCTGAAGATCCGATGCCGCTGATATACCTGCCATGTCAGACAAACGCATATCACACCCCGGTCGCTCCCGCTCAAACACTTGTGACCGGCCCGTTATGACGGACAGTGAAGTGTCGAGGGCTTCTGATTAGTCGGCTTTGCGATGCGCTTGACCCTGGCGTCCATGAACGGTACGTCCCCGCCTCCTGCAGAGACCCTGTTTATAGGCGAGCCCTCACGATGAAACGCACATTCCAACCCAGCCGCCTCAAGCGCGCCCGAACCCATGGCTTCCGGAGCCGCATGTCCACAAAGAATGGCCGCAAGGTACTTGCGCGCCGCCGCATGAAGGGCCGCAAGCGCCTGTCCGCGTGATTTAAAATGGCAGGCTCTTATTGCCGGTTCAAAGCCGCTGGCCCCAAATGATCCTCCCTCACCACCGCTCGTTCTTCGCCGGTTGAAGCTTCGGCGGCAGTTCCTTTGGGCCCGATCCGGAGCGACTGAGCGGCGGAAGACCTGCGTGATCCAGGCGCGGCGGAGGGCAGAGCCAGTTGGCGCGTGGGCTGGAGAGGGTTTCACAGCCACGAAGAAAATCGGCAATGCGGCTGTGCGAAACAGGTCCAAACGCCGGCTGAGAGAAGCGGCCCGCACTCTGTTACCAGTCCTCGGAAAGCCAGGCGTCGACTATGTCTTCATTGCCCGCCAATCGACGGCCGATGCGCCCTGGGACCAATTGATTGCAGACGTTGAATCTGCGCTGAAAAGTCTTGCGGCGCAATTAGAGTGATGCATCCGCTGCAGGCTGAGGCTATATCCCTCCCAATCCGAACGATTCCCCGAGCGAACCATGCCCCCTCATAATACGCAGCAGGATCCGAACCAGCAGCGAAACTTCCTCGTCGCGATGGTCCTGATGCTGGGCTTTGTTTGGGCATATCAGGCCTTCGTGATCGGCCCCGAAGTGGAAGCCCGGCGGGCCGCGGAAGCTGCTGCCGCAGAGCGACAAGCCGAGGTCGAGTCCGGTGCTGTCGTCGCGCCCGAAATTCCAACGATCGCACCGACCGTTGAAGCGGCGCTGCAGACCGATGCGCGGATCGCATTCGATAGTCCTGGAACCGACGGCTCCATCAATCTCACAGGCGCCCGGATCGATGATCTCAATCTCAAGCGCCACTTCCTGACGGTCGAGCGGGAAGAAGAGCTGCGTCTCATGCGTCCGGCGAATGCTGAACACGGATACTTCGCCACCTATGGCTGGCTGCACGACCGGGACGGGCGGTTGGTCGACTGGAACACTGATTGGAGTCTCGCCCCCGGCAGTCCAACGGCGCTGACACCTGCTTCGCCGATCACGCTCGTGACCGATGCCGAGGGCCTCCGGTTTACCCGCCAGATCGCCATGGATGACAACTATATGTTCACCTACCGAGACACGGTGGAGAACATTGGCAGTGACGCCCGAACGGTTTCGCCTTTCGGTATTGTCCGCCGCCAGGGCGAGTACCAGAGCTTCCTGAATGCCACAGACCCTGGAGCAGCGGGCGCGAATGCGATTGTCCATTTCGGCTTGATCGGCGTGATCGACCGGACACTGAAGTTGCGGTCCTACAAGAAGTTGTCCGAAGGCGACGGAATTAAAGGCAACACGGAAGCGACCGAAGGGGGATGGATCGGTTTCACGGACAAGTACTGGATGGCAGCCCTTGTGCCGAGCCAGGAGCGACCCTTTGAATCGCGTTTCAGACTGCGCGAACGCGGCGAAACGCCGGTCTATGAAATCTCCACAACGGGCGCGCCGCTCACTTTGCAGGCGGGCGCGAGTGAAACCATTGAACACCGTGTTTTCGCCGGCGCCAAACGGCTGGAAGTTCTTCGCGCCTATGAGCAGGACTATGCCATCCCGCGGTTCGAAGACGCGATCGACTGGGGCAATTTCTGGTTCCTGACCAAGCCCTTCTTCAACGCGCTCCTGTGGCTCAAGGGTATCGTCGGCTCCTTCGGCTGGGCCATCCTGGCTTTCACGGTCCTCGTCAAGCTGCCGCTGATCCCGCTTTATAACCAGAGCTACAAGGCGATGGCGCGGATGAAACTACTCCAGGAGCCCATGAAGGAGATCCAGGAGAAATTCAAAGCCGATCCCCAACGCCGCCAACAGGAAATCATGAAGCTGTACCAGCGGGAGAAGGCCAATCCCCTTGCCGGCTGTCTTCCGCTCCTGGCGACCATGCCGATCTTCTACGCACTCTATAAAACCCTCTTCGTGACCCTCGAAATGCGCCATGAGGCGTTCTGGTTCGTCAACGATCTCTCGGCGCCGGACCCAACGGCGATCGGTAACCTGTTCGGCCTCCTGCCGTTCGCTGCCGCTGACGTTAAGGCCATCCCGATCCTTGGTCTCATCATTGGTATCGGCGTCCTCCCGATCCTCTACGGCACCACGATGCTGGCCTTGCAGAGCTTGTCGCCGCCACCACCGGACAAGACCATGCGCACGGTGATGATGATGATGCCGATCGTGCTGACCTTTGTCTTTGCGGGTTTCGCCGCGGGCCTCGTCATCTACTGGGTGTGGAACAACATCCTGATGCTGATCCAGCAGTATTTCATCATGCGCCGGAACGGGGTTGAGACCCAGTTTGACAAGCTGATCGGGTATCTGCGCGGGTCCGGTGGGCAGAAGCCCGCCGAATGAGCGACGAGCCTGCCGCCAGTGAAGAGGCCGTCGAGCGGGGACGGGTTTTCTTCAGCGGGCCGGCCACCTTCGTCAAAGGTGTCGTCAACCTCAATGGACTGCCGGAGGGCGACCGTCCGGAAGTTGCCTTCGCGGGCCGGTCCAACGCAGGCAAATCGTCCCTGATCAACGCGATCACCGGACGGAACGCCCTTGCCCGGGCGTCGTCGGAACCTGGGAAGACACGCGAGATCAACTACTACGACCTGGGGGAGGGCGCGCTCTATCTGGTCGACCTTCCCGGGTTCGGATACGCCAAGGTGTCCAAGGTCCAGGCGCGGCGCTGGATGGCGCTGACACGGAATTTCCTCCGCGGCCGCGCGCCCCTGAGGCGCGTGTTCCTCCTGGTCGATAGCCGCCGGGGGATCATGGATGCCGATGCCGAGGTCATGGATCTGCTCGACGAGTCCGCTGTGAACTACCAGGTGGTGCTCACCAAGATGGACAAGCTCAAGCAGACCGAGCGCGAGGCCGTGGTGGCCAAGACCACGGACGCATTGCGCAAACGCCCCGCAGCCCACCCTGTCGTTGCCCAAACCTCTTCGGAGAAAGGGTGGGGGATCGCAGACCTGCGCGCCGATATCGCTGGCCTCGTCGGATAGGGTTTCTGAATTTCTCCCCTCTCGGCTTGAAGCTTGTTTATGTCGCTCGCGGCACGTGGCGCCTCCGCGGGGGCGGCACAGGGGCGCCGGCGGCCGGTCGGCCTTGCGACGCTTTGCGTCGATACGGAGCGCTGATTTGGGTTTGTGTTCCGTTTCCGCGCGGATGCGGGCGCAGGGCTTTTGATCTGGCCGCGTTTTGGCTGTTGCATTCCCTTTTCGCGCGTTTCGGGCAGCCGCCCGCGTTTCCGCTCGCTGGGTTAGAGCTGGCGGATTCTGGGGCTGTTGTTGGGGGCTCGGCCGAGGGGTGGGGGTCTGGCTCGGCTTTGTTCGAGGATGGCGACGGCGAAACTATCATGAAGCGCGCCGGGTTCGGTGCCGAATTGGCTTCCGGTGAAGGAGCCTTTGTAAGGCGGTGCCCGTAGGAGGCCGGGGCGGCGGCGGGC
>JBCDLC010000001.1:0-146194 GCA_038745855.1 Pseudomonadota bacterium | reverse complement strand
GGCCTGGACTCAGACCTACCGGTCCGCGCCCCAGCGCCTGGCCACCTACCTCAGCGCAGGCCTCCCCCTCCCCCACACCTGACCAGTCCCATCCAGAATCCGGAAAATCCAGCCCCCAACCGACGCGGCCCCCCGCCCCGGCGGCCAAACGTGCTGGCCGAAACAAAAACGGCCCCATCCCACCCAATATTCAGCGCCCCACCCCGACGCAACGCGTCGCAAGGGCGACCGCACGTCGGCGCCCCTGCGCCGCCCCCGCGGAGGCGCCGCGCGCCGCGAGCGAAATGAACCCGATCCAAGCATAAACCACTCTGGGCGCGCCTTTCACAAAGCGTTGAGCGCCAGTGACAGGCCGGGGGGTGGGGTCTATGGCTTCCTGTTGGCCAATTGCAGTGCGCGTCGAGGGCGGTGCGCGGTGGGCGGTTCGGGTTTTCTGGAGGGCGAGCGGCATGGAACTCACACACAATCGCACGGTCACGCTGCTGGGTGTCCTGTTGGTCCTCGCAGCGATTTCGCAGCCGATCTACACGGCGCTGTACATCGGTGCGCCGGACGTGGAGCGCCATTTCCTCTGGGGAGTGGAGGGGTTGCTCTTCGTGGTCATGGCAGCGCTTGCAGGCTCTGCGCTGGTGACGGCCAAGCGGTTCACGTTGGGCTTTTCGGCCATCGCGTTCAGTACCGTGCTCAACGTGGTCCAGGTCGGCGTGGGGCTGACCCAGTTCAGGCCCTTTGGCGCGGCGGCAGCGGCCAATGGGGACTTGAGCGGCCTCGCCGTCTCGGTCGTTGCGTTCTCGTTCTTCGGCTATAACGCCGCCAAGATCCTGCTGGCGCTCGCCGCCATTGTCTTCGGCCTGGGCAAGATGGGCCAAGGCGGCCGGTTTATGGGCGGCGTGACCGTGTTGGTGGGGGCGGTGGCGTTTGTTGCGAATGCATGCGTGCTGATGTTCGGTCGAGAGGGGTTCATGCCCTCTGCGGTGGCGGGCGGATCAGGCGTTGTGGCAACGGCCCTCCTCGCCCTGTGTCTCTTCACCGTCGATAGCGAGAAATAACAGCCCGTCAGACAACAGGCCATATTGGAGCAAAGCCGTCGGGCTGCACCCAACGGCTTTGTCGGCTCGATTCTCGTGACGCTGGGTGGGTTTTTCCCTTGGCTGGGGCACCGAAAATCAGGCGTTCCCGGTGGTCTGGCCCATTCGGCTCGTGGGGGCACCGTTCGGCGCTGCATTGGACGAGACGGGCGCGGCGGTGCCCGCTGTCGGTTGGGAAAGGCTCCCCTGGGCAGGCTGTTGTGGCCGGGGGCCGGTTTCCTTGAGCGGGTCGGGCGCGTGCTTCACCTGGCCCTCGAAGACCGCATTCGCCTGGATCGCCAGGGAGGAATGGACGATATCGCCCTCTACCTTGCAGCCGGTTTCAAGCTCGACCTTGCGGGCCCGGATCGAGCCTTTGATCGTGCCTTTGACGATGACAATCTCGGCTTTCACCTCTCCGGTGATGATGCCGGACGCCCCGATGGTGATGTCCTTGGCAACGACGTCTCCGTCCACCTTGCCGTCGACCTGAAGCGCGCCTTCGGACGAGATCGACCCGTTGATCGCCATGTCTGAGCAAATGATGGAAGCGGCCGCGCGTGTTGCCGGTTTCGAGGATGCTGACCGAATAGCGTCCTGGGTCGGCGAGGATCCGCCAGTGGGGATCGTCGGGCCGTTGCCGTCGCCTTTAGTCTTCGTGAACATGTCTACCTGCCTTCAAGAACTTCGCCGGATCATAGGGCTTGTCGTGGAACCAGACCTCGTAATGGAGGTGTGGTCCAGTGCTTCGCCCGCTTGATCCCATCAGGCCGAGCTTATCACCAATTGCGACGGTAGCACCTTTCTCCACAGAAATCGAACGCAGGTGTGCATAACGCGATTTGAAGCCGTAGCCGTGGTCGATTTCGACCAGGCGCCCATAGCCGCTCTTGACCCCGGAATAGGTCACCGTTCCGGGCCCGGCGGCGGTGATCGGCGCCTTGTAATAGGCGGCCATGTCGATGCCGTTGTGCCAGGCTGGCCGCTTGGTGAAGGGATCGACGCGGAGACCGTAATTCGATGTCAGGCGCGAAGGCACACCGATTGGGTCGGCCAGGGGGAGTTGGGCAACGATGTTCTCGTAGTAGCGCGCCTCTTCCAGCCGTGCCGCGACCTGCATGACACGCTCGGCGAAGGCAGCGTCCTCGGGGCTGGTGAATTGGTCAGCGGCGAGGGCTGCGACGGAGACGACAGGGCCGCCCATTTCCATACCGCCTTCGATCTCGGCGGTGCCGACGGCGGTGAGTTGGAGAACGCCGCGGGCTTCCTCTGCGCGCTGGACGGCGAGATCTTCCGTGGCATCGAGGAAAACGTCCTGTTCGATGCGCAATTGGTCAATCTTGGCGCGGACGCCGACCGACCCGAATGACGCCGTAGCGACCGGCAGGTCACGGCCCTGGCGCATGTCGGCTTCGTCGATCGAAGCCTTCTGGAGGAGCGACGCATTATCGCCCTGGAGCGCGGAGACCTCGAAATCATCGCCGCCATCCAAGGCGTCCAGCAGGATCTTGAGGGACTGGTGGCGCTGTTCGAATTGGGCAGTGACCTTTTGGAATTCGTCAGTGCGCTCCTCAAGAAGGGTGCGGGACAGGGCATCCTTGGCGCGAAGTTCCTGGACCCAGCGCTCATATCGCGCCAGGTCGCGGGTTTCACCGGCCGTAAGACCGCTTTCGCCGCCGTAGAAGACGTAGTTGACGGTGGCGAAGGCGCTCCAGCCGGCGAGGGCGGAGACGCCGGCGGCCATCATCGCTTGCTGCCAGGGTGATACGGAAATGTAGTGAACGGTGCCGCCGCTGCGATGGTAGAACTGTCTCTCTGGGAAAAATCGGTCGAAGACTGCCTGCGCTCTCGTACTCAACCGTGCCATATGTAAGCCGCCCGCCATTATTGTACTGGTACTGAACAAGCAGATCGAAGACGTTATCCGCTCAGCGCCAATCTTTAACCTTATTTCGGCAATGTGGGAAAGCCCTTCACCGCCATAAGTCTTTAACTATTGCCGATCTGAGGTTAAATTTCGTTTAACCTTAATATCACTGGTTTTTTCGGTCCGGTTGGACCACGGCCTGGACGTCAGGGAATACGCTCGAACACAGCTTGGGCGTGCCCTTTTACCTTAACTTTTCTCCACACTTCTTCCACGTGTCCATCTGGACCGATCAAGACTGTGGTCCGTTCAATTCCCATGTACGTCTTGCCGTACATCTTCTTTTCCACCCAGACCCCGTAGTCTTCGCAAACCGTTCCCTCGGCATCGGATCCGAGCGGCACGGACAGATTATGCTTATCAGCGAAACGGGCGTGCTTGGCGACGGTATCCTTTGAGACGCCGAGGATCTCTGTGTCCTTTGCGGCAAATGCCGATGCGTGTTCGGAGAAGTCCTTGGCCTCGTTCGTGCATCCTGGCGTGTCGTCCTTGGGATAGAAGTAGAGAACGAGGCGGCGACCGGCATAGTCGGAGAGAGTCCGGGTCTCGCCGCCTGACAGGGGGAGGGAGAAGTCAGGCGCCTTCGCGCCGACTTCCAGCGTAGGGGTCTGGGTCATGTGCGTAGGCTCCTGTTTCAACAGTTCGGTGCGTGGTGATCGCACGCGAATAGGGTAGATTGGGTGACGGCCGAAGCCCCATCGGCCCTTGAAGTGGAGCGTTTGTCTTGGTTCGCCAGACCGCCAAGGTCCTGTTCTTCGAGTTTTTGGGCGGTATCCTTTTTCTGGCCGTCCTTGCAGCGGCATTCTTTGCGTGGCGGCTGTCCCAGGGACCGGTTCAGTTGGACGCGTTCAAGGATGATATCGAGGCCGCGCTGACCGATGCCCGCGGGGGCAGGGGCGTATCGCTGGCTTCGGTAGCGCTGGAATGGTCGCCCGATGACCGGCAGGTCAATGTGACGGCGTATGGACTACGCTTCGAGAATTCGGCCGGCGCACCATCGGGGGATGCGCACCGGGCCGAACTCGTGCTGGACGCTTCGGCCCTTCTTCTGGGGCGGACGGAAATTCTCTCCCTGCGCCTCATCGAAGGCACGCTGGGCGTTGAGCAGGTCAGCGAGAACGTTTGGGAGGTCGCCGGGGAACCGTTGCCTCCCATACAGGGTGGGACCTTACCCGTGACGGCGGAGGAATGGGTCGGCGCGATCGAGCGGGCCTTGGGCGCGGTTGTGGCAGGCGGAAATCAAGCCAGCACCAATACCAGTCTCGAGCTGGTCACATTCGAGCGGTTCACGATCGACGTCACGCTTCTGGACGGAACGAACCTGCTCACCGTCAAGGACGCTGAAGGAGCCCTGCAACAGGCAGACGGTGATTTCGCACTGAGCCTTTCGGGCCGGGGCGACGGTGGCGGGCTGCCCCGAGGCATTGCCATGGACCTGCGCTCGGAAGGCCAGTTCGACCGGCTTGTGGGCGAGGTGGCGGCGGCCAGTTGGACGGGCTCCGATCTCGCTGCTCGGGTTGGTCTGCGCCCAGAGTCAGCGCGCGGCTTACCGCTGGACCTCGCCGTCGCGTTCGAGTTTTCAGCCAGCAGCAGGTTGGCCGGGGTTTCTGCCGAATTGGAAGTGGGGGCCGGCTCGGTCACGGTTGCAGACACCGATTACACGCTCGACGCCCTTTCCGGGCGGTTCGAGTACGACCCTGCCAATGATACGGCCGTCCTGCAGGTTGATCAGGTGGTATCGCAACTCTTGTCGGGCGCCTTCAGGCTGAGTTTGGACGAGGCCATACGCCCATCGGAAGCAACGCGTCCGCTGACGCTTTTTGCCGACGATATCGCACTGGGGCTGACACCAATGTTCGCTGCCCCGCTGCGGGTCGAGGCGATTGAATTGGAGGGCGCGGTTGATTTCAGCGATCTCGCACTCAGCGCAGACGACCTCGCCGTGGACATTGGAAGCGCAAGGCTGACGGGCCGTGCGGCCATCGCCCGGGCCGCCGATGCCGAAGACGGGGAAATTCCCTTTCGGCTGGACGCGGACATGGACATTCGTGGGCCGCTCGACGTCTCCACCGTAACCGCCTTCTGGCCCGTCAGGCTCGGCGCGGGGGCGCGGCGCTTCGCAGTCAACCGTATCGAAGCCGGCGTACTGAGCGAAGGCACCGCGAAAGTCGCTATCAGGCCCGATAGCCTGGCCGAGGGGCATCTTCGCGATGGCGACCTCGATATTCGGTTCAGTGCCCGCGACACCCGCGTCCGCTACCTGTCTGACATGCCGCCCGTTTCGGATGCCTCGGTAATTGGCAGGCTCACCGGCAACAGCTTCTCCATAGAACTGGCTTCAGGCACGCTCGGGAGTTGGCAACTCACGTCCGCCAGTTTGGATTTTCCCCGCCTCAACCCGCGCGGATCGGACATGATCGTGGCTGCGACGGGCGAGGGATCTGCGGTGGATATGGTCCGGTATATCTTTGAATCCGGCCTCCAGCTTGAAGAGAGAACCGGCTTCGATCCAGACCGGATCAGTGGCGACGCCAAGGCCATCTTCGACATGCGCAGGCCCGCGCTCGACAACGTCCCGCTGGAAGATATGGACATCCGGGTCACCGCTGAAGTGCTCGACGGCGGCCTGGACGACCTCGTGAACGGGATCGATCTCCGCAGTGCCCGGGCGCGAGTGGATGTGGACACCCGGACGGTGCGGGTGACCGGTCGGGGCGAAGCTGGGCCAGCCGATGTCTCTTTTGCATGGCGAGATGATTTCGATGACGGCGACGGCCCCTCCGTGTTGAGCGCACAGGCGACTGTAACCCCGGATATGCTGAATGCATTCGGCGTGCTGGGGCGCCCCTATTTGTCGGGTGAGATCCCGATCGATATCTCCGCGACACTTGATGGAAACGATGTTCGCACGGCCGACCTCAGTCTTGATCTCGATGGCGCTCGTCTGGACCTTGCGGAGGTGGGGTGGCTAAAACCGCCGGGGGAGCCGGCGCGTGCGATCATCAAGTACGACTTCACCGGAGAGACCCAACGCGCGAGCGCAGACCTTCAGAGCGAAGCAGTCGGCCTATCGGGAGATGTGATCCTGGGGCCCGATGGTCGGCTGCGCGTATTCACGCTCGACCGCGCGTTCTTCAAGGACAGGGTCGACGTTTCCGGGCAGATCGAACGACGGGGCGATGACACGATCGCGGTTGCTCTGACGGGCCCATTTCTAGACGCCTCACCCCTGTTCGCCGACCTTGGCGCTTTCATGGGCTCGGGATCGGCGGCAGGCGCGGGAACCGCCTTGTCACTGCGGGCCGATGTCGACCGACTTCGCTTCTCGGTAGATCGGGATCTCACCGACGCGACGTTTGAAGCCGTTGCCGATGCCACCGGTTTTGAGCGGATGTCTGCGTCGGGGGTGACCGGTGATGGCGATGCCATGCGGGCGACCTATCAGAGGAACGGTGCGGGCGCTGACATCTCCCTGATCAGCGATGATGCGGGTTTTCTGGTGAATACGCTGTTTGGGGAGTTGGGTCTCCAAGGGGGTAGTATCAGCCTGACCGGCCGTCTGGAATGGGATGGTGCGCCGTCTCGGCTGTTGGTGAACTTGAGCAATGCCAGGCTTCGGGAGGCCCCGTTCCTGACGCAGCTTTTGTCGATTGCCTCATTGCGGGGCCTGGTCGACACGCTAGGCGGTGAAGGCATCCTGTTCTCGGATATTCGCCTGCCGCTGGTGATCGCCGATGGCCGCTATGTGGTCGAGGGCGGGCGCGCTTCCGGTCCTGCCCTGGGTTTTACGCTGAATGGCTGGGTCGAACCGGAGAGTGAGCGCCTGGAAATGACCGGCGTGCTCGTGCCGAGCTTTGGCGTGAACTCGGCGCTGGGGGGCGTTCCGATCATTGGTGATCTGATGGTCGGCCGTGAGGGCGAGGGGATCCTCTCTCTCACCTATTCGATCCGGGGCGCCTTCGACCGGGCCCAAGTGGCGGTGAACCCCTTTTCCGCGGTTGCGCCCGGAGTGCTACGCCGGATCTTCGAGAACCCGGCCGATACGGAATTGCCCTTGCCCGATACCGTTGGCGAGGCGGATGCGACCGGTGTGGACGATGGGCCTGATCGCGACGGTGTGCCTGGAACGCCCGGGTAACGCGACGCGCGATCGCGCCCTGTCGCCTGGTTGACGCTTGGCCATCAGGGGCCGTCAGGAACGCGCGAGTTCAGCCGCTGCAACGTCGTCGGCGGGTGCTGCTTTTTGTTCATGGGAGCCGCCGTGGCCGTAGCGGTACTTGCCGAGGAACAGGAGCGGCACCGTTGAGATGAACAGGATGATCGCTGCGCTGGTGAGGGTGAATTGCCAGTCGTGGCCATCGAGGATGCCGAGATCCCATTCGATGATCTTGAGCCCCTGACCTAACGCCAGATTGGTCATGATGCCTGGCCCGAGGCCCGCTCCCAACGCGAAGAAGCCGTAGATCGCGCCATAGATCGCAGAGTAGGAGCGCATCCCGAAGAAGCGTGAGACCATGTACGCCATGAAGTCGTACTCGACCCCGGCGCCAAAGCCGATGAGCAGGATGGCGAAGGTCGCAGAGTTGGGGCCAACGCCAGGCTGTCCGAGCATCCAGAGGGCGATCGCCGGCGAAGCCAGGAACACGAAAGCCACCCCTGGCGCCCAGAACCGGTCGATCAAGTAGCCGCCGATGACCCGGCCTGCGAGAACGGCGAGGCCCGTCAGCGTCGCCAGTCCAACGGCGGTGTCCTGGTCGAAATCATTTGCCCGGAGAACATTCTCGATATTCGGGATGATGGCTCCGACGGCATAGGAGATGGGCACGAAGACAACCGCCAGCAGCCAGAAGCGCCAGTCGCCGAGTGCTTCGGTCAAGGTCATTCCTGGCAAGGAGACCGCCGCTGCGGCTGTGCCCTGGGCGCGCTGGGGTGGCTCGGTTCCGATCCTGAGGAACATCATCATTCCCACAGGAATGAGGATCATCACGCTGTAGACGAAGGGGAGCATGTATTCGAGCCGGACACCGTTGCGGGCGATCAGTTCTGTGACCTGGAACAAGACCACAGCGATAAAGGCGAGGGTGGCCAGGAGGCTGATCGCGAGGACCGGGACCTTCAGCCGGGTCGCCGATGCATCCTTGGCGGGCTCGTCATCGAGATCCCGGAGCGCAAGGAAATTCAGCGGCAGCGCGATCATCAGCGGCAGGAGGCCAAGGGCGAAATAGGCGGTACGCCAGTCGGCATGGGTGGTGACATACTGGGCAAAGAACTTCGCCATAGCCCCGAAGACGCCGGTTGCGATGAGCGCGATCCCGAGGGCGATGCCGCGATTGGTGTCAAACCAGTTGGCGACTGGCCGGGTAAACGTGATCGGCAGTGTACCGGCACCGGCGAAAGCAAGCACCATCCAGAGCAGGATGTAGAGCGATTTCGAGCCGGTGTTCAGGCCGATCGCCATCATCGAAAGGCTGAATGTGATGATGGAGATTAAGGCGACGCGGCGGGCACCAAAACGCTCTGCGAGCAGGCCAATGATGGGTGCGGATGCGAACGCGCCGAATGTATAGATCGCCAAGGCATTGATGATGAAGCCCACATCCCAGCCCGAGGCGCCGAATTCACCAAGCAAGGGCGGGATGAAAACACCAATCGTATAGAATGGCAGCGGGGAAAGCCCCAAACCGACACCAACAGCCGCGGCGCTTAGGACGGGCCAACCGCGTGAAAATTCCCCTTGCGCTGCCATGGCTTATCCTTGTCCCAAACCGCGCTGCGCGGCGTATCTCCTATGCAAGGTTATTGGTATATCATTTCGACCTGTCGTCGAGGGAGTCGACCGAAAAACCACGGGCACCGTTGGAAGGCACGGGATAGCGCCGGCCGGTCCATAGAATCTCAGCGTGGGTCTTTGTCAGATGTGTCGGCGCGGCGGAACCGGGCATCGGCCGAGGCGGTCGTGACGCGAAAATCGGTTTCCGAAAGCGTGAGGTTTGCCAGCGGTGCACCATCATCGGATGCAGGCCCCATCATCCAGGCGCAGCCAGGATCGGTCGCCCGCCCTTTGAAGCGGTTCCCGTCAATGGCCCAATCAATAACGCAAGGGGCGTCGACGGTGAGGTCGCTTCCTGGCGCGGGCCGAGAAACCTGCTGGACACCTTCTGCGCTGGTCGCAACTCTGAAGCCATGGCGCAGGATAATGGGGGCCTGCCCCGCCACTGTGCGCGTCGCCTCCAGTTCGGCGATCAGGCCGGAAGACGGCTTATCCAGGCGTTTGATATCAAGCGTCTGGTCTTCTGCGGCATTCGACGCGGCTTGGCTGCTTTCGCTTGAAGTGTCACCAGACGTGCGATGAACCCACCGCCCAGTCATGAGGGCGGCCAAACGCTGCGCTTCGGCGTCCATCGTACTGGACTGAGGGCCTTTGGCGGGCATCGTACACGCCGAAATCCAGAGCGCGATGCCGATCGAAAGAACCAGAGTGATGCGCATGGTGATGTCCTTCGCTAGATGTTTCTCTTCGATCAGGGCGGTGCGTATCAAACACGGAGCGACCTGGTCAAAGATAAGCGGGAGGGTGCGAGCCAAATTCGCCTGTTCAACGCGCAAGGAAAAGGTATATCAGCTGGGGGCGCTTTGAAGTTGCGCGGCGATCCACGATTGGACAATTGCGCCGAGAGAACCGGGAAGAGGAGCAGCCATGGCCGATGTCATGACGTCGAACGAACTCAAGACAATCATGCCAACCCTGGCGCGCCACGAAGGCGTTTGGGAGGGCGTATACCGGTTTTACAGCGTTGATGGCACACTGATCGATGTCCATGATTCCCGCCTGATCTGCCGGTTCCCGGACGAGGGGCACCCCTATCACCAGACGAACTACTATCGCTGGGCCGACGGCAAGCGCGAAACACGCGATTTTCCGGCCAAGGTCGCAAATGGACGACTGTTCTGGGACAATGAGTTCATCAATGGCTGGGCCTGTGATGTCGCCCTTGACGATTTCGGCCGCACCACGATGCTGAACTGGACGCGTACTGGCGAGCCGGACCTCTACCTCTATGAAATGATCCAACTTTCCGACGATGGTCAGTCACGGGCGCGTGTCTGGCAATGGTTCAAGGCTGATCGGTTGTTCCAGCGCACACTCGTTGATGAACGCCGGGTCAGCGATGACTGGCGCGCCTATGAGGGCGAGACGTTCTGAGCCGATAGCCTTGGCAGAAGCATAGGGGTTAGCAGGCCCAAACCGCCCGCGAACCACGGCACCGTCCGCGCCCAGACATCCCCTGGGCCGGAAGGCAGAACGAACTCGAATGCGGCCGCAGCGGTGAACCCCATTAGAATAGATGCGAGGACCGCTAGACCGTTCGGCCGGTAATTCAGCGCCCTTGCAACCACGGTGGGGCCGAAAGCTGCCCCGAGTGCTGTCCAGGCGAAGAGAACACGATCGAAAATACTCGCCGGCAATGTGAGCGTCACGGTCACTGCCGCTGTGCAGACCATCAGGATGGCGATGCGGGAGACCAGGACACCACGACCTGGAAACCGGCGCGCAAGGCCGAGATCATGGCTGATTGCACCACCCGCGACGAGCAGTTGGCTGTCCACCGTCGACATGATGGCAGATACCACTGCAGCGGTGACAATGCCCGATAATATTGCGGGAAGATGGTCAGTCGCCACGCGGAAGAAGACGCCCTCGGGCGGCGCATCTGCCCCGAAGAGCGCCCGCGCCGACAGCCCCAGCACAGCCATACCGAGATAGACAAGAGCGCCCCATCCAAGGGCAACGCCAGCGCCAGCCATACGGCTTTTCCGATCCCGTGTGGCCATGATCCAGGCGATGAGATGGGGCTGGCCCAGCGCGCCGAAACCGGTGGCAAACAAACCTGTGACAAAGCCGATGGCGATCCACCCGGCGCGCCCGCCGAAGGGATCTGCAAACTGTGCTGGCGCTTCGGCCATCGCCGCGATCACCGCGCCAGGCCCTCCCGCTACGACCAGCGCAATGGTTGGCAGAACCAGCGCGACGACCGCCATCAATAGCCCTTGCAGCATATCCACGAGCGAGACCGCGAGGAACCCGCCAAGAAAGACGTAGGCCACGGTGATCGCCGCACCAATCAGTACACCGCCGACGAGGCCGGTTCCGAAGAGGTCGTCGAACGCGAGGCCGGCGCCTTGGAACTGGGCGGCGACATACCAGGAAAACCCGATGGCGATCAGAACAGACGCGGTGATCTGGATCGCTCGGCGCGTGTCTGGACTCGCGTCCTCGCACAGAAAATCGGTGAGCGTCTGGTGCGCTTTTTCCCTGGAGGCCCGCTGCAGGATGGGTCCCGCGAAGAGCCAGACCGCTGCGTAGCCGGCCAGGATCCCCGGCGCCATCCAGAGCGCCGAAGGGCCCGCGGCATAGACGAAGCCTGAATAGCCGAGCAGAACCCAAGCGGAAGAACTCGATGCGGCATAGGCCAAGCCCGCAACCCAGGGGCCCAAGCCTCGATCTCCGATCAGGAAGGCCCCCTGTGCATTGGCCTTGCGCGATGCCCAGAGACCAACCCCAACCAGCGCGATCGAATAGGCGACGAAGGTGAGGAGAGCGAAGAGATTTGGCACGGTGGTCCTATTCGGCGGCCATGGGGGCCTGTCGCCCTTGGAAGCCGAGGGGAAGTCCTGCCTGGGGGGTGAACCCGTAAAGGGGCTCGCCGGGCAAGGCGCCTGAGAGAATTTCCCGGCAGGCCATGAGGGCATCCAGATCGATCCCCGTCGTCACGCCCATCGCTTCGAACATGAAGACGAGATCTTCGGTCACGACGTTGCCACTGGCGCCTGGCGCGGTGGGGCAACCGCCCAAACCGCCCAATGAGGAGTCGAAGGTCGTAATCCCCTCCTCATAGGCCGCAAGCACGTTGGCGAGGCCGAGGCCCCTTGTGTTGTGCAGGTGGACGCCGGTCAGCGCATCGGCGCCAACTTCGGCGCGAACCGCACGGATAAGGCGCTTCATGGCGCCTGGATCACCGTATCCGGTCGTATCGGACAGACCGACCTCGTCGCAGCCCGATTCCATCAGCCGATTGGCGAGCCGGAGGATCGTTGCGTCAGGGATGGGGCCCTCGAGGGTGCAGCCAAAGGCCGTCGACAGCGATCCTTCGAAATGGGGGCGCGTATCTTCGGGCTGTTCGGCGATGAGGGCAGCGATGTTCACCGCCTCCTCAATGACCTGGTCGTGGGTCCGGCGAATGTTCCTCAAGGAATGGGTTTCAGACACCGACAAGGGGAGCGTGATCTTGTGGGCACCGGATCCGATCGCCATGCGCGCGCCTTTGAGATTGGGCACCAGCACCGCAACGGTGAGTCCGGGTCGGGTGAGGGCGTGGGCGATGACATCAGCCGTGTCGGCCATCTGCGGGAGCAATTTCGGCGAGACGAACGAGCCGACCTCGATTTCCGTCACCCCGGCCGCCGCTTCGGCGTCTATCCAGCGGCACTTCTCCGCGAGCGGCATGACGGCCTTGCAGTTCTGGAGCCCATCCCGGGGGCCAACCTCGCTGATCAATACATCGGGGCGCGCCATGGCATTTACCTGTGTTCGATTCCAAGAAGCCGAGTTGAATCGACCTCACGGTTAAATGATATATCTTTATGGTGTAGAGTGAAGCGGGGTGACGATATGAGTGCGACAGCGCGGCCATTGGATGGCCTGAAAGTCATCGAATTCACGCACATGGTCATGGGACCGGCCGCAGGTTTGATCCTCGCCGATCTTGGCGCTGATGTGATAAAGGTCGAGCCGCCCGGCGGCGACAAGACCCGGCGGCTTCGAGGGTCAGGCGCCGGTTATTTTGCGATGTACAACCGAAACAAGAAGAGCATCGCGATCAACCTCAAATCCGAGGCGGGGAAAGCGATTGCGCTGGACATGCTGGATGACGCCGATGTGTTCATCGAGAATTTCCGGCCTGGGGCTTTGGATAAGCTCGGCTTCGGCTACGGGGCCCTGAGCGACAGGAACCCGCGTCTGATCTACTGTTCGGAAAAAGGCTTCCTGGAAGGGCCTTACCAGAAGCGAACCGCCCTGGACGAGGTGGCCCAGATGATGGGCGGCCTCGCCTATATGACCGGGCCGCCCGGCCGTCCGCTGCGCGCGGGCGCTTCGGTGATTGATGTGACCGGCGGCATGTTTGGGGCCATTGGAGTGTTGTCAGCGCTGCAGGCCCGGCACCAGACCGGGCGGGGTGTACACGTGAATGCTTCGCTGTTTGAGACCACAGCCTTCTTGGTTGGTCAGCACATTGCCCAGTTTGCCGTGACAGGGACGCCTGCGCCGCCTATGCCGGCCCGGGTTTCCGCTTGGGCAATCTATGATGTGTTCGAGGTGAAGGGCGGGGAAAGTGTCTTTGTCGGGGTCGTGTCTGACGGGCAGTGGAAGCAGTTCTGCGACGCTTTCGGCCTTTCTGACTGGGCGAACGATCCAGCGCTTGCTGCAAACAATGACCGGGTGGCCCAGCGGGACGTTTTGATCCCGAAGGTTTCAGCACTCTTCAAGACATTCGAAAAGTCAACGCTCATGGCGGTCCTGGAAGAGATCGGACTTCCCTATGCGCCGATCAACAAGCCCGAAGATCTGATCGTTGATCCGCACCTGACTGCGGCTAGCGGCATGCTCGACATGGCGCTTCCCGAAGGCAAATCCGTATCGCTGCCGAACTTACCCATAAGCCTCGACGGCGACCGGCCGGATCTCCAACTCAACCCGCCACTCATCGGCGAGCACACGGCTGACATATTGGCAAGTCTCGGCTTCGATCCAGGCGCCATCCGCACACTTGTCGAGAACGGTACTGTGGAACTGGGCGAGCGGGCCCTCGCCAGTCAGGCTGCGGAATAGCGATTACTTTGCCGTCTGCGGATAGATCCACGGACGTTCCGCCCTGTCGTCGGCGATGAACCTGTCGATCAGCGATTGGCTCGATTGGGTCAGACCGATGGGATCCAAACCTTCCAGCAGCAGCCGCTTTTCATAGGCATCCATCTGGAAATTCGCCTGGCTGGTCCCCCATGAAACGGCTTGGTCTGGCAGGTCGACCGTAATGTTGTCGCCGCCGGATGCGAAGGTTGCAACCGCTTCCAGATGGTCTTCCGGCAGAGCCACGGCGAGCAATCCATTGCGCGCACAATTGGCGCGGAAGATCGATCCGAATGATACCGCGATGATGGCGCGGAAACCGTATTCCGCGAGGGCCCAGACCGCATGCTCGCGGGAGGATCCGCACCCGAAGTTGGACCCGCTTATGAGGATCTTTGCCTCGTTGAAGGGCGGTTCGTTCAAGATGAAACCGGTCTCGATTTCGCGCGTGCCCGGTGCATTGTACCGCCAGCCCGCAAAGAGGCCGTCAGCGAGCCCGGCCCGGCTGACCGTCTTCATCTCACGCGAAGGGATGATCTGGTCGGTATCGACATTGTCGATCATCAACGTCACGGCGTGGCTTGTCAGGGTGCGAAAGGGCTCGGACATCAAACGCCCTCAAGGACCGGTTCAAAGGTCCGGACATCGGCAATACGGCCAACAATAGCACTTGCTGCGACAGTAGCGGGGCTCGCGAGATGGGTGCGGACGCCCGGGCCTTGCCGTCCTTCAAAATTGCGGTTGGTCGAAGAGATAACACGGGTACCCGGCGGGAACGTGTCGCCGCCAGCATAGAAGCACATGGCACAGCCCGGCGCGCCCCATTCGAAACCGGCCTGCTTGAAGACAGCATCCAAACCCTCTGCCTCAGCCTGCGCAAGAACCGCTTGTGAACCAGGAACACACACGGCACGGACTCCTGGCGCCACACTGTGCCCCTGGAGGATCGCGGCCGCCGCCCGCAGGTCTGACAGGCGCCCATTCGTGCAAGAGCCAATGAACGCGCCCTTCACCGGCTTGCCGATCAGGCTGTCGCCCGGGGCCAATCCCATATAATCCAGCGCTTTCGCCTTGGCGTCGGCGGGAACAACACCGCTCACCGGCAGGCTGTCCTCGGGGCTGTTTCCCCAACTCACCATCGGTGCCACGTCGCTGGCATCGATCTCGATGGCGGCATCGAAAGCGGCGCCCTCATCGGTCCGCAGCATCGACCAGTGCCGCATGGCCGCCGTCATATCTCGTTTCCTCGGGGCGAAGGGGGCACCGCTGACGAGTTCGAAGGTTTTCTTATCCGGCGCGATCAGCGCGGTGAACGCAGCAAATTCGACCGCCAAATTGCAAAGTGTAAGACGCGCTTCCATGTCGAGGGCGTTGACGGCTTCACCGGCAAACTCGATCGCCATGCCTTGTCCTCCGGCTGCGCCGTGTCTCGCGATCAGATGGAGCGCAAGGTCCTTCGCCGTCACGTGCGGCGAAAGGGTGCCGTGGATGACAATCCGCATCTGCTTGGGTTTGCGCGTGCGCAGCGTACCGGTTGCCATGGCATGTTCGGCTTCGCTGGATCCGATGCCCCAAGCCAAGGCTCCAAGGGCTCCGAGGGAGCAGGTGTGACTGTCGGGGCAGACAACGCTTGCGCCCGGAAGCGCAATCCCAAGTTCGGGAGCAACCACGTGCACAATGCCTTGGCGCGCGTCATCGGTATCAATGAGGTGAATGCCAGTCTTCCGGGCCATAGCTCGGGTCTCGGTGATGAAGACGTTGCCCCCTGGTGCACGGGAATCGTTCCGCCCACGTCCGCTGGTAAACGCCACCACGTGGTCCATGATCGCGAAGACGCGGGATGGGTCCATGACGGACCTTCCCGCCTCTCCAAGGGATTTGAGCGCGACGCCGCCCGTCCGCTCATGCAGCATGACCCGGTCGATCGCAATAAGGTCAGCGCCATCGCCCGCATCCGCGATGCGATGCAACTGCCAGAGTCTGTCGAACAGCGTTTCGGCCAAACCGCACCTCCGGCAATTGATATATCTTTTATACCCCAAAATGAAAGTTATGCGCAGGGGACCATCCGGCGCAGGGATGGCGTATCGTCGACTACTCGGCCGTCTTGGATTCGTAGAACTCGATTTCCGCACCGTCGGGCGCTTTGATCACGAATGCGGTCAGGGTGCCGTAGGGTGGGCGGTCAACCGTGTAGGGTCCCCGCTCGATGGGCCAGCCACGGTCTGTGATCCGGGCCTGGGCCTCCTCGACATTGTCGACTGGATAGCTGACCGAGAGCGTTCCCAAATTCGGGACTTTGCACCGGTCTGCCAGGTCGAAGCCCTCCAGCCCATCGATCTCGATATACTCCATCCGGCCGCTGATCGCTTGCGTCGGCGGCGAGAAAATACCGGCTTTGTAAGGGACCGACGGGGTCAAGTTCTGAGGAATGCCCAGGGGCATAAGGGTTGGCCCATCGGACGTCTGGGGCGGACCGAACCAGAAAGTGTCGAACCCGAGCACGTCGACCATCAGCCTCCGGGCCGCATCTCTGTCGCGGGTCATCTGCATGATATTGAACGGCTGCCCCATACGCGCGAAGGGCGGATACCCTTCAGGCGTTGGCCGATTGAGCCGCTCATAGGCTTGAACCTGGACCCCATCGGGCCCCTTGAAGACAACGATATTCAGTTCGGAGCCATTGAAGGAGAGCGGCGCAATCTGGGTCTCGGTCCACCAGCCCATGGCAATCGCATCATCATAGGCCGATTGCATGTCTTTCATCCGCACCATGATCGACCAGAAACAGCCAGTATCCCATGCCCGTGCGCCCGGCCGCGTCGGCTGTTTCGGACCTGCACCATCGAAGCGGACAAGACGGATGTAACCATCGACGGATCCAGGCGCCCTCAGGAGCAGGGCCTCGCCCGATGCCGTTTCAGGCAGTCCGAATTGGCTGAGGTCGCCGGCGGATACCGGTCCACGCCAGACCGTCTCATAGCTCCCGATCTCAAGGAAAAACCGGGCCGTCCGATCAAGATCGGTGACGCTGACCAGCGCTTCCTGCCAAGCTGAAACCGTAATCGGTTGCGGTTTGTCTTCGGGTTCGGCCTCGGGGGTAGCCGCTTGGGCGCCAGGGCTGGTCGATGATTGCGCGAGCTCTGAGCCAGCAGGCGCCACGCAACCAAAAAGTAGTCCCAGCGCGAGTGCCGGGACTGCCATTTTCAGAGCGAGTTTCGGCACCACCTAGAAAGTGTAGCCGAGGTCAACACCCCAGGTAAGGGGCTCGGACGCATAGGTCGTGAACGATGCAGCCGAAGAGGCTCTGTAGTACTCCTGATCGGTGAGGTTACGGCCCCAAACGGCGACCGACCAGCCGCGATCATCCGTGTATTTTATGCGCGCATTCACGAGCGGATCGATTTCAATCCGGGAGTGAGGGGGCGAGTTTGCCACGAGGCTGAAACTGTCATCCTCGAACGCCACATCACCGGAGAAGACAAGCTCGCCCTGGTATATGGGTTGGGCGTAGAGGGCGCCGACCGTGGCCTTGAACTCCGGTGCATTCTTGAGGTCCAGATCACGCGCACAATCATTGAGGGCCTCTTGCCGCGCCTCGATGTCGGCCATGGATGGCATCTCACCGAGCACAGGGATAGATCCAGCCGGGCAGCCGGCGCCATCATTGGTGAGGCCGCCGCCTTGGTTGCCGATCACGGACGTGTACTCGGCATCGAGCAAGCCCAGATTGCCGTTGAACTGGAGGTTTTGCGTGGCCTGCCAAATGGCCTCCACTTCGAGGCCAGCAATCTCGGTTTCATCTACATTGAAGCGTGTGAAGCCTAGACCGGGTACTGTGGCGCCGATCTGCAGGTCGTCATAGCGGTTGAAGAACGCAGCAATGTTTACGCGCAGCACGTCGGCGAAATCCGATTTTATACCAATCTCGGCGGATTCGAGGGTTTCCTCGTCGACGGGCAGGAATACAGCTGCCGGCGAAAATGCATCTGCCGACCAGCCGCCGGATTTGAAGCCGGTCGAGTATTTTGCGTAGCCGAGAATGCCGTCCGTGAAACGGTAGTCAGCGCCGACAGTGTAACTCACATTCTCGAAATCGGCAGACTCGACCCGGTTGAGGCCGCTGACGATTGCGAGGCCGTCAAAATCCTTTGTCTCATCAGTATAACGAACGCCCGCGGTGAGCGCGAGTGCGTCGGTGACGTTGTACGTGCCTTGCCCGAAAACAGCGAAGGATTCCGTTGTGCTGTCGATGCTGAATGGGAAGATGAAGACACTATCGAGGGAGATGTCCTCTTCGAAATAATAGAGGCCAGCCAGCCACTCGAGCGGACCGCCCTCATTGAAGCCCAGGGTGAATTCCTGGCTGAATTGGTCCTGGTCCGTTTCCTGGGAGAAGGGGAAGCCGATCCGCGTGCTCAGCTCATCATTCAGCTGGCGGTGGGCACTGATAGACGTGAAGTCGAGGGGACCGAAGCGGCCTTCCACGCGTGCAGAAACACCGGTGGTCTGGAGCTCCTGATCGTATTCGGTAAAACACCCGATGGGGAACCCGATGAACCCGCCGGTCGCCGGGCATTCCGTTCCCGGTAGCGGCTCGATGGTGAAGATATCATTGTCGACATCGTTACCGGGGGCTACGGAATCGGGGATTGGATCGGATTGGTCGTCGGTGTGGTCGACCGCGAACAGCAGTCGCCAATCATCGGTAAACTCGTGGAGCACGCTCGCGCGGAGAGAGAGTGTATCGAGTTTTCCGACCTCCCGCCCGGCGCCTTCCAGTGGTCCGTTCGGGATAACTTCATGGAAGCCATCGCGCTGCCGGTTGAGACCCGTGATGCGGATCGCTGTCCGCTCGGCGAACTGGAAATTGCCTGTGCCACGGATGTCGAAGCGGCCCTCATTGCCAGCGGTCACAAGGACATTTCCGCTGTTTTCCATCTGTGGACGGACCGATGTCAGCTTGATCGCGCCGCCGATCGTGTTCCGGCCGTAGAGCGTACCCTGGGGACCGCGCAGCACTTCCAACTGTTCCAGATCGACGACGTCGAACAGGGAGCCGACAGAGCGGCCGATATAGACCCCGTCGACATAGATGCCGACGGCCTGGTCGACCGCGCCCCTGCTCTCGTCTTCCCCAACCCCTCGCAGGAAGATCCTGGCGGCGCTCGCGGTGCCGGTATTGGTTGCAATGTTGATGTTCGGAACAAAGGCCGTGAGGTCACGAACGTTCTGGACCTGCTTGTCTTCCAACTGGGTTGCGTCGAGCGCCGTAACCGCGACTGGAACGTCCTGGAGATTTTCTTCAACCCTCTGCGCCGTCACGGTGACAGTGCCCAACAACCGATCGGATTCGGCTTCCTGGGCGGCGGCAATTGCGATCACTGGTGGTGCGAACAGGGCAGTGCCCGCCAAGCTGGTGGCAAACAGAAAGTTGGATCTCATTGGACGCTCCCATTCATATTCTTGTTTTCCTCTGCCCTCGTGAGGCTGCGCAAATGATATATCTATTGAAGAAACAGACAATATTGTCCGGTCAATTCACAGACGGAGCGTGTCTTTCTTGTAACGGGTGCCCGCACAAAGTGTGGGCGTGCGCGTGTGCTTTGTGCTGAACAAACAATCAAAGAGACAGTGGAAAACAAGCGCCGTCTTCGTTGCCCGATGCGGGCGTTCTTCAAGTGTACGAGGGCTGTGACTTTCCTATCGGATCGCTGAACGGTGCTGGAGCTGCACGCGAAACCAGGCTCACGATCAGCACTGTGCGTCTAGATGGGATGCCGCAGCCTTACGAGAATGCCCGGCTTTTTCGGTGGAGACGGACGGCGATCCGGTCACCCTCACGGCCGAGTGCGCCCTGGGCGACGGTTTGCCCGCCGTCGCCGCCTGTTACGAGCGAAACCGGGCTGTCGGCTTGCAGGCCCAAATCGAGGGTAGCGCCAGGTTTGAGATTTCCGATCGTGGACAACGGAACAGTCAGGCTGGCGACACGGGCCGTCAACACTGTGGTGAGGGCGCCTCGTCCTTGGTTG
The DNA here is from genome assembly GCA_038745855.1 of Pseudomonadota bacterium. Taxonomy (GTDB): domain Bacteria; phylum Pseudomonadota; class Alphaproteobacteria; order Caulobacterales; family Hyphomonadaceae; genus UBA5336. The sequence goes on along the minus strand of JBCDLC010000001.1, from coordinate 126,262 downwards.
TGTACCGCTTCGTTGTTCGGAGGTGCCTGGGATGGTTCTGGATCGTCCCGAGTACTAGGCTTCATTGCCGGCCCTTTACCCAGGGCAGCAGTGTCGAGCAGGAGCACCGTTGGCCAAGCGCGCGCGCCGATCTGCAACGTCAGCGACAGCCGAATGCCGTCACCGGGCGGCACCGTCGCTGCCGCCTTCGACCGATGGGCATAAGCGCGCGTGACCCTGAAGGCTGGGAACAGGTCATTGATCGGCACCAATCCAGAAACCAACAACGCTTCATCAAGTTCGGTCAGCGGACGCGGGCGCGCGGCCAGCGACAAAGGATCATCTGCACCGCTCGCGCATTCTATTGCGGTTGCCGCCGCTTCTGCTGATAGGATCAGAACAGCGCCAACCTGATCGGTATCGTTCGCAAAGCAGACATATATCGCCGTGCCTGTGTGCGCCTCCACGCTTGCACGAAAAGGTCGGGTTTCTACCTGCCCCAATCGCAATACGGCACCGATACCGCCGTCACTTTGGAAACGGTGGGAGAGCCTGGCGATCAATCCATCGCAGGCCTCCGTGAGGGCCAAGGCTCGCGCATGTTTTTCTTGGTCGTAGAGAGATGACGACGTCTCCGGATCAGCCGACGCGTGACCGGGATGCGCAACTTCAGCCGGTGCCACTGGCAGCGTATCGAAGTCAGGGTTCAGCAGGGCCTCAATTTCGTCGGACGTCAAAACATTTCGGACGCTTTTTGGCAGGCGGCCCGCATCAGGGTCCGGGCGCCTCAGATTGTCCGACTTCAGGGGCTTGGCATCGGCGCGCTCAATTGCGGAAACGGCGCGCGGCTTGGGCGGCGATGCCTGATCGACAGAACGCGTTGTCATGGCTTGCACTCGCCTTTCCTTGCACCCTGTGTGCGTCGATCTGGTTAACGGATCGTTAGGACTCCGCTCCATTCAAAGTGCCGGATTCGCGCCGCTCAGAAAAAGAGTTGGAATTCGGCCGTGCCTTAGGACTCTTTTTGGAACTTCGAGCTATTACTACTCTCAACGGACTGGCACGCGATAACCGCCGGGCGTTGGGTGATTAGCTCGGCAGGTCAGACTCGAAATGGGCGACCTGCCGTTTCATGAAATTAGAGACTTCAATCGTCGCGGACGGTGCGTTCTTTTCGTTCGTGCGCTTCCTGAGCTTCGAGGCTCAGGGTTGCTGTGGGGCGGGCTTCAAGACGCCTCAAGCTAATGGGCTCCCCCGTCATCTCGCAATAGCCGTAAGTCCCTTCATCGATCCGGCGAAGGGCAGCGTCGATCTTGGAGATCAACTTACGTTGCCGATCCCGCGTCCTGAGTTCTAGGGCCTTATCGCTTTCAGCAGATGCCCTGTCGACAAGGTCTGGCAGTGCAGAAGAGTCCTGTTGCAGATTGTTGATCGTAATTTTCGAGCCAGAAACGATTTCGTTTTTCCAAGCTTCCAGCTTTGCGCGGAAGTATTTCTGCTGCCGCTCATTCATGAACGGCTCGCCCTCTACTGGCCTGTATTCTTCAGGGTTCGCTCTGCTCATTACTCTCGCCTCTAGAGGTTTGTGGCGGCATTACCGTCGGCATCCAAAGCCTGCAACAGAATGCAACCCCTGCTCATGTGCCCCTCGTCCCTGAATTGTGCGACGATTTTGAGGCCGTTACTGCAACGGGTTCGTTCCGCTATCTGCCAGGCTGATCAAGCAAGTGCAGGGCCAACGGTTCGCTATGCACGGAGCGATGCAGTCAAATGGCAAGGCAACCTGCCATCCCCCTCTTGATCAAGTTGCGTGCTGCGTGACCTATAGAAGCCTAACCGCACTCAAACGACTTCAGGGCGTCATCAATGGCACTGACACATCGGAAGAGCCGGCGTGGGTCCGGCTGGCGTCAGGCGGTTGTGTTCAACACCGTCATGCTACTGACCCCGTTTCTTGCGGCAAATGCCGTGAGCGGCCTGTTCGCTACCCAGACCTTCGCACCGACACCCAGCGTTGAGGCCATCTTCGCGACCCGCGAACGCATTGATGCCCGCTTCCGCGAGATCGTCCCTCGGGGCGTGAATGCGAGAGCCTACTGGGCCAGCGTCGTTGATCAGAGCTTGCGGGAAAACAACCTGCCAGCCGCAAAGGGCTTTCTCGTTGGTGCTCCGTACATGCTGGATCCCGAAGATGCCCGGGCAATCTTTGCGGCGGCTAATGATGAGCCTTTCGGCACAAAGGATGAGAAGCTCTTGAAGGCGGCCATATTCTTCCTGCCAAACGACGTACGTGCGCGATATGAGCGGAAGCTGCGCCCGACGGAGATCGTTCCTTCGCCGACGCGCCGTCCACCCTCGCCCGATGATGTTCTCGGAACCGGTGCCTCTGACCGCGAGCGGGTGAGCCTTGCCGCCCTGGAACGGGACACAGCACAGCGGCCGCGACGGCCTGAACCATCAACGTCCCAGTTCTCGATGCTCGGCACATTCAACGACCTGGCCCGCCACAGTCGCCGCTGGGTGCCAGATGCCGACGATCCGGGAATCGAACTTCGGCTGACAGGCTTCGGGCTCATCGCTGCCTCGCTCGATGAGGCAGTGCTTGGCAGTCTCTCACCAGAGCAGGCGGCCGCTGCTGTCTCTGTTCTCCGCTCCGCGCTGCGGGCGAACCGGCTTCAGCCCGCTTTTGTCGAGCGTTTGGAGCGGGCTCTGGATGCCACACTTCCCGCGCCGCAACTCCGGTTGAGGCTCGGCATCGCGCTCGATGACCGCGGGCGGCCCAGCGATCTTGGCGAGCGCGTCAAGCGTGCGTTTTCGGACACGCTGTCGACCGATGAGCTTGAGGATCTGTTGCGAGATCTGGTCCAGGTCAGCGCCATTGCCGAAACCGCCGGAAGTGTCAGCGCAGTCGCCCTGGTGGAGCATGTCGGGGGCGGTGACGATCTCCGTAGGCTACGGACGGTGGTTGATGCAGGCCATGACCGCGTGACCGCCCTGGAGACAAGGATCGATGACAGCGTACTGGCCCTTGCCCGGACGGGTGTATCGATCTCCCGATACACGGTCATGCAAGTCATCGGACTGGCAACGGCCTTGATCTTCCTGTTTTGGCAGGCCGCGGCCGCCGTTGGGCGAGAGTGGCAGCGCCGCCGGCTACGATCCCCAAGTCACTAATCGGCTGCGCCACTTTCTGGGCAAAACAGGCGCTTGGCGACTATGCCAGCCCAAACGCCTCGCTGATGCCGTCGATCAGGAGTTGCACCGACAGGGCGGAGAGGATCACACCGAGAATCCTGGTCAGCGCGCCGGCAATGCTGGGACCCATGGCTCGAACCAGGGGGCCGGCGGCGAGAAAGATGATCAAGACCAGCAGGAGGTTGAGCCCCAACGCGCCGAGGATAACCCCCTTCTCAACGGCCGTTGGTGCCTCGGCCATGTAGAACATCACAGCCGCAATCGTACCTGGCCCCGCAATCATGGGAATACCGATCGGGAAGACGGATATGTCGTCGGGAGGCTCGGCGGTGTCCGTATTGGACATCACATCTTCCGCCCGATTTTCCCTTCTTTCCGTGCGTTTTTCGAACACCATGTCCAAGGCGATTAGAAAGAGTAACACCCCGCCAGCGGCCTTGAATGCAGCAATGGAAATGTGCATGGCCCCGAGCAACCACGTTCCGGCGAAAGCGAAGAACCCGATGATGATCGCCGCAACACAGGTGGCCTTGATCGCCATGCGTCGCCGGTAAGCGCCATCTCCGTGGGCGGTGAGGGCCGCAAAGACGGGCGCGACACCTATGGCGTCGATCAATACGAAGAAGGTCACGAAGATCGCGACCGCATTGGAAATGAATTCTGGGTTCATGGCGCCGGCGCCTAGCCGGCCTTGCGTACCGCGTCGAGCAGGGATTTCACGGACCCATCGACCGTGAGGCTAGTCATGCCAGACCCAAGCACAGTTCGGTTCCTGGCAATCTGCAGCATCTGGCGATGGCCCTTCAGTCGTTGGAGCAAACCTTCCTTGCCAAGGGATCCATCTGCGCGGGCAAAACAACCACCTCCAAGGTCAATACCGACATCCGGGACGGGTGCACCTTGTTCAAGGGTTCGAATGGCATGGTCGAGTGCGTCTTGATCGATCACATCGAAGTCTTCATCGCCATGGGTTTGACCGTCAGGCATGGACCGGCTCCGGCTCAAGCGTTAGAGCGCGTCTGCATCTGGACAGTGCCTTATAGAGGTTGCCGCATGCGACCTCTCGCGACAGGGTTACGGCCAGGGCCGGTTGTTCAGGTGCCAGATCCGCGAGCGCTGCGCAGGTTTCATCGTACTGTGGCCCCTCGCTCTCGCCCAGCAGGTACATTTGCATGATTGAGAAGTAGGCTCGCTTCACCGGCGTGTCGGCTTCCTCCGGCTGCATGATGTCCTTCTCGCGGAGCACTCGCGCACGATTTTCTAGCAAGAGTACGCCCCGGCGGTCACCATTGCGAACCACAGCACCATTTACGATGAAGGTCTCGCCGGGCTTGAGGGACAATTTCAGCGGCATTGCGGCAATCGAATCGCTTAAATCTCTGTGTTCCTTATCAATTCGCCGAATATCGTTAACTAAAAGTGAGGAAGCGTCCTGCCGGCCTTGTCGGGACCTGGCTGTGTCGCGATAACGCCGAGAATAGAGAGCGCTGCGGGGCACCAAATGGCCGACGTCTTTCTGAGTTACGCCCGACGGGATACTCCAGCCGCACGGCTGATCAAGGATCAGCTTGAGGCCCGCGGTCTATCGGTCTTTTTTGATACCGAAGGGCTCGATAGCGGGGATGTTTTTCCCGATATTCTCGATCGGGAGGTCAAGACCGCTGGCGCGGTTGTCGGTGTCTGGAGCAGACACGCGCTGACACGCCCGTGGGTCAAGATCGAATGCGATATCGGACGTGCCCGGGGTGTCCTCGTCCCGGTGCAGATTGAGCCCATCCCAGATCTCGACCGGCCCGCCGCGTTCTGGAACGTTCAGTTCGATGACCTTACAGGCTTTGACGGTGACACCGATCATGGCGGCTGGCAGCGGTTTTTGCGGTCGCTATCGCGCACATTGAAACGGCCGGATCTAATGCAGCAGGCCGCTGCACCAGAAGCGCCCGAGCAAACAGTGTCAACACCTTCAAAGCCGCCGGCGCAAGGGCTACCCAAACCGGAGCGCTCACGGCAGCAGCAAACAAGCAAGACGGCACAGCAACGACAAGATGCCACTCGTGTCTCGCCCGTGCTGGAGCCGGATGGTGACCCTGTTCGAATGAACCGCTATGCCGCGCTGCTTCTCGCGGCTGTCATTTCCATTCTCACCATCAATCTGACGTGGGGATTCACGACGGCCGCGATTATCGAGCTATCCGTCATCAGCGGTTGGAGTTTGAATACTCTTGGACCGGCCTTGTTGGCGGCGAGCGCCCTTAACGGATTGGTCTTCTCGGCTCTCGGGTCTGTGGGTGGTCACTGGCTCCATGGGCGCCCTGGGATGACCTGGGCCAGCGCAATCGCCATCGGTGGCGTCGCAGCGCTCCAACTGGCTGCTTTCACGTTCTTCGGGTTTGGCACAAACGGGGAGGCTCTGCTGATCGACGGCGCGCTGATCAGATTTGCCATTGGCCTGGCACAGATCGTTATCATCAGCGCGCTGGCGGGATGGATCGCAACGGTGTTCGTCCGCCGTTCCGCCGGCTAATCTTTGGGAATATCGACGCGTATCCCCACTTCCCCAGCGTAATTGTTGCCCTCAGGGCTGAGGGCTTTAATGTCCGCCGAGCTAATTAGAAGATGAGGAGTTCGCCATGCGCTTTGAAGGCACCAAGGATTACGTCGCCACGGATGACCTGCGCGTAGCGGTGAATGCGGCCATCGCGCTGGAGCGGCCCCTGCTGGTGAAGGGCGAGCCCGGCACGGGCAAGACCGTCCTGGCCATCGAGGTGGCAAAAGCGCTCGGCGCTCCGTTGATCGAGTGGCACATCAAGTCGACCACCAAGGCTCAACAGGGGCTTTACGAGTACGATGCGGTCAGCCGCCTGCGCGACGGCCAGATGGGCGATGAGCGGGCCAAGGACATCGCGAACTACATCAAGAAGGGCAAGCTGTGGGAAGCCTTCGAAGCCGGAGAGCGGCCGATCTTGCTGATCGACGAGATCGACAAAGCTGACATCGAGTTTCCCAACGACCTACTCCAAGAACTCGACCGCATGGAGTTCTACGTCTACGAGCTCGACAAAACCGTGAAGGCCGTCCAACGGCCGATCGTGATCATCACATCGAACAATGAGAAAGAGCTGCCGGATGCGTTTCTGCGCCGGTGCTTCTTCCACTTTATCAAGTTCCCCGACGAGCAAGTCATGCGGGAGATCGTCGATGTGCACTATCCCGGTGTGAAGCAGAAGCTGGTCAAGGAAACCCTCACCACCTTCTACGCCATGCGCGAAGTGCCCGGCATGAAGAAGAAACCATCGACGTCAGAGCTGTTGGATTGGCTAAAGCTGCTGATGAACGAGGATATTGACCTCGAGACGATCCGGGAGACCGATCCGGAAAGGCTGACCCCGCCGCTCCACGGCGCCCTTCTCAAGAATGAGCAGGATGTGGCGCTGTTCGAGCGCCTTGCGTTTCTGAGCCGCCGCCAAACAGAGGGCGGCGGTCGACGCGGACCGGCGGGATAATCCGCAGATGTCGGGACATTCGCCTCGGGCTCGGATCGGTGCAGCTGTGTTGCCAGCCTTGAGCGCCATGCTCCTGGCCCTTACTGCCTGCCAGTCGAATTCGCCACAATCCCCCTCAACCCAAACGCCTTCGCCGCAGTCCTCTGGCCCGCTGCCGGCTGTTGAACAACCTGCCTCGCTGGAGGAAAGCGGAGACGCTGCGCCCCAGGTCGCCTCTCCGTCCTGGACCCTTGCGGACGACGACACTGCCACGCACGTCCAGAGCGGCGGCGTCTGTCCGGCAACGGTCGGCGCGTTCGCGCGCTTCGGTCTGCCTGATTTCCGGCCGAACGGCCTGGACGTCGGCTGCCAGTATGAAACGGCAGACCAGACGGGGATCCTGACGCTGTATTTCTCTGATTTCGCGCCGATGACGGCTGAGCAGCATCTGGGTCAGATGATCCAGGTCGCCGAGATCACGCGCGGTCTGGGCCTCGACCGAGATGGCACGAAAGCCTGTCAAGACGCGCTTATTCTCCGCGTGTCTGCGGAAACCGGCGATGCGGCTGTGGAGGCTCCGGCCTGCGCGGTCCTGTCGAATGACGACGCCGCGTCCCTGATACTGGTTGAAACCTTTGGACGTTGGCATTTCAAGATCCGCCTCACGCAGCCCGGCACGGTAGAGAGCGCCCTGGGCGACATGGTCTCGCTGGCGGGGGACCTCCTTTTCTTGCAGACCGGCGCCATTGGCGAGCGACAAGCACAAACCAGCGCTTGAAAGCACAGGTTTAACCTCATCAGCAGACTTTTCCGCAAACCTTTCGGAAGGGCTTGGCGAGAAGGAACCCTCTTAAGCGGGACTCAGCCAAAAGCGCCTTCGCCAAGGACGGACGCCGCGCTATCCGTTCAGTCTGGTTTCCACCGGACCGTGATCATCGACGTGGTCTCCATGGACATGGTGGAGACGTCCGTCGTGGATATGGTCGAAATGATCGCCGTGGGGGACGAGGGGATGCGCTGCGTCATCGTCTCCGTGCACATGGTTGGCATGTAGGGCAGCCTCGATCGGATTTTCGTCGGCAGGATTCGCGTCGGTGACCTCTAGGACGTGCTCATCGACGTGGTCGCCGTGGACATGGTGCAAGTGGCCATCATGCAGGTAATCCCAATGGTCATTATGTCGGACCATGACATGGCCGCAGCCTTCGCCATGCTCATGGGCATGGTCAGCATGGACGTCGGCATGGGTATCGCTCGACATTGCACAGGCCGCCAGGGTCAGGGCTGCGGAAACGGCGATGGTTATGCGGATCAACATTGCGAGTGCTCCTTTGGTTGGACACCGCTCTACACGATCTTCACACACGGGTGGATTGCGGTCGCGCGCGCCAATTCGCCTCAGGATTGTTATAGCATTACAAGGGCGTAGGCGGTTTCCGCCAAAGACGACACCGCTTTTGTCCCTGATCAGCCCAGTGACGCGCCGCCAAGTCCTTCGACGCTGCGGGCATCGCTGACCTGGTCGTGGGTCAGGACATCCTTCCTGCTATCCAGGAAATCCGCCATCTTGGTCTTGTCCTTCTGCTCCTGGCGCCACGTGTACCACGCGAACACAATCCAGGCTGCGTGGAAAGCGAGGCCCGCCGCAATCGCGAACCAGCCGGGGATCGGCCCGATATGGGCGCGGTAGATGAAGGTGCCGATGTCGGGAACATCGGTCGGGTGGATCGCAATCTTGGCGAAATAGGCCGCGCCCTGGATCGCGAATATCCAGCCATAGTTCCGGCGCAGTCGCCGGCCGACAGCCCTCGCCATCGAGATGCGGTATTTCGGGCTCTCATAGTCATCGCTGAGCGCGGTGCCCCGGTCGATGGGAATATTGGCGCCCTGGCCCCGAAGCATCGGGACATAGAATGCAATCTCGAGGACCCGGGCCCGGAACCGCCAGACATAGAAGAAGCGGTAACGGCGGGCCTCGAGCATCAGGAACATGACGCAGAGCAGCCCCACCAGGACAATCGGGAACGGCGATGCGGTCGCCGTCGCAAAGCTCACCGACAGCGCAATGCCCGTGGAAACAACCGCCCAATTCGTGGTCTGGTCGAGCCGCTGGCGCCATGTGGTCGAGCGGTAGACTTCCGCCCGGTAGAGGTGCGCCAGCGCACCCACTTCCTTGCTGCCGCAGATCGGCTCGAAGGGGTCAGCGTCTGCCCCACCGGGATTATCATCAAGAAAGGCGCTGTCTCCACTCATCGTGTCCCTTGTGCGCCTAATTCCAGGGCCTGGCAAATCGGTTGGCGTCCCTCGCGATCAGTAAGCGCCCCTGGCATTCCTGAGCGTCTCGTAGTGGTCGCATGCCAGGGTCATGCTTTTGGGAACGTTGTTTCTCATTGCGTCTCCATAGTCGAAAAAATAGAACGGCGTTGTGATGTTCGCCTGGCCAGTACTTGCCGCGATCACGAGCGAATTGAGGATACGCCTGTGCTCGCGCACTCCGTGTATCTCGCGCAGAAATCCTTCGAAATAGCGGGAGCGAGCCGTCAATCGTTTCTCGGCTTCGTTGTCCCACGCTATGGCGTCCACCCAGCCAAACGACGCCTCAACGATGCAGTCGCACGCTTCCGTGTAGAGATCTGAAGGTACAGCAACGCTCTCAGGCGCTTCTTCTGCGATGTGTTTGTAGGCACTCACACAAAGACTGTGAGGCTCGAAAAACGTCAGCTCTTCATCATCGACCATCTCGCCAGTGTGGACGTCGACGTGGAGGAGAAGAAGATGCTGATTGTGCAGGCCATCAAGAGCTTCAAGCGCGGCGAGAACGGGTTGAATGCCGCCTTGGGGAGCCGCCGGGATTGAAGCATCGGGTGGCGGTTTCGTCGCATCCATGGCAAACATGGCCAGCGAGCAAACCGCTACAATTGCTGTCACGACCCAGGGCGCCTTGGGATTCATGTTGTCCCCCGCAGACCGAGTGCATCGCCAACCGGCGCACGCTCCTGGTTCTCCTGCTGGATAAGCCCGGCCTCTCTGGCGAGCTTCCTAAAGCGCTGACACGAGTCAGGAAGAGATCGCTGACCGTCCATCAGAAGAGTGGCTTGATCAATTTCCGAAGGCGCGAATATCCCAGCCTGCCCCAGCGCTGCCGCCAGACTCAAGACACCAAGACTTCCTACATCTTTGTCGGAGATCGCGGTTCCTTCTGTCAGGAATGCCGACAGGAGCGTTCGCGAGAGAGCGGGCCCCGTTTGCCGAGACCGCAGCTCAAGAATGTCAGCGACTGCATCGAAATATTCCATCTGACATACGCAGTTAGGCGCGTACAGGTATTCAGGGATGATCACCACGCCGGGATTGATCTGGTTCAAATCGTGCAAGACAGCTTCACAAACCGCGCGCGTTTCAAAAGCCGCTTTGATGCGCCCATCATCGCCATTTGGTTCGTTCCCAGCATTTAGGAGCATGATGAAGGTGCTAACAGCGCGATAGTCGCGGCCTGCCGCGGCATGGGCATATTGAGTGTGCGCAAAACGGGTCTTCTGGGCATCACTCAGCCGCGCCGTGTGGGAGCGGTCGTAAATCGCCCCCACGTAGGCAACCAGCCCAACAAGGGCGATCGCCAGCACTCTCCACACCCATAGCATCACAGTATCCGACTAGCTCATCCGAGTTAGAATATCCTTATCTCCTTTCCCCAACGGCAGTTTTGGACATTGGTGGCAGGGCGTATTACCTTGGGAACGATAAGGGAGGCGGCCCATGTTCCTGAACTTCTTCAACTCCTTGCGCGAGGCGAAAGTGCCTGTGACGCTGAAGGAGTATCTCGCCCTGATCGAGGCGATGGATAAGGGCGTTACGGACCGGTCAGTCGAGGAATTCTACTACCTCTCGCGCTCGGCCCTTGTGAAAGATGAGCGCAACCTCGACAAGTTCGACCGGGTTTTCAGCCATGTCTTCAAGGGCCTCGACAGTCTCGAAGACGCGGTGAACGTCCAGGACCTGCCCGAGGAGTGGCTCCGCAAGATGACGGAGAAATTCCTTAGCGACGAGGAAAAGGCTGAAATCGAAGCCATGGGCGGCTTCGAGAAGCTGATCGAGACGCTGAAAGAACGGCTCGAGGAGCAGAAGAAGCGCCACGAGGGCGGCAACAAGTGGATCGGAACGGGCGGCACGTCGCCCTTTGGTGCCAATGGGTACAATCCCGAAGGGGTCCGGGTTGGGCAGGACAAGTCGCGCCATCGCAGGGCCGTGAAGGTCTGGGACAAGCGCGAGTTCAAGAATTACGATGACAGCGTCGAACTCGGCACACGCAACATCAAGGTCGCCCTGAAACGGCTCAGGAAATGGGCGCGAGACGGGGCCGACGAGGAGCTGGACCTCGACAGCACGATCAAGAACTCGGCGCGCCAGGGCTATCTCGATGTGACGATGCGGCCGGAGCGGCGGAACTCGATCTCTGTTCTGCTACTTCTGGATGCAGGCGGGTCGATGGACCCTTATATGCGGGTCTGCGAGGAGCTGTTTTCGGCGGCCCGGTCCGAAATCAAGAATCTCGAGCACTTTTACTTTCATAACTGCCCCTATGAGGGCCTCTGGAAGGACAATCGCCGGCGCCGGACAGACCAGATCTCGACGTGGGACGTGCTCCATAAGTACCCCAGTGATTACAAGGTGGTCGTGGTTGGGGATGCCTCGATGAGCCCCTACGAGATCACCTACGCCGGGGGCTCCGTCGAACACTGGAACGAGGAACCCGGCGGTTTGTGGATCCAGCGCTTCGTGCAGACCTATCCGTCCATGGTGTGGCTCAACCCGGTGAAGGAAGGGGCGTGGGATTACACCCCGTCGATTCAGCTTGTCCGTGAGTTGATCGGGCCACAGCGCATGTTCGAGCTGACGCTGAAGGGCCTGGAAGAAGCGATGAAAGAGCTGCAGCGGTAACAAAACGAGGCGGCCCGACATGGCGAGCGTCCTGACTGAAACCCGCGGGGCCACCCTCATCGTGACAATCAATCGCCCGGGCGTGAGGAACGCCGTGGACGGCGAAACGGCCGCAGCCCTCTACGATGCCTTCAAGTCTTTCGACAGCGATGACACCCTTTCGGTGGCAATCCTGACCGGTGAAGGCGGTACGTTCTGTGCCGGGGCGGACCTTAGGGCCGTTTCGGAGGGCCGCGGCAACCGTGTGGAAGAAACGGGCGATTTCGGCCCGATGGGACCGACACGCCTTCAGCTTTCGAAGCCGGTCATCGCAGCGGTCGAGGGACATGCGGTGGCGGGCGGCTTTGAGCTGGCGATTTGGTGCGACCTCCGCGTGATCTCGGAGACGGCGCGGTTTGGCGTGTTTTGCCGCCGGTTCGGCGTTCCGCTGGTCGATGGCGGGACAGTACGGCTGCCGCGATTGATCGGCGGATCGCGGGCGATGGACTTGATCTTAACGGGCCGAGAAGTCGGCTCCGAAGAAGCGATGGCCATCGGTCTCGCCAATCGGCTTGTGGCTGCTGGTAAAGCGCTGGAGACTGCGCTGGCCCTGGCCGAGGATCTGTCTGCATTTCCCCAGCGCTGCATGCGATCCGATCGTCTATCGGCGCTCGAGCAATGGTCGCTTCCGGAAGGCGAGGCCTTGCGCATGGAAACGCAGCGCGGACGGGAGGTGATCCGGTCCGGCGAAACCCGCGATGGCGCAACAGCTTTCACCAAGGGCAAAGGCCGCCACGGCGTATTCTAAGCTGGCGAAGCGGGAGTAAAGCAAGCTGCGCGCCAGCCGTCAGACGTCGGCTTTCCAGACTCAAAAAAGCCCTTCTATCTCGCCATCGGCGTTGAGGTGGATGGCTTCGGCAGCCGGTGTTCGCGGGAGGCCGGGCATGGTCATCACGTCGCCAGTGAGCGCGACGATGAAACCGGCCCCGGCTGACAGGCGGACATCCCGAACGGGAAGGTCGAAGCCTTCTGGGGCGCCGCGGATATCAGGGTCGGCAGAGAAGGAGTAGGGTGTCTTCGCGACACAGATGGGCAAGTCGCCATGCCCAGCGGCCTGCCACCGATCGAGCTGTTTCAGGACCTTGGGCGAGGCACTGACCGACCCGGCACGATAGATTTCCCGCGCGACGGTTTCGATCTTCTCGAAAAGGGGTCGTTCGTCAGGGTAAAGGGGTTTGAACGCCGCTTCCCCTGTTTCCACGAGCGCGACGAGGGTCTCGGCCAGGGCTTCAGCCCCTGCTCCGCCATCTGCCCAGTGCTTGCAAACTATGGCCGGGGTGCCCAGGGTTTCCGCGAAGGCCTGGACCGCGGCGATCTCCGCATCCGTGTCGCCGGTGAAATGGTTGAGCGCGATGACGACGGGCACTCCGAACTTGCGAACATTCTCCACATGGCGGGCGAGATTGGGGAGTCCGGCCTCGACGGCTGCGACACTCTCGGCGCCAAGCTCGGATTTCGGTAGACCGCCATTCATCTTCAGCGCCCGAATGGTGGCCACGATCACCGCAGCCGAAGGAGCAAGGCCAGCCTTCCTGCATTTGATGTTGAAGAATTTCTCCGCGCCGAGATCTGCGCCGAAGCCGGCTTCAGTGACCACATAGTCGGCCAGGGATAGCGCCGTGCGGGTGGCGATCACACTGTTGCAGCCATGGGCGATATTGGCGAATGGGCCACCATGGACGAAGGCTGGGGTGGCTTCCAGGGTCTGCACGAGGTTCGGCATCAGGGCGTCCTTGAGCAAAACGGCCATGGCGCCATCGGCCTTGAGGTCTTTCGCTGTGACTGCCGCGCCGTCATGGGTCTCGGCGACGCTGATGCGGCCGAGCCGTTGCTGCAGGTCGTCGAGGTCTGTGGACAGGCAGAGGATCGCCATCACTTCGGAAGCGACGGTAATGTCAAAACCGGTTTCGCGGGGCACGCCATGGGCCCGGCCCCCAAGACCTACAACCAGTCCCCGCAGGGCCCGGTCGTTCATATCGACCGCGCGGCGCCAGGTGATCCGGCGCGGATCGATGCCGAGGGCATTGCCCCAGTGCAGATGATTGTCGAGCATGGCCGCGAGGAGGTTATGGGCGGCACCGACGGCGTGAAGGTCGCCCGTGAAATGGAGGTTCATGGCTTCCATGGGAACGATCTGGGCGTAGCCGCCGCCTGCCGCCCCGCCCTTGACGCCGAAGCAGGGGCCAAGGGACGCTTCGCGGATGCAGATCGCCGTCCGCTTGCCGAGCCGGGACAACCCATCGCCGAGCCCGACCGTTGTCGTCGTCTTGCCCTCCCCAGCGGGGGTCGGGTTGATCGCGGTGACCAGTATGAGCTTTCCTTCGGCATCACTCCTGGGGGGGCGCGCGACCTTCGCCTTGTCATGGCCGTAGGGAATGAGGTCCGCAGTGCCAAGACCCAGCGTCGCGCCGATCTCCGCAATCGGATGCATGGCCGCTTTTCGGGCGATCTCGATATCAGACAACGGATTGGCCATAGCGCGTGGGCTCCCCTTTCAATCACCGGCGGTCGCCACCGGCACGCTGGACGGGACGTCCAAAAGGCGAGAAGTGCAAGGGCTGGGACCAAGGGATAAAGAAAATGCTCTGCCGGGGACGGGAAGACCCGGCAGGGCAAGGTGCGCGATAGCGGAAAGGGTCAGTGAGGGGAGGAATGACCCGCTATCGCGGAAGGGGAAGCCAGACCGGGAGACGTGCCACTTGGGGTGAGGGGTCCCGGGAGGGGAGGACCGGGTAAATGGGAGCCGATCCGGGCCTGGCGATTGGGAAAGAAGCGATGGAGGGGATTAAAGGTCGCTTCCGCCCCAGAGCACGGCGTACGCTTCGCAGTGCACTAGGACCGATGCGAAATCGTCGAGGTTTACACCCGCTGGAACAACGTATTCCTGACCACCTTTGGTGCTTTCAAGCACACCGAGGTTGATCGATCCGTTGATGGCCGTATCACCATTCACGTCTGCCACGGTGTTCGGGGACAAGAAGACCTTCAAATCGGGGCCGCGGGCGGCGCGGAAGTCATCGGAAAAGCGAATGATGGTTTGGCCTTCGCGTTCGATCACGGTGTAAGAGCCCTTCAAGCGCTTCGACTTGCGAACGAAATCCCCCGAAGGCTGGACGGCGACAGAGGCCTCAACAACCTGGGCGCATGCGATGGGCGCTACGGCGATCGTTGCAGGAACGACGGCAAATGCGGCGAGGGCGATGGCTGCAAACTGGTTTTTCATGGGTCTCGTCCTTTGGTGCTGATTATCTTTGTCGCTTTCGACACGACAGAGATGGAACACTCGCGTAAGGATTTCCAATCACGGGTGATCACGCGTTTGGGTTGGGTTCGTGAGTAATAGGAGATCAGCCGCGAAACAGGCGGGAGAGACCCTGTTTTAATTCGGAAAACCCAGACCGCTCCCCGCTGCGTGCCTTTTTATCTTCGGAAAGGCGGAACGAAAAAAGTGGAAGCGCAAGAGCAGCGAACAGTTCCGAGGCCACAAACTAGAGCCTTCTTTTCAGGCCTTGGTCACCGCACGCCGCGCTTGCCGCCGATCAATCATCACGAAGCGTTATGACTGTGTATTTGTAAGTGGTCGCCATGGCCCAGGCTTTGCTATGCCCGAAGCAGGTGTTGTGCACAGGGACTTCGGTCGCGGCGAGAGACCGCAATCTGGGCCTGTCTAAAGTGGGTTGGAAAGATGGCTGATATCAATGGCACCACGGGTGACGACGTCCTCGATGGCACGGACGAACGTGACATCATCCGTGGCTTTCCAGGAGAAGAGCCCGACGGCGAAGACGGCAACGATACCCTCAATGGGTTGGGCGGCGCAGATGATCTTTTCGGCGGTACCGGCACCAACATCCTGAACGGCGGCGACGGCCCTGACTTCATAACCTCCATCGGGTCAGACACGATCAGTGGCGGCGACGATGATGATCAGGTCAATATCGGGTCTTCCAACACGGTCTCGGTGGACGCTGGCGACGGCAATGACACCATCCGCGTGTTCCAGAGCGTAAATGGCACCCTCGCTGGCGGTGAGGGGTTTGACACCCTGCTTATCGGCAACTTCCTTGGCATCAATCTCACGGGGATCACCGGCATTTCGGGCTTCGAACTCCTGAACCTGACCAATGAGCCATCGGTGACCGTGAGGGCTGGCTTTCTCGAAAATTTCGAAGTCGTGGCCAACGTCCGCAATTTCTTCCACACCGAAGCAGGCGGCGAAACCGATCTGACTGGCGTACGGGTCACTGGCTGGGACGACCCCAACAATGATTTCCGCGAGACGGCCAAATTCTTCGGTGTGGGCGGTGACGATATCGTGACCGTCGACCCCGACGCGACGATCGATTGGCTTCTGGCGGGCGGAGACGGCAACGACACGTTGGTGGCCGGTGGCGGGGCGACCGAGCTGTTCGGTGGCAATGGTGACGATCTTCTTGTCGCTGGCGGCGGGATAAACGACTTCAATGGCGGTGAGCTGAACCGGAACGAGAATGACGGTAACGATACGGTCAGCTACGTGAACACTGGAGCGGTGACAGTATCGCTCGACGCGAACGACGCCTTCTCGTCAGGCCGGGACGCGGCTGGCGATACGTTTGTCTCCATCGAAAACGTGATCGGCTCGGCCGAGGGCGACACGCTAAGGGGAAACGGCGATGCGAACCGGCTCGAAGGCCGAGATGGCAATGATGTGCTCGAGGGCTTCGGCGGAAACGATCTCGTGCTCGGCGCAGCGGGTGATGACGATGTGCGCGGCGGGGCTGGAGACGACATCGTCAATGGCGGCGTCGGAGACGACACACTCGCCGGCGGCAACGGCAACGATACGCTGAACGGCGGCAAAGGCGATGACCAGGGCGATGGCGGAAACGGCAATGACATCCTGCGCGGCCAAACCGGAAATGACGATTTCAACGGCAATGGCGGCACGGACCTTCTGTTTGGCGGTCGAGGGGATGACCGGCTGATTGGTGGCGGAGGCGATGATGAAATCCTGGCCGGCGCCGATGACGACTTTCTCAATGGCGGGACGGGTAATGACATCCTGCTGGGCATGGGCGGCGATGACGAAATCATCGGCCAGGGCGGTGATGACCTCATCAACGGTGCGGCTGGCAATGACGTCCTGATGGGTGGCGGTGGTGATGACGAGCTGAACGGCGGCGGCGGCAATGACATCCTTGAAGCGGGCGCTGGAAACAACCTGATCCGGGGACAGGGCGGCACCGATACCTTCGTGTTCGATGCCGATGTCACCTCGAACGACACCGTCATCGGCTTCAAGGCTGGGGAAACGGTCCAGCTCGTGGATTTCGGATTTGCTAGCACCGCAGCCGCCGAGGATGCTTTCACGCAGTCAGGCAACAACGTGACGTTTGCGAGCGGCTCGGTGCAGATCACATTCGAGAATGCTGATCTCGCTGATATTCTCGACAGCCTCGACCTCATCGGCTGAGCGGCCGAAAGCGATGCCCGCCTAATACGACACGTCCGGAAAAGCGTCGACGTCGACGGGCTCGTGCTGAATGATCACTTGGCCGTTCACCGAGGCTACAATGGCTTCGAAAGCGTCCATGGAGGCCGTGGTGATCGCTCCTGGAGCGTCAGCGTTTTCGACGTCCCAATTGAATTGGGGGACGCGGCGCAACACCCGGCTTTCAGCCCTGTGGTAAAGATCCCCTGTCAGGAACACCGGTCCCGTGTCCGGCAGGTTGACCTGCAGCGAGGTGTGACCTGGCGTATGTCCGGGCGTCTCATGGATGAGAACCGAACCGTCACCGAACACATCGCGCTTCCCGGAGAAAGTCACAGCCTCGAGGTCGCCGAAGGGGGCAAACTGGGCAGCATTATCGGGCGGGTTCTCACCATCGCTCGGGAACATGAATGCGTATTCGTCCTGGTGAACCAGCCATTTCGTGGTCGGTGCGATTTGGTCAACCTGGCCGATATGGTCAAAGTGGCTGTGGGAAATCGAGACCTGTTCGATCGTTTCCATGGGGATACCGCGGGCGGCAAGAACTTCGCGGAGGGTCGTGCTGAGGGAAACCGTGAAGATCCCTTGATCCTGGGGCCCTGCGGCCGTGAGCATTCCCGGAAGGCCGAGATCCCAAAGAAGGTCTCCGTTTGGATGTCGAACAAGCCAGCAGGTGTTCGTGAAAGTATCAGGCACTCCGGCATAATCGCCCGCGGTTGAAAACAGATCGAGGTCCGAGATCTCGATCGTGCCGCATGGGAGCTTGTGCAACTCCAGCTGCTCTGCAGCAGCGTCGTTCGTAGAAATCGCCGCCGTCTCGCTGGCTGCAGGCTCGACGGGTGCGGGCGGATCTGTGGCTTCACCATCGCAGGCGGCGAGTGCGGAGAGAAGTACTACGACGCTAGAGGCGCCTGCATTTCGGAAGACCATGGGGAAACTCCTCCCTTTTCGGGTCGGGCCTGTGACTGCCAGGCCTGTTTTTATCAGGTGCGATTGGGCCTCTAGGCGCTGCCGGGCGATGCGAGGTCGGCTTGTTCAGCCAGATGCGTCAAGGTTGGTTGATCCTTGGTGCCGTTGCCTGGATCAACCTGCCTGTAGAAACAGCTTTTGCGGCCGGTATGACAGGCGCCTCCTGCCTGGTTGACCAGCAGGAGAACGGCGTCCTGGTCGCAATCGATCCGGACGCTCTCAACAGTCTGGATGTGCCCTGACGTTTCTCCCTTTCGCCAGAGGGACTGCCGCGACCGGGACCAATAGGTTGCCTGGCCGGTTTCCAGCGTCGCAGCCAGCGCGTCCGCATTCATCCAGGCCAGCATCAGCACATCTCCCGTGGCCGAATCCTGGGCGATGGCGGCGATCAATCCATCGGCGTTGAACGCCGGCCGGAGTTCGCACGTCTCATCCTGAGCCGCCTTCGGTGTCAGGGGCGGAGGAAAGGCTTTCGGGGCGTCATCAGCCATGGCGCGCGGACTTATCGTATCTTTCCGTACTTGCCAAATCGATCGGCCGCTTGCGATCAGACGATCCCCTTTGCCTTCAGCGACCGATGAGTCTCTGCGTCGATGCCCAGTTCACCGAGCAGTTCAGACACATGCGCCCCAAGGGCTGGACCCGTGTGGCGGATTTCACCCGGCGTTTCCGAAAGCTTCGGAACAATACCTTGCATCGGCACTTCGCCTAGGACTGGATCAACCATCCGGACAATTGCATCCCGCGCAGCGATATGAGCGTCTGCGAGCATGTCCTTTGCGGTGTTCACCGGGCCACAGGGCACACCATGGGCTTCGCACTGGGCGATGACATCGGCCGCGGTACGTTGGGCGGTCCATTCGCTGACGAGCCCGTCGAGTTCGGCCTGGTTGTCACCACGGGCATTGTGGGTGGCATATCGCGGATCGCTGGCCCAATCGGCGCCGCACATCTCTGCGAGGCGCGCAAACAGCGTGTCCTGATTGGCGCCGATGATCACCATGCCGTCGCTGCAAGGATAGACCCCGGATGGGGCGACCTTGGGCAGAATCGGGCCTGTCCGCTCCCGGGTGTGACCGGCCAGGGCGTATTCAGGGATCAAGCTTTCCATGAACGCCATGACGCTTTCATAGATCGCCGCATCCACCACCTGGCCTTTCCCCGTTTGGCTTCGGGCATGCAGGGCGATCATCGTGCCGAGGCAGGCGAAAGTGCCGGTCATTGTATCACCCAGGGATACACCGGCCCGTGACGGCAACCGGTCTGGTTCGCCGATGAGGTAGCGGAGCCCCCCTTTGGCCTCGCCTACACTGGCATAACCCGCCTTGTGGTGCTCGGGGCCCGTTTGCCCGTAGCCCGAGACGCGTGTGATGATGAGCCCGGGATTGATTGCATGGAGCGCTTCGGGGCCGATCTCCCACTTCTCGAGCGTGCCGGGGCGAAAATTCTCGACCAGCACGTCGGCCGTTTCCGCAAGCTGGCGAAGGATGGCCTGGCCCTCTGGCACCCGGAGGTTCAGCGTCAAGGACCGCTTGCCCCGACCGATGATCGGCCACAACAAGCCTTGCCCGTCTTTTTTCGCTGCGCCCCAATCGCGGATCGGATCTGGCCGATCGGGGGCTTCGACCTTGATCACGTCAGCGCCGAAATCTGCGAGGAGCTGTCCGCAAAATGGACCGGCGATGAGTTGCCCGAGTTCGATGACGCGAAGTCCCGAAAGCGGGAGCTTGGAGGCAGGAGAAGAACTGGTCATGGCCTGCAATGCCGCGTAGACCACGCCGATGTCCAGACCCATTACGATTGTTGAGGTTGGCCCACGCGACGGGCTTCAGAACGACCCTGCGGATTTGAGCACGGAACAGAAGCTGGAATTCATCCGGCGGCTCGAAGGTTGTGGGGTATCGCGGATGGAGAGCGGTTCGTTTGTCTCTCCGCGTGCGGTTCCGAAAATGGCCGACAGTGCCGAGGTCTTTCGCGGTCTCGAGCGTAGCCGGCCATCCAAGCACATTGCCCTTGCGCTGAATGAGAAGGGCATGCGCCGGGCCATTGATGTGGCGGCCGACGAGATCAACTTCGTGCTGGTGGCCGGTGAAGCGTTCGGGCGGCGGAACCAGGGCATGAGCCCATCCGAAAGCGCCGAGATGCTCGAAACCTGCGCGCCCCTGGCGCACGAAGCCTCGATCCCCCTGTCGGCCACGATCTCAGTCGCGTTCGGCGACCCCTATGACGGGGACGTAGACGAAGCCGTCGTCGCAGATCTCGCCCGGCGTTCCAAAGCTGCCGGCGCGAGCGAACTAGCGCTTGGTGACACGATCGGGGTTGCGACCCCCTGGGATGTCCGGCGCTTGATCGAAACCGTCCGCACGGCCGCCCCCGATTTGCCATTGCGCATGCACTTCCACGACACGCGCGGTGCGGGCCTTGCGAATGTGTACGCGGCCGTTGAAGCGGGCGTGGACATCATTGATGCAAGCTGCGGCGGGATTGGCGGTTGTCCGTTTGCACCAGCGGCAACCGGCAATGTGGCGACGGAGGACGTGGTCTACATGCTGGAGCGGGCGGGCTATGACACGGGGCTTGATCTCGGGCGCTTGATCGAAACGGCGAAGTGGCTTGAGGGCGTTTTGGGCCACCCGGTCGCCTCAAGCCTCAGCCGGGCGGGACCGTTCCCGGCCTAGGCTTCGGCCAGCGCCTTTGTCCGGCCCGCGCGGGAGCGCATCCGGTTGTACAATTCAGATTTTTACCGCGGTCTGACGGATGTCAGGGGGCCGCGGGCCGGCTTGGTTCGGCGTTTTGGCCCACCAAGCCTGTCATGATTGCCTGCGCGTCCTTCGCGTGAAGGATCAGCAGACCCATGTCTCCTTTTTGCAGGGGCAGCGAGGCGCTGACCCGTTCGATGTTACCGATAAGCTGCCCGCCACGGCCGCTGCGCAAACCCAAACCCAATCCGAACGCAGGCCCAGCCCAATAAGCCTGATGTGTTGTCTGGATTTCTCGATCTCCGTAGACACGTCTGTCACCCGTGTCTGCTGACCGGCCTTCGGGGCTAACCCAAATCCCTGATGGCTGATCTTCATGTTCTGCTGAGGTTTCGCGCACGCCAAAGGCTGCCGCACGGGCGATAGGCCCGGCGGCAGGTATGGCGAGGACGATTGCCCCGGCGAGAATGAGGAGGATGAGAAGATCCATGCCCCAAGAATACCACGGGTTCGTGGGGTGGGGATTGGGAACAGCGAATTTCTTTTAGAGTGTTGAATTTTCGATATTTATTATTGCAGAGGTGTTGGATAAGTCTGCAATGGAGGCGAGCCAGTATGGCGGATCGGTGCGGGCCTGTCAGGCACGCTTCAGGTGCAGGATCACCTCGTCGGCATACCAGTTCAGCCGCGCAAGCCCCCCCTGCCGGAACGCGCCCACTTCGCCGCCCTGGACCGGCGCCATCGCTTCTACGGCTAGGCCCAAACCGCCGGCCAGGTCCACCATATCGATCGCGGTGCAGGGGTGCAGCATATCGTCGGTATGCCAGGCTTTTGCCCCCGACATTCGGCCGGTGCGGATCAGGGAGAGGCGACGCGTCCATCGTCCCTGGTTCTGGAACGAGACGATGATCTCCGGCGCGATGCGCGAAAGCTCTGATAGGATCTGTGCGGGCTGGCGCATCTGCTGCACGGTCTTTGAAAGAATCGCGACGTCGAAACTGTCATTCGGGAAAAGCTCGAGATCCTCGGATGCGTCCCCTTGGATCACCGACAATCCCTTTGCGAGGGCGAGACCCGCGAGTTCACTGGCAAGTTCCAATCCGCGGGCATCGACACGCTTCAGATCCCGGAGAAGGCTAAGCAATTCCCCCGACCCGCATCCCACGTCGAGGACACGGGCGCCGTCTGCAATCCGGTCGGCGATGGCCAGGTAATCGGCACGGACGCGGGGGGCCTGCGCCTCCGTCATTCCGCCAGCCCTTCGCCTTGTCCCCCACCCGGGCCCCCGTTGAGCCCTCGGCGCCCGGCTGAGGCATCGAGGAACCCTTTGAGGGCCGCTTCGAAACCCGGCTCTTCCAGGAAGAACGCGTCGTGGCCCTTGTCGGTCTCGATCTCAATGTGGCTGACCTCCGCTCCGGCGGCAATCAACGCCCGGGTGATCTCGCGGGTTTCCTCGGGCGGATAGTGCCAATCGGATGAAAACGAGAAAAGGCAGAACCGGGACCCAGCCCCTGAGAACGCGTCGGCAAGGCGGCCACCATGGGCGGTTGCCAGGTCAAAATAATCGGTTGCGCGGGTCACATAAAGATAGGAGTTCGCATCGAACCGGTCGACGAAACTCTGGCCCTGGTGACGCAGGTAGCTTTCGACCTGGAAGTCGGCATCGAAGCTGAAGCTCGCGGCCTCACGATCCTGCAGGCCCCGGTCGAATTTCCGTTTAAGCCCAACCTCGGAGAGATAGGTGATGTGTGCGGCCATGCGGGCAATCGCGAGGCCGCGCCCGGGCCGGGTTCCCTTTTCAAGGTAGGCCCCGCCCTGCCAGTCCGGATCGGCCATGATGGCCTGGCGGCCAACCTCGTAGAAGGCGATGTTCTGGGCCGAGTGGCGCGCTGGGACGGCGATGGGGACAGCGGCGAAGACCTTTTCGGGCACCTGGGTGGCCCATTCGAGGGCTTGCATGCCGCCCATGGAGCCGCCGATCACGGCAAACAGGCTGTCGATGCCGAGCGCCTCCACCAGCGCGCGCTGTGCCCGGACCATGTCGGCAATGGTGATGACCGGGAAACGCACCCCCCAGGGCTTGCCGTCGGGCGCCAGCGAGGCCGGCCCGGTCGAGCCCATGCAACCGCCGAGCACGTTGGTTGCGATCACAAAGAATCTGTTTGTATCGATGGCGAGCCCCGGCCCGACCAAGCGCGGCCACCAGGCCGGCCGGCCCGTCACGGGGTTTGTGCTGGCAGGGAATTGGTCCCCGGTCAGCGCATGGCAGATCATGACGGCGTTGGACCGGTCTGCGTTCAGTTTGCCCCAGGTCTCGTAGGCGATGTCCACATCGTCGAGCGCCGTCCCGCAGTCGAGTTCAAGCGGTGCGCCCAGCCGCAAGCGTTGCAGATCGTCGATGGTCGGGCGGGTCGCGTCAGGCATGGCAAGGGGGTTGTAGGCTGAACGCGCCGTGTGTCTACAGAGGAGACGCCCCCTGGCGAGCCGTGCAGGGTGGGGGGACTCTGCGCGGTTGGATTGGAGCACGTTGATTTGTGTACCCCCATGGGGTATCGAAGGGTTTCGGAATTGGTCAGGGTGCGGGCGTGCGGCATCGAACGAAAAACTGGCTGGCGGCAAGGCATATCCTGTGCGCCTGCGCGGCGATCGCTGTTTCCGGGCCCATGGATGCGCGCCCGGTGTCCTATCCCGGCGGGTGGACCGTGATGCAGCGAAACAACCAGGACTTTTCCAGTCTCCACGTCCATTATTCGCCCACCGTCCAGGACTCGATTGGTCTGTACGCAGAGCACAATTGGCAGGGCGACTTCACATTCGTTGGGGGGCAATACAATCGCCTCGTTCGGCGTTGGAACGCGCCGCAGTCCCAGGCCAATCTCTACCTCAATCTCGGGCTGGGCGGTGCAGAGGGCTTCGGCGAAAGGGCGCAAGACGAAGACTGGGGCGCCGCCGGGTTCCTGGGCGTGGCGGCAGATTGGGAAACGCGCCGCGTGTTCTTCAGCTATTCCACGCGCGGTTACGCCCTGGGCTTTGATGAGACCGTCACACACGATGCGCGCGCGGGCCTGGCACCCTATGTCGGGGATTTTGGCGATCTTCACACATGGCTGATGGTGGAGCTTCGCAACACACCGGAAGCCGAGACGCCGACGACCGTGACTCCGTTGGTGCGAGTTTTCCATGGCGTGCAATTGGTCGAACTCGGCTACACGCCGCAAACAGAGCGTTTCATGGCAAATTGGATCGTTCGATTTTAGGGGCAGAAGATGACACCTATGATTAAGGCCACCATCGCGACTCTCTCCGTCATGCTGTCGGTTACGCCGGCCGCCCTAGGCGAGGAGGCGAACGCCGTTTCCGAAAGCGTCGCTGCGCGCCAGGTGACGGCCAAGGTGAATGGTATGGTGTGCGACTTTTGCGCCCGCGCTGTTGTCTCGGTGTTCTCCAAGGAGAAGGCGGTTGAGGGGGTCGAAGTCGATCTCGACAATGGGGAAATCCGGATTGCGCTCAAGGCCGGCCAGACCATCAGCGACGCGCGGGTCGAAGACCTCGTCACCAAATCTGGCTACGATCTGGTCGAAATCATTGGACCTCAAGCATGACAGATATCGCCCAGCCCGGCACGAGGCCCCCCAGCGTTCTACCCGCGGTGCTGGCGCTTTTCACGTCCACGGCGACTTTGGTTTGCTGCGCGCTGCCGGCCATGTTGGTCATGGCGGGCATGGGCGCGGTTATGGCGGGGCTCATAGAGGCTGTCCCGTGGATCACGTGGCTGGGTAAGCACAAGGCGATCACATTCCTGACGGCTGGAAGCGTTTTGGCCGCAGCGGGCCTCTGGCAGTGGCGCGCCCGGAACCTTCCCTGTCCGGCTGACCCTGCCAAAGCCAGGGCCTGCGCCCGGTTGCGGTCAATCAGTTGGATCGTGTGGTGGATCAGCGTCGCGGCCTTTGCAGTGGGGTTTTTCTTCGCCTTCGTGGCCGTGCACGTTTTCTACTGACGTGGGGGGCGTCAGGTAAGGGTCAGTGAACGCGCTCTTCAGCGGAACTGGACAATCGCGACCCGATCAATGCCTATATGCGCGACATACCGGCATTGAAAAAGGACCCGATCGACCATGACCGAGAGCGCGACCTACACCCCACCGAAGGTCTGGACCTGGGACAAGGCCAGCGGTGGCCGTTTCGCCAATATCAACCGGCCGATTGCTGGTCCGACGCACGATAAGGCCCTGCCGGTCGGCAAGCACCCGCTTCAGCTATACTCGCTTGCAACACCGAACGGCGTGAAGGTCACGGTGATGCTGGAAGAGCTCCTCGCGCTCGGTCATTCCGGCGCGGAGTACGATGCCTGGCTGATCAATATCGGCGAAGGGGACCAGTTCGGCTCTGGCTATGTCGAGATCAATCCGAATTCCAAGATCCCTGTCATGGCCGACCACAGCGCGGGCGAAGAGCCAATCCGCATCTTCGAAAGCGCGTCGATCCTGTTCTATCTGGCCGAAAAATTCGGTGCGTTCCTGCCGACCGAAATCCGCGCGCGCGCCGAAACCATGAATTGGGTGATGTGGCAGATGGGCTCGGCGCCGTATCTCGGAGGAGGCTTCGGCCATTTCTACGCTTACGCGCCGGAAAAGTTCGAGTATCCGATCAATCGCTTCGCCATGGAAACCAAGCGCCAGCTCGACGTTCTTGAGCGCAATCTCGAGGACCGCGAATTCATGATCGGGGATACCTACACGATTGCCGACATGGCGATCTGGCCCTGGTACGGCGCCCTGGCCAAGGGCCTTCTCTACGATGCGGCTGAATTCCTCGCCGTGCACGAATACAAGAACGTCAACCGCTGGGCGGACCATATCAATGCACGCCCTGCAGCGGTCCAGGGCAAGATGGTCAACCGCGTGTGGGGCGAACCCTCGGGCCAACTGCACGAGCGCCACGACGCATCGGACTTCGACACCAAGACCGCTGACAAAGTGGCCGCGGACGGCTAGGCCGCCTCAGCCTGCTCAAGGCGCGCCCCCAGGGGCGTGAGCGCATCGGCGATCTCGCGGGGATCGACATCTTCGACGATGAAGACAAGCCGCGAGATGCTGGGTGCCAAGTCCATGGGTTCGGACGCGAGGTCACCGCCAACAATCTGGATGAGCTGACCCGTTGTCCCGGCGGGTGCGACAGCGATGACGCCCTTCGCTCGAAGCAAACGGTGC
Organism: Pseudomonadota bacterium; assembly: GCA_038745855.1. GTDB lineage: Bacteria > Pseudomonadota > Alphaproteobacteria > Caulobacterales > Hyphomonadaceae > UBA5336. Next base: position 100,279 of record JBCDLC010000001.1, on the reverse strand, counting down.
CCCAGCCGGTCGCCCACTTTCAGGAGGGCGGCTTCGAGCTTTGAGGTTTGAATCGCGCCTTCGAACAGAATGGAGAAACTGATCGGCCGATGCCCTGAGCGTGCGGGGTGGCTGTGCGCGATCGCGCCGGAAAGAGGACTTGCGACCGCGTCAGGCTCTGCGTGCAGGAACGGTTCGAGCGCGGAATTGTCCCGATCAACAACAATTTCCGCCGTGGGGTTCAAACGCTGCAAGCTGGCGACAAACCGGTCGCACTCGCGCTGTGAGATGGGGTCTTCGATCAGGTCCAGCTTCGACAGGATGACCCGGTCCGCCAGGGCGACCTGACGCTGACACTCGTCAAAGCGCTCTAGCCAGTGTTCCCCACGCACCGCGTCGACGACACATATGATCTGGGATAGCCGATAAATCGCCGACAAGCGCTCGTCTTTTGCCACCGCGTGTACGAGCGACGCGGGGTCGGCAATCCCTGTCGTTTCGATGACCATTTGTTCGAAGGCGAGGATATCGCCCTTGCCTGCGCGATCGGCCAGGTCGAAGAGCGCGGATCGGACATCGCCACTTATGGAACAGCACACACAGCCCGTCGTTGTCTCGACGGGTGTGCCGTCGCCAGCGTGGATGATGAGATCGCCATCCACCGGCTCTGCACCATACTCGTTCACGATGACCGCCGTGGGTTTCCGCGTGGGCGAGCGGAGGTATTCCGACAAGCGCCGCGTTTTCCCGCTGCCGAGAAAGCCCGTCAGGATCGTAATCGGAATTCCAGACTGCGCCATGCTCCGCTCCACCTCCATGCGATCCTGAATACCCCTTGTCTTTTCAAAGGCACTGGGTATCAAGTGTTATTGTATAACAAATCGTGAGAAACATCCTGTCAGTCGTCCAGCAGCCTTGATGTTCACGGACATTGGCGACAGTTGTTCGAGTGGATGCGATGGGGCGTCCCCATATTAAACTGTTTGGAGCGCTGGTAAGATGAATGCACGCACGCAGAATGGCGGGGTCGTCGACGCGTCCGCCATAACCCTTTCCAGCCTATGCATTGCGCACTGCATCCTGCTGCCGATTGCCGTTCCGTTCATCTCTGTCGCAGGCGCTGTGGCCGAGATGGAGTGGCTGCATAAGGTCTTCGTTGCGGCGGCGATCCCGATTTCTGCATTTGCAATGATCAGAAGCGCGGACTTGCCTGGCCGCATGGCTTTCACCCAGCTTGCGGTGCTTGGACTGGCGATGTTGGTTGCCGCAGCTTTTGTACCGGCACTCCACGACTTCGAACGTGTACTCACAGTGGCAGGCGCCCTGAGCCTGGCCATCGCACACGTCTGGCGATGGAAGGCGCATGCGCACCGGTAGTCATCCGTTGAGTGGTGCAACTCTTCTCATTCTGGATCGATCCCTTTCGCGAGGGCCAACCCTCAACCAAGACTGGAAAGGACAAGCGTTATGCGGAATATTTCATACTTATCCGCGGCCCTGCTGGGGGCTGTTACTCTGGCTGCGTGTGAAACGATAGCGACGGCAGAACAGGCCGCCGCGCCAGCCGCAGCCATCACCGAAGCTGACGTGATCGCCGCGCAAACCGAATGGGGCGAAGGCATCGTCGCCATTGCCAGCACCCATACCGCTGGCGGAGACTTTGCCGCCCGCGCCACCGAACATATCGACACGCTCTACGCCTACGGCGTGACGCCCGTGATGTTCAAACCAACCTTGGCGGCCGACGACCAGTTCCGCGAGACCTTTGATGAAGCCCTGTCGTATTTCATCGGCAGGGAGGGAACTGAAGATAAGGGTTTCGCTATTTCAGGCTGGACCAATGTCCGCTGGGAGAACAACGGCATCTATACGAGCGCGGACACGGCGATGGCGATGGGGAACTACTTCTTCACGCGGCCCGATGGGGGTGAAACCAAGGTGGAATATACCTTTGGATACATTCTGGATGATGCAGGCGACTTGAAGATCAACCTTCACCACTCCTCGCTCCCCTTCGATCCCAGCTGATTGCTGGGATCGCGTCACGGGTACAGCGCCTGTGACCTACTCTTATTTGAACAACCAGCGCGACCAGCCGCGAGCGGTATGGTCGCGCCCAACTTCTATACTCGGGCGCTGACTAAAGCGCTTCTAAGCGAAGTGTACACGGTTCGCCGCCCGGGAGGCGCGAAAAAACAAGACTCTCAAGCGGCGCCATGGGCCCAGTTGAAAAGTCGCCGCTTTAGGCAGCCCGAACGGCTTCGTCTTCACGCTGCTCACGGGCGACGGCCATATCATTGGCTACGATCTCAGCCAGGTGTGATGACGCGTCGATGCCGTAATGGGTTTCCGAGTACGCGCCGATGGCGGGCAAAAGTCGCCCGATCTCAGCATGGCCAAGACCCTGGGCGTGAAGCGTGCGGAGCATACTGCTGGCCACGTGCCGCTTGCCGCCGGGGGTCTGTTCGATCATCTGAGCGACGATCCCGGTCGGTGCTTCGGTCTCGGCACCAGCTGCCGCAGAGAGGGTACGCGCGCCGGGCAGCCGCTGGAAAAGCGCCGATGCAAAAGGGGATCCCTGCCGCTCTGCCGCGCTTAGAATGGTTCCGAGGGCGGCCTTTGCTGCCTTCTGGGTCAGCCCAGATTCCTTGGCGACATGGCGGATAAGGTCTTGCAACATGTAGGGGCCCTTGAAAGCTGCGGCGTGACGATGGGCAGGCCTCTTCGCGGGGCTGCCCTTTCCTCTCTCCACGTGTCGGCTGACACTGTGATCAGAGTGTTAACGGCGCGCCTCGATTTCTTCATATTTCGGCGCGCCGGGTTAACGCGGCTTAACAACCCGGCCGATGGGAACAACTTTTCTCTCCCCAAATCCCTTGGAAATGCTAGGGTTCAGGCCTGAAGACAGGGGTAGGTCGTAAACGCGGCCAGTAAACGCTTGAGGCCAAGAATGGCGTACTATGACCAAGGTGACCCGGGGGCGGGGAAAACCAGCACGGGAAAAACACCCGGGCGATTGCACGACGACCGGCGCTGGCGGTCCATGGTCTGGGGGTTTTTCGGTCTCGTGATCGGTCTCCTGCTTGGCGCGATCGGCACAGCCGTGATGGGCGATCGCGGCGACCGGCCCATCGTCACGCAGACCACACCGCCGCCGATTCCGACCGCCGATTGCACGCTGACCGACGATGGCGCCATCACAGCGACGCCCTGCCGCCTGGATGCTGCGACTTTGGCTGCGTTCATGGACGTGGATGGGCCAACCAACCTCCTGGGGAGCCGGACGCAACCGAGCTTGCCAGAACCGCTTCCCATCTGCGAACGCGCAGACGACGGTGCCATAACTGGCACCCCCTGCCGCGTGCTTGTCAGCCTTCCACCGCTGAAAGCCTCCGGCACCGGCAGTGCAAACACCGCCGCCGCTGTTCCTCCAGACTGTACTGTGAATGCCGATGGCAGTGTGACCGGTGCGCGCTGTGTGCTCACCCGGAACATCGCTGCTCCCGTCGCCGAACCGGCGCCGGAACCTGCAAGCCTCGACCCGTGCCGGATCAGTATTGTGAACGGGACTGTGACGGGCGCACCCTGCCGCTTGGCCAGTAATTTCACGGCAAGCCGATCGAGCCGCACGCTGGGTGCGGAAATGACGCCCCGGCAGCCGCCGCTCACCGACTGCCGGATTGACCAAGCGATGCAGTCGATCACGAACGCACCGTGCAGGCTCACAGCCGCTTTCCGGCCCACGCTGGACGCCAGTTTTGGGCCGGTACCGAAGAGCGCTCTCAAGGTCTGCCCCACGAGGGGATTTGCGTCCCCGCTGGATCTGGGGTGCGGCCTACGCGTTCGGGACAGCGGCTATGTCTCCCTCTCGAAGATCGCGGAGGCCTATTATGGTGACACCGACGCCGCCTGCCTGATCTTCGACCGAAACAAGGACGTCTTCGGCACGCGGACCAGTCCGATCCGCCGGAACGATCCCCACTGTATCCTGCCCGAAGACATCCTGTTCATGCCGGCGACGGCGCTCGACGAAGATTTCGGTCGCTGCATCACACCGCCCCGGAAGGCAAATGTCTGCGAAGCGGGTTGATCAAGAACCGGAACGTTGGAAATCGGTCGACACGTCGGCCGGGATAATGGCGTAGGGCCAGCGACGCTGCTTCCTTAGGGGGCGACCAAGCCAAGGGCCAGATCCATGTTCTGGACCGCAGCACCTGATGCGCCTTTGCCGAGATTATCGAGACGAGCAATGAGGCGGGCCTGTTCATCATTCCCGCAAACCAGAAGCTCCATCCGATTGGTGCCGTTGCACGCTTCCGGATCGATCCTGCCAAGGCCATCGGCCGCTTCAGGGCCCATGATGGAGAGGGTCTGCGCCGCATGCCTCACCGGCGTATAGGCCCCCCGTAGCGCGTCTTCGATCTCGCTCAGCCTCGGCTGGCCAGGCAATGACCACAGCGCCAGGGGCACCTCGACCAGCATCCCCTGGGCGAAGTGGCCGACCGAGGGAGTGAAAATTGGTCCATGGTCCAGCCCTGTATGGTGCTGCATCTCCGGCACGTGCTTGTGGGACTGGTTGAGCCCATAGGCGAAGTATGGCGGCCCGCTCGCTTCCATGTCCGCTATGAGCTGCCGGCCCCCGCCCGTATAGCCCGAGACCGCATTCACAGTGACCGGCGCGTCCGGGGGGATGATCCCCGCTTGCACCAGCGGCCTGACAAGGGCGATAAACCCGGTCGGATAACAACCGGGATTCGAAATCCGTTTCGATCCGGCAATCGCCGCACCGTGCCCGGCCGCCATCTCCGGAAATCCGTAGGTCCAGTCTGGATGGGTGCGGTGGGCGCTCGACGCATCGATGATCACCGTTTCGGGATTGGTCACAAGGGCGGCTGCCTCGCGGGCCGCGTCATCCGGCAAGCAGAGGATCGCGATATCTGCCCCGTTGAGAAGGTCTGACCGGGCCCCAGTATCCTTCCGCTTTTCCGGATCGATGGACAGGATTTCCATATCGGTCCGGCCAGCGAGCCGCTCCCGGATCTGTAGCCCGGTCGTGCCTGCCTCGCCGTCGATGAAGACTATCGGTTTCGCCATGTCCAATCCTTGACGTCCTTGGCCCCGAAAGAAAAAGGGCGCTCCGTTTCCGAAGCGCCCGCAAACAATCGATCTGGCTGTTCGCCTAGCGCTTGGAAAACTGGAAGCTGCGGCGGGCCTTTGCCTTGCCGTATTTCTTGCGCTCGACCACGCGCGGATCGCGGGTCAGGTAGCCATGGGGCTTCAGCACGGGCCGCAAGGTCGGCTCATAAGCCACCAGTGCCCGTGCGATGCCGTGACGAATGGCGCCTGCCTGACCGGAAAGCCCCGATCCCTTCACCGTACACACCACGTCAAACTCGGTCCGGCGTTCGGCAGCCACGAGAGGCTGCTCGATCACCATCCGCAAGACGGGACGCGCGAAATACTGTTCCTGGTCCTTGCCGTTGATCGTGATCTTGCCTGACCCTGGCTTGACCCAAACCCGGGCCGTTGCCTCCTTGCGCCGCCCCGTCCCATACGCACGGCCAAACTCATCGATCTTTGGCGCACCATAGTCGCGGGGCTCGCCCACGGGGGCACCACTGTCGAGGGTCTTGAGGTCTTCAAGGGCGTTGGCGGTGTCAGTCATGGCGGTCTAGACGACTTTCGAGTTCTTGGAGTTCATGGAGACGAAATCAACAGCCTCGGGCTGTTGGGCCGTGTGCGGATGATCCGTTCCAGCGTAGACGCGAAGCTTGGAAAGCTGGCGCCGGGCCAGAGAGCTCTCCTTCGGCATCATGCGCTTGACCGCAAGATGCAGTGCCCGCTCAGGAAACCGCCCATCGAGGATCTCGGCAGCGGTCGCCGACTTGATCCCGCCGGGGTAGCCCGTGTGCCGGTGGTATACCTTGTCTCGGCGCTTGTTGCCGGTGAACACGATCTTATCAGCATTGACCACGATCACATGGTCGCCGGTGTCGATATGCGGGGTAAAATCAGCGCGGTGCTTGCCGCGCAGACGTTTGGCGATGTACGACGCAAGGCGGCCAGCAACGGCGCCTTCAGCATCGATCACCACCCATTTGTTTTCCACGTCGGCGGGTGCGTTATAGGTTTTCATCGCTCGACCAAGAGCCTTCTCGATTTCGGAGTTCTGGGATGCAGTACAAGCGCTGGCGTGTAGTCGCGGGGAAATGCCTTGTCAACGCGGTGGGCGCCAGCGCCGTGCTTTTCGTGGCTGCCTGCGGAGGTCCCGCCTCGGACGCACCGGCCGAGAGCGATGCGCCTCTCGTCCCCCAGGCGGAAGCCGACGCCGAAACAGGGCTGACGCTCCCGGCCGTCTGGAGCACGAGAGCGCTGGACGGACCGGTCCAGGATGTCGCCCTGTCAACAGGGCCGCGCCCTCTCCTCGCAATCGCTTTCGAAGGCCGCGGTTTCCAGCTCTTCAACCTCGAAGGTGAACGGCTGGGCGAGCCCATAGGATTTGGAATCACAGACCTGGCCGGCGGCCAGTTCGCCAATCTCGACGGTGCTGCAGTGACGCTCTTCCCCGGCGTGGACCGTGAAGGCAGGCTCAACATCTATCTCCATGGCAGCAATCTCCCGGTGCCCGTCGAAATCCCGCTGCCAATCAACGCTGGCAATGGCGCGCTTGGCCTCTGCGCAGGTGCTCCAGCGCAGCAGGAGAGCGAGGGGATGCCGGACGGCGCCGTCATGCGCCTCGGCTATTGGTTGGAGGGCGCGGAAACGACGCTGGAATGGGGTACACTCGGCGTCGTGGAAGGCGCGTTCACCTGGTCTGCCGAAGCGCCCCTGACAAACGCGACACCCCTCGGCGGCTGCCGTATTCCAGCCCAGGCCGATGCGCCCCTTCCCGTCTCGGGCACCCCCATCGCTGTGGCCGACCTCGAGCGGCCCGATGGCCGGTACGCCGTCACCCTCACAGCCGAGGGGCAACTCCTTGCCTCTGGCCCTGGCGAAGGGCCGCAACCGGTCACGTTGAGAGAGGGCATGTCCGTCAGGGTGCCGCTGCCGCCCGTGGCGATGGACGCCCAGGGCGCCCCACTCGACGGCGGATATCCGTTTGGTTTGATCGTGCTGGCAGGGGAAACCGCGCCAGACGTGCATCAGGCCGTGTTTGTCGACACAACCCCCCTCGTCGCGCCTGAGGGTGTTGACCGCATGGGCGTGCCCGCCGCCTCAGCGGAATAGCTGACCCGCCATGCCAGGCGGACACCGGCCAGGAAGACAAGAACCCCGAGCCCTTGGTGGACCAGTGCCAGATCCAGCGGCGCTGCATTCACCAGCGTGAGGATGCCCCAGATCGCCTGCATCGTCACAAGCCCGGCGACCCAGACGAAGGGACGCCCGGCGGCCGTCTTGCGAAAGAACCACGCCGCACCAAGCGCGCCGGCCCAAAGCAGATAAGCGCCCGTCCGGTGATTGAATTGCGTTGCCTCTCGGCCCTCAAACAGGCTCCGCGCACCAAGTGCCGGATCGATATAATACCGGGGGAATGCCTCGCCCGCCATCAACGGCCAATCTGTATAGGATCGGCCAGCGTCGAGCCCTGCCACAAGTGCGCCGCTCGCCATCTGCAGGAAGATACCGATCGCCAGAACGACTGCGCTCCACCGCGCAATGTCTGGCACGGCGTCCCGCGCCCTGCGGCCGAGATCCATCCAGAACCAGGCGATCACGCCGATGATCACGAGCGCGAGCGTGAAATGGGTCATCAACCGATAGGGGGCCACATCAATCCGGGTCGTCTCCCCGATGCCGCTTGCCACCATCCACCAGCCCACAAATCCCTGCAGCCCACCCAGCGTGATCAGCGCGGCCAGGCGCCAGCCCCAGCCCTGGCCAAGCCAACGCCTGAACGCGAACACGGCAAACCCCGCCAAGGCGACCAGTCCTATGAGGCGCCCGAACAGCCTGTGTCCCCATTCCCACCAGTAGATATACTGAAACTCCGCCATCGACATGCCGCGGTTCTGGTACTGGTATTCCGCTGTTTCCCTGTACTTTTCCAACTCCGAAAGCCACGCTGCTTCCGATAGTGGCGGCAGGGCTCCCGTGATGGGAGCCCACTCTGTGATTGAGAGGCCACTGTCAGTCAGCCGGGTCGCTCCACCGATCAGGATCATGGCGTAGACCATCAGCGCCAGCACCATCAGCCACGCCCGGATCCAGAACGCGCCAGCATCCCCCATGGGCCTCGCCAGCGCCATCCCCGGCACCTGCAACGCCACTTGCGACGGAATGGAACTCTGTGCGCGCATCAACATGGACCATACATGCTCCATTGGCAGCGCCTGGCAATCCGGCGCGCTGCCGCACGTAGGCTTCGAATTGAAACGAGCGGGAAGGAGACCTTGAATGCGCAAACTCATCGCCATGGTGCTCTTCCTGAGTTGGCTGATTATCTACATCGTTGGCATCGCCACGTTCAGCGGCATGATTACGGTGTGGCCGAACTGGATCCAGATGATCTTCTACGTGATCGCCGGCATCGCCTGGGTTTTCCCGCTGAAACCGCTTTTCCTCTGGATGAACACCCCCAGCCAGGAAAGCTGACCCTTACGTCGGGTTGAGGTTGGGACCGGGGAAGGGGGCGCCGCTTCTGAAGCAAAGCACCCCTAAGGCAGCTTGCGCGCACCCGTACTCGCCGACGGGACCCGCCCTCTGGCCCCGTCGGCCTTCACCTTTCCGAATGAGGGGTAAACGGGGCGCGTTAAGACATCCGTTAACAGCCAGCACGCTTTCCCTGCGCCGCGTCCGGCATTGTGGCGTACGCGCCACCTTGCACTCGCGAAAAGTGTTAATTCTGCGGTAACCGTTACACAACAGCCTGAGAATCAAGGTTAACGCCTCCCGCTGCGGCACGATTTGTGCACATGCGAATTGAAAAGGGAGAAGTTGGAAATGTCACTTGTTGCCGAACTTTGGCTCATGCCGTGGAAAATCACCTTCGACATGATGGAAACCGTCACCCAGGCGTATATGCCGCGATATCAGTATCTCCAATAGCGCGTGACGCGCTCCAACCGGGGCCGTATCGCTCCGGTTGTGATGACGAAATACCCGTCGTTCTTACCGAAGCAGGGATTTGTCGCACCCTCACGCATTCAAAACGATCCTGATGCCCAGGAACGCGGGTTGAGTAGAGTACCCCCCAAAATCGACGATGTATAAAAAGCTCTCTAAGCAGCCACCAATCATAGTAGCGAGCCGCCAAGTATGGGCGCTGTTGTCAGGTAACCTGGCGGTCGAGTGTTTATCGTTGTTCCGTCGGACCCGAATATTTCAATGTCTCGGCGTCCGATCGGTAACGATCACCGATAATTTCAATCATCTTGCCGGTGAACATCTTTTGTCCATCGGATTGCAGCTTCCGTTCGCAGCTAAGCGCCACATGGAGCCCGAGTTCTTCCGTTATGTGCTTGAAGTCGTCCGCCAATGTTTCAAAGCGTCCGATATAGCTCGGGCATAATTCCACCGATCCCGGGATGCACAGCCAATCGAGTTGTGGCCTGAAATGCGGCCATCTGCGAATTTTTCGCCAGGTATCCTCTGATCGCAAAGCAAGAACAAAGGCTTCGAAGTCTTCGAAACCGCCGAGATACTGGGTCGCCCACCGCACGTCCCGCGAAGCGTTGATACCGATGGATGCATGCAAATAGTTGAAGGCCGAAAATAATCGGTCCCAAGGATTACGCACGAAAGCGAAGCTGAAGCTGTTCAGAAATCGGTCTCGGTCAGCGGCCAAAAACCGTGAAACCGGTATATGTCCATGAGGTGCGTTTATCGCTTTTGCGAGCGACGTTCCCCCGTCTTCGGAACATGCAGAAACACAGCTTCCCGGTCGCCAATCCGCCGATACCTTTGTTCTGTCGTGCTGTTTTGCCCAAGCAAATCGATCAAAAGTCGCCGAATGGGCATCGGCATTGGGCGCGCTTCATACATGCGCAAGGAAAACCAAAGCTCTTCTTTTCGCGAAAGGGTCCGGCGATCAGTGGACATTCAGGGCTCGTCCCGGATCAACAGCGTCCTGAATTTCGCGGGTGAGCGCCAGGCATAAGGCCTTTGGATTATGCCCATCGTATGGGTTTTCGCTTGCCATAATAATCATGAAACCACGAAGCGCATCGGTCGACCCTGTCACAGAAATCGGTATAACGCTCCTCACCCGTTAGCTGCCCCATTGATCCAGATGGCCGGTGTGCCCCCCGTGTAGCGCGCTGATCAAGTTTTATTCGCTTCCTCCACACGGCTCTTGAGCTTCGCGAAGAGTTCTGACGGATCCTGCCCGTCTTCAGCGGTGAGTGTCTCTAATTGGGACGGTTCTTCTGAATCCGTGGCCTGCCCTGGTGCACTTTCGGACTGCTTGTCCTCGTTCTCTGCCTGGGGTTCGGCCGGCGCTGCCGGTTTGGTATCAGACGCATTCGTGCTTGCCTCGACCTCTGCGTCTGCAGGCGCGGCAACCTCCGCGCTTGCGTCGTCCGCGGCCGTTCGATCAGGCACTTGCTCGGGCACCGCATTGTCTCCGACGATCAACCGCGTCTCAGCCCCGACTAGCGTCGCGCCCGGTCCGACGCCAACGGCGCTTCCCTCGGGCAGGAACACATCGCACCAGCCGCCAAGCCGCCGTTTACCGATCACGTGCCCGACGTCGACCTTGTCGCCATCCTGTAGATCCATATCGACCCGCGGCCCCAACCCGCCGGTCACAAGACGAACGCCAATGGGGCCGCTTTCCGTATCGATCGTGAGATAGGCGTTGAACAGCCCATGGGCGTCCGCGTCCATGGCAACGGGTTGGCTCTCGGTCCCGGATTCCTGGACGAGGGATGCCACCGCACCAGAGGCTGGCGAGAACACCCGGTTCTGGCTCGCTGGCGATGACGCGATCCGTATCCGAACCGCCTCGCTGGCCCGATAGCGCAGCTCGTTTGGCACATCTGCCACGCTGACAGACTGCACCACCCCGTCCACGGGCGCCACCACAGCCAGCGGATCGCTCGGCACAGCCCGGTTTGACCGGCGCGTCGCCAAGAGGATCCCCACCGCCGCAACCGCGCCGATCCAGAAGAGCGGTCCCCATACGATCCCGAGCAGGATGCCCACCAGCCAGGCTGCGATTGCCCCGGCAAGGCCTTCAACATCGAACCGGCTTCGCGCCCAGGCAAACCGCTTCGGATCGAATTCATCGCGCATGGACCTGTCCTCGTTTCTCTCCTGCCAGCGCCAGCGGCCTACTCGGCTGCGGTCACCAGCGCATCGCGTGCAGACTGACGCGCCCACATGGCCGCATACTCGCCGTCAAGCGAAAGTAAAGTCTCGTGATTCCCCCGTTCCGCGATACGCCCTTCGCGCAGCACAAGGATTTCATCGGCCCCTTGCACGGTTGAAAGGCGGTGCGCCACCATCAGAGTCGTCCGGCCGCGCGCCGCCTCGTCCAGCGCGTCCTGCACGGCCGCCTCCGTCGCACTATCCAGCGCCGAAGTCGCCTCATCGAGAACCAGCACCGCCGGATCCGCCAGGATCACCCGCGCAATCCCCACCCGCTGTTTCTCTCCGCCCGACAATTTCAGTCCGCGCTCGCCCACACGTGTATCGAGCCCCTCGGGGAGACGCTCGATGAATGGCATCAACTGGGCACGGCGCAGCGCATCCAGAATTTCCGTATCGCTCGCGCCTGGCTTGGCATAGGCCACATTCGCCCGGATCGTGTCATTGAACAGAACCACGTCCTGGGGCACCAGCCCCAACATGCGCCGCAGCGAGGCCTGCGTCACATCGCGGACATCCTGACCATCGACCCGCACCGCCCCGCTCTCAACATCGTAAAACCGGAACAACAGCTTCAGCAGCGTCGATTTTCCAGCCCCGGATGTCCCCACCAGCGCCACCGACCGTCCCGCCGAAACGTCGAAACTCACACCCTCGACACCCGCGGACCGGCCCTCATGGGCAAAGGAAACGCCTTCGAACGACACAGACCCCCGCGCATTGCGGATCTCCGCTGCGCCCGGCTTGTCCTGAACCTCTGGCGCCATGCCGAGCAGCCCGTAGAGCTTCTCCAGGTCCACCGCACCCTGCTTGATCTCACGCCAAGCCCAGCCGAGAATGTTCAGCGGCCGGTAGAGGTTGAACAAGAGCAGCATCGCCGCGGTCATGTCGCCGATCTGCAAGCTGCCTCCGATCACCTTCCACGCGGTCAGCGCCAGCATGGCCATGAGACCGAGCGTCATCACCAGTTCCTGCAGGCCATTCAACAGGTAAAGCGACCGGACAACCTTCAGGAATTCCCCGTTATAGGTTCGGAACGCCTGGTCGAACCGCTCGGTCTCCCGGTCCTCGGCCGCAAACGCCTTCACTGTCTCGAAATTCGTGAGGCTATCGACCGAGATCGCCCGCAAATGGGTGTCGGTCATGTTCATCCGCCGCCGCTGGCGCACCCGCCATTCCGTCACCCAGATCGTCAGTGCCGCATAGGCCGCCACCGTCACGATCGCCACCAGCGCCAACGTCCAATCATAGGCCACGGCCAGCACCCCGGCCGCGAGCACCAACCCGAAGATGGTCGGCCCGATATTGAACGCAAGGAACCGGATCAGATAGTCGAGCGACCCCGCCCCCCGCTCGATCACCCGGTTCAGCGCCCCCGTTCGCCGCGTCTGGTGGAAATTCAGGGAAAGGGACTGTGCATGGCGAAACGTATCGGTCGCGAGCACCCGCTGGGCATCCTGGCTGACCGTCGCAAAGAACATGTCCCGAATTTGCGGCACAGCCGCCGCCAACCACCGCGTCAGCGCAAACAGGCCAAGCCCGGCAACAGCGGCAACGAAGACCGCAATTTCGGTGCCCTCATTCGCCTCCAAACCGTTTATGACCTGGCCCAGCAGCACCGGCGAAACCACCTCCAGGCCCTTCGCGCCAAGCGTCAGGGCAATCGCCAGCACGATCCGAAGTCGCCACCGCGCCATCTCCGGCCGCCTGAGTAGTCGCACGATCCGGACAATGGAAATCCAAAGCCCCCCATCGGCACTCTCGATCCTGTCCTGGTCTTTAATCTTGCGCTCGGCCTTATCCTGGCCGTTTTCGCGGCTCTGTTTTTTGGAGGGTGCTACATCAGCCATGGCCGGGATATGGTGCACCCCGTTCGAAAACACCAGTATTGCGATTGGCGCGTCCTGAGGAACACACTATGGCGGAAAGGCCAAGGAGAGCGATCCATGTCCAACCTCAAATCGGTTTGCGTCTATTGCGGCTCGTCGGATGACGTGAAGGGCGACTATCTGAGGCTCGCAACAGAAACGGGTCGAACGCTGGCCAGCAAGGGTCTGCGGATGGTCTATGGCGGCGGCGGTGTCGGTCTCATGGGGGCGTGCGCGCGGGCGGCTCATGGCGATGGCGGCGACGTACTCGGCATCATGCCGAAATTCCTCCTCAAGAAGGAAATGGTCTTCGAAGAGGTCGAACACCGGATCGTCGATGACATGCACACCCGCAAGCAGATGATGTTCGACGAAAGCGACGCCTTCATCGTCCTGCCCGGCGGCATCGGCACCCTCGAAGAAGCAGTGGAGATGCTGTCCTGGTCCCGGCTGGGCCTGCACGCAAAGCCCATGGCGTTCCTCGACGAGGATGGCTTCTGGGACCCGTTCTTCGACCTGATGGACCACATCATCGAAGGCCGGTTCACCCCGGAAGCGTTCCGAAGGGCGCTCATTCACACAGATACGCCGGAGGCGGCCATCGAAGCGCTCCAGGACAGTGTCATCCGCCTCGATGCGCCGTAGCAGCAGCAGCGTCCGTTCCAGCCCTATGGTGATCCATACCCGCCGCCGCCGGGGGTCTCGACAACGATCCGGTCGCCAATCGACAGTTCAGCCCGCGCGACAGCACCAAGCGCCGCTTCATGTCCATCGGCGCGCCTGATCCACTGCCGTCCCGGAGCGCCAGGCCCCCCACCGCAGAGCCCAGGTGGCGCAACCAAACGCGAGGACGACACCATCGACAGCGTCATCGGCGCCAGCGCCTCGATCTCCCGGATGATCCCGGCACCGCCTCCCATCGCGCCTTCTCCGGCAGAGCCTGCCCGAACAGCGAACCGGCGCACGCGCATGGGATAGCGCGCCTCGAGGATCTCAGGATCGGTGATCCGCGTATTGGTCATGTGCGTGTGCACCGCATCGGCCCCAGGAAAGCCCGGCCCTGCACCAGCGCCCCCGCAGATCGTTTCGTAATACTGGGTGCTGTCATTGCCGAGCAGGAGGTTGTTCATCGTCCCTTGACCCGCCGCAAGGGCCCCAGTCGCGAGGAACAGGGCATTACAGACGCCCTGGCTGATCTCCGTGTTCCCCGCAACGACCGCCGCGCCAGGCCGCGGGGAGAGGAGGGTGCCCTCCGGAATGACCAGCGCCAAAGGCCGCATACAGCCCTCATTCAAGGGCAGGTCGTCATCCACAAGACAGCGGAAGACATAGAGCGCTGCGGCACGCGTCACGGCTGGTGGTGCGTTGAAGTTCCCCCGATGCTGGGCGCTCGTCCCCGTGAAATCGAGCGTCGCCCGCCGTGCCTTACGGTCGACACGGATCGCCACATGGATTTCCGCACCATTGTCCAACCGATAGCGCACGGCCCCATCCGGCAGCGCGGCAATCACCGCCCTTACCCGTGCTTCGGCATGGTCCATCACATGGCCCGCATAGGCCTCGACCACGTCCCAGCCGTACCGCGTCGACATGGCTTCCATCTCGGCAATCCCCGACCGGTTGGCCGCAATCTGCGCCCTGAGATCGGAGACATTCGTCTCCGGACTGCGCGCCGGGTAGGGCGCATCGGCAAGCGCGGCCCGAAACCCCGTTTCGTCAAACGTGCCGCCCCGGCAGACCAGCAGGTCATCGAGCACCACACCTTCTTCCTCCAGGGTCACCGCATCCGGAGGCGTCGATCCCGGCAGTGTTCCCCCGATATCGGAATGGTGACCGCGATTGGCGACGAAGCCCCGAAGCGTCGTTCCGTTCCGATCGAACACGGGCGCAATCAGCGTCACATCGGGCAAGTGTGTGCCGCCATTGTAGGGATTGTTCAGCGCCACCATATCGCCCGGGCGCAGCTTTCCGGCACGGCTCGCGAGCACCGCCCGCACGCTCTCCCCCATCGCGCCGAGATGGACCGGCACATGCGGCGCGTTGGCGATCAGCCCGCCGCTCGCGTCGAACACCGCGCAGGAGAAGTCGAGCCGCTCCTTGATGTTTACACTCGTCGCGGTCTCCCGCAGCACTCCGCCCATCCGCTCGGCGGCGGCCATGAACATGTTGTTGAACAATGCGAGCTGCAGCGGATCCGCCGGTCCTTTCGCCGAAAGCCTCGGCCTCGCCCGTGGCGCGGCCCGCTCCAGCACCAGCGTTCCGGAAGCCGCCACATGCGCCCGCCAGTCCGCATCAATCACCGTCGTTGCCCCGGCATCACACACCAGCGCCGGCCCATCGATCGTCTGCCCCACCGAAAGCGCGTCCCGTGCGAGCAGCGGCGCATCCCGTCGCCTCCCCCCACTCCAGACCGCGACCACGCCATCACCTGGCCCATCACCTGGCCCAGCCCCAGCCCCAGCACCCGGCCCAACCGCCAGCCCAGCCAGCCCCGCCCCAGCTCGCACAGCCTCGCTCGACACCGCCGCAACCACCAGCGACCTGCCCTCCATGGCAAAACCGAACCGTGCCCGGTGCGCCGCCTCGAACGCGGCCACCATCGCATCCATCGCCCCGAACGCCACCTCCAGCGCCGTATCCGTGCCCCCATAGCGGAGGCTCACCGTCCGCCGAACCTCCACCTCGCCATCGCCCGCAAGCGCATCCCTCTGCTCAGCCTCCAGCGCGTCCAGCCGCGCTACCACCTCTTCCGCCGCTGCCGCATCCAACGGCCGCTCCACCGCCACCCGGCACACATCCCGCACATCTGCGAGCCCGATCCCTAAAGCCGACAACACCCCTGCAAACGGATGCACCAGCACCCGGTCGATCCCGAGCGCATCGGCCACCGCACACGCATGCTGCCCGCCGGCCCCGCCAAACGCCTGCAGCGCAAACCCCTCCAGGTCCCGCCCCCGGTCCAGCGTCACCTGCTTGATCGCCCGCGCCATGTTCGACACCGCCAGTCCCACAAACGCCTCGGCCAGCGCTTCCGGCCCGATCGCCTGTCCGGTCTGCGCCGCGTAATCCGCCGCCAGCCCCTCGAACGCGGCCCGCACCGCTGCCGTGTCCAGCGGCTCGTCCCCGCCCGGCCCGAACGTCGCCGGGAACGCATCCGGCTGTATGCGCCCCAGCAGGATGTTCGCATCGGTCACCGTCGGCGGCCCGCCGCGCCGGTATGCCCCCGGCCCAGGGTCTGCCCCCGCGCTCTCTGGCCCCACACGCAAGCGCCCCCCGGTCACCGACAGCACCGATCCCCCGCCGGCCGCCACAGTGTGAATATCCAACATCGGGACGCTCAGCGGCACGCCCGCCACCTCGGTCTCGAACACCCGCTCCAGCGCCCCGTCATGGACCGATACATCCGTCGAGGTCCCGCCCATATCGAACCCGACCACGCGCGCGAACCCCTCCGCCTCGGCCGTCCGCGCCATGCCCACAATCCCGCCCGCAGGCCCGGACAGGATCGCGTCCTTCCCGGCAAAGCCCGCCGCCTCCACAAGTCCACCATTCGACTGCATGAAGCTCACCGGCACATCGCCCAGCGCTGCCGTCACCTGTTCCACATAGCGCCCAAGCACCGGCGAGAGATACGCATCCACCACCGTCGTCGCCGCCCGCGGATAATAGCCGATCACCCCAGACACCCGGTGGCTCACCGAGACATGCCCAAACCCGACCGCCCGGGCCACGGCCTCCACGGCGCGCTCCATCTCCGGATGTTTCCACGCGTGCAGCAGCGCAATCGCACACGACCGCGCCCCGGCCGCCCAGGCCCGCTCCAGCGCCGCCCGTGCGCCCGCAAGGTCCAGCGGTTCCAGCACATCGCCGTCCAAGCCGACCCGCCCGGCAATTTCCTCCGTAGCCACCGGCAAGGGCTCTGGCTTGCGGATCTCAAGGTCGAACAGGCGCGGCCGGGCCTGGCGCCCGATCGACAAGAGGTCAGCAAACCCGTCCGACACGACCAGCGCCACCGGCGCCCCAGCCCGCTCCAGCAGGGCATTGGTCGCCACCGTCGTGCCCATGCGCACATGCTCGATCTGGCCCGCCGGCACCGCCTCACCAGCCTCGAGCCCCAGCACGCGGCGAATGCCCTCCACCGCCGCATCGGCATACTGTCCCGGGCTCTCACTCAGGAGTTTCATGAGCTGCGGCGGCGCGTCCCCGTGCTGGGCCACGATGTCGGTAAACGTGCCGCCCCGGTCGATCCAGAACCGCCACCGCGTCTCCGCTCCCGCCCCGCCGATCACGCCAGCACCCCCCATTACGCCATCACCCCAAGCGCCCGCAGAACCAGACGTCCCCCCAGTCCCAACGTCACAAGTACAACCGCTGCGCCCGCGAGGTTCGAGCCCAGCCCGTTCACATGCGCGCCCATGATCTTCGGCGTATTCATCACCACCAGCAGAAACCCCGCGATCACCGGCAGCAGGATCCCGTTGGCCACCTGCGCCACCACAATCACGTCCACCGGCCGAAATCCCAAGAGGGCAATGGCCGTCCCGATGGCGAGCACCGAAAGCCCCACCACCCGGAACACCAGCATCCGGCGTCCCGCATCCTCAACCGGCGACAGCTCGGTCAGCGCATAGGCCGTCGCCACAGGCGCCGTGATCGCCGAGGTCAGCCCCGCCGCGAACAGTCCGATGCCCACCACAACCTGCGCCGAAGACCCGAGTGTCGGCTCCAGGGCGCCGGCCATGTCAGCGGCGCTTTCGATGGGGACGCCGAGACCGAACAGGGCACTCGCCGCGGTCGCAAGGATCATGATCGAAACAATCCCGCCCAGCCCGATCGACAGCCCCGTATCCAGCCGGGCCGCTCCCACGCCCGCTTCGGTGGGCCACCGTTCCCGCGCGGCGGCCGCATGCAGGAACAGGTTGTACGGCACAATCGTCGTCCCGATCAGCGCCACGGCCGTCAGCAGGCCGCCATCCGGCACCGAAGGCACCAGCCCAGAGGCCATGGCGCCAAGGTCCGGCCGGGTGAGCATCGCACTCACCACGAAGGCTGCCGCCATGATCGCAACCAGCCCCATGAGCACGCGCTCGATCAGCTTGTATCGCCCCGAAAGGATCACCAGCCCCGAAAGCCAAGCCAGAATAGCGATGATCCATTGCCTCGGGCTGTCCTCCCCGAGCAGGGCCGAGAGGCCCAGCGCCCCGCCCGAGAGGTTGCCGGCCTGGTAGGCGCTATTGCCAAGCGCCAGGGCGACCAAAACCAGTCCAGCAACGGCCCACTTCCCAGGCCGGAACGGGATCGCCAGCATCAGCGCTTCGCCAAGCCCGCGCCGGGCCCCCGCGCCAAGCCGTGCGGCCATGTCCTGCAGAATGATCGTCGAGACGGTTGCAAAGACAAGCGCCCAGACCAACGCAAACCCGAAATTCGCGCCCGCCACCGTGCACGCCGTCACCGTCCCCGGCCCGATAAACGCCGCCGCAACGATCACGCCCGGTCCAAGCCTCAAAACCACCTCCCATCACATGGAAAAGCGTTAACCCGCCCCCCGCAAAACGCAAAATCACCCCGATCAAAACTTATCCCCCAAAAATTCCGCCCAACCCGTTGTAATCATTGAACACCCGGAAAACTTATCCTCCCCCTCCGCGGCAGTGGTATACTCCGGGTCAAATGATCACTGAACCGATGTTCCTCCGGCACAAGGATGCCGTATGGCCAATTTTCTGGCCGTACTTCCTGTGGGCGATTGCGCGCTTCAACCGCGTCGTTGCAGCGCTGAACGCGCGCGGCATGACTTTCATCGACTACAGGATCACGCCCTGGGGCGGCATCAAGATCACGCGGACGACGTTCGGCCCCGGTTGGCGCTACGGTCTCTACACATGCGCCGGCGCCTTCGAAGAACTCGCGCCCCTCACGCCCCCGCTAGAACACTACCGGAAACCCGACCCCGACATCGCGTCGCTCAACGTCGTCTTCGTGCACGTAAACCTCCTGCGCACGGCCCTCAAGGCCTGGACCCAAACCTACAGGTCCGCACCACAGCGCCTGTCCACCTACCTCAGCGCGGGTCTCCCTCTCCCCCACACCTGACCAGCCCCATCTCAAAGACCTAAAAACCCAAGCCAATAACCGACGCGGCACCCGCCCCGGCGGCTAAACCCGCTGGCACAAACAGAAGATACTGCGAGAAACGCCTGAAGAGCGGTGCGAGAGACCGGGTTGCAGCCTACAGACCGCCGGTACTTTTCTCCGTGCCCGTGATTGGCGCGGCATCGACGGGCTGTGCGCGGGTCTCGCCTGCCGGTGTGTCCTTAGGGAAGGGGCCGCCGCGCAGGCCGCAAGGATCGTTTGCAGACAGGCATCGCAGGGGGTGGCGTGTGATGCGGAACTGGGCAACGGCGCGGTCGGCACCGCGGGAGAGGGATCGTGACATGGGAAGCTCCTTCAATCTGGATGCTTCCAAGCTGGTGACCGGCCCGCTCCCAATCCAATCACGACCATTCACGGCTCATCACGGCCGATAAAGACAAATGCCAACGCCATGAAAGCCCTGCCGTCGCACCCTGGGGCTCGGGCTCGGGTGAAGAGACCCACGCTTATCGCCGTCCGAAGAGTTTCTCGATGTCGTGTAGCTTGAGTTCCACATAGGTCGGGCGGCCGTGGTTGCATTGGCCCGAATGGGGGGTGGCTTCCATCTGGCGGAGGAGGGCATTCATCTCCTCACCATTGAGCCGCCGACCGGCCCGGACAGAGCCCCGGCACGCCATATTCCCCATAACGTGTTCGAACTTTTCCTTGAGGGCGAGCCCGGCATCATATTCGGCGAAATCGTCGGCCAGGTCCTTGATCAACCGGGCGGTATCCATTTCCCCGAAAAGGGCCGGCGTGGCGCGAACGCAAACAGCGCCGGGGCCAAAGGGTTCAACCTCCAGGCCAAGTACGGCCAACTCA
This sequence comes from Pseudomonadota bacterium, assembly GCA_038745855.1. GTDB lineage: Bacteria > Pseudomonadota > Alphaproteobacteria > Caulobacterales > Hyphomonadaceae > UBA5336. The sequence continues at coordinate 80,171 of JBCDLC010000001.1, read as the reverse complement.
TCGGCCCGGGCGAGGACACGGGTCGCTTCATCCTCGGTGAGCTCCACCACATCGGGGATCAGCAAGGCCTGCCGCCGAACGCCACCGGCGGCCATCTGGCGTTTCATGTCTTCATAGACCAGCCGTTCGTGGGCGGCATGCTGGTCGACAATCACAATGCCGTCCGGGGTCTGGGCGACGATGTAATTCTCATGGAGTTGCGCCCGCGCGACGCCGAGGGGAAAGTCTGCTGAAGGGGGAGCAGGGGCGTCCTGGTCCTCGATCCGGGCAGAGGGGTGGAGCGCGGGTTGCGCCGGCGCCTCGAAACCATACGCCTCGGCTGTTGGCCCCGGGCCAATCGGGGATGGGATGGTCGGGCCGAAGCCCGATTTCGGCTCAGCGTGGAGGCTGGAACGGGCCCAGATGTCCGGTTGCGGCGGCGCTTCAGTCTTTAACCGGCCGAGCGCTTCGCCCGACACGGTTGTGCTCGCCCTGTGTCCAGCGGCGGCAAGGCCATGGCGAAGGGCGCCAAGCATCAATCCGCGGATGTTTCCCGCATCCCGGAAGCGGACCTCGGTCTTCGCCGGATGCACATTCACGTCGACCCCAGTGGGCGGAAGGTCAACAAAAAGGGCCACCATGGGATGGCGGTCCCGGGCCAGGAAATCCTGGTATGCGGCGCGGACAATGCCGTTGAGCATCCGGTCTTTCACCGGCCGGCCGTTGACGAAGAGGTATTGGTGTTGGGCATTCCCCCGGTTGAGGGTCGGCAATCCGGCAAAGCCCGTGACGGTCACACCGTCCCGTTCAGCGTCAATGGCAATTGCATTGCTCTGAAAGTCCCGGCCCATGATCGCGCCGAGCCTGGCGAGCCGCTGGTCATCCAGCAGCCCCGTTTCGGCCCCGAAGCGAAAGACATTCCGGCCATTGCTTTCCAGGCTGAAAGACACATCCGCCCGGGCCATGGCGAGCCGTTTCAGCGTGTCGGTCACGGCCATGGTTTCGGCCCGCTCGGACTTCATGAACTTCAGCCGTGCCGGGGTCGCATGGAAGAGGTCGCGAACATCGATCCGCGTGCCGGTTTCGCTCCTACCGGTCCAGGCGGCAGGCTTTGGTCCATCGATCGCGCCCGCGTCGACAGTTACGCCAGCGGCCTCGCATCCATCGGCCTTGGAAAGGATCGTAAGGCGGGAGACAGACGCGATGGACGGCAAGGCTTCGCCCCTGAAGCCCATGGTATGGATGTTCAGGAGATCGACGGCCCCGCTATCGGTATCGGCGGTCAGTTTCGACGTCGCGTGCCGTTCGAGGGCGATGACAAGGTCAGCGCCATCCATGCCGCAGCCATCATCCTCGACCAGCATCCGGCCGAGGCCGCCCGCCTCAAGGGTAACAGTGATCACGGTCGCGCCGGCATCGAGCGCGTTCTCGACAAGCTCTTTCATGGCAGCCGCTGGACGCTCGACCACTTCGCCGGCAGCAATCCGATTGATCGCATTGGCCGGAAGTCGCCTGATAACAGGGCGTTGGGACAAGGAAGGCGCTTGAGAATCAGGCATTGGCGCTAAGTATACGCGACCTCTCGAGCCGCGCCCATCTTGACGCTTGCCGGGGTAGGGAATCGACCCTAGTTTGTTCTTAAGCCCACCCCCGGGAGAGAGCAGGCTTGCCTGCCGCCGAAGGCGCAACCGCCCCGGAAACGCTCAGGCAGAAGGACCGGGGATTGGGTCAACACGCTGGAAAGTGGCACGGGAAGTCTCCCGGTAGCCGCGCCGAAGGAGCAAGCTAAAGGGCAGATCATTGTCCGCAGCGGAAACTCTCAGGCACCGAGACAGCGGGGGCGGTTTGGCGCGCTGCCGGTTCACTTGCCGGATAGCTTGTTGAACTGTTTGGATACTTGGTGCCATGACCGATCCGGCGACGGGCTTGAAACGCACACCGCTCCACGACCTCCATGTGGAGGCTGGCGGCAAGATGGTGCCCTTCGCTGGTTACGAAATGCCCGTCCAGTATAGCGAAGGGGTGAAGGCGGAGCACCTTTGGACGCGTGCCCACGCGAGTCTCTTCGATGTCTCCCATATGGGGCCGTGCTTCCTGTTCTTGAAAGACGGGCTGGGCAAACCCGGTGCCCATGCCGAAATCGCCGCCGAACTCGAGCGCTTGGTTCCAAGCGACATTGCGGCGCTTGAGCCTGGCCAGGGGAGATTGTCCGTCCTGCTTAATGGAGAGGGCGGCATTCTCGATGATCTGATCATCACGCGCATGCCCGGTGAAGGGCTGGAGGGTATGCTCTATGTCGTTGTGAACGGCGCAGTAAAACACCAGGACTGGGCGCATATCGAAGCACAGATTGGTGACCGCGTGATGATCGAGCGAGCCGATAACCGGATCCTGATCGCCGTTCAGGGGCCTGGCGCCGAAGATGCTGTCTCCCGCCATTTCCCCGAAGCCGCCTCGCTTCGCTTCATGCGCAGCGCCTATGTCCAGAAAGACGGTGAGCGGTTCATGGTGTCGCGGTCCGGTTATACGGGCGAGGACGGTTTCGAGCTCCTTCTGCCGAACAATGACACAGGGATCGGCATTGTTCGGGGTCTGCTCGCTGACGAAGCGGTTAAGCCAGCCGGTCTCGGCGCGCGGGATTCCCTGCGGCTCGAAGCAGGGCTTTGCCTCTACGGCCATGATCTCGACAGGTCCCGCGAGCCGGTCGAGGCGGGACTGTCCTGGGTCATCCAGAAGAGCCGGCGGGCCAGGGCCGATTTTCCGGGCGCAGCGCGGATTCTCGCGTCCTTCGAGAACGGCCCGGCGCTCAAGAGGGTGGGCATCAATCCGCTCGAGCGAGCGCCCGCGCGGGAAGGGACTGAGGTCTTTTCCGGGGACGATTTGATCGGTCATGTCACGTCCGGCGGCTTCGGACCGACCGTCGAAGGACCCATCGCGATGGGGTATGTGCGTGCAGACCTCGCGACTCCCGGTACCCCTGTGACGTTGAATATTCGCGGCAAGCATCGCGCGGCGGAAATCGCCGCGCTGCCTTTTGTCCCCCACAGATATAAGCGCTGAGTGAGGCTAGGATGACCACGAAATATACGAAGGATCATGAGTGGATCACCGTTGAAGGCGAAGTCGGTACAGTTGGCATCACGGCCTATGCCGCAGAGCAACTGGGCGATGTCGTGTTCGTCGAAACGCCCGAACCCGGCGCAACCTTCAGCCTGGGCGACGATATGGCCGTCGTTGAAAGCGTGAAGGCCGCGTCGGATGTTTATGCGCCGGTTTCCGGCGAGATTGTCGAAGCCAATGGCGCGCTGACCGAGGCGCCTGAGACGGTCAATGCCGACCCTGAGGGCGCGGGCTGGTTTTGCCAGATCAAGCTGAGCGACGTCTCCGAACTCGATGATCTGATGGATGCGGATGCCTACGCAAAACACTGTGCGGGAGAAGCCTGAATGCGATACTTGCCCCTGACCGAAGCCGATCGCGCAGAAATGCTCGCAACAATTGGCGCCGAGCGCGTGGACGACTTCTTCGGCGATGTCCCAGAAGCGGCGCGCCTGCCGGGACCGATCGACGGCCTGCCGAACCACCAAGGTGAGCTGGCCGTCGAGCGGCACCTTTCAAACCTTGGTGTGCGGAACCGGACGGCCAATGAGGGCCGATTCTTCGTGGGCTGCGGCGCTTATAAACACCACGTTCCCGCCACCGTGGATCATATCATCCAGAGGTCGGAGTTTCTCACCACCTACACGCCATACCAACCCGAGATCGCCCAGGGCACGCTCCACAGCCTGTTCGAATTCCAGACCCAAGTCGCAGAACTGACGGCAATGGATGTGGCCAATGCCTCCATGTATGATGGATCCACCTCCTGCGCCGAGGCGGCTCTGATGGCATGCCGCGTGACCCGGCGGCGCAAGGTGGTGCTCTCAGGCGGTTTGCATCCACATTATGCCGCGGCCACCCGGCTCCTCTGCGAAGCGCAAGGGATCGAGGTCGTCAGCTTGCCGCCAGCCATTGACGGCGAACTTGATCTCGCTGCAGCCGTGGATGGCGACACAGCGTGCGTGATTGGTCAGAGCCCGAATGTGTTCGGCACGGTCACCGACTTGTCGCCAGTCGCCGATGCGGCCCATGCCCAAAAGGCGCTGTTGGTGTCGGTTTTCACCGAAGCAGTGAGCCTTGCAATGGTGCCCCCGCCCGGCGAAATGGGCGCGGACATTGCGGCAGGTGAGGGCCAGTCGATCGGGAATTCGCTGAACTTCGGCGGTCCCTATGTCGGTCTGTTCGCCGCGTCCCAGAAACTGATGCGGCAGATGCCTGGTCGGCTCTGCGGGGAGACGGTCGATGCCGATGGCAAGCGCGGCTTCGTGCTGACGCTTTCCACCCGCGAGCAACACATTCGGCGGGATAAGGCGACGTCCAACATCTGTACCAATTCCGGGCTGTGTGCGCTGGCATTTACGGCCCATATGACCTTGCTTGGCGGTGTCGGGCTCAAGCGTCTTGCCGAGCTGAACCACGATGCTGCCTGCGCGCTTGCAGATGCCCTCGAAACCGTTCCCGGCGTCGAAATTCTGACGCCGCGTTTTTTCAACGAGTTTGCATTCAAGACGCCGGTGAACGCTGAAGCGGTCCTCGCCATGCTGGAAGAGCGCGGCGTTTTGGGCGGTGTGCGTGCCTCGCGCCTCCTGCCAGCTGGGACCATGGATGATGTCATCATCGCCGCGGCCACCGAGTGCACCACCCCGGACGACATTTCCGCCTATGCCGACGCCCTGAAGGAGATTGTGTGATGACCATGAATAACCAGGGACGTCCCACCTCACCGACGCTTGTCGATAATCGTCCAGAGGGCGAGACAATCTCAGGGTCGCGGGGCCTCTTGCAGGCCGAGCCCTTGATCTTCGAGACCGACCGCTGGAACCAGACCGGTGTCGACCTGCCTGAACCCAAGCGAACCCGGTCGCGACTGGGTGACCTTCGGCGTAAAGCGGAGGTTTCGCTGCCAGGGCTCTCGGAGCCGGAGACCGTGCGCCATTATGTGCGGCTGAGCCAGCGCAACTACGCGATCGACCTGGGCTTTTTCCCCCTCGGATCGTGCACGATGAAGCATAATCCCCGGCTGAACGAGCGGATGGCGCGCTTGCCGGGTTTCGCTGATATCCATCCGCTTCAGCCGCAGTCGACCGTGCAGGGCGCCCTGCAATTGATCGACGAGCTGGCAGGATGGCTCAAGACGCTCACGGGTATGCCCGCGGTTGCGATGAGCCCGAAAGCTGGAGCCCATGGTGAGCTTTGTGGGATGTTGGCTATCCGTAGAGCCCTAGAGGTTCGTGGTGAACTCGCCACGCGGAAACGGGTCCTGGTGCCCGCGTCGGCCCATGGCACCAACCCCGCAACGGCCATCCAATGCGGATTTACCGTCGATGAAATCGAGGCGGCGCCAGATGGCCGTGTCGATATGGATGACCTCAGGCAAAAATTGGCGGTCACCGATGATATCGCCGGGATCATGCTGACCAATCCAAACACGTGCGGCCTGTTCGAGCGGGACATCCGAGAAATCGCAGACCTGATCCATGCTGCGGGTGGGTATTTCTACTGCGACGGGGCGAACTTCAACGCGATTGTCGGGCGGGTTCGGCCTGGCGACCTTGGCGTCGATGCCATGCACATTAACCTCCACAAGACGTTCTCCACGCCCCATGGCGGGGGTGGGCCAGGCTCTGGGCCGACCGTTCTGTCCGACGCGCTCGCGCCCTATGCGCCGGTGCCGTTTGTCGAGCGGGATGAGGACGGCCAGTATCAGCTCATTGAGGATGATCGGCGGGAGTCGCGCGATAGCTTCGGCCGGATGGTCGCCTTCCATGGGCAGATGGGCATGTTCGTACGGGCATTGACCTATATGCTCAGCCACGGCGCCGATGGCCTGAAGCGGGTCGCCGAGGATTCAGTTCTGAATGCGAACTATGTCCAGGCGCGGTTGAAGGCGGTGATGACCCCCGCGTTCGATGGATACTGCATGCACGAGGCCCTGTTCTCCGACGCATTTGTGGCCGACGGTATCGAGACGATCGATATCGCCAAGGCGCTGATCGATGAGGGCTATCACCCAATGACCATGTATTTCCCACTGGTGGTGCATGGCGCAATGCTGGTCGAACCCACCGAAACCGAGAGCAAGGCTGAACTGGACCGGTTCTGCGAAGCCATGGCGGGTATCGCCCGGCGTGCGGCTGAGGGCGATATGAGCCTCAAGACAGCACCGGTGCATGCTCCGCTAAGGCGGCTCGACGAAACGCGGGCTGCGCGGAAGCCCATCCTCAAATGGGAGCGTCCGGAGCCCGAGAGCGAGCAATTGGCGGCCGCGGAGTAGCGACCGTCTCTTTGGTGTTACCAGACCATGGCGCGGATGGGCTGGGGCTCAAGAGAGCCGTCTCGGCCCTCGAACAGGTGGCGTCTCAGACGGCTCGCATGGTGCAACATGGGCTGTTCAAAGAAGCGGTAGGTCAGCCAAGCCGTTATGAGCGTTGCCACGCTGCCGGTGATCAGGAGGGTCAGGTTATCGGCCCACCCGGGGCTTCCGACCCGAAGGAGGTTTGCCGCCCATGAGGGCACGCCCAGATGCGCCTCACCCATGTCTGCCGCGATGAAGTGCAGCCTATGCACCGCACTGAGGACCAACATGTGGCAGAGGTATAGCCCATAGGACCAATCCCCCAAGGCCGTGGCACCCGGGGGCGCCCTGTAGCGGCCCTCCAGATCGAGGCTGACGAGACCATAGGTCAGAACGGCGCCAGGAACGCCGAACCAGAGCACCCGGCCCCAGACCAGTGTCCATTCTGCTTGAAGCTCGTGGAAGACCATGGCGAGGCCGAAGCCGAGAAGCCCGCCAATGGCAAGGAGACCCGGTCGCCACCGGAAACCGTTGACGACCAACAAAGCCGCCATGCCGCCCATCAGGAATTCAAGCGTCAGCGGCGAGAAGAAGAGTGCGATCAGGTCCTTCGCAAAAGGCTGCGCAAGGCCAGCAAGGCCACCCAAAATGACGATACCCGCCCAAGCGATGAGCCCTGCAACCCTCAACCTGTATGGCAGGAGGAGCAGCAGGGCGAAGATGAAATAGAAGTGCATCTCGTGGACAAGGGTCCAACCGACGCCGAGAAGCGGAAAATCATCCTGGGGCAGGAGCAGGAAGGATGCGATAAGGTGCCAGGCCGGTGAACGGCCATCCCGGGAGAGCTCTTCCACGTCCCATGGCGCTCCATAGGTTATCCAGAAGTACACCCCCAGTAGTGATGCAAAGAACCACCAGGGCAGGTAAATCCGAGCGGCGCGGGCGAACAGGAAGCTGCCAAGGGGATATCGGCCAGCGTCTGCCCTGCCCGTGACGTAGACGATGATGAAGCCTGAGATCACAAAGAAGAGATCGACCCCGGCATAGCCATTTTGGAACAGGCCTCCGATGAGGGTCGATTCCTGGCTGCCAAGGGCAGCGATCATCTCGCTCTCGATGAATTGCAGATGGAAGAAAAACACGACGAGGACCGCTAGGGCTCGAAGACTTTGAATGGATTCAAGCCTCAATACGCGACTCCCGGACCCGACCCTTGCGTCAATCCTTGTCCAAAATTACTGCAGCGGATTGTATCCTACCCTATGGTCGCAAGATGGCTTTCACAATCGCTTGAGCACAGGCGGGGCAGGACAACTTTCTCGCCTGATCTTCACGTGATGGTTTGGAAAACCACTGGCAGGCTTGCCTTTCGAGGCCATATGAAACGTATGACAGATATGGATGAGACCCAAGGCCAATCCAGCCCCGCTGCTACGGCAGCGCCCCTGCAATTGGTGAACACCGGTTTACGGACACTGGTGCGTCAGATCTTGGCGATCCTGGGATTGGTTTTCATCATTATTGGTGTGCCGCTGGCGATTATCACGCCGTTCCCATTCGTGCCGATTGGCTTACCGGTCGTGATTTTCGGGGTCGTGTTGCTCGGCCGGAATTCTGTTTGGGGCAGGCAGTGGATGGAACGGGTGCTGGAGCGCCATCCAACCGTTGAGCGATTTGCGCCTGACTGGCTGATGAAGCTCGTATTTGGACGTGATAAGGCGCATTTACACGACGATTGAAATGCTCGGGCTTGCTGGATCAGGCGCTCTCACGGGTTGTTTGCCTGACACTGAGATCGTCAATGCTAGTTCAGCGCCTTCTCGATTGTGTCGGCAGCGGCATCGAATTGATCTGTTGCCGCATCGCCGGACAAAAGCGTCCTAGCGGCCTGTGTGGCTGCGTCGGCTGCAGCCTTGCGAACGTCAGCAGCGGCCTCTGCCTCGGCACGTGCTATGCGCGCTTCCGCTAGCGCTTCTCGCCGAACAAGGCGTTGCTTAAGATCTCCACGCGCTGTTTCCATCATCGTTTTCGCGTCGGTTCGCGCTTGTTCCAAGATCGCTTTGGCGTCGTCTTCCGCAGCTTTTTGTTTCCGCTCCGCGTCAGCCAACATCTTGGCGGCTTCTTCGCGGAGTGAGCGTGCTTCCTCGATCTGCGCTTCAATGGTCTTGCCGCGCTCATCGAGTGCATTCCCGATCAAACGGAACGCACCCGCCCGCCAACAAATCGCAAAGAAGATGATCAGGGCCAGTAGCGCGAGTCCCTTCACAGGATCGGAAAAGGTTTCCAATCCGGTTGCTGCGACGGCTGGCGCAGCTGTGAAGGTGAGAAAGATCGTTGCGGTGAGAGCAGTGCGCATCGTGCGCTCCTAGGATTGGCTGAGCGCGGATTTGACCGCGGACTTCGCAGCCTTCGCCGTAGCCTTCAAGCCGAGACGCGCGGCCATGGCTTGGGCGGTTTCGGCGGCTATGGTTTCGACATTCGACATGGCTTCTGTGCGAAGCGCATCGATTTTCTCGGCCGCCTCAGCCATTTGCCGCTCGAGTGCGGCCTCGACTTTCGCCGACTCAGAGGCAATTTCCGCCTCCATCTCAGATTGCGCATCCACTGCCGTCGCGCGGGCCTTTACGCGGGCATTCGCGAGTTCCAGTTCCAGGGCTTGATTGGCTTCTGCCGCCTGTTCGTTCAGATTGGCCGCCTCGTCCAAGTCGTTCGCAATCTGATTGCCACGCCGCTCAATGGTGGTCGCAAACTTAGGCAGTATCGCACGAGAGAGGACGAGGTACAGCAGGCCAAACGTCACGATGAGCCAGAACGCCTGGGATGGCCAATGCCAAGGGTCGAAGGGCGGAAAAGCAGCCTCTGATTTGTCACCTGAGGCTGAGGTCTCTGCGAGCAGTGCCAGGATCATACCCGGTCTCCAGGTCGTTGGTGTCGCGTTTATGTTTAATACCGGCGATGCCAGCCGCCGGTATCTGTTTGCAGGACCGGTTGTCTCGTTTGAGCGCTGCCCGGTCCCTTATCGCGCTACGCAGCGAAGAGAATGAGGAAGCCCAACACGATGGAGAACAGGCCCAGGGCTTCAGCAAGGGCGGCACCCACGAAGAGGTTGCCCGTCTGTGCGGCTGCGGCGGATGGATTGCGGAGCGCGCCGTCGAGGAAGCTACCGAAGATGTTGCCAACACCGATGGCGGCACCGATGGCCCCAATCGTTGCGAGGCCGGCGCCGATGTATTTCATGCCGAGTGCGATATCGCCTTCCATGGGATGTTCTCCTGTTTCGGAAGCTTTCCAAGAATTCAGATGGGGTTCTCGAAGCCTGTTCGGTGGGCTGGGTCAAGCACCGGCTGCAACCTTTATCGCCGCAGGCGGTGATGGACGAAGACTAGACTAGTGATGGGGGTGAAGGGCGTCCGAAAGATAGACGCAGGTGAGAATGGCAAAAACGTAGGCCTGAAGGAACGCCACCAGCATTTCCAACGCCGTAATGGCTACCGCAATCACCATGGTGAAGGCCGTGCCAACAAGCCCCACGAGTCCTGCGCCGGCCATCATCGCGGCGAAGCTGACCAGCAGTTTCAGCATGATATGGCCCGCCAGCATGTTCGCAAAGAGCCGGAAGGCGAGCGTGAGCGGCCGCGCAAAGTACGAGATGATTTCAATCGGGATCAGCAAGGGTAGAACGAAAACCGGCACGCCCGATGGCGCAAAGAGCTTGAGGAAGCCGGCCCCATTCTTTGCAAATCCGATGATCGTCACGAGGAGGAAGACGGCCATACCGAGAACGCCCGTCACGACGATGTGGCTGGTCGTCGTGTGGGCGTATGGAAACATGCCGATGTAGTTGGCTGCCAGGATGAAGAAGAAGAGCGTAAAGACGAATGGGAAGTACTTGAGCCCGTCCTCGCCCGCCGTTGACCGGATCATGTTCGCAACGAATTCGTAACTTATTTCCCCAGCAGACTGGAGCCGGTCAGGCACCAGGGCGCCACGGTTTGAAGCCATCCAGAAGAAGCCGATGATGATGGCCGCAGCCAGAAACATGAAGAGCGTGGCGTTGGTGATGTCCACGTTCCATCCACCGATGGCCCAGTTTTCAGTACGCCGGTAGATGTTGAACTGCGAGATCGGATCGATCCCACCGCCTTCTGCCATCCCGAGTAACGCCATGTGCTCGCCCGCTCGCTCTAAGTGTCTGCCTGGTCGGAACCCTGCTTGGCGGCCGCTTTGGCGGCCATTTGCTGTCCAGCCCGGATAATGTTCAAGAACCCGGCAATCGCGCCGAATACGAGGAAAATCAAGAGGGCCAATGGCGCAGTTCCGAGGGCTGTGTCAATGAAGTGACCAATCCCTGCGCCGAGGACCAGAGCAACGACAAGCCCTACACTGTGCCCAAGCGCTGCAGCGGCGCTGGACGCGGTTTCAGTTGTGGTATCCGCTAGCTGTTTGGGCTTCTGTGCGTCGTGGGCCGCTTCAATCCGTCGTTTCAGGTCGTCTGGATCGGCCATGGCGTGCTATTCTGCCGCAACCAATTCCTCAGCGGCGCCAAGGTCAACCGAGACGAGCTTGGAAACGCCTTTCTCCCGCATCGTTACCCCGAAGAGGCGATCCATCCGGCTCATGGTGACCGGATTGTGTGTGATCACGACGAAGCGCGTATCGGTGCGCGAGCGCATCTCGTCTAGCATACGGCAGAAGCGGTCAACATTGGCGTCGTCGAGGGGAGCGTCCACCTCGTCGAGCACGCAGATGGGTGCTGGGCGGGAGAGGAACACGGCGAAAATCAACGCCGCGGCGGTAAGCGCTTGCTCGCCTCCAGACATGAGGGCGAGTGTGCCGAGTTTCTTGCCCGGCGGCTGAGCCATGATTTCCAGCCCCGCATTCAGGGGGTCGTCGGCGTCGACCAGACGGAGTTCCGCCTGGCCACCCTGGAAGAGGGCCGTAAACAGGGCCTTGAAGTGCTCGTTGACCGCATCGAAGGCGCGAATGAGACGCTCGCGTCCTTCGGCATTCAGTTTATCGACCCCTTCCCTAAGCTTCGCGATCGCGCCCGTGAGATCTTCCTTTTCGATAGCCTGACCACCGAGCCGTTCTGCGAGTTCTTCAGCTTCGGTTTCCGCGTTCTGGTTCACGCCGCCGAGTGCATCCCGGTCGCGGCGCAGGAGCATGGCGCGTTGTTCGGCTTCTCTTTGGTCCAGGGCATCAAGCACCTCATCGTCCAGTCCGGGCTTGGCCAGAGTGAGAAGACCCTGGGGTGTCCGTTCAAACGCTTCCCGAGCGAGAACCACAAGCTCGTCGAGCTTACCTTCAGCTGTTTCAAGCCGGACCTTCGTGGTTGCCAGGTTTTCACGGGTCTTGGCTGCGGCGTTTGCCGTTTCCCGTGCATGGCTGTCGGCGTCGCGCTGAGCGCGTTCTTTCTCCGCGAGGGCGTCGGCGGCAGTTTTGCGTTGTTCCTCCAGTTGGTCGACGCGGGCTTGCAGACCGTGGATGTCGACGGCGAGTGCTTCGGGGCGTTGGCGGGCTGATTGTGCTTCCTGGAGCGCGGTGCGCCGGCGTTCCGCAAGCCTGGCAAGGCGGGCGTCAGCGGCGTTGATCCGTTCGAGCCAGGTCGCAACGTCACGTTCGAAACCCGCGCGACGCTTGCGCGCTTCGTCCCGGTTGCGGGTGAGATCTGTCAACCGGCCCCGGGCTTCGGTCTCGGCTTCGCGTGCCGAAGACAGTTCCGAGCGCGCCAATTCGAGGGCGTCCTGCAGGCCGGACAAATCTGTTATCGAGCCGCCTGTGGGCGTTGCATCACGGACAGCTTGGTCGGCGGTTTGCCGCTCGGCTTGGGCGCGTGCGAGGTTCGCGGTGGCAGTCTCGCGCTTGAGGCTTGCACGTTCCATGGCCTGTTCGGCAGCAGCGAGGGCGCGTCGTGTATCACTGAGGCTTTGGGCAAGCGGCGCGAGATTGGAGCGAGCGGTTTTCAGCGCAGCTTCTGCGACGGCGCAGTTTTCGCGGGCGTCGGTATGGGCCGCCCGGGTCTTTTCGGCTGCAGCCCTCATCGCCGGGTGCTCCGCTTCGGCCGCCTCCAGCCGCGCTTGCTGTTCCAGCCTTTCCGCAGCGCTGACCGGGGCGTCGGGCGTACGGGTAAATCCATCCCATCGCCAAAGATGGCCCTCAGTCGATACAAGGCGCTGTCCAGGGGCCAATTCCGACACGAGTCGAGGGCCGTCTTCGGGCGACGCCAGTCCGCACTGGGACAGTCGCGCCGCAAGCTCGCCGGGCGCATCAACGTACGCGGTCAGCGGTTGCACTCCGCCTGGCAGCGACTGGGATACGGCCTTGGCACCCGCCCAATACAGCGCCGCTGCGGTATCGGTGGGCGCTTGCAAATCGTCACCAAGCGCGGCGGCGACGGCTTTCTCATAGCCAGGTTCGGTGCGCATACGCTCTACAACGGGCGGCGCCTTTGGCCCTTCCGCTTTTCGAAGCAACCGTTTCAGGCCGTTGATCTCAGCCTCTAGGGTGCGCAGGGTCTGCTCTGCGTCTGCTCGAGCAGGTTCGCTGTCCTGTTCGGCTGTTCGAGCGCCTGCGAGCGTTGCCTCTGCTGCGTCTACATCATCGTCGGCGGCGTCTAGAGCGGCCTTTGCTTCTGCCTCACGCAATTGGGCAACCGAGAGGGTTTCCGCCAATACCGCGGGGGCGGGCAGGGCGTTTAGCTCGTTCTCGTACTGGTGTAGTTGCCGGTCGAGTTGATCCCGGCGCTTTTCGGCGGCCTCGACGTTTGCACGTGCTGCTTCCTGCCGGGCTTTGGCTTCTGCCAATTGGGATTGAGCCAGATCTGCTTTCGTCTGCGCCGCTGCAAGCTTCTCTTGTGCGGCCGACAGCGCCTCTCGGGCGAGCGCTTCTTGTGCTTCTGCTTGGCTGGCGTCTTCGGTTGGAAGGGCAGCAAGAGCATCCCTGGATTGCGCGGCTGCTGCTTCAGCCTCCGCCCGGGTCGCTGTTTCACGCTCCAGATCTTCGCTGAGCCGACCAAGCTCCTTTTCGAGGCGGAGAAAGGCATCCTGGGCGGTGTCGCGCTCAGTTTCGAGCTTTGCGAGTTCGATCCGGCTCTGTCCAAGTTTAGCGCCCGCTATGCCGAGCGTCTGCCGTAGGGGCTCAATCCCCTCGCTGGCCTTAAGGCGCTCGGTTTCGGCGATAGCGGCGTCGCGTGTTGTCCGTTCGACGTCTGCCTTGGTCGCGTCGAGCGTGTCTCTGGCGGCTCGGACCTGCGCTTCCGCATGTTCCCATTTCATATGGGCGACATATGCTTCAAGCGCTGCGATTTCATCGCTTAAAGCCCTGTATTTGCGCGCTTTCCGGGCTTGGCGCTTGAGGCTTTCAAGCTGGCGCTCCACCTCGGCCGAAACTTCGCTCAGGCGCTCCAGATTGGTCTCTGCTCCGCGGAGCTTCAACTCGGCCTCGTGGCGGCGCGTGTTGAGCCCCGAAATACCGGCCGCTTCCTCAAGGATACGGCGACGGTTCTGGGGTTTGGAGCCAATCAACTCCGATATCTGACCTTGGCGTACGAGGGCAGGCGAGTTGGCCCCGGTCGACGCGTCGGCAAACAGGAGTTGGATGTCCTTGCCTCGGACGGTGCGTCCATTGAGCTTGTACGTAGAGCCCGAGCCGCGTTTAAGTTTCCGCAGTACTTCCAACGTATCGGACGCATTGAACTCTGCAGGCGCTTGGCGCTTGGTGTTGTCGATGACGAGGGTGACCTCAGCGCTTTCGCGGGCAGGGCGACCTTCTGCGCCTGAGAAGATGAGATCGTCCATCTCGCCGCCGCGCATGGCTCGCGCAGAGGACGCGCCCATGGCCCAGCGCAAGGCTTCCAACAGATTGGACTTTCCGCACCCATTTGGCCCTACAATCCCAGTAAGACCTGGCTCGATGAGCAGGTCCTGTGGATCCACAAAGGATTTGAATCCGGCGATGCGCAGTTGGGTGATGTGCATACCGGCTCCAGGGTTCAGTTATCGGCGTCCGCAGCGGCGTCGGCATTCTCGGATGAGACCGCGTCCTCGCTATCTGTGGAAGTGTTATCGGATTCGGCCGATGTCACCGTCCGGCCGAGGGCCGCAAGCTCTGCTTCGATAAGACTGGAAAGTCCCTCGGGGGTTCGTGATTGCATGGTGCTCGGCAGGACTTCCCCCTGGAGTATGAGCGTAGGCGTGGACGAGACGCCAAATTCTTCGCCGCCGAGCACAGTGTCGGCAATGGCCTGGCGAATGTCCCGGTCGGCAAGGCATGCATCAAAGGCTTCCGCACCCTCAATCCCATGGCGTGCAGCGACGGCCTCGAGGGCGGGCCGGACAGCGCCAATACGAGCGGCTTCGATAATTCCTTGCTGGGAATCGAACAGATCATCGATGACGTCGAAATACTTGTCAGGCCCCGCGCATCGGGCGATTGCAAATCCGGCAACCGCAACGTTGGCTGGCGGCGTTGGAAACTCTCGGAAAATGAATTTGACATCGCCCGGCTCGATGAAGCGCTCAACGATGTTGGGAACGACGTCTCGGTGAAATTGATAGCATGCGCCACATGTGACGGAAGCGTACTCAATCAGGGTGACCGGAGCATCCGGATCGCCGAGCACCATGTCATTCAGTGCCGGCCCAGCCGTGGCGGGCGTGCTATCCCCGTTGGCGCTTCCGCAGGCGGCGAGCAGACCAAACGCCATGACGGCGAGGGTGGAGCGGCGTGAAAAGGTTAACAGTTGCATGGTGTTTCCTTAACAAACTGCGGTCGGATGGTTTCCAGACAGTTAACGGAACAGTGCCTAGGCGCGCCGTGCCGTTTTCGTCTCGGGCTCGCTTGCCGATAGCATAGCCTTGCCAAGGGAAACAGTTGCCGCGCGCAATGCCAGATCATCGATGGCCTTCACGCTGTCGCTGAGCCACCTCAGTTCATCGGCCGTAAGTGCCCGTTTCTTGCGCGGCTCAGGAACCGCTGTGTCGGTGAGCGGCCCCTGAACGAGTCGAATACCATCGAACTGACCGGCACCGGCCAGAGCAACGCGCTCGATGATCTGCTTTTGCTGGTGTTGAATAAGCGGGGCGGCAGCGGGGATCACTTTCAGCACGAGGATGCGTCCGGACGCCGAACGGGTGATTTTAGCCGGCACAGCGTATTTTGCGATAGGCCCGCCGACGGCGTCGGCCCAGCGTGCCTTTATGGTGTCGATGGCGGACCCCTTGTCGGGCAATGCGGTGCGCGCCAGTTTGGTCGCGAGTGATCCTATACCCGGAGGCGGAGGCCGCAGACCTTGTGCACGTTTGTGGCGCAGGGCCACCCGGGCTTTCGCTTCTGCTATAGGATCCAGTGACAGTGTTTTAACCATGATCAGCGCGCTAAGGAGAGTCGTGTTGGCCGCATACCCACGCCCAAAACCTTTCCGAAACCCTAACGCCCAAGACGTGGCGACCGGTTTCGTTGCAACGCTGCTGGATTGGTATGATCGGCATGCGCGTGATTTGCCCTGGCGTATCGGACCGGCGGCGCGGGCCAAGGGTGAAAGGGCTGACCCGTACAGGGTTTGGCTGTCTGAAATCATGCTGCAACAAACTACCGTGGCGCACGCGACGCGGTACTTTATCGACTTTACGCAACGGTGGCCGACGGTCGAAGCGCTCGCAGCCGCAGACGATGCTGAAGTGATGGCGGCCTGGGCCGGGCTGGGGTATTATGCGCGGGCACGAAACCTGTTGAAATGTGCCCGCGTTATAGCGGAGCGCGGAGCGTTTCCGGAGACGCAGGCGGCGCTCAAGGGGTTACCGGGTATCGGCGCCTACACCTCGGGCGCGATTGCAGCGATCGCATTTGGTCAGCGCGCCGCCGCCGTTGACGGAAATGTGGACCGTGTTTTTGCCCGGCAGTTGGCGCTGAAGGGCGAATGGAAGACAGCGAAAAAGACGATTGATGAAACAGTTGAGACGTTGGTGCCGTCTTGCAGGCCGGGTGAGTTTGCCGAGGCGCTTATGGATCTCGGCGCGACGGTCTGCACACCGAAACGACCCAATTGCCTTAAATGCCCGGTCTCGACCGCATGCGCTGCGCGAGCCGAGGGCGTTCCGGAGCGTTATCCCATCAAGTCAAAGAAACCGCCGAAACCAAAGCGCCGCGGGCATGTCTACGTCCTGCGTTCAGGAGGCAAGATCGCGGTCGAGCAACGGCCGGAAAAGGGGCTGCTCGGAGGTATGCTGGGGCTACCATGCGGCGCATGGTCCGAGGCGCCGGGGCCCATGCCGGAATTCCCGTATGCAACTGTTTGGGATCGTGTGGGCGAGGTGCGACATGTGTTTACTCATTTCGACCTGACGCTGGACGTCTGGCGGGCGGAGACAGTCGATCCGTGCGGCACATTCCTTTGGCAAGTTGAAGATGCCCTGGATGCCCTGCCAAGCGTATTTCTGAAGGCGGCCAATCTTGCACTCAAGCGATAGGCTTAACTGCTGAGGACGATCGGACGGGCCGTGGTGCCTTTCCGTTGACGATCCAACGCTGCAGTATGCTTAGCTGATCGAGTGGAGTGCATCGGAAAGAGCCGGACGGAGGCAAACATGTATGCAGTCAATCTGACGGAGTCCTACTTTCCAGCGCAGGGCGGGCCCGAACCAGTGCCTCTTACGATTGGCGCAATGCTCCGTGAAGCGGCAACGCGCGCGCCGGACCAGCCCGCACTGAAGGAACTGTCATACTCTGGCGATATCGCCCGCACATGGACTTACCGAACGCTTCTTGCCGAGAGTGAGAGGCTGGCGCGGGCCTTGGCGAGCCGGCATGCGGAGGGAGCGCGAGTCGCGGTTTACGCGAATAACGTGCCCGAATGGGTGCTGTTGGAACTCGCCTGCGGCCTTGCAGGCGTAACGCTGGTGACGGTGAACCCGGCCTATCAGAAGCGCGAGCTGAAATACGTGTTGGAGCAATCCCGATCGGAAGCGATTTACTATGTCGCTGATTTTCGCGGCAATCCCATGAAAGAGATCGCCGACGCAGTTTGCGACGAAGTACCAGCAATCGAACACAGGATCCTGCTGTCGGATCATGGGGCCTTGTTTACGGGCGAAGACACCGGACAGCTCCGGGATCCCAAGCCCAGTGATCCTATTCAGATCCAGTATACATCAGGAACAACGGGCTTTCCCAAGGGTGCCCTGTTGCACCACAACGGTCTCGTCAGGAACGGGATCGACACGATGACTCGCGCCGGCATGCGGCCAGGTGATGTTTTCGCGCATAACATGCCCCTATTCCACACGACGGGCTGTGCCATCCTCGTTCTCGGTGGGCTCGGCATCGGCGGCACTATGCTGCTGGCGCCAATGTTCGACCCTGAGATGATTGTGCGCGTTATCGAGCGAGAGAAGACGCGCTTCATCCTCGGAGTACCGACAATGCTGGTCGCTCTGATAGAAGAGGTTCGGAAGTCGGGCCGAGACATGACCTCTGTCAAGCGTATGATGTCCGGTGGGTCGATGGTAGCGCCCCAGCTCTGCCGCGATGCGCAAGCGGTGTTCGGCGCGCCAATCCAGATCGTTTATGGCCAGACAGAAACGTCGCCGGTGCTGACCCAGGCATGGTATGAGGATACCCTTGAAGACCTTACGGAAACCATCGGTCAGCCCAGCGCCCATACCGAAATTTCCATTCGCGACCCGGGGACCTCAGCGGTCATGCCGGTTGGCGAACAGGGCGAAATCTGCGCTCGGGCCTACAGCGTGATGCTTGGCTACAACGATAATCCCGAGGCCACGGCCGCCGCGATTGATGACGATGGCTGGCTGCATACCGGCGATCTCGGCCAAATGGACGCGCGGGGCTATGTGAAGATTACGGGCCGCGTGAAGGAGATGATCATTCGGGGTGGGGAAAACCTCTTTCCCGCTGAGATCGAGAACGTGATGTTGGAACATCCGAACGTGGATGAGGTGGCGGTCGTCGGCATTCCTGACGAGAAGTGGGGCGAGCAGGTGGCCTGCTTCATTCGCAGCGATGGGGCGGATGGCCTTGTGGCAGCGGAATTGAAGGCCTTTGTTCGGGAGCGTCTGGCACCGCAGAAGACGCCGGCCTATTGGATACAGGTCGCTGAATGGCCACTGACGGGATCTGGCAAGATCCAGAAGTTCAAGCTTGCCGAGCAATTTTCCGCCGGCGAACACCCTGTACTAGCATAAAGCTTTGGGTTGGACCGCTTAGTCCACGCGTTTCGCGCGGAATGCACGGGCGCGGCCGAGTTTTATCCTGAAGCTACCAAGGGCCGCTTTCTTGACGGTTGCTTCGGCGGGTGGGGACTTTTTTGACACGGTGACGCGGGTGCTGTCGGTCTGCCGCCAGATCTGGCCGTTGTTGAGGCTCACGAGGAGCTTGCCGTCGCGCGTCGTTTCGATGCTGATGATCCCGGCTGTGACCTCATCAGGCCCGTCTTCAGGGACTACGGCACTGACCGCGGCGACTTTTCGCTCAATGGCGCTCTCGGCTCGGCCGAAGTTTCTGGTCTGGTCTTCCGCTATTTCTTCGGTCGTGAAGGTCACGACATCGCCGCTGTTTTCAGCAGAGCGAAGGTTTGCAACCGCGTTGTCATAACACTCAAGCCGTTCGGCTGCATTGGATTTCTCAGCGCAGGCATAGAGGGCGTCCGTGGCCGATTGTGCGATCGATGGTGATGCACAGAGCGCGACTGCGCTGATAATGGCCATGCAGGGGGCGAGAGTGTTCATGGAGCGCTCATGGATCTTTCTTCATCCGATAAGGCAGGCTAGGCATTAACCGCCGTGTTGGCCAGTGATGACATGCCAATGCCCCTCTTGCGTGGAGCACCCATGACCTTGATGCGAACTCTGAATGCACTGGCCATTTCAAGCTTGGCAGCGATGCTGGCAGCGTGCGGCGGTGGGGATGATACAAGCGCCTATGGCGAGTTGCTCCGCCGAGGCATCAGTGCCAATCCCGATACGCTTGATCCCCACAAGTCGTCGGCGCAATGGGAAAACATCGTCATCGGCGACATGTTGGAAGGGCTGTACATTCAGGATGCGGGTGGACGCCCCGTGCCCGGCATGGCGGAAAGCGTCGACATTGATGAAACACAGACGGTCTACACCTTCACGTTGCGTGATGCGACGTGGTCAGACGGCGTGCCGGTCACAGCTGACGATTTTGTCTTCTCCTTTCAGCGGCTGCAGAACCCTGAGACGGCTGCCCAGTACGCTTCGCTCCTATGGTTGATCAAAAACGCCAAGGCGGTGAACAGCGGCACCTTGCCACCTGAGGAGATGGGCGTCCGTTCCATTGATGCAAAAACCTTGGAGATTACCCTCGAGTATCCGGCACCTTACCTGCCAGGGCTGCTGACCCACTACTCATCGTTTCCAGTGCCGAAGCATGTCGTGGAAGAATACGGCGACGGGTGGATTCGGCCTGAGAACATCCAGGTGAATGGGCCCTATAAGCTGCAGGAGTGGACGATTGGTGCCCAGCTTGTATCCACCAAGAATGACGCCTGGCATGGCGGATCGGAGAACCTCTGTTTTGACACGGTCGCGTATTTTCCGATCGCCGACCATGGCGCCGTTGAGCGGCGGATCGAGGCGGGCACACTCGATATCAACAACGCGTTTGACGGCCCGCGCAAGGCACAGCTCGACGAGCGTTTGCCCGGCTGGGTGCGTACGGATCCTTCACTGACAGTGACCTACTGGGTCTTCAACGCCGACATTCCGCCCTTCGACGATGTTCGGGTTCGCCAGGCTCTGACCATGGTGCTGGATAGGGAGTTCATGACGGAGAATGTTCTCACGCCCGGTTTCATCCCGGCCTACAGCTTTGTGCCGCCGGGCATCGACAATTACGTCGATCCGGAAGAGCAATTCACCTATGAATGGGCGTTGTTGCCCCGCGAAGCGCGCATAGAGAAAGCGCGTGAGCTGCTGGAGGCTGCGGGCTTTGGACCAGAGAACCCGCTTGAGTTCACCTACATCTACCGCAACACCGGTGATAATCCGAAGCCGCCACCCGTCGCGCAGGCGAATTGGCAGGACATAGGCGATTGGGTTCGCCCGACCTTGGAGCAACAGGACACGAAGGTCCTTTATTCACGGCTACGGACGGGAGACTTCGAGGTTTCGGATGCCGGTTGGGTCGCCGACTTCAATGATCCGCACAATTTTCTCTATCTGCTCGACAGCGATACCGGCCAGCTAAACTATGGCAGTTATGCCAACGCCCAGTATGACGCCAAAATCGCGGCGTCCAACCTTGAACTGGATCTCGAGGCTCGGGCGGAAATACTGGCGGACGCCGAGGCAGAAATGCTGCAGGAGTATCCGCTATCGCCCATGTGGTTTCTGGTGAATCAGAATCTGGTCGATCCCTCCCTGTCGGGTTGGGAGGACAATGTCGTGGATGTGCATCGGTCGCGCTACCTCTGCCGCACGGAGTGATGGCCGCAGCGCCCCGCGTTCGGTGAGGCTTCTGCAGTTTCTGCGGGATACGCCTGTCACGGCTCTGTTTCTACTGTAGTCTTCTTTGGACCTTGATGCCGGAGAGACGAGTATGCCGTCTGACGTTTCGACTGAAATTGCGGACGTAGGTCCGCGATCGGAGACAAAAGGACAGTCCTGGGAATTGGCCGAGCAATGGGCGGTCGCTTGGCGCACGCTGAAATGGGTTTTTGCGGGGCTCGTCGGTCTCGGTTTTCTCATGGTTGTCGGGCAAGGGTACCTGTTCTTCAAGCTTTTTGCGGACATCCATCCATGGGCTGGATGGGGGTTTGTCATCGCGCTCACTGTCGCGCTGGGCTGGTTTGTGGGTCGACCGCTTGCCGGGTTTTTCAACACCCCCGTGATGGCACAGCCGCCCAAGCAGCCCATTGATCTCACCAATCCCGACGGTAAGGCACTGCACGCACGCCTTACTTATGATTTGAAGTATCTCGCAGCGCTCAAGCGGAACCCAAAACTCTCAGCAGACACGAAATCCTTCGACGCAGCGCTTGAGGAAGGACGGGACCTTCTGAAGCGCTGCCAGGCGGAAGACCCGCTGGCGCGTCGTAAGCTTGTCGCTGATATTCAGGCCTTCGAGACAGCTCAGATTGAAGCGCGACTAGCCGCCATCGATGCGAAAGTCGACCAGGTCATACGCGCAGAAGCCGTGGCCGTTGGCGTTGCGACGGCTGTGTCGATGAATGGCACCGTGGATGCGTTCATTGTTCTATGGCGAAACGCAAACCTGGTGAGCCGAGTGGCGCGGATGTATTTCGGGCGACCGCATCTCCGAGGGAGCTTGATGATCTTGCGGGACGTGGCCGCGATCGTGGTCGTAAGTCGTGCCCTTGAAGACGTCACCGATATCACTGGCGATGTCATCGGCGGTATATTGGGCCGAATGGGAGGATTGGTGGCAGGACCCGTTATGGATGGTGCGGTAAATGCGACCATGACCCTCAAACTTGGCTATCTGGCCAAGCGCCGTTGCCGAAGTTTCGAAGCGTGGACGCCGGCGCGGGCCAGAACCATCTCAGCCGAAGCACTAGAGCGCGTGAGGCGGGAGAGTAGCGGTGTGGTCAGCGATTTGCTCAAACGCTGCGGCGGTCTTAAGGCAAGCGCTGCCAAAGCCACCGAGCGCGCGATGGACGGCTCAAAGAGCACGTGGTCGATCATCCAAAGCTGGTTTGGCGCGGTGGTCACGTAAGCGGTTCGTATCAGGGCGTTTCCGGTAAGGATGTGGACCCGAGACCAAAGGCCGAGAGATTCACGGTGGCCGCGTCGTAATCAGCCTTAGCGATCAGTGCATCGCGCCGTGTAAGAATGAAGTTCACACGGGCGCGGGCTTCGTCTTCCTCGCGAAAGATGATGCGGAATAGGTCGCTGGCCCCGTTCTCGAAGAGCCTCCGCTCGGAGCGCGTCATACGGGCGGCGAGGTCCACTTCGTCGCCGGAAATAATGTACAATCTGAAGGCGGTGGAGAGCCGGGCGAGGATATTTCGAACTTCCAGTTCCACTTCCTCGCTGGCAAGTCTTCGGCGGAGTTGTTCTGCCCTCAGTTCCGCTCGGGCGGCGCTTAACGCTCCGCGCGCTTTATTCTGTCCAAGGGGGACGGAGAACTTGAAACCGGCAACCAGATCGGTCGAGTCCCGCGAAACACCCCCTTCTGCGATCTCCCCGAAGTCCCGAGACAATTCGACATTGAGATCGAGTTTGGGTCTCAGGTCATTGGTTCGAAAGGCGACTTCGCGCCGCGCGCGCTGGATACCGAGGCTCAGAAACTGGAGATCGGGACGTGAATCGCCCAGGACGCTCGCATCAGCAGGGGAAAAGACAATGGTGTAGTCTTCCGCGTTCAGCTCCCGGGCGAGAGGGCGTTGGTCGGGCCGAGGCGCACGCATCAGACCCTCTTCATCGCGCCAGAAAAGCGCAAGATCATTCGATGCAATGGCCAGATCCCGCTCTGCGCTTGCAAGCTGCGCCTCGCGGTTCATGATGACACGTTCGTTCTCGACAAGGGCTATTTCTGCGATGGCGCCGGCCTCGAACTGACGCTCGAAGGCCGACTGCCGGGCAAGCGCTGTTTCAAGCAGGTCCCGGTAGACTTCAACAACTTCGCCACTGGCCGTCCACCTCCAGTAGGCGTTCAACGCAGCACGTTGGACGCCGAGTTCGACAAGGAAGATCTCCGTTGCCGCTTGTTGCTCGGCAAGCGCAAGGTCGGTCACGGCGAAACGGTCGGCATCGATCAACCGGTCACGCATGAGGGCGAACACCGCTCCAATCTTCAACTCACCGAATGTGTTGGTGAAGTTGAGGTCGTCATAGACAGGAAAATCACCCTCGGAGACCCGATAGCCGCCATAGATCGTACCCCCGGTGTTGCGGAGCCGTTGCGAGACACCGACGCTGGCGTAGGACGTGCCCTGGTAAAACCCGGTGAGCCACCCTTCGGCTTCGCTTTCGAGAAAGAGGTCGAATGCCCCGAGGGCGGCTTGACGCTTACCGGACGCCGCGGATCTTTCTGCGAGTAGCGCGAGGATCTCCGGGTAACGTGTTCGCGCAGATTCGAGTAGAGCACCTTGGGTAATAATGGTATCCGCGCTGCCACCGCTGACGTCGGTGTTCGCAAGCTCTTGGGCAGGCGATGGCGAGAGCAAATCAAGGTTTGCGGCCGAGATAGGGGGGCTATCCGACAACTGTGCAGAGGTGCCCTCCACAATGGAGCATGCACCTGCCAGTGTCAGGATCAGAGCCCGAGTCTTAGGGCGTGGGGTCAAGGGTATCAGCCCTGCTCAGAACGTGTTGATGCTGTGTTTGCCGGAAGCGTTGGAGGGAAAGCGTTCATCTGCCGCCACAGTTCATATCCCAGTGGAACGGTCTCCAGCAGTATCCAGGCCCGTGCCCCGGCGCCAAAACGAACGAAGCGCTCTTCTGGCCAGGGTATCTCTGCGTCTGGGTCCTCGGCGATGATGACGCGGAAGCGACCATCGGGTTGGGCAGATGGATCGACAGCGACCACTTTTCCAGAGAACGTACCGACGGCCACCGATGGCCATCCGCTGAACTGGACCGCTGGCCAGCCCTCGAACTCGATCCGTGCTTCTGCTCCGGGCTGGATCAGCGCGATATCGCGGCCATTGATATTTATCTGAAGGACGCGTTCAGGAGAGTCCGGCACGAAGCGGGCGAGTGTTTGGCCTGTCGAGACATAGGTTGAAGTGTCGCCAGCATTGACGCTAAGGATAAACCCGTCGCGAGGTGCCCTGACAATCTGTTCTGATTGGCGTGACAAACCGACATCGAGCCGGTTGAGCTGCGCATTCAATTCCGCAATTCGGCCGCGGAAATCGTCAACCTTGAGGCTCGCTTGTTCCGTATCGCGTTGAGAGACTAGCCCATCTGCTAGTAGCGATGTCATGCGCCGGTTGTCCCTTTGCGCTGTTACAAGTGCGCTTTGGGCCGCTTCCAGTTGCAATTCGACCTGACTGCGTTCTGCTTTTAGGCGATCAAGCAATTGAGGGTCGTTGTCGGAAAGCTTGACGATTGGATCGCCACGTTTGACCGCACTGCCGTCACGCACAAACCATTCATCAATGCGGCCGGAAACGAGCGCATTGATGTCTTGATCCCTGTCGTCAGGATTAAGCGCAGTGACAACGCCGATACCGGATGCGGTCTGTACCCATGGCACCAAACTCACGAAAAGGGCTGCTGCCCCAACAACAAGGATCAAAAGCGCCGCGATCGACGTTATGACCTTCGGCATACGGATGCTGCTGAGCGTTTTGAACGCGTTGGAATGTTGATCGAAGCTCTGCATCTCTACGCCTCACTTCGCCGTGCACCAGCGTCTGACTTTATCAAAACCGGCAGCTTGGCGACCTTCTCGTCATGTTCGTAGGCCTTCTTGGCGAGGGCCTCGTAGGTGTCGAAGACAACCTGCTCTTGCTCTCCCAGGAACAGGTAGCCATCGCAGCCGAAGTCCGTCCGCCGGTCGGAAAAGTAGATAACGGTGGTCATCGGATCGCGCCGAAGTTCGCCCAGTGCCGCTGAGAATGCATCTGGATCAACCAGGTCAAAAAGCTGGCCGAGCATGACGATTTTGGGACGGGCGATCACCGCGCCTGCCAGTTTGAGCTGCATCACTTCCGGCGTGGAGAGGGGCCAACCGGTACTCGCAAGGGGCGTGTCCAGGCCATCATCGAGCTGGGCGATCACACCGCCGAGCCCAACTAGGTTGATCGCCGACATGATTTCTTCGGGCGACACGTTCTCGCCGCTGATCTTGAGGTATTCCCGGATTGTCATCTCGATGATTGCCGAGCGATCGAGGGAAAAGATCTCCCGACGGAGCTCGTGGACAGGACGCTCAATGAGATCTGCGCCGCCAAGGAGGATATACCCGCCCTTGGGATCTTCATGGCGCCGTAGCAAATTCGTGAACAAGCGCTGCATGCCGTAATTGGTGGCAGCGACCTGAATAAGGGCGCCTCCGGGGAGTTCAAATTTCAGAACAGCCTCACCTTCACGGCCCCGACCTTTGACACCGAAGAACGCCAGCGATGGCTCCGACACGTGCCAATCTTCGTCAAGCGCGACAGGTTTCTCCTGTTCGACCGACTGGAACAGCGCCAACTCCTCGATGGCTGCGCAGATATCGTAGAAATATCCGAGGTACATGCCGAACTGGGAGAGGCCGAAAAACGCGACAGCCAGCACGAGTTCGGCCGCCACAAGCTGTCCGAGCGACAGTTGCCCCTGAATAACGAGCCACCCCCCCAATCCAAGCAAGGCTGCGCTTGCTGCAGCGTACAAGACGAGGAAGGAAACCGTTTGGGCGAAATGGCGCCGGAACAGACGGCGATGCTGGTCGATATAACCAAACGTCATCTCATCGGATTTCGCGAGTGCGTAATCGATGCGCCTGCGTGTTTTGAAGAAGCCGTTGGATGCACCAAGGCGTTCCAACCACGCGGCCGTTTCGTGCTTTCGCTGGGAGAGGACCATCGCATTGCGGATGGCACTGCCGCCCCAGAATAACCAGATGGCCCAAATCAGACCGATCACCACGACGTTAAAGACGAGAAAGAGGGGGTGATAGAGCGAGACAAGGACGAAACCGACAGCCGTCTGGAGCATGACCGTGAACCCACCAATCAGCAGGATCGGCACCGTCTTCTGGATGATGATGATATCGAAATAGCGGTTGAAAAGAGCGCTGGACGAGCTGTCCTGGAAGAACGGATTTCGCGCGTAGACTGATCGGAGAGTGATGTCCGCAACCATCCGAGCGTAAAAGCGGCGTCCGAAGATCTCCATTAGGTGAATGCGCAGGGCGTTCAGCAATCCCGACGCAAGCAGTAGACCAAAGAGGGTCGCAGAAAGGATTACCAGAGGCGCGGTGAGCCCCACGTTGGCCACGGTGTTTATGAGCAACTGCACCGATATCGGGAGGGCGAGCGACAGAACGCTGATACCGATGCCGTATATGATTACAAGGGAGTAGAAGTCTCGCTCTGGGGCGAGAAACCGCATCATGAACCCGAAAAACGTTTTCAGGTTTGGCGTGTGATCCTGGATTCCTTGCATGTTGACATAATCCTCTGGACGCGCGCCCCCGAGAATTGTTCGTAACGACGGCCCCGCTACATTGATACGCGTGTAAGTGCTGGTTGGATTACCAACACAACCGCCGGCTCACTCATGTTTCTGGTCGTGCCGAGGCTGCGTGTGTCCGTACATTGATCTGGCTTCGACGTGTCGCCGGAACCGTCTGTATCGTAAACTCTTCAGCGCCGTACCCGAAGCGAGAGCCGTTCCTGTGATCGGCAGGCGGTGTGCCTGTCCCGAGACAAATGTCGCTTGGCGCTTTTTAACTTGTCGGGCAAAGCAGAGCGGCCCTCCTTTCATTGTACTCGAGCCAGAGCTCCGCCGTGAACCCTCATCTTTCTCGCAACGCGCGCTACTCGCGCTCCATCTCTTTCGCTTTGGTTATTGCTGCCTACGCTGTTGCCTTGGTCGCGGCAGGCTTAACACTGCATCTCTCGCACTCGCTCGGTCCTCTTTACAGTGTTCTCGCTGCAGACGTCGTAGCCACGGTCGTAATTTGGCTTTTTGGGATGCCGTTTTCCAATGCGAGCTTCTACGATCCCTATTGGAGCGTCGCGCCTCCTGCCATGGCATTGTATTGGTGGGTGGCCAGCGGCGCGGACGTGGGCGACTATCGGCAAATACTGATCCTTCTCGTGCTCCTGTATTGGTCGATAAGGCTGACCATGAATTGGAGCGTGGGATGGACCGGCCTCAAGCATGAGGATTGGCGCTATCAGGACCTGCGAGCAGGTTCAGGCGCCGCCTATCAATTGGTGAACCTGTTCGGGATCTGCATGCTACCGACAGGAATCGTCTTTCTGGCTATGCTCCCGGTGTACGCTGTGATGGTGGGGGACTACGATCCCAATCCCCTCTTCGATGTGGCAGCGCTCATCGTTGGACTGGGGGCAACAACGATCCAATGGGTGTCTGACGAGCAAATGCGGGCCTTCCGGAAGGGCGTGAAAGGGAATGAAGCCGTTTTGGCAAAAGGCCTCTGGGCATGGTCGAGGCATCCCAATTACTTCGGCGAAATTGCCATGTGGCTGAGCCTTTACCTTTTTGCGCTTTCAGCGGGCGGATTTTCGCTGGCGTGGACCGGGGTCGGATTTTTGGCGATGGTCATCCTGTTCGTGTTCATCTCCATACCAATGATGGACAAGAAAAGCGCTGCGAAACGCCCAGCCTTCGCTGAGCACATGAAGAACAGCTCGTCCCTTATCATGTGGCCGCCGCGGTGAAACATAGTCGGCCGCTGCGCGCCTGCCGATGCCGTCGACTATCCGCTCGAATAACCCAGCAGCCTCTGGCCTTTTGCGCAGGCGCGCTCTAGCGCGAGAAGATTGGTTTTCGACAAGCTCCTCCACGCTTGGGGCTTTTGCCTCGGGATTCCGGATGCCGCTTCAATCCAGGCTTTGTCGGGAACGCCCGGTGCAGCGAAGGCGATGAAGGCCTCTAGCGTTTCCACCGGTCGTGACACGAGGTCTGCGTAAGCCATGGTGTGGACGCGATGTTGGGGCAGGGTGGAGAGATCCCGGAGGCCGATGTCGATCATATCTGACCAGAACCGACCGATATCGCCAACGCTAGGCACACGCTCAAGCAAGGCCTCAGTTGGCGTGACTTGTTCGATGAAGGGGGCGAGCGCGTAGATGACCCGACTGTCTGAATACCGGAATGGAGTCTTCAGGATGTCGATGCCAAACCGCTTAAGCCGCCTGCGCATATGTAGGAAGACCCGCATTGGCTTGAACGCTTGCATGGAGAGCGCTGTCTCTCGCCCGTCACGGTGAATATGAACGAACTTGGCATCGGGAAAAAGCCGATTGAGCGCCTTCACCATGGTGATGGACGATCCTGTGCGTTCTATCCACAGTTTCTTCCCTTGGCGTTTGGCCATCCAGTCAAACCAGTACCGGTACTGTTCGGCCAGCGCCGCCTTAGGCCGTGCCCGGATTACCGGTTCAAGCTCTGCGTAGAGATGGTCGGCATCGTCTGCGAGGTGGGGTAGTGTCATCATCATGCACGCAGGAAGCGTACTGGGCGTGAACAGCGCGCCTGGTCCAAACTTATACGTGAATTCAACAGGGCTTGTTTCCGGCGTTATCGACTTGCGGAGCACCGGCGATGGATGTTTGAGCATGTTCCAGAATGCAGGGCCATCCAATTGCCTGCTCACAAACGCTCTTGTGGTGAAAGTGGTGAAGACTTCCGATAGGCTAAGGATATCGGGATGCAAGGAGACAAGGTTGGACATGAGTGTCGAACCGCACCGGCCTGTGCCGACGATGAAGACGGGTGCGAAAGAAACCATGGCCGCGTGGATCTAAACGAAGCGCGCACCCTCCGTAAACGGCGATCAATGGTCCATCGCGACCCTGAAAGGCTGCTAACAAGGACCAACGCACAATGACAGATCGTATGGTGCTGAAGGCGTCAAACCCGACCAAACGGCTCAGACCGCTCGAATCTGCGATGTGGTATTGGGTCGATGGCGTTTCTCGCAAGCCATTGATTACACTCGCTGCGATGGGATTGTCCGCGCTGATAGGATTGGCCTTGGCGGCCAATTTCCTTGGTGTGAACAGTGACACGTCAAAAATGGTGTCGCCGGAATTGGATTACCGCAAAGCGAACCTCGCGCTGAATGATGCCTTTCCAGAGCAGGAAAAGCAGATCGTGCTGGTGATCCGGGGCCGTTCGCCCGATGAGGCCGCAGCATTTGCTCGATTGATGACCGAAAGGCTGGCGGAGCGCACGGATGCTGTTGAAGCGGTATTCTCGCCTGTGAGCGACCCTTTCTTCCAGCAGAATGGCCTTCTGTTCCTCGACCTTGATGAATTGGAACAGTTGCTTCCGAGAATGTCGGAGGCGGCTCCATTAATCCGCCGGCTGGGCCGTGACCCTGAGCTGGAGGACCTATACGCGGCGCTGCTTCTCGCGACGGAGGCCGTCGAGCCCGGCGAGCCAGTGGCTGAGGCCATGGCGAGAGCGTTTTCTGCGGCGACCAATGTCATCAATGCGCGACTGGAAGGTGAACCAGAACCCCTTTCCTGGCGGGCTATTTTTCAAGATCCTGATGACGCGGATGCGCTGAACCAGCAGATCGTCATCGTAACGCCAACCCTGGACTACAGCCGGTTGCAGCCCGCCCGCCCGGCTGTCCTTGCGATTGGGGAATTGGTCCGTGAGCTTCGTGAAACGGAAGGGTTCGAAGTCATCGCCGACATCACTGGCGATGTCGCATTGCGGACTGAGGAACTTCAGAGTGTGACAGACGGAATGGCGGTCGCCCTTGGGCTTTCTTTTCTGTTCGTCAGCATCATCCTGATGATCGCGCTTCGTTCATTTGTGTTGATCGTGACCTGCTTGGCAGCCCTTGTGGTGTCCATTTCCATAACGGCCGGGTTTGCTGCAGTCGTCTTCGGCGATCTCAATCTGGTTTCGGTTGCCTTTGCTGTTCTCATGATCGGATTAGGGATCGATTTTGCGATTCACTTCGCGCTATCTGTGCAAGAAGAGCGACAATCCGGGCGGAAAACCCATCGAGCCATGGCAAGAAGTGTTCGCCGGATTGGCGCAGCCCTCGCCCTCTGTGCACCGACATCTGCACTAGCATTCTTTTCGTTCGCACCCACACAGTTCATAGGCATGGCGCAGCTAGGGATCGTCTCCGGCTTCGGGGTTCTCGTTGCATTCGTCGTGTCTGTCACTTTGCTTCCGGCGGCATTCACCCTCTTGCCCGAGCGACAGATGGCGGAGGCTGCCGACCAGGCACCAAAACGATCTTTGCTCGACGCCATGTCGCAGGTGCATTCAACAGCGGTGTATGGGGTGCTCGGACTTGGCCTCGTTGGCGTTGCATTGCTTCCGCAGGTTCGCTTCGACGCCGATCCGATGGCCCTTCGCGACCCGGAAGCGCCCTCGGTCCGCGCGTTCAATCTGCTGTTTGACGATCCTGATACACAGCCTTTTTCGCTGTCGGTCCTTGAGCAAGACCCCGCACGGATTGGCGCCACAAAAGAAAAGCTCGAAGCATTGCCCGAGGTGCGACGGGTGATCAGCCTCGATGATCTCGTTCCTGAAGATCAATTTGAGAAAGCGGACCTTATCGACATCGCCGCCATTGGGCTCGGATTGGCTTTCAGCGATGCGGAGGCTGTAGGCACAAAGGGTGACCGGTCTCTGCTCCCGGATCTGCTGGATCGGCTGGAGATGTTCGGACAGCAAGAGACACTCATGTTGCGAGGGGCATTGCTGGATCTTCAGGCAGCCGCCCAGAATGATCCAGGCATCATTGATGCGGTAAACGGCGATCTTTTCGCTTACTGGCCTAATCAGTACGACCAGCTCCGCGCTCAAATCCTGGCAGCGCCTTTCGAGGCCGACGACCTACCCCAGACGCTTCGTGATCGTTATCTCAGCAAGGATGGCGACTATCGCTTACAAATCGAACCGGCTGACGACTTGCGAGATGAAGAGGCCCGTGCCCGGTTCGTCGATGCTGTACGGGCCGCGGACCCGCGGGCGGCCGGGTCTGCGCGGAGTGTTCTGGAGTCGGGCCGTGTGATTTCCCAAGCGATGTTGCAGGCGATTGGATTTGCCTTTTTTGCCGTCACCCTGCTGCTATGGTTGGTCCTCCGCGATGGTTGGCTTGTCGCGGTAATCCTGTTCTGTCTGGCGCTCGCTGGATTGCTTACAGCGGCTGGCAGCGTGCTGTTGGGCATGCCGTTCAATTTCGCGAATATTATCGTCTTACCGCTTCTCGTGGGCGTTGGCGCCGATAGTGGGATCCATTTGGGACTTCGGACCGTTGGGCAGGGCAGGGATGCAAATGCATCTCCCGAACTCGCAGGCAAGGTCTACGAGACGTCGACCCCACGAGCGGTATTCTATAGTGCGATCACAACCATCGCGACGTTCGGGACACTGTCCTTCTCGCCCCACCAGGGCGTCGCCAGTATGGGCGCTCTCCTGACGGTCGCGATTGCCTGCACATTGCTGTGCACGGTCGTTGTTTTGCCTTGGTTAATGGAGCGTGCCCTTGTCTTGCGCGGCGATCGCGCGCCGGTGACGTCTCAGTGAGATCTGCGATTGCTCCTTCAATCGTCTGGCGAACTGCTGATAGTGTCGCGAAGTCGTAAGCTGTGCGAGGCCTTTGATGATAAATCGCCCCCTTGCGTACCTGCTTGTCGCTGGTGCGATGGCTGTTTTCTTTCCGCAACAGAC
Source organism: Pseudomonadota bacterium (assembly GCA_038745855.1). GTDB lineage: Bacteria > Pseudomonadota > Alphaproteobacteria > Caulobacterales > Hyphomonadaceae > UBA5336. The sequence continues at coordinate 48,470 of JBCDLC010000001.1, read as the reverse complement.
CCTAGGTCAAACACCTGAGCAGTCCGTCGCTGAGGATATGGACAGTAAGGCGGATCCCGGGGACTTCATTGTTACGGTCATCGACGACCTCAAGGCGCTTGTCGTGAACGATGGCGACGATCCTGAAGCGCGGAGGATTCGTCTAAGTGCCTACCTCTCTGAACACCTGTCGGTCGAGCGGATGAGCCGGTTTGTCTTATCGCAGTCCATTCGGCAGTCCGCCGATCCAGTGAATGTTGAAACCTACGACGCAAAGTTTGAGGCCTATATCACGGCGGTTTTTGGCGAACAGTTGGACCAGCTTGTCACTCGGCGCATTGAGATTGATACGGTGATGACGCGCAAGCCGGGTGATTTCATTGTTCGCTCGGTCCTGTTTGACGATCGTGGTCGTGAGCGGGCCAAAGTCGATTGGCGTGTGCTCGATGATGATGGCCAACTGCGCCTCGTGGATGTCATTGTTGAGGGCATTTCCGTGAGCATTGAGCGAAGGGCGCAGTTTTCGGCATTGGTCTCCAACCAGGGATTCGATGCGTTGCTCGACCATATGCAAGACACCATCAACGGCTCAGCATCCTGACGCCACTCGCAAGCCGGCGCGGCGAACACGAAGCGATTTGCAATGACGCTTGGGCCGCTTAGCGCCGATGAATGCGCTCGCGTACCTGCTTCAGAAGCGTTTGGACACTTCTATTCCGTAAAGGGCCGGAGGACCTGGGATGAAGGTGGGGGTCCCGAAGACGGCACCGATACCGCCTCCATCGACGTTGTACTCTTCGTCGAAGATGTTCGATCCAAACACCGAAACGGAGAAGTCAAAATCCGTTAGATCGACCCCAGCGCGCACGCCGAAGAGTGAGACATCGTCCTCAGTGATATCAATGCCTGCAATCTGTGCATTGTCTGCCTGGAAAAAGATGTCGCTGCGATAGGTCCAACTCGCGGTGACAAATCCGTCGACGCCGCCGAACCCGGTGCCGCTGGCCAGTGTGTCCCGATAGTCTACGACGATTGAGCCAGATGTTTCCGGTTGCAGCGGGAAGCGATTACCAGCGAGCAGGCCGTTCTCAGCATCATCATCGATTTCACCGTCGATATAGGCGAATCCAGCCACAACGCTCAGGGCTTCGGTGAGGGCGAATTCGCCTTCCAATTCCACGCCGATATTCGTGGCTTTCCCGGCCGACACGGCGTTCACACCGCCTGCGATGACATCGACGATGGTGACGCGGAAATCTTCGTAGTCCTGAAAAAAGACGGCCCCATCCAGCCGTGCGCGCCCATTGGCGAAGAACGCCTTGAAGCCTGCCTCGTAGTTCCAGACAATCTCTTCGTCGATGAAGCTCGGTGTGAAGGGATCGCTTTCGGTAATCGACAAAGTCGGACTGCGCCGCCCCCTCGAGATTGTCGCGTAGACATTGGCTTCATCATTGATCCGGTAGAGCGCGTTGAAACGAGGAAGGAACGCATCGAAACTGTCGGAAATCGAGCTGACCGCGCCTCCCGTGTCGGTGAAGCCAGCGAGGATTGGCTGCATCACCGGATTGGTTGGGTCCACCGCAAGCGATTGCAGGAGCAAGAGCGGCGAGTTCGGGACGACGGTGGAGATACCGCTCTCCCGTGTCTCGTCGATGAAGCGGATACCCGCCGTCAGATCCAACGCCGGCAAGGGCGTGTATGTCGCGTCCGCGAATAGTGAGAGGCTATCGTGGTCGCCGAAATTCGACGTGTTGCCGAGCAGGGCAATCCCTGGACCGAGAGCGGCGGGGATAAGCGGCGCGAAGGCCGAGGTCATGGGATCCAGATTGACCCGGTTGAAGGAGCCATCTGGATTGATGCAGGTGGGTGCAAGGATAGGCTGGCCGAAGGGGGTTGCGGCAACACAGGCCGCGAAAATCGTCTCGTCGAAAGCAAAGCGAAGCGCCTGGGAGCCTTCCTCATCGAAGTAATTGGCGCCGATGAAGCCTTTCAGCGTTCCACCATTATCGAAGCTAAGGCGGGCCTCGAAATTGAACTGCTCGCCCTCGGTATCTTCGGCAAACTCAAAGAGCGGAACCTGGCTGCCGTCCACATCGAACAGCTCGAGACTGTCGAATTCCCTGTAGGCGGCGAGGCCAAAGAGGCTGACGGCATCATTGAGTTCGTAGGTCGCGGAGATATTGATATCGTGCACCTTGCGGTCGAGCCCGAGTTCATCATCTCCGAGATGTGCCGCGATCTCGGTATCACCGATAGGAAGGAAACCGGGCCCTGTCGGACCAATTCCGGTAAATTGCAGCAACGGGTTACCGAACGGACCGCCGACGTCAGGATCGCGAAAGGGATCCGTGCTGCCTCCCGATGGAATGACAGCGGAGACGAAGGCTGTGCCAGGCGGCGTATTGGATTCGTAATTGTAGATTAGGTCCGCGGTGAACCGGTTATTCGGGGTGAAGCGGATCGAAGGGCGTATGGCGAGGGTTTCGACACCGTTCAGATCGTCAGCACCGGCAAATGCCTGGGATCCCGCGCTTCCCCCCCGGTTGTCGACATATCCATCTCGCACCTTGTATTTGACCGCCAAACGGCCCTGGACCTGCTCATTTCCGGCATTGACGAAACCGCCCAGTTCCAGCGCGTTGAAGTTGCCGTAGCTTGCGCGAACTTCACCGTTGAAGCCTTCCTCCGGGCGGGCGGTGATCACACTGACGGCGCCAACGAGCGCGGCAGTACCAAAGAGGGTGGCCTGAGGCCCTTTGACAGTTTCTATGCGTTCTAGGTCGAACAGCTCAAACGACGCACCACGGGAGCGGGAAACATCGACGCCGTTGAAGTAGACGGACACCCGCGAGGGATCCTGGAAGTTACCGTTTTCGGACGAGATACCCCTAATGACGAAGCTCGGATTGTTCGGGCTGATGATCTGGACGTTCAAGCCTGGCGTGAGCTCGCCGAGTTGGTCGAAATTTTGAACGCGCAAGGCGTCGAGCCGCTCGCCTGTGATGGCAGAAAGGGTAATCGGAACTTCGAATTCCGTTTCCTCTCTCTTCTGGGCGGTCACGGTGACCGGAGCGACCCGCAACACGGCTGTTTCAGATGTTTCGGAAGTCTGCCCATGGGCCAGTCCGCCCAAGGAGCCCGCCAGGGAGCTTGCCGCCACAACGGATAAAACGGTCCTGAACTCGAACATGGAAACCCTCCATTCACCGCGCGGGAGCCTATCGGGTGCACACGCCTGGGCAAACATTAAACGTGCAGCGCGTGTTCACGATTGAGTCGGACCGTGTCGCTCAAAGGTGACACCTTCACGCTGCAGGAGCGCTCGTATTTGATCGTGGTGCGGTGGAACTTGGCTCGACCACTCGGGGCCGTTGGGCCGCAGGTCTTTTGAAGATCGGGGGATCGCGGCGTGTCATTTTGACAGGGAGATCAAGCGCAAGCGACTTTGCGCTCTGTTATTATTGAGAATAATATTTTCTTGGATCCTGTTGCAGCTGCTGAATTCTTGCGATGGTCGAATGATCGTGTTGGACAGAAGCGCCCCAGACCTGTCATACGGCCAACATTGCAGCCTATCGAGGATCCTCGTTTGTCCGACTACGACCCAGATAATGCGTACGAAACTGAGTATGAAGTCGGGCAAGATAACGTGACGGTTCTCGGCTTGGATATACACAATCCGGTCTTCTTCCTCGCAGCAGGTCTGATCACGACGTTTTGCGCCGTCGCCCTGTCCATGCCGGAATTAGCGTCGAACCTGTTGATGGGCGCGAGGAACTTCACGATCAACACCTTCGATTGGTTGTTCGTCTTGGCGGTGAATGTCGTGGCTGTGTTCTGCGTCTTCATCGCGTTCTCTCCCATGGGAAAAATTCGCCTGGGGGGCGAGGACGCAGAGGTCGAATTCTCGACGCGATCGTGGCTGGCAATGCTGTTTGCAGCCGGCGTTGGCATTGGAATGCTCTTCTACGGCGCGGCAGAACCACTCGCTTACTACACCAGCTGGGACGGCACACCCCTGGCCGTTGAGCCGCTGACGCCAGAAGCGGAGCGCATGGCCTTTGCCGCGACGATCTTCCATTGGGGGGTGACGCCCTGGGCAGTTTATGCGGTCGTCGGATTGGCGCTTGCGTTCTTCGCCTTCAACAAAGGACTGCCGCTCACCATCAGATCGGCGTTCTATCCGCTGCTTGGCGAACGGGTTTGGGGCTGGCCCGGGCACGTTATTGACCTTGTGGCCGTGATTTCCACCCTGTTCGGCCTTGCGACGTCCCTGGGCTTTGGCGCCAGACAGGCGGCAAGCGGTTTGGAATTCCTGTTCGGGATCGAGGCCAATCTGTTTTCGCAGGTCATGATCATCGGCTTGATCACGTCTCTCGCAATCATTTCGGTCGTCCGCGGGCTTGATGGCGGGGTCAAGGTTCTCAGCAACATCAATATCGGTCTGGCGATCGCCGTCTTCATCTTTGTGGTTGTAGCGGGGCCGACCCTGGAAATTTTCAAAGGGTTCGGTACCAACACGATTGCTTACCTCACTGAGGCGGCGGCGTTGAGCAATTGGGTCGGTCGTGAGGACCCCGACTGGTTCCATGGCTGGACCATTTTTTACTGGGCTTGGTGGGTGTCCTGGTCACCCTTTGTAGGCATGTTCATTGCGCGCGTTTCGAAGGGGCGGTCGATACGGGAGTTCCTCGCGGCCGTGATGATTGTCCCGGTGGTGGTCGTGACGCTTTGGTTTACCGCGTTTGGGACAACGGCCATCGAACAGGTGAAAGCCGGTGTGGGCCGATTGCCAGATGGGATTGAGGACGTGTCACTGGTCTTGTTCCACATGCTTGAAAACCTTCCCTACTCGGAATTTGTATCGATCGTGGCGATCGTCCTGCTCCTCGTATTCTTTGTGACATCATCGGATTCCGGATCGTTGGTGATCGATTCCATTACCGCGGGCGGAAAGCTGCATGCCCCGATACCGCAGAGGGTCTTCTGGGCGACGATGGAAGGCTTGGTTGCAATCGTCCTCCTTGTGGGTGGGGGAACACAGGCGCTCTCATCGCTTCAGGCAGGCGCAATATCGGCCAGCTTGCCGTTCGTCATCGTTCTCCTCGTCTGCTGCGTAAGCCTTTATCGCGGTCTGCGAAGCGAGGTTTCTGAGGGCGATGCAGCAACTGCCGATGCTTCAGGATGATGGTATCGGCGAAAGCGATTGTCGTCAGATTTGTTGGATAAGAACGTACTTATCCCCGGATTCTGCTAGTAGCGGCTTTGTAGTGCCTAGGAATTTTTTACTGGGCGGGTAGTGCTAGTACTTTTTTGAATTGGCGCTAGTGATCTGTTGATTCTTCTGTCATGGTTCCTTATTGTTTAGCGTGCTCTGGCTCAGAACATCGGGCCCGAATTCTAGGCTTTGAAGGGTCGCAGATAATTTGGAACTATTTCCAGAAAGTGATTCTTGAACGCGCCGATCGCATAAATCAAAAAAAGATGTATGAAATCAGTGGCACATTGCCTGCTGTTCATGCTGGTGTCCACGTCGTGGCCGTCACCGATGCTCTGTATCGAATTTAGGTGTGCGGCATTTGATCTCGGAATAAAAGGTCTGTTTATTATTATCTTAATGGGCGCTATATTTCGTAAATAATTTAATTTCTAGTATAATCGTATCAGTTCTGTGACTACAGTGCTATATTTTCCTTTTAACTTTCTTTTTTAAGTTCGATGAGATTTTATCCGACAGAGTTGCGACGGCCATAGGCTTGGCCGCATGGCTATACATAGTGAATATAAAGGGTCGCATCGTTGGGCCGACTGGCATGCTTCTGACGGTGCAGATTACCGACTTGGCGATGACGCAAGTGCTCGCCTGTGCGATACGCCGTTCCTGCTCAAGGCGCGGCCGAGCCAGCGGCCGCCGCCGGGTGACTGGCGGACATGGCTGTTCATGGCGGGCCGAGGCGCGGGAAAAACGCGTGCCGGCGCCGAATGGACGCGATTTGCAGCGATGCAAGCAGGGGTTGGGAGGATTGCCCTGATAGCGCCGACCCTGTCGGATGCACGCGAAGTCATGATTGAAGGGCCATCGGGTCTCAAGGCTGTTTCGCAGACTTGCGACGAAGAACTCCCGGTGTACCAAGTGTCGCGCCGTCGCCTCGAATGGGCGAACGGCGCTTTGGCGTATATTTTTTCTGCCGAAGATCCTGACAGTTTGCGTGGTCCCCAATTCGAGGCCGCTTGGTGCGACGAGGCGGCGGCTTGGCGAAGGGGGCAATTCGTTTGGGATATGTTGCAGATGGCCCTCAGGATCGGAGAGACACCCCGAGCCGTTGTTACGACGACGCCGAAACCGGTGCCGCTAATCAAGTCTTTGATCGAAGCGGACGACACCGTCATCACCCGCGGCCGAACCTGGGATAATGCCGAGAACCTTTCTTCGTATTTCCTCGACTCCGTTGACAGAAGATATGGTGGGACTGAGCTGGGGCGCCAGGAACTCGATGGCATCCTGCTGGAGAACAATCGAGGCGCGCTGTGGTCCATGTCGACGATTGAGGGATGCCGTGTTGCTAAGCCGCCCCCGTCGTTTGCAACCATCGTTGTCGCGGTCGACCCGCCTATTACGGCCAAGATGGGGTCGGATGAGTGCGGGATCGTCGCCGTTGGCGGCGTAGAACGGCAGGATGGCAAAACTGATTGTTACGTCCTCGCCGATGCGAGCGAGGGCGGTCTTACGCCGATCGAATGGGCCCGGCGTGCGGTCGTCCTTGCAGAGCGGTTGGGGGCCAATCGAATTATTGCAGAGGTCAATCAGGGGGGCGATATGGTGGTGCAGACACTGCGCGCTGCAGGATGCCGGATCCCGGTGGATGCCGAGCGAGCGAAGTCGTCCAAGTATGACCGTGCGTCGCCGGTTTCAGCGCTATATGCCCAACAGCAAATCAAGCATGTGGGCCGCTTCGCAAACCTTGAAGATCAGATGATCCTGTTCGGCACGGAAGGGTTAAAGCGGTCGCCAGACAGGCTGGACGCCCTGGTTTGGGCGGTCACTTCGCTCGCCTTGAACGAGCATGGAGAGCCGAACATTCGGCGATTATAAAGGCGTAGGCTACCGCACCCGAAAGGCTTTGCGGCCGATGTAGGGATTCGATTTTTTCGGCTCATCGGGAGCGCTGTCCGACGGGGCTGCAGCGGCGCGCGCTGGTTCGCCTGTATCCGACGTCTGATCGGCCTTGCCCAGCCGATCGCGAATGACTATGAGCGCCATTGATTTGGAAGCGATTTCTTCTTGGGTAACGCTCGGGTCGATCCGTTTTGCCAGGAGCTTGGCCTGGAACGCCGTGAGATCCGCAAGTGTCTTTTCGAATATAGCGGGGCTGATCGCGCCTTTGACTGCATTGAGGTCCCCTGCCGTCAGCCCCGCAGAAATGACCTGTTTCTTCGCAAGTTTTACGGCCGCCGCTGACCAGTCAGCCGGCTTGATGCGCGGAAACAAATCGTCCTCGCGCGCCATTGCTGCGACGGCTGATTTTCCGTCAGCCAACAGGCTCATTCAACTGCTCCTTCACTTCCCTGTAGAGGCTATCGAGAACTTCGAGGGCCTGGCCCGACCACTTCTGGGTCAAGGACGGTGCATGGCCGAGTTCAATGGGATTAACCGCAAAATTCGGATCGGCCGGAATGATGGTGTCGAACATCCCATAGCCTGTCTCATCGGCTTCTGAGCCATCCTTCATCGCAGACAGAACGATTTTCTGATGATCGCTTGCCGTAAATCGGGTGGCGAGAACGACGGGCTTGCGTCCGCTCGCTGTCTTTCCAAGCGTTGCCATAACGTCGCCCGTGAAGAGGTCGAGGCCAAGGGTGGACATGAAATCGGGAATGGTGGGCACGATGATCAGATCGGATGCGCGCAACGTGGCCTCCGTCATTGCGGAGATCCCCGGCGGACAGTCGCAAAGTATGACGTCGTAGGCCTTTCGAAGCTTGTCGAGATCTTGCCGGAGCCGATTGCCGACACGGGTTTCGATCGCATTCATACTGAATCCCTGGCTGGTGAGCTCATAGATCAGCGTCCGCTCTGTGCGTCTGAGTTTCGGCGCCGACGGGACCAGCGCAATATCCAGCGTGTGGCCGAGATGGTTCACATCGCTTGCCTTCGGCGTAACGAACTTGGCCATGGGGACTAACGCTTGGCCGAGGAAATTCTCATCCAGATAGTCAGCGATGGTCTTGTGATGGCTGATGGCTTGATAGAGCCGTTCGTCTCCTTGCTGACCAAAGATCAGCATCGATGCGTTGGCTTGCATGTCGAGGTCGATGACCAGGGTCTTGTATCCTTCCGCGGCAAAGGCTTCCGCGAGGCTGACACAAGTGGTCGTCTTGCCAACGCCACCCTTCGAATTCGCTACGGAGATGATCTGGCCGGACATGAAGCTCCTTTCGGTCAACTCAAGATCTAGAGCCTATAGGCGAATTCGCCGAGCTTTGGCTATCCCGCTCGAACTGTTGGATAAGTTTTGCCTTATCCATGCTCGATGCGTTGATAACATTAAGTTTTCATCTTTCTTATCCGACGGACAAATAAGAAGCACCATAATTCGCCATGCTGGGAAAACCGGAAGGAAAACGGCAATGGCATGGCCTTGGCGAAAAGAAGAAAAGACCGCGCACACAAGCGCATCGTTGATCGCGTTGTCGCAATTGGCGAACCCCCGTTGGGGCGCGCGCTCGTCCGGTGCGCTGACAAGGGACGGCTATTTGGGTAACGCGGTGGCTTACCGATGCGTGCGTATGATCGCCGAAGCCGCCGCGTCGGTTCCCTTGGTGACGGAGAATGAAGGCCTTTCGGCGCTGCTGTCCGCGCCTGCGCCCGACATGGACGGGCGATCGTTGCTCGAGAACCTTTATGCAAATCTGCAGATTAGCGGAAACGCTTTCGCAGAGGCTTTGTCCTTGGCTGAGGGCGATGCCCCAGGTGCAATCTTCGTTCTGCGACCGGACCGAATGAAACCTGTCACAGGCTACAACGGTTGGGTTGAAGGTTGGACTTACGAGGCGGGCCGGAGCAAACGGACAGTCCATCGATTGCCCGACGGCTGGTTACCGATCCTCCATGTGAAGCTTTTCAACCCGGGCGATGACGTCATGGGCCTTGCGCCCCTGTCGCCGGCCCGAAAAGCGCTTGATCTACACAATTCTGGAGCGGATTGGCAGAAAGCACTTCTGGACAATTCGGCCCGGCCATCTGGTGCACTCGTCTACGACCGCGACGGGGCCCGGTTGACCGATGAACAATTCGACCGGCTAAAAACCGAACTGGATGCTCAGCACACGGGCGCGCCAAATGCCGGTCGTCCTTTGTTGCTCGAAGGCGGTCTTGACTGGAAGCCGATGTCGCTGAGCCCTGCTGACATGGATTTCCTCGATGCCCGGCACGCAGCCTCTCGAGAGATTGCGCTCGCATTCGGTGTTCCGCCGATGCTGCTCGGTATCCCGGGCGACAATACCTATTCGAATTACCGGGAAGCGAACAACGCGTTCTGGAAAGCGACAATCCTGCCTTTGGCAGAGCGAATGGCGCAGGCGATCACCGGTTGGATCGGGCACAGGTTTGGATCGAATGTGACGTTGACCTGCCGCGTCGATCAGGTCGCAGCCCTGGCTGCAGAGCGGATCGAGCTGTGGAGTAGCTTGGATAAAGTGGATTTTCTCACTAACGACGAGAAACGGGAAATCGCCGGTCTGGCGCCTCTCGCAGCGAGCGAAACATGAAAGCCCCGATCGTTTACGACCGCCGTGTTGGCGCCGCCGTGATCGGCGCCGTTGCGGTCCAGTTTGTCGCTGTTTTCATGTGGATCGGAGCAGCGGCAGAGCGCTTGGATGCACTTGAGAAAACCCGGTTGGAGCTGACGAACGACCATGTCCGCTTGGCAAAACTGGAAACCCAGCTGGAACTCATCCATCGGCAATTGGACCGGATTGAAGCCCGTCTTGGAGCGGAGCCTTGAACCGGCCGGAAATCATCGACGGCTACGCGTCTATTTTTGGTGAACCCGACCTGTCCGGTGACGTTGTTCGAGGCGGCGCGTTTGCCGCTTCGCTCGCGGCGAAGACCTCGGTGCCGATGCTGTTGCAGCATAAAAACGGCGCTATCGCCGGGCGGTGGGTTGCGATCCGGGAGACCGGACGCGGCCTTTATGTTCGGGGCCTCGTGGAGTCCGACGGTGCAAAGCGGCTTCTCGATCGAGGACTGGACGGACTGTCCATTGGTTTCAGGCCAAAACTCTGGCGGCCTAGGGCGCAGGGACGCGATTTGATTGCCGTCGATCTTGTCGAGATCTCCTTGGTTTCGGCCCCCATGCAGCCCCTAGCGCGGCTGACACGATTGCTCAGCCAGCGGCACGCGGCCTGAGCCCCAAACTTTCAAAAAGGAAAGACATGACGAAGGAAACAAAAATGGCCTCCAGCGAGGTCCAAACCCTCACGGCTGACCTCATGGCTGCATTCGAAGCCTACAAGCAGACTAATGATCGTCGGCTTGAGGAAATCGAGGCGAAGGGTGGCGAGGATGCGCTTACCCAGGAAAAACTGGCTCGGATCGATCGCCGTCTCAATGATATTTCCGTAAAATCAGCGGCCCCAACTCTGACGTCCGGTCGGACGTTTGAAGACCCGGATCCCCACAAAGAGGCCTGGAACCGATATCTCAAAGCGGGGGATGAGAGCGGGCTAGCCCGACTGGACACAAAGTCGTTGGAAGCCGGCACGCCTGAGCAGGGCGGGTATATCGCGCCGCCTGAATTGGACCGGTTGATCGAAGCGCGCCTGCAGGCAGCATCCCCGATGCGGTCCATCGCGACCGTACGCCAGACTTCGGCGGGCATTTACAAGAAACCCGTTGGGCTCGGAGCAGAAGCGGCCTGGGCAGCGGAAACAGCGGCGCGGACCGAGACGTCCTCACCGAACCTTTCGCTCCTCGAGTTTCCGGCGGGTGAACTCTATGCCATGCCAGCAGCCACGCAAACGCTCCTCGAAGATGCCTATTCGGACGTCGACGAGTGGTTGGCCGATGAGGTGGAAGCAGCATTCGCAACCCAGGAAAGCGCAGCTTTCGTCAATGGCGACGGGAACGCGAAACCCCGTGGGTTCCTCAACCATACCGTCGTTGCGGATGCCAGCCATAGCTGGGGCCAGATCGGTTCTGTCACAGGTGATTTCAGCCAATCGGATGCGGCGGACCAGATCATCGATCTGATATATACCCCGAAAAGCCAATTCCGGAGCAATGGCCGGTTTGTGATGAACCGTCGGACGGTTTCCGCCGTGCGGAAGCTGAAGGATGCCGATGGCCGCTATATCTGGTCGCCGGGTTCTAACGGCGAGGCAGCGACAATCATGGGCTATGCCGTCACCGAAGTTGAAGACATGCCGGACATCGGCGCGGGCGCAGCAGCGATTGCCTTTGGAGATTTCCGGCGCGGTTATCTTATCGTCGACCGGCAGGGCGCCCGTGTCCTGCGCGACCCATTCTCTGCGAAGCCCTTTGTGCTGTTTTACACCACGAAGCGTGTTGGTGGTGGGGTTCAAAACTTCGACGCCATCAAGGTGATGGTCTTCTAGGCCAGCTTTTCCCTTCCCCATGAACTGACGCCCCTCTCGCGGTCTCGAGCCGACGTTTGGGGCGTCTCTTTTGGTCCGCAAGCCTGCGGTCCCCAGCTTCCAATCATGGAGCATTGAATGAGCCTGACGGTAATAACGCCGCCAGCCGAACCGGTGATTGCCCTAGAAGACGCGCTCGATTTCCTGCGCATGGGTCATGACGGAGAAGCGGCGCTTGTGACGGACCTTGTGAAAGCTGCGACGGCCCGTCTTGAGGCAGCATCTGGATTATCTCTGGTCACGCGCACGCTTTCTAGAAAATTCAGGCAATGGCCGGCAACGCTATCAGGTATAGGCTTCATCTTGCGGCCCAAACCTGTTCTGCGTCTCCGTTCGGTCGTTTCGGTGGCCGATGACGGCACCGAAGAAGATGTCACCTCGCGCTTCCAACTGCATGCTGGACGATTAGTCGTCAGGCCGTGGAGCGTCGCGCCTGCGATCAGCCGCGGCGGCACGGCTGTCATCACTTTTGATAGTGGATTTGGCTCTGCCGCGACCGTGCCGGAAGACCTGAAATTGGCTGTCCTGCAACTCGTCGCAGAAGCCTATCGTACGGGCCGGACAGAACTCGATGGTGACGCAGGCTTTCCCCCGAACGTGGCCGGAACAATCCTGGCCTACAGGGAGTTCCGGGTATGAACGCCGGCTCCGCTATGCCCGCCGACGCGGAGGCCAGCGTCGCAGCGGGTGTCCTGGCGATGCTTCGCTCCGACAGCCAACTCCAGGACATGTTCGGCACGCCAGCCAGGGTTTTCGATGACGAGACGCGCGCGCCGGTTTTTCCATTCATCCGTCTCGAGCGGTTGCGGACGACAGACGCAGGCGCAATCGACACGCCCGCTCTTGAGCACACTGTTACGTTTTCGACGGCGAGCCGTTGGGGCGGAAGACTGCGGGCGAAGATCGGCTTGGGTCGCTTGCGGTATGCATTGGAGACCCAGCCGATAGCGGTTTCAGGTCTGCACGTCGTCATGCAGCAAGTCACCTATAGTGATGTCCTTCGAGCGGCCGACCGCCGGTCGTTCAGAGGCGTTCTCCAATTTCGCATGATTACCGAGGAGGCGGCAGTATGAGCGGCCAGAAAGGACGCGATGTCTTGATCAAGATTTCCGACGGCGTTGGAAGCTACCTGACCGCCGCAGGCATCCGAACGTCCCGGTTCAATTGTTCCGCTGCAGATATCGATGGGACGAGTATGGACAGCCCCGATGCCTGGCGGGAACTGGTGGATGGTGCCGGTGTGAAAACTGTGCGCGTCCAGGGCGACGGCGTGTTCAAATCAACCGCCAGCGATGCACGATTGCGAACCCTGTTCTTCGATGGGCGCAAGGATCAATTCCAACTCGTGATCCCGGGTTTCGGTATCCTGGAAGGTCCGTTTCAGGTCACAGCGCTCGGCTATGGCGGAACCTATGGCGGCGAAGCGACCTTTTCCCTGACGCTCGAAAGCGCTGGCGCGATCAATTTCACGGCGGTAACGTGATGAACGCCGTGCGCGGAGAGGTTCCTTTTCGCATCGCGGGACGCACCCATTGCCTCTGCCTCACCCTGGGGGCGCTCGCCCAGATCATGTCGGCCCTCGATTGCGTGTCTATCACACAGCTCTTGAAGGTGATGGGTGAGCTTGATGAGCCCCGTATTCTGGCTCTGCTCCTGTCCCTGCTGCGAGGTGGCGGCTGTCATGCTGCCGCATCTGCGCTCAGCGAGTCCCCAGAACCTTGGGACGCTATCAACTCTGTAGATGCTGCGCACGCTGTTGCGCACGCATTTGAAGCGGCGTTCGCTGCTGATGGCGCCAATGCCCTGGTCTGAGATGATGGTGGCTGCCGCGCGACTGGGCATTCCGCCGGCCGCATTCTGGCAACTGTCCGTGCGCGAATGGATTTGGCTTTCATCGCCTGGCGGACAAGTACCTTTGAGCCAGCAGACACTGCATCAATTGATGGCTGATTATCCCGATACAAACGGTACGGAGACGACCGATGGATGAATTCGAACAATCGATCGAAGGAGCCGGCGAACGGCTCCGCGCGCTTGCCGATGGGCCCGCGAATGAGGCCGCTGCTTCGATCGAGCAACGCTTTAGTGAAGCTGGACAGCGAATTGAAGCTGCCCTGTCATCTGCTGCGCGCACGGGTCAGCTCGACTTCGAAAAGATGACGGAAGCCATATTGCGAGATCTTGCTCGCGTTGCGGCGCAGTCGGCCCTTGGCGCGAACAATGGTGCGAGTCCGACCGTAAATCTCAACCTGTCGGGCGGCGCTAACGCCAATGCCCGCGGCATAGTTGCGGGGCAGGGCGCCATATCCTCAGCACTCGCCCGCGCGGTTTCAGCAGGGGGGCGTTTCCTTTGAGCCTTTCGAATTTTCATGATGTGCGGTTCCCGATGGCGCTTGCCTTCGGGGCCGTCGGCGGACCTGTGCGGCGCACGAATGTCGTAACGCTGGCCAGTGGACGAGAGGTGCGGAATTCCGTTTGGGCGAATGCACGCAGGCGATGGGACGTCGGCAGCGCCGTTGAGCGACTTGATGAGCTGAATGCGCTGATTGCGTTCTTCGAAGCCCGCAAGGGACGCTTCCACGGTTTCCGCTTCAGAGACTTTGCCGACGATCGGTCCTGCGCGCCCGAGCAAACGCCCGCTGGGACAGACCAATTGCTTGGTATCGGCGATGGCCAAGAGACCGAGTTCCAGATGGTCAAGCACTATGGCTCTACGCGACGACCGATCGTTAAGCCTGTTCCAGATACGGAGCTTATAGCCATCGACGGTGCCCAGGTTGCAGATTACACGCTCGAAACGTCTACCGGCCTCGTAACCTTCGACTCGGCGCCTCCACCAGGTGCCTCGATCACGGCCGGTTATCGATTTGATTGCGCAGCCCGTTTTGACAGCGACAGCATCGATGCCAGCCTCGAAGCTTTCGGCGCTGGCAGGATCATCAGTGTTCCAATTTTAGAGATCCTGGGCTGACACCATGATGATTTCCGAGGAATTCGCAGCCCGCCTCGAGACAGGCGCGCTGACCACATGCTTGTGCTGGCGCCTCGAGCGCAGCGACGGGTTTGTTCTTGCGCTGACGGAACATGACAACGCCATTGAGGTGGACGGTATCTCCTACCAACCCGGCGCGGCGCTTGAGGCTGCCCGCTTTGTAAACGGCACCGGACTGGCCCCGGGTCATGCCGCCGCAAAGGGCGCCCTGTCGAGCGACGCGATTACCGATGAAGATCTGATTGACGGTGTCTGGAATGGTGCACAGATCGTCGTTATCCGTGCAGATTGGGCGCACCCAATTCACTGGGTTCACGTTTGGTCTGGTCGGTTCAGTGAAATCACGCACGGTCCAGAGGGTTTCCAGGCAGAGCTTGTTTCTCAAAAAGCTGACTTCGAACGCCCGATCGGACGCCAATATAACCGCCGGTGCGATGCAGTGCTCGGTGACCATCGATGCGGCATTGATCTCTCGGACCTGCAGCACGCTGGCAAGTCTTGTGATCAGGCCTTCGCGACGTGCCGGGATCGGTTTTCTAACACCGACAATTTTCGCGGGTTCCCGCACATGCCAGGGGCGGACTTCCTGCTCGCTGGGCCAGCGGGAAATGGAACCGATGGTGGCAAGCGATGAAGCGCGACGACATCATTGCTGTCAGCCGAACCTGGCTGGGAACGCCCTACCGTCACCGGGCAAGCATCCGCGGCGAGGGGTGTGATTGCCTCGGGTTGTTGAGGGGAGTGTGGCGAGAAGCAATCGGAGAAGAGCCTGAAAGGCTTCCTCCGTATACCCCTGATTGGGTGGAGCGGACTGCGAAGGATACCCTTCTTTTGGCCGCGCAAGACCATCTTGATGAAATTCCAATTGGAACGATCAAACCGGCAGATGTGCTGCTATTCCGAATGGCTATGGGAAGTCCAGCGAAACACTGTGCGATCGTCAGTGCGCCGGGGCGTATCATTCACGCCTATTGGGGCAGGGCGGTGGTCGAGACCCGGCTCGTTCCGTGGTGGCAGCGTCGCATTGCGGCGGCATTCGCATTTCCTGGCGTGGAGCATGATTGATGGCGCAGATTGTTCTTTCCGAGGTTGGCGCCGTTGTTGGCAGTCACGTGCTTCCGGGTGGTGTGTCGATCCTAGGCCAGCAGATTGCCGGGCAGGCCATCGGTCGTGCCCTTGGATCGGTCGCCGGTCGAGCGATCGACACGGCTTTATTCTCCGATGATATTTCGGGGCCGCGGCTCAAGTCTCTCCACGTCATGGAAAGCCGCGAAGGCGCTGGAATCCCCAGTGTTTACGGGCGCATGCGGGTTGGGGGGCATCTGCTTTGGGCAGCGCGATTCAAAGAGACCCGCCGTGAGAACAGCGCGGGTGGCAAGGGCGGTCCGACTGTTACCGAATTCCGATACAGTGTGAGTTTCGCGGTTGGTATCTGTGAGGGGTCAACCGCACGGATTGATCGCATCTGGGCAAATGGCGAATTGCTTGATCCTGCCACCGTCACCATGCGTGTTTATCCTGGAACTGACGATCAATCGCCTGACCCGATTATCCAGACGATTGAAGGCGCGTCCGAAGCACCGGCTTATCGCGGGCTCTGCTATGTCGTTTTCGAGGATTTGCCTCTTGGTCCCTACGGCAACAGGCTGCCTCAACTTTCTTTCGAGGTTGTCCGTGTTCCCCCCGGAAATCAGGACCTCTCCAACCATGTGACAGGCGTGAACATCATCCCTGCATCGGGTGAATTCGCCTATTCAACGGATGTCATCCGTACGCGGCAATTTCCGGGAATCGAACGCCCGCAGAACGCGAATTCGGGCGAAGGCCGAGCAGACTTCGTCCGTTCGCTTGAGCAATTGCGCGAGGAGTTACCGAGTGTCTCCGCCGCTGCGCTCACTGTCGCCTGGTTCGGGGATGATCTCCGCGCTGGAAGTTGCCGGATCCGCCCGGGAGTCGAGACCCGCGAAAAGGTCACCCGCCCGCACGCGTGGCAAGCTGGCGATGAGAGTCGGCAGGACGCCTATCTGATTTCCAAGGACGATACAGGGCGATCGAACTACGGTGGTACCCCGGCAGATTGGTCCGTGATCCAGGCGATACAAGCGCAACATACGGAAGGGATTTCGGTGACCGTATCGCCGTTTCTTCTGATGGATGTTCCGCCCGGAAACGGCCTTCCTGATCCCTATGGGCAGGTCGAACAAGCGCCTTTTCCCTGGCGGGGGCGTATCACGTCAGCGGGCGATAAAACGGCGTCCGCCCGATTGGATTGTCAGTCATTCCTCGGACAGGCCTCTGTCTCAGATTTCACGCTCGAAAATCAGTTTGTTCGTTACTCTGGGCCACGGGATGACCATGGCTATCGACGTTTTGTGTTGCACTTGGCATGGCTTGCCAAGGCCGCTGGCGGCGTTAGCGGTTTTCTGCTCGGCTCCGAATTGCGCGGCCTGACGCGCCTTAGAGATGAGACGGGCGCGTTTCCGTTCGTTGAGGGTCTGCGGCAATTGGCGGCTGACGTCCGGCAGATCCTGGGCGCACACACCACCATTACCTATGCTGCTGATTGGACAGAGTACGGAGCATATAGTCCTGGCGATGGAACGAATGACGTTCTTTTTCCTCTCGATGCCCTGTGGTCAGATCCGAATATCGATCTTGTGGCCATAGATTGGTATCCGCCCGCCGGAGACTGGCGTCAGGGGACGGCGCACCTTGACGCCGAAGCGGGGTTTCGAGGCCCGGGCGACGCGGACTACCTGGTCTCGCAGTTTGCAGGGGGTGAGAACTACGATTGGTATTACGCGAATGGGGAAGATCGGGACGCGCAAGTCCGTACACCGATTAATGATACGGCCCACGGCGAACACTGGGTTTTCCGCGCGAAGGACCTGGCGAATTGGTGGGGCGAGGCGCACCATGAGCGACCGGGCGGTGTAAGGCAGCCGCAGCCAACGGCCTGGGTTCCAGGTTCG
Source organism: Pseudomonadota bacterium (assembly GCA_038745855.1). Taxonomy (GTDB): domain Bacteria; phylum Pseudomonadota; class Alphaproteobacteria; order Caulobacterales; family Hyphomonadaceae; genus UBA5336. The sequence continues at coordinate 30,872 of JBCDLC010000001.1, read as the reverse complement.
AAACAGATCCGATTGGCGGAGATTGGCTTCCCGGCGGTCGACCTTGGAACGAATGCACCGAACTTGTTCTACGATCCAAAGAGCTCTGAAAGCGCGGTCCCACCCTATTCAAGTGGAGTGCGCGACGACGTCCTGCAACGGCAGGCCTTGGTCGCTTCACTGTCTTATTTTCAAGCGCTGCCATTTATCGAGCGTGCGTTTGTCTGGTGCTGGGACGCTCGGCCTTTCCCTGCATTTCCGGAACGCTCGAACGTTTGGGGAGATGGCGACAATTGGCGCTTCGGTCACTGGCTGAACGGCCGGACGGGATTGGCGACCCTGAGCGCTGTTGCGTCCGATATCGCTGCTCGCGGCGGTGTCGAAGGTGTCGATACCTCGGCGCTTGATGGTGTGGTCGAAGGTTATGCGCTGGATGGTGTAACAACCGTGCGCAGGGCGCTTGAACCGCTCCGTATCGCCCATGATTTCGTGGTCCAGGAGGGGGAGCGCCATCTTGCTCTGACGCCCGTTGCAGAACTGGGACCCGCCACCACGGTTGAAGTTGGCTCGGTCGCTGCACCGGGCATCGAGTGGACCGATACTCTGCTCGACGGCTCTCCTGGTCGCGCGACACTGACGGCTGCTGACCCGGCCAACGGCTTCCTCCCGCTCAGCGTTGAAGCGCGGATTGATGGGGCTGATCCGCGAAAACTGATTTCATTCTCCCTTCCACTGGCGCTATCGGCTCCCGAGGCAGAGCGCGTTGCCCAAAGACTGTTATCGCAGGCACAGCCGAAGAGGCTCGGGTCTTTTTCTGTGCCGATAAGCCGTCAGGATCTGGGCCTGGGCTCGATCATCTCATTTGCCGGCGATGTGTCGAGCGAAGTGGATTGGCGTGTGACAGCCGTCTCTGACGGATTGGAAAGAGCACTTACCTTGGAGCCGTTCTCGCTCGACTATAATGGGCTTTCGGCGCCGCCACTAAAAGCGATTTCGGTTCCCAGCGTCGGCGAGGGCCCGCCCTTGCCCGCAGCGCCTGAGCTTCTGATCATCGATGCTCCGAGGTTGCCAGGGACAGGCGATGAACCAACACCGCTGGTGGCGGCGAGTGCAGATCCATGGCCCGGCGAGGTCGCTATCGAGGCGGGCGCGCAGGCCGATACGCTCTCAGTCCGCGCCACGGTAACGGCGCCTGCGCTCATGGGCGTGCTCAAGACCGATCTCCCGATCGGTCCAATTGGTCGTTGGGATAAGGCGACCACCCTCGATATTGAGTTTTCCGAGGCTGCACTAACGTCAGTCAGCGATGAGGCTGTCCTTTCAGGAGCCAACCTCGTTCTCATTGAAACAGCGAACGGTTGGGAGATGGTCGGTTTCCAATCTGCTGATCTCGTAGAAGGCCGTACGTACAGGCTGGGACGGTTGTTGAGAGGTTTACAGGGCAGCGCCGCCGTAAGCGCCCCAGCGGGAAGTCGCTGCGTGTTCCTCGACCATGCAATCGCCAGAGCCACCCTCAGCCGTGACGAGCAGGGTTTGACGTTGATCTGGCGGGCAAAAGGCGGGGACTCTGGCCAAACGCAGACGTTTGCCAATGTTCAGGGCAACCCCTGGCCGGTCGCGCATCTCAGGTCGAACGGAGAAGAGCTTTCATGGTTCCGGCGGCATCCAGACAATTCCGATAGCTGGATATTGGATGATGTGTCCGGACCTGAAACCTACCAAGTTCAGTGGGAGCGGGCGGACGGGACGACCGATGCCGTGTTCGTCACCCATCCATATGTTCAGATCGACCCTGATGCGGTTACCGCGACAGTCGCGGAAGTGGGCGCCGATGGCCGCATTGGGCCGCCAGTTTCCCTATCCCTGCAGGCGTAAAGCTGGGGATCAGGGTGTGTGCAGGAGTTGACGCCCGAACGGGCTGGACCAATACGACAGGTTGTGAGCACCGATCCTTATACTCTCCTCGGCGTCCCTCGTACTGCAACCGATGAGGACATCAAGAAGGCCTACCGCGCGAAGGTGAAGGCCTTGCATCCCGATTTGCATCCCGATGACACCGCCAAGGCGGAGCGCTTCAAGCAAGTCTCCCGCGCTTTTGACATTTTGGGCGACAAGGAAAAGCGATCTCGCTTCGACCGGGGGGAAATAGATGCCGGTGGCAATGAGCGGGTATCGCCGTTCAGCGGCAGACCCGGTGCCGGTGCGGGTTTCGGCCAACAGGGTTTTGGACCGGGTGCAGGCGCCGGAACGATGGGCGGAGAGCCCTTTGAGGACATCTTGTCCGGGCTGTTTGGCCAGGGACGGGGCAAACGCCGGACTGGTCCCGTCAAGGGGCGGGATATCCGCTATGCCATCACAATTTCCTTTGAAGATGCGGCAGTCGGCGGCAAACGGCGGTTGACCATGGCCGATGGCAAAACACTCGATGTGGACATCCCGGCCGGCATCGAGGACGGCGTTACCCTGAAACTCAGAAGCCAGGGGCATGCGTCTCCAACCGGCGGTCCGCCGGGCGATGGATTGATCGATATCAAGGTCACCCCTTCGAGTATCTGGTCGCGAGACGGAGACGATCTCCGCATGACCGCATCAATTTCCCTCGAAACCGCTGTGCTGGGCGGCAAGATCGATGTGCCGACCCCAACGGGTCCCGTCACACTGAAAATACCCTCGGCTTCCAATACCGGCACGCGCTTGCGGCTCAAGGACAAGGGGATTCAGATTAAGAATCGCCCTGGCAGCCTCTTTGTTCGGTTGGAGATCGTACTCGATGATCCTGCTGACGCGGCGCTTAAGTCTTTCCTTGAAAAACAACGGTGAACGCGCGTGGCTGCCTGCCCTGCTGAATCCCGACCGCACCATTCACGGACTGTTCAGTCCAATCCTCTTATCCGCGTTTTCATGATGAAACGTCTCGCCGCTTCCGCCGCGCTACTTGCGGCCGCAGCTCTCCTTGTGCCGGGTGTTGCCGACGCCCAGGGCTACGGCAGCGCCTTTGACGCCGGCGAAGCTCGCGAAGCGGTCAAGGACGGGCGCACGATGCCGCTCGCCCAGATCAGGCAGCGCCTGCAGCAGCGTTATGGCGGCTCGATGACAGATGCGGATCTCTATTCGAGCGGCCGGGGGAAATCTGAGTACCAGATCAAATGGATTGACCGTGATGGCCGGCGGATGATCGTGACGGTGGATGCGCAGTCGGGCCGTATCATCCGGGAAAGTAGAGGATAACCATGCGTATTCTGGTGGTGGAAGACGACCCTGACCTTCGGCGACAACTGGCCGATGCCCTCTCGCACTCCGGCTACGCGGTCGACCTCGCGGCGGACGGCGAAGACGGCCACTTTCTCGGCGACACCGAGCCCTACGATGCGGTTGTGCTCGATCTCGGGCTGCCGAAGATGGACGGTGTCACGATCCTCGAACGCTGGCGCGAAGATGGGAAGGATTTTCCCGTCCTCATCCTCACCGCCAGAGACCGGTGGAGCGAGAAGGTTGCGGGCTTCGACGCGGGTGCCGACGACTATCTCACCAAGCCTTTCTACACCGAAGAGCTGTTGGCCCGTCTGAGGGCGCTCCTGCGGCGCGCGGCCGGACACTCTGCAGCGGCCATCGAGGCTGGATCCTTGCGCGTCGATACACGGGCGGCCCGGGCAACAGTGAATGGAGAGCCCATTAAGCTCACGGCGCACGAATACCGCGTGCTCGCTTACCTCATGCACCATCAGGGGCGCGTGGTTCCACGTACGGAATTGGTCGAGCATATCTACGACCAGGATTTTGATCGCGACTCGAATACGATCGAAGTGTTCATTGGCCGGCTGCGTAAGAAGATTGGATCAGATCGGATCATGACCGAGCGCGGCCTGGGGTACCGCTTGGTGGTACCACAAGCCGAACAGCAGATTGCGGGTTAGGATCAATTCCTTACATCAAGGGCGATGCGTGACGCCGCGACCCATATTGCTCCAACCATCTCGCTGAACCCGTCTTCGCTAGCGGTTCGGTTGCTGATCGGTGCCGGTTTGTGGTGCCTTCTCGTCCTTGTGGGAGGCGCGATCACGCTTTCCGCCGTCTACAGGGCGCAGACCGTGCAACTGCTCGACGGCGAGCTTGAGACCACGCTTATCGATCTTTCACGCGCAATCGACCTGGGCGAAGACGGTAGGTTGGAAGCAGACGGGACGCGGTTGCCTGCCGCCCATCTCTATGAAACTCCCCTTTCGGGCCGGTATTGGGCCATCGTTGAAATCAACGGCGATGGTGCCCTTGGCGAGGAAATCCGGCCTCGGTCGCTTTGGGATGGCGAAGTTCCCGTTACGGAGACCCTGAAGCGGCAGGCAAATGCTGAGCCGGGCGCCACGGTATTCGGGAATAGCACTGGGCCGGCAAACGAGACCCTGCGCGTTGCCGCAACGGTCATCATCCTCGGTGCGGGCGACCAACGGGCGCTGCTTCTGGCAGCAGCAGACCGCGCACGGTCAGATGAGTTCGCCCAGCGGTTTCTGCTTCTCCTGATTGGCGCAATGATCGTTCTCGCAGGGGGCGTGCTGGTTGCGATGGCTGTTCAGGTGCGCGTAGTTCTGGCGCCGCTTGGCCGTGTTCAGACCGACGTCTCTGATGTGAGAGAGGGCCGACGGACCCGGCTCGATGATGACTATCCTGCCGAGGTGAGGCCACTTTCTGAGGAACTCAACAAATTGCTGGACCACAACCGCGAGGTGGTCGAACGCGCGCGGACCCACGTTGGAAATCTGGCCCATGCGTTGAAAACGCCTTTGGCGGTCCTTCGGAACGAGGCAAGTGGCGATAGCCCGCTGGATGACGTTGTTCGGCGCCAAACAGAAGCCATGCGCGCCAATGTCGAACACTATCTTTCCCGTGCCCAAGCGGCCGCGCGTGCACAGGCCATTGGGGCGCGAACGGATGTGCTGCCAGTGATCGAAGGGCTGTCCCGTCTTCTCAACCGGCTTTTTGCGGAAAAGGGCGTCGAGGTCACCGCCAAAGGCCGGCCGGGGCTCGCGTTTCGCGGCGAGGCCCAGGATCTTGAGGAAATGCTTGGCAACTTGATGGAGAATGGCTGCAAGTGGGCGACGTCGACAGTGGCTGTCACTGTGATCGACAATGGAGACAAGACTATCAGCGTCCATGTGGATGATGACGGCCAGGGCCTTGGCCCCGACGAACGGGCGACCGCTCTTCAGCGGGGGGTTCGACTTGATGAGACCGCCCCCGGCACTGGGCTCGGGTTGTCCATTGTGAAGGATCTGGCGGAGCTCTATTCCGGCAAATTGGAGCTTTCTGATGCGCCGCTCGGAGGGTTGCGTGCCAGCCTCATTCTGCCGAAACCATGATCACTCTGCCGCGTATCCTGTTCGCTGGCGCGGTACTCATAGCACTAACCGGCTACTTATTTGTCGGCTCGCCGGGGCTTCCTGACCAGCCGATCACGAAAAGAGCGGAAGAGCTGGCCGCCCGCGACCCTTCTGAGCTTACAGGCGCTGAAATGCTCGCCCGATTGGAGCGCATGACACAGACCCGTCCCGATGATCCCGAGCCACATTTTTTCATCGGCCAGTTCCTGATGAACCGTGGCCGCGAGCCCGACGCGGTTCGGGCGTTCCAATCGGCGCTGCGGAGGGATGCTAACTACGTGCCGGCTCTCGTCGGTCTTGGCGATGCTTTTGTGTCTCTTTCGAATGGTTCGGTAGGCCCCGAGGCGCAACAGCTCTATGCCGAGGCCTATGGTCGAGATCCATCGCAGCTTCGTGCCGGGTTCCGTGCAGGTCTGGCGTTCTGGCAATCTGGGAATTCGGCAGATGCCTTGCGGACCTGGTCCGCGATCGAGGCACGCCTTCCGGATGGGTCACCAGAACAGGCGCGTTGGCGGGAACAAGTCGCAAGCATAACGTCACAACCGCCCGACCAACCGGAAAGCCGCAGTTCAATTCAGGGCGACTGATCCTATACTCTTCCCCATGAGAGCCCGTGCCCGCCGTCTATGGACAGTGTCCATTGCTGCCGCCCTGTTGCTAGGGGCAGGCGCATTGGTGTTTGTGGCTGCCCGGGACAACGCCAACCTCTTCTATACGCCAACCCAGATTGCGGAGACTGGTGGACCGGCAGTCGGCGAGCGAGCCAAGATTGGAGGCTTTGTAGAGCCCGGTTCACTTGCCTATAGCGCTGGTGCGCTGATTACATTCAGCGTTGTTGATGACAGCGATCACACGATCCTTGTGAGTTTTCGCGGCGTCGCGCCGGATCTGTTCCGCGAGGGATCAGGTGTTGTTGCAACGGGCGCCTTCAATCCCGGGGGCACGTTTGAAGCGAGCCAATTGCTGGCAAAGCACGATGAGAACTACGTCCCGCGCGAATTGAAAGACGTGGAGCGTCCCGCGACATGATCGAGCTTGGGCATTTTGCGGCGTTCCTGGCTTTCGGATTTGCGCTGAGCCAGACAATTGCTGGGCTGGCGGGATACAGGGCTGCTGCAGGCCAATTCGCCACCGCAAGTTTCGTGTCGATGGGCCTAGCCTTCGCAAGCCTCGTCGCAGCTTTTGTCCAATCGGATTTCAGTTCAGCGCTGGTCTATAATCACTCCCATACGCTCAAACCCATGATCTACAAGATCGCAGGGACGTGGGGGAATCATGAGGGCTCGATGGCGATGTGGTGCCTGGTGACCCTCGGGTTTGGCGCGGCGGCGGCCTGGTTACTGCGAACGGATCGGCCGGTTTTTGAGGCAAGGGCGATTGGAGTCCAAGGCCTTCTGTCGGTCGGGTCTCTTGCGTATCTGCTGTTTGCATCAAGCCCGTTCCTCCGCCTCGATCCGGCACCCCTGCAGGGTCAGGGTCTCAATCCGCTCTTGCAGGACCCTGCGCTCGCGTTTCACCCCCCGATGCTTTACCTCGGATACGTCGGCTATTCCTTTGTGTTCTCGCTCGCTGCTGCAGGGCTCATGGAAGGCCGCGTAGACCGGAGATGGGCGAAGATTGCGCGCAACTGGGCGATGGCCGCCTTCGTACCTCTGACGCTTGGCATCTTGCTGGGTTCCTATTGGGCCTACTACGAGCTTGGTTGGGGCGGTTGGTGGTTCTGGGACCCCGTGGAGAACGCGTCCTTCATGCCATGGCTTTTGGGCGCGGCGCTCATGCACTCTCTGATCGTCACCGAAAAGCGCGGCAGCTTCGCGGCCTGGACGGTATTGCTCGCGGTCCTGACATACTGCTTTTCGATCCTCGGGGCGTTCCTGGTTCGCTCAGGCATCCTGACATCCGTGCACGCATTTGCCGTGGACCCGACCCGCGGCCTCCTGCTGTTGATTGGCCTCATGGCCTATGGCGGTTTCGCCCTCGGTCTCTTTGCCTGGCGGGCAAACACGCTGAAAGCGGGCCCGGATTGGCTGCTCAACAGTCGCGAAGGCGCGCTGGCCGCCAACAACGTGGTGTTCATTGTCGCGACGGCGACGGTTTTGCTGGGAACGCTGTTTCCTCTGATCGCCGAGGGGTTCGGGCGTCAGATGTCAGTCGGTGAACCCTACTTCAACCTCACCTTCACGCCGATCATGGCGCTGGCCCTGCTTGCACTGCCCGTGGTCCAGGCCTGGCGCTGGGGAAAGGCTGACCTTGCGGGCATCTCGAGATGGGGGGCAGCCCTAGCCGGCCTTATGCTAGTCTTTGCCTTGCTCGGCGTCGGCGTTTTCGAAATACCTGTCGGCGCCGCTTTTGGCCTTGGGCTTGGCGTCTGGCTCGTTGCTGGCGCTGTGCTGGAGCTCAAGAGGCGGGCGATTGTGTGGAGGGCGATGGGCAGGCTCTCCCGCCGGGTCTGGGCCATGTCACTTGCCCATATCGGACTCGGCATTTTCGTGATCGGCGCTGTCGTCGAAACCTCTGCGCGCTACGAAACCACGCTAGACCTTGCCGCCGGTGAGCAGGCCAACGTCGCCGGATGGACACTTGTGCTCGATGAGGTGGTCTCCACGGAGGGCCCGAACTGGTACGCCGATGAAGCGCAGATCCAGGCGAGTCGAGGTGGGGACCGCAACGTTCTTCAACCCGAAAAGCGGTACTACCCGGCGGCCCGCATGCCGACGACCGAAACCGCAATATTGAAAACAGCGACGGGTGATCTCTATCTTGCGCTCGGTGACCGAAGGGTGATCGATGGTACGGTTCGCTGGACGTTCCGCGCCTATTTCAACCCGCTGATCGACCTGGTTTTCTTCGGCGTGCTCCTGATGGGAAGTGCCGGTTTCCTTGCATTTTCTGGCAAACTTCGCCCGAACCGTGCGCTCCAGCAGCCTGCCCCGCAGCCGGCCGAGTAAGCGCCGTGGTCAAATCTGCCCTCCTCGCACTCGTTCTTCCGCTTCTCCAAGCGGCCGCACCCGAACTGACGGCAAACGAGGAAATGCGCGCGCAGTCGCTCATGCGAGAGATCCGTTGCGCCGCCTGCGAGAATGAGCCGATTTCCCAATCTGCGGCTGACATTGCAGGACACATGCGCGAGCGTGTTCGGACCTTGGTTGCAGAGGGGGCGTCCGACCAGGACGTTCGAGATTGGTTTGCCGAACGGTATGGGGAGTTCGTCCTTTTCAGACCGCAGGCAGAAGGACCGTCTGGATGGCTGCTGTGGGGCGCGCCATTCGTGTTGCTGGTTTCGGGGACGGCGATCGTTATCGCCCTTGCAAGAAAACGTCGTTCAGGTGGTCCCGTCGATACCGTCGCACCTGAAGATGCAAGCCCCTGACTAAGAGCGCGGTATAGCCTCAGCGCGGGCTTACACTCGAGCGTGATTTCAGGTTACCAGGAACGATCCTACATAAAGGTAGGACCTGTTCAGGAGCCCGATATGGTAGAGACGAACCGCATCGATTTTCCGGGGGCCGACGGCCAATCCCTGGCAGCGCGCCTTGATCTCCCGGATGGCGAGGTGCGGGCGACGGCCTTGTTCGCCCACTGCTTCTCTTGCTCGAAAGATATCCTTGCGGCCAAACGCATCGCCGAAACCCTGGTCGGCCAGGGCTACGCCGTCATGCGGTTCGACTTTACCGGGCTTGGCCACTCCGAAGGGGATTTCGCAAACACTAACTTCTCCACAAATGTCCAGGATCTGGTCGCGGCTGCCAATTGGCTGAACCAGCACCATAGCGGACCTGACCTTCTCATCGGCCACAGCCTCGGGGGGGCGGCTGTTGTCGTCGCCGCACATCAGATTTCGGCCGTGAAAGCCGTGGCCACCATTGGTGCGCCGGCAGATGCCGACCATGTGCTGCACCAGTTTGGCACCGGTCTAGATGCGATCGAAACCGCTGGCGTCGCTGAGGTTTCACTCGCCGGCCGGCCCTTCACAATGAAACGCCAATTCGTCGAGGACGTGCGCGGCCAGAATGTTCGCGAAGCTGCAGCGTCGCTGGGCCGTCCGCTCCTCGTTCTCCATGCGCCCCTCGACCAGACTGTGGGCATCGACAATGCAACGGGCCTTTTTGTTTCAGCAAAGCATCCGAAATCTTTCATCAGTCTCGACAAGGCCGATCATCTGCTTACAAAAAAGGCTGACGCCATATACGCCGCCTCGACCATTGCCACATGGGCCGGGCGCTATGTGGATCCGAGCCCACAGGTTGTCCCGGTCAAGCCTTCTCCGGGTGCTCATGACATGACGGTGACCGAGACGGGCGGGGGGCGCTTCGAAAATGTAATCACGGTCGGTACGCACACCTTCTTGGCCGATGAACCAGCCCATGCTGGCGGAGGCGGTAAGGGGCCCGATCCATACGACTTGGTGACGGCTGGACTTGGCGCCTGCACGGCGATGACCTTGCGGATCTATGCAGACCGGAAGGGCTGGCCTCTGGAAAAGGTCTCGGTGGCGCTTCGTCATGGGAAAGACTATGCCGAGGACTGTGCGCACTGCGAGGAAGACCGGAAGGTCGATATATTCACCCGCGAAATCACGCTCGTCGGAGCGCTCGATGGTGCGCAGCGCGACAGGCTGCTGGAAATGGCAGACCGTTGCCCTGTTCATCGCACCTTGCATGAGGCGGTGCACGTGCGCACCTCCCTGGTGGATGATACGGCACCGGCATAGACGACCGCCCTATTGGCGACACATAAATGGATGATGTTTAATAACAATTCGGTTTCGATCAGGCTTACAGAGATCTCGGTCCGAGCCGCGAAACCACCGGAAAAACTGGAGCTTGTGACACGATGACAAAACGGTTTGGCCTTTCGACAACAGCCCTTGTGGGCGCTGCCATCGGGGCGGTCGCCATGGGCGTGATCAGCCTCGCGCCGGAATATGTCACGACGTCTGATGCGCAGGCCATTCAGCTGAAGCCTCCCGCCGGAGCGCCGATGAGCTTTGCGGACCTCATTGAACAAGTGAGCCCGGCCGTTGTGAGCGTGAACGTGGTGTCCCAGCAAAGGGTCAGCGATCTCGAAAATATGGAACGTTTCATGGAGCGGTTCCGCGGAATGCCCGGGTTCGAGGACTTCATGGAGCGCCGCCGGGAAGAAAGCGAAGGCGAGGAAGATGATGAAGGTCCCCGAACCCGCGAGTCGCGATCGCTCGGCTCGGGCTTCTTCATTTCCGATGATGGTTTCATCGTTACGAACAACCATGTTGTAGAAGGCGCAACGGAAATCGAAATCGTCCTGGAGGGCGGCGACACCTACGATGCCGAGCTGGTCGGCACAGACCCACAAACTGATCTCGCCGTGCTGAGAGTGCTCGAAGATCAGACATTCCCGTTCGTGGAATTCGGTCAATCGGTCGATATGCGTAGGGGTGAATGGGTCGTGGCGCTGGGCAATCCGTTCGGTCTCGGCGGAACGGCAACGGCGGGTATCATCTCCGCCGATGATCGCGAGATTGGCGGTTCCAGTAACCCCTATACCGACTTTCTGCAGATCGATGCTGCCATCAATCGGGGAAACTCCGGCGGGCCGACATTTGACCTGCAAGGCCGCGTGATCGGCGTGAACACAGCGATTTTCTCGCCAACGGGCGGTTCAGTCGGGATTGGCTTTGCCATCCCGGCAGACCTTGCAAAGACAATTACCGATACGCTGATCCGTGATGGACGGGTCTCGCGTGGTTGGCTCGGCGTGACGATTTCCGATGTGCGCGACGATATCGCCGAGAGCCTTGAGCTCGCTTCTGACGAAGGCGCGATCATCAATGATGTCACCGAGGGCAGCCCGGCTGAGAAGGCAGGTCTCCAACGTGGCGACATCGTGCTCTCGGTCAATGGTCGGACTGTGCGCGACTCAACGCGTCTGACGCGGGCTGTCGGCGCACTCATTGCCGGGTCCACGAATGACTTCGGGGTTCTGCGTGACGGCGACCAGATCAGTGTAAAGGTCACGGTCGGTGAACGTCCGGAAGATCCACAGGCCGCCTTCAATAGACGCGAGCCGGCTTCAAGCGATGCAGACGGCGATGAAGGACCGCTCGGCGGATCGTACACGCCGCTCACGTCCGATCTTCGTGAAGAGTTGGACCTCAGCCGAGATGAGCAAGGTCTCTACGTCACCGATGTCAAAGACGGCAGTATCCTCGCAGAAGCTGGTGTAAGACCGGGCATGGCGATCCTGGAGGTTAACGGCGATCCTGTTTCTTCCGTTGAAGCCATGGACAACGCGATCGCCGATGCAAAACGAACCGGTCGCGAGCGGATCCTACTGGCTGTGCAAAACGCCGATATCACTTCCTTCATAACGGTGGAGGTGGATTAACCAGGGCAGCGCGGGGGCGCAATCGAAACAGGGACGAATGGATGAAGATACTCGTCATTGAGGACGAACAGGAAAGCGCCGATTTCATTGCCAAGATCCTTGGTGATGCTGGCCATGGGGTCGAGATCGCCAATGACGGTGATACCGGTCTGAGAGCGGCGCGGGATGGCGCGTTCGATATCCTGATTGTCGACCGTATGTTGCCCTACAAGGACGGACTCACACTTGTGCAGGAATACCGTGATGGCGGTGGAAATGTCCCCGTCCTGTTCCTGACCAATCTGGGAGATGTCGACCAGCGCGTGGAAGGACTGAAAGCAGGCGGCGACGACTACCTCTCCAAGCCGCCTGCGCCTCAAGAATTGCTCGCCAGGATCGAGGTCCTTGGCCGCCGCCAACCTGGTGACGTGCCGATCACGACGCTTAAGGCGGGCGACCTGGAAATGGATCTCCTCTCGCGGCGGGTTCGCCGGGGTGAACAGAAGATCGATCTTCAGCCACGGGAATTCCGTCTGCTCGAGTATCTGATGCGCAATTCCGGTCAGGTCGTTACCCGAACCATGCTGCTTGAGAAAGTCTGGGATTATCATTTTGATCCCCAGACCAACGTGATCGATGTCCACGTTTCTCGGCTTCGCGCAAAGATCGACAAGGACTTTGAAGAGCCTCTGCTGCACACAGTCCGTGGTGCGGGGTATCGCTTGCAAGGATGAAGCTGGCCCTTCCGCCCTTTACACGCACCGCCACCTTTCGGTTGGCGGTGCTTTACGCTTTGCTGTTCACGATCTTCTCGGCAGGGCTGCTGATCTATCTGTATTTCGCCACGGTCCAATACACCCGCTCTGTCGCTGACCAGCGCGTGAATGCCGAACTCGATTCCATCCAGAAAGCATTCCGTGACGGCGGGTTGCCCAGGGTCAACCAATCGCTCATCGAACGCGCATCAATTCCCGACCGGTATTTCTTCTACCAGCTGACCACCGCCCGCGGCACGAAGCTCAGCGGTGATCTTTCGGGCATGCCCGGTGATGGCGTTGGCTGGGTCCAGTTTCCGATTGATGCGCAACGCCCCGATGGTTCGCTGCTGACCATCGAGGCAGAAGGGCGGATCGTCAGGCTTGGAGACGATGCGCTGTTGATGGTAGCTTTCGATGCCCAGCAGCGGAACGAGGTCACCAGCCGGATTACCCAGGCGGTCTGGGTCGCTTTTGGGGTCGGTATCGTCCTGGCACTCGGAGGTGGGGTCCTCGTCTCCCGTTGGGTGAACCGGAGGGCCGAAGAGTTGGCCAGCACCGCTGAAGCGGTGATCGGCGGCGACCTCCATAGGCGAGCCCAATTGCGCGGTGCCAATGATGAGTTCGACCGCCTCGCCGAGCGGATGAACGCCATGCTTGAGCGTCTCGAACGCCTGGTGAAGGCCAGTCGCCACACCGGCGATTCCATCGCGCACGATCTCAGGTCGCCCCTCTCGAAGGTGCGCAACCGGCTTGAGGGCGCGCTCGCCGATGATGATATCTCGCCCGACAAGGCCAGGAACACGCTTGAAACAACGCTGGAAGAGGTCGACCGGGTCCTCGCCACTTTCAACGCCATTCTCAGGCTGTCCAGCGCCGGCAACGCCTCCCGGGCGCGCATGGTACGAACCGATGTCGGCGAGTTGATGGAGGAAATTGCCGAGTTCTTCGAGCCAGCCGCCGATGCCGTGGGCCTCACTTTCCGGGTCGAGAAAGCCAAAACGGCGATCGTTCTGGCCGATCGGGCACAGCTCTCCCAGGCGCTCTCAAACCTCGTCGACAACGCGATCAAGTACACCCCAACCGGCGGATACATCGCCATGCACATGGCCGTAGACAAGGACACCAACAAGGTTGATCTTGTTGTGATCGACAGTGGGCCCGGCATACCCGAACATGCGCGCGACCGCGTGGTCGAGCGCTTCGTCCGGATGGACAGCGCACGCACGCAACCCGGTTCTGGTCTCGGTCTCGCGCTTGTCGACATTGTCGCCGATGTCCACCGCGGCGAACTCTTGTTGATGGATGGACGTGGTGCACCTGACAGGCCCGGATTGAAAGCTGTTTTACGCCTCCCGCTGGCTTGATTAAGGTCTCGCCATGATCGAGATCCGCCCCCTTGCCGAGGACTGGTCCGTGCTGCTTGAGCGGGCGAGCGCCTGTGCACCTTATCTCAGGCGCCTGATATCCCGCGATCTGGATGCGCTCGAACTTGGCTCGATGGGTGATCTTGAAGACGCCTACGATCCTTGGATCCGACGTTGGACGGGCGCGCTCGCCGCGCTCGAAACCACGGATACCGCCATGCCAACACTGCGGGCGTTCAAGCGGGAAGGACATCTTCTCATCGCCCTCCAGGACCTTGCCGGATGTGCCAGCGGTCAGATGTTGACCACGCGCCTTTCGGCCATGGCCGATTTGGCCGTTGAGACAGCGCTCCGCTTGGCCGCCCAGAAGACGGCGCTCGCGACCAATGGCCTGACCATCCTGGCTCTAGGCAAGCACGGCGCCCAGGAGCTCAACTATTCCAGCGATATTGACCTGGTGGCGATCTATGACCCGCACCGCTTTGACGGCGGTGACCGTGACCCCTCCGACGCCGCGAGCCGGATCATACGTGATCTGATTACAATGTTCGAAAACGTCACGGGAGACGGTTATGTGTTCCGCACCGACTTTCGGCTGCGGCCCGATCCATCATCAACGCCGCTCGCTGTGTCGACCGAGATGGCGGAACTCTACTACGAAAGCGTAGGACAGAACTGGGAGCGTATGGTCTATATCAAGGCCAGGCCCTGCGCCGGAGATATCGCCGTTGGGGACGCATTTCTGGCGACGTTGGAACCCTTCGTATGGCGGCGCCACCTCGACTACTGGGCGATTTCCGACGTTCACGCCATAAAGCGTATGATCAACGCGAAAGTTGGCGACCCAGACCTCGGCAATGTCGCTGCGGATCTGAAACTTGGCCCCGGTGGAATCCGCGAGATCGAGTTCTTTGCCCAAACCCAACAGGTGATCCTCGGTGGCCGCGATTCTACCCTTCGCGACCCGACGACGTGTGGCGCGCTTGTCCGCCTTGCTGATGCTGGGGTGATCGACTGGCCTGTGAGTCGCGCTTTGACAGAGGCCTACTGGATCCTGCGCGGTGTCGAGCATCGCGTCCAGATGCTCAATGACGCCCAAACCCATTCGCTGCCTCGATCGGATGACGAGCGAGACAAGGTGGCCCAACTTTGCGGCTACGCGTCGAGGGCAGCGCTCGAAGCCGATCTCGTGGATCTCCGTCAAACCGTTCACGCTCACTATCAGGACCTGTTCTCCGAAGAAGCGCGCCAAACCGCCCGGGCTATTGAGGGAAACCTGGTTTTCACTGGCGTTGATATCGATCCCGCCAGCATCAAGACCCTTGAGCGCATGGGTTTTTCGGCACCAGATCGCGTGATCGCCACGGTCCAGTCCTGGCACCGGGGCGGCGTGCCTGCCACGCGGTCCGACCGGGGCCGCCAACTCCTGACCGCTGTCTTGCCCGGTCTTCTCGACACGATGTCAAACAGTGGCGAGCCCGATGCCGCCTTTGCCAATTTCGCAACCTTCTTCGAAGGCCTGAGCGCGGGGGTTCAACTGTTGTCGATGCTCGTGGCTGAGGACGCCTTTGCCGATGATCTTGTCGCAACGCTCGCCCTTGCGCCAAGGCTGGCCCGCACGCTTTCGCGCAAGCCCGCGTGCCTGGAAGCCCTGATCGATGGCGGCGAGGTCGAACGCTTCACCCTTCCGCAAGGGACAGACTTTGAAACGGCGATGGACAAGGCCCGGCGCTACCATAAGGAAGCAAGCCTGCTGGTCGGACACAAATTGCTGCATGGCCGGTTGACGGCACGCGAGGCCGGCGCGGCCTGGACGGGTCTTGCCGACGCAACGGTCGTGGAAATGGCGAAGGCCGCTGAACGCGAAACCGAACGCCGCTTCGGGCCCGCGCCTGGGGTTTGGCAGGTCGTGGCCATGGGTAAACTGGGCGGTGAGGAATTGACCGCTGGTTCTGATCTCGATCTGATGGTTCTCTTCGATCCCAAAGTGTCAGGCGGAGAGGCGCAGACCTGGTTCAGCCGCTTCACCCAACGTCTCATCAGTGCACTGAGTGCTCCAACCGCAGAGGGGCTGCTCTACGAAATAGACATGCGGCTCAGGCCCTCGGGCGGCGCAGGGCCTGTTGCCGTAAGCCTTGCTGCATTTGAACGCTATCAGCGGGACGAAGCCTGGACCTGGGAGCACATGGCCCTGACCCGGATAAGGCCGATTACCGGCGATTTTGGCCTTGCGAAACAGATCATGGAGCGTGCGCTATCCGCAATTGTGTCGCGCGCGCAGAACCCTGCGATCCTGGCTGATATTGCAGACATGCACGCCCGTCTTGGCCGCGATAAACCGGCAAAAGGTTTTTGGGACTTCAAGCGTGCGCCGGGCGGACTCGTCGATATCGAGTTCGTGGTGCAGGCGGCTTTGCTCACATCCGGGGACGCGGGGCTCGTGACGGGGAACACAAGCGCGGCGATCGGCCGGCTGTCGAAAGCCGGCATCTTCGCACCTCGCATCGCTGAAACGCTCAACGCCGCGCTAGTCTACCAGCAGGCGTTACAGCAGGTTGTCCGACTTGCCCTCGGCGATATTGGGCCCGACCACGTGTTCTCCGCGGGTCTGGAAAATCGGCTCTATCGCGCTGTGGGGCAGGGGGATTTCGCCGCGCTGAAGACTCGCCTCTCCCAGCTACGAGCCGATGTGACTGAAATTTTTCAGCAGAAAATCCCAATCAAAACGACGGAACCACCTCTGTGATCCGTTCAATGGATGCTCAAGGAGCGAAACCGAACAGATCAAGGACCTACCCATGAACAGTCTTCCAATTTCAGCGCTGGCCGCTGTTGCAATCGCAATATCCGGCTTCCCAGCACTCGCTCACGCGCAAGACAGCGGGACCCAGAATAGCAGCGCGACATATGGCGCGTCTTCCGGTGACCGCGAGGCACGACGCGCCATGATGCAGGCGCGGATGCAAGAGCGGATCGCCGAGTTGGATCTGAACAGTGACGGAGAAATCACCCGCGCCGAGATCGACGCGAAGCGAGAAACCGACTTCGCAAACGCCGATACCAACGCCGACGGCGCGATAGACCCTGATGAGGCCCGGGCGTTCCGGGAAGCCCAGAAGGCTGAACGCCAAGCCCGCCGCGCTGAAGCCAGTTTCAAACGTGCCGACGCGGATTCGGATGGTTCGCTCAGTCTCGATGAGTTCAACACCCGCCCTGCCGTCACGTTCGAACGGATCGATAAAGACGGCGATGGCATTATCTCTTCAGACGAGATCGAAGCGGCCGCAGAAACCATGCAGGATCGCCGCAAGCGCCGCCGTTTCGGTGGGCGCCGCGAAGGCTGAGCGTGAAACGGTGCAGCAGCGGCCTGGTCGGGTATGTCTCCAATCCCGCCAGGCGGTATCCGCTGGATTGTCTGTGTGCGGCGGACTCGAGCGCGCTTCTCCGCACAGCTGTTTATCCGTAGCGGGATGAGTGTGTGTCCAGTGATCCCGATCTCGATGACATCGTCCGAGCGGCCCGTGGTGACAAAAGGGCCCAGTCTTCGATTATCCGCAGGCATGTTGCGAAGCTTCATGCCGTGGCTGTGAGAATGACTGGCGATCCAGCAGCGGCAGAGGACATCGTACAGGAAACGTTCGTTCGGGCGTGGCGGGTTATGGCGAAGTGGAAACCTCAAGCCAAGTTCTCGACCTGGTTGCACCGGGTCACGCTGAACTTGTGCTACGATCACCTCCGAAAGCGCCGGGATCTAACAGGTAAGGCGCTTCCGGACCATGCCGACCCGGCCATGACCCCGGTTGAAGCTCTGGATCAGGCCGAGAGGGTCGCAGCAATTGAGCAGGCCATCTCCGGTTTGCCCGAGCGTCAGCGGGCCGCTCTTGTCCTGTGCCGGCTTGAAGGTCACACCAATATCGCAGCAGCAGAGATAATGGATGTGAGTGTCGATGCCTTGGAGAGCTTGCTGGCCAGGGCGCGGCGCAGTCTCAAGGCGACCCTGGGCCTGGACAAGGAGGCTGAGCATGGCTGATAGGCAAGGGGACACTACGAGTGGGGATGACCGTATCATCGCCCTCGTCGAAGCATACGGCGCCGAGCCCGCAGCATGGCCTGAAGCCGATCGCCATGCCGGGAATTTGGCCCGTTTGGCTGACCCGAGCCCCGCGCTTTTGAGGGCCATCGACCAATCGGGACATCTTGACGACCTGCTCGACACACTGGACCAGCCATTGCCCGCCAATGACCTCGCGCAACGCATCATGGCGCATGCGCCTTCAAAGCCGTGGCGGCGTCGATTGGCCTCAAGCATCGTTGAACCGTCGCCGTGGCTCTCTGTTTCTGGCGCGCTTGCGAGCCTCATGGTCGGGCTCATCATCGGCGTGAACACCACCAGCAGCGCTGGGGCCGAATATCAAACGACCGAAGAAGATGTACTGATCTACGGGGCGCTCGGTTTGGATGACGACTTCGCCGCGTTCAGCCCTGCCGATGACGAGCGCGAAAAATGAGCGATACTGGTCCCGAAATTCAGCCCAAAGCGACCGGTAAGCGTTCAACGCGTTGGCGGGGCGCGCTCCTCACCGGCTCCCTGATGGCGAATACACTTTTCGTGGGTCTTTTCCTCGGACAGTGGGTGTCCGGGCCAACAGGCTCGCCCGAACCGAGAGGCCGCGAACGGGGCCCACCGCCCCAGGCGCGGATCGCGGAGCAGCTCATCCGGGCCGCGCCCGCGGAGCGACGCACTGAAATCCGCCAAGCCTTCAGGAATGCCATCGGGGAAGTGCGCCCTCAATTCGCCGCGCGTCACGAAGCCCGTGCCGAGCTGCGCGCAGCCATGGTCGCCGACCCATTCGATCCCGAGCGCCTCGAAGCGGCTTTCGCGGCGCTTAGAGAACGGCAAGCTGCCCTGGACACGGCCATACAGACAGCCCTTGTCGAACAATTGGGATCTTTATCCGTCGAGGATCGCCAGGCGATCGCTGAAGGATTGTCCCGAGGCCGCGGGCCCGTTCGGGGAGGAGGCCCGCGCCGCCTGCCGGAATAGTGCTCAAACGACTGAACCGGTCCGCCAGGGCACCGCCCCTCTAATCCTTCGACTTATGCGCAAGCCGCCCGGCGTTCGCTTCCCACTGCACGCCGTCGAAAGGACAGATTTCAACGTCCAGCGTGTTCCAATCATCAAGGCAGCGCCAAGTCACGGCAAATCCGTCCGGGTTCGACCGCGGCACGTAGAAACTCTTCACCCCGCAGGTCCTGCAGAAGAGGTGTTTCGCATGGCCCGTGTTGAAAGTGTACTCGCTCAGACTTGCCTGACCGGAAAGCAGCTTAAAACGGCTCGCCGGGACAATCACATGGATGTTCCCGCTCATCCGGCAGATGGAGCAATTGCAATCCTCCACCTCGAACGCGCCTGGTAACATCACTTCAAAGCGCACCGCGCCGCAGTGGCATCCGCCTGCTCGGGGCTTCAGTCCCGCCTCTGTCATGGCTCACTCCGCCAGGGCATAGATCTCCTCGTCCGACCAACCGAAATGATGGGCCAACTCGTGGATGAACACATGGGCAATAAGATCGCTCAGGTCCACATCCCCACGGGCCCGCCATTCGGCGAGGATCGGGTGACGATAGAGAAAGATCATTGGGCCTTCGGGCGAAGGATGCATGACGCTCTCGTGGATCAATGAGACGCCCGAATAGAGACCCGTAAGGTCCAACGGATTGTCGAGCCCAAGATCAGAAAGGATCTCGGGTTCCGCACAATCTCGAATGACAATCGCAACGCGTCGCGCCGCTGCCCGAAGCGGTTCCGGGAGACTGCCCATCACAGTTCGGCAGGTTTCGAGGAACGCCTCGGGACTGTCTGGCGCGGGCGGAGCATCCATGGCCAGCGCGGCCCTCGTTACTCGACAACCACGGAGGTCCCGGTCGCGGACACCATCATCATCGAGCCTCCCTGGCCAACGACTTCGTAATCGATATCGACACCGACAACGGCGTTCCCGCCCAGTCTTTGCGCCTCTTCCACCATCTCGCGCACAGCCGTTTCCCGAGCCTCGCGGATGGTCTGTTCATAGGCCTCGGACCGCCCGCCGACGATATCGCGGATACCTGCGAAAAGGTCCTTGAAAATGTGCGCACCGATGATCGCTTCACCGGCCACAAGTCCATTATAGCGCGTGATTTCAGCGCCCTGGATAGTCGGCGTTGTGGTCACAATCATATTGTCTCCTGTCTGCTCGGACGCTTCAGCGAAGGATTTGGCATCTCAGGACAAATTTTGAAGATATGCCACTGTAAACGAGAGCGCGGGAAAGACGAGGCTCACAACCCTATCGTTCGGTTCGAAAACGTCGGGCGCCAAATACCCAGGCTCCTTGAAGTGCCCTGCTTGGATGAGAGTTTTTACTTCTGCCGTTGTCACTTTGTGACGGGTGGCTTCGAGAATGGATAGGAGCGCATTCATGACGATACGCTAGCACACAGGGTGTGCTGCAGCTACTCGGCCGCAACGCCAGCGCCTTCCCCACCATCCGCATCAAGTGCTTCCAGCATCTTTACGGCTGCTTCCGCGATCACGGTGCCCGGCGGAAAGATTGCGCTGGCTCCGGCGGCATAAAGTGCATCGAAATCCTGCGGAGGGATCACGCCGCCCACCATGATTTTCGTCGCCATCGCGCCCTCATTGCCCAGCGCCCGCTTGAGTTCCGGGACAAGGGTCAGGTGACCGGCCGCAAGCGACGAGGCCGCCACGATGTCCACGCCGGCCTCTCGGGCCGCTTTTGCCGCTTCCTCGGGCGTCTGGAACAGCGGGCCGATTTCCACATCCCAGCCCAAATCCATGAGAGCGGATGCGACAACCTTCTGTCCGCGGTCATGGCCATCCTGGCCCATCTTCGCGATATAGACCCGTGGTTTGCGTCCCGCCTTCTCCTCGAACGCAGCCGCCAGGCCTTCGGCCGTCCGCGCCACGTCGGTCGACGCAACCCCGGGGCCGTAGACCCCTTTCAGCGATCGGATAACAGCTTGGTGCCGGCCCTGGCTGCGCTCCACCGCTTCCGAAATCTCACCAACGGTTGCTTTCGCTCGGGCGGCGTCGACGGCCAGGGCCAGCAAGTTCCCCTCGCCGGTTCCTGCGGCCGTGGCAATGGCGTCCAGGCGGGCTGTCACTTGCCCCTCGTCGCGTTCCGACTTCAGGCGCGCAAGCTTGTCGAGTTGCATCCGGCGCACGGTGGCGTTGTCGACCTTGAGCACCGGCACGTCTTCTTCCTCGTCCAGCAGGAACTTGTTGACGCCAACAACGGTCTGTTCGCCGCTGTCGATACGGGCCTGTGTTTTCGCGGCGGCTTCCTCGATCCGGAGCTTTGGTAGCCCCTCCTCGATGGCCTTGGCCATGCCGCCCATCGCTTCGACTTCCTTTATATGGGAAAGGGCCTTGGCGGCCAGATCGTGCGTCAGCCGCTCCACATAGTAGGAGCCCCCCCAGGGGTCGATCGTCTGCGCGGCCCCCCCTTCCTGCTGCAGGAAAAGCTGCGTGTTGCGGGCGATCCGCGCTGAGAAGTCGGTTGGAAGGGCCAGGGCCTCATCGAAGCTGTTCGTGTGCAGCGATTGGGTTTGCCCACCCGCCGCCGCAATCGCTTCCAGGCATGTGCGGATCACATTGTTGTAGACATCCTGTGCGGTGAGGGACCATCCAGAGGTTTGGCAGTGGGTCCGTAGACTGATGGATTTGTCCGACTTGGGGTTGAATTCCGACTTCACGAGCTTCGCCCAGAGAAGGCGCGCTGCCCGCATCTTGGCGACTTCCATGAAAGTGTTCATGCCAATGGCCCAGAAGAAGCTGAGCCTCGGGGCGAATGCATCCACATCCAAACCGGCAGCGATCCCTGCACGGATATACTCGATCCCGTCTGCAATCGTATACGCCAGTTCCAGATCGGCCGTCGCGCCGGCCTCCTGCATGTGATAGCCGGAGATCGAAATAGAATTGAAGCGCGGCATGTTCGCGGATGTATAAGCGAAAATGTCCGAAATGATCCGCATACTGGGTATCGGCGGATAGATGTAGGTGTTCCGTACCATGAACTCTTTCAGGATATCGTTCTGGATCGTTCCTGAAAGCTTGTCCGGCGTGACGCCTTGCTCCTCCGCGGCCACGACATAAAGCGCCATGACCGGCAGCACGGCTCCGTTCATCGTCATGGATACGGACATCTGATCGAGCGGGATGCCAGAGAACAGCGTCCGCATGTCATATATGCTGTCGATGGCGACCCCAGCCATACCGACATCGCCGACAACACGCGGGTGATCGCTGTCATAGCCCCTGTGGGTCGCGAGGTCGAAAGCGACTGAGAGCCCTTTCTGTCCGGCGGCCAGGTTGCGCCGGTAGAACGCATTTGAATCCTCGGCCGTCGAAAAGCCCGCGTACTGGCGGATGGTCCACGGCCGTTGCGTATACATCGTCGGGTAGGGGCCTCTGCCGAATGGTGGGAGACCTGGAAAATCGTCGAGGAAATCCAATGGTGCGGTATCGGCTGCGGTGTAATGGTTGCGCACCAGGATGCCCTCGGGTGTCAGCCAAGCGTCACCCTCTTGGCCAGCCGCGCGAGTCGATACGTGCCATGCGTTTAGACTGCCGAGTGGTAGTGCCGCGAAATCCGGAAACTTGGTCATCCTATAACCCCCAATTCCGCATGTGCTAATTCCAGTGTTGCAACCACGTCTGCGCCCATGAAGATGTGGCTGTCGATGCCGTCGGCCTTGTGCTTACCGGCAAGATACAACCTCTGCGCGCCAGCCGCCTTGAGGGCCGATGCTGCGCCAGACGCTTCATCAGTATACCGCGTATCGGATCCGCACAGAACAGCCATCTGGCACCCCGACGCCTTGAATGCGGCCGTGAGTGCCGACGTCGATTCCGGCGGAACAGGCGCTGCGACGACCTCGATGCCGCCGGTCGCGAAAAAGTTCCTTGCAAAGTCGGCCCGAGCCGTATGTTCAGCCAGCGGACCAAGCGTCGCCAGAAAGATGGACGGCCGTTTCCCCGAGCGTGCATGCTGGGCATCGGCATGATCGCGCAACCGCTCAAAGGGTTCAGCAAGCCGCATTGGCCACAGCGGTTCTGCCATCGCATCGTCGGCGTCTCCAGTAGCGCCAGGCGCCAACGCCGCAAGAAAGCGCACGTCGATCTCCTCCGCGCCGCCATCGAACGGCGCATCTGCCACCTGCGGCACAGCCTCATCGAGCAGAGGAAACTCGCTTACCCCCGTGACCGGTATCTTGCGGCGGGCGACATCCTTCATCCGTTGCGTGCGCGTTTCGGCAATCCGGGCCTGGACAGCATCGGCCATCAGCGAGGCCCCGTAGCCGCCTTCGCGCTCGATGGTCTGGAAGGCGGCCCAGCCCGCTTGCGCCAGATCATCTGCGAGCCGTCCCGTGAACCACGCCCCGCCTGCCGGGTCTGCCACCCGGCCCAGCTGGCTCTCCTCCATGGCGATGATCTGGGTATTGCGGGCTACCCGCCGCCCGAGTTCATCGGCAAGGCCCAAGGCTACGTTGAAGGGCCGAACGGTGATGATATCGGCCCCGCCCACAGCCCCGGCAAAGCAGGCCGCAGTGCCCCTGAGCATATTCACCCAAGCATCGCGCCGCGTCAGCATTCGTGCAGACGTGATCGCCTGTATCGTCATCGGCTGGGCCGCAATCCCAAGCGCGTCCAGGCACCGAGCCCACAGCCGCCTCGCCGCGCGCAGCTTTGCGATTTCAATCCCGTAATTGCCGCCAATCGCGACCGTGAACAGAAGGTGCGGCGCCGCCCGCTCTGGCGCGATCCCTGCAGCATCCAGGCGCCGAAGCGTGTCGATGCCGTGTGCGATCAGTGCGCCCAGTTCCTGGGCCTCGCTTCCGCCCGCTTCGTGTACCGCCCGGCCATCGACCCGCATCAGCGTTGCGTGCGGATATTTCAGTGGCAGGCTCCCAAAAAGAGCGGCGCATGTGGCGAAGGCCCCATCCAGGCCGCCCTCGACCAGCCCCGCGCGCTGAAGAGCCCCAAGCGGATCCATGTTGAATGCAAAGCGCTGCGCTTTGGCTTCTTCTCTCTTCTCTCCCCAATGTCCAAGGATGGCAGCCGCCTCCGTGCCCACCCGGCTCCCATGGTCGAGTGCGATGGGCGCGAAGTCTGCCCGTATCCCGTCGAGACACCGTTCCATGTCCGACAGGCCTGTGATCGCGATCCCCGAGGTCCCCGTCGGATCGATCTCCAGCTCCAGGGAAGACACGCCGCGCTCAAGATCCCGAAGACCATCGGCATTGGCCCCGGCCGGATCGGGGCGGGCCACCGCTTGGCGAATGTCCCAGGGCAGAAAGCGGTCCCGGTTCGCTGTCCGACCCCGAATAAAGGGCGCGGCCCCCGCCTCCCCCTCAGGATCGGTCGATGCAGCGAAGTCCGGCTCCCGGTACAGCGGTCTGATCTCAATCCCATCCAGCGTCGACCGGGTCAGCGCTTCTGGACCGCCGCGCCCTTTCAACGCTTTCTCTACCGAGGCAATCCAATCCGCTTCGGCGGCTGGATCGAAAGACGCGCTGAGCGGTATGGCGGTATCGGTCATGTCAGTGTCTCTTTCGGCTAGGCTTTAGAAGCCGGCGTTGGCATGACCCGTCAAGGTGGACAGATGTCCGGCAGAATATGCAACCGAGGGGCCGATATCACGCTGCCCTTACGTTAAGCCTTGCAGGGTTTTTGCCCAACGCTAATTCTTGACCAAACAATAGAGGACGTTCCATGGCACTGCCCCCCATCCTTCAGAACCTGCGTATTCCCGTCATCGGTTCGCCGCTCTTCATCATCTCGAATCCAGACCTTGTCATCGCCCAGTGCAAGGCGGGCATTGTCGGCTCGTTCCCGGCGCTGAATGCGCGCCCAGGGCCTGTCCTCGATGAGTGGCTCGACCGGATCAGCACCGAACTCGCCGAGCACGACGCCAAGCACCCCGATCGTCCGTCCGCGCCCTATGCCGTGAACCAGATCGTCCACAAGTCGAACGACCGGCTCGAGCACGACGTCGAGATGTGCGTGAAATACAAGGTCCCGGTGATCATCACGTCGCTCGGCGCCCAGGCCTGGCTCAATGATGCGATCCACTCCTATGGCGGCGTCGTGCTCCACGATGTGATCAACACGTTTTTTGCCAAAAAAGCCCTGGAAAAGGGCGCCGACGGCCTCATCCCGGTATGCGCAGGGGCCGGCGGTCATGCGGGGACGTGGTCGCCTTTCGCCATGATCCAGGAATTGCGCGAGTTCTTTGATGGCCCGATCGCCCTCTCAGGCTCCATCGCCAATGGTGGGTCCATCGCGGCTTGCCAGGCCATGGGCGCTGATCTCGCCTATATCGGATCCGCTTTCATCGCGTGCGACGAAGCCAACGCCACCGACGGTTACAAAGACGGTATCGTCGATAACGGTGCGGATAACATCGTTTATACCAACCTATTTACCGGGGTGCATGGCAACTATTTGAAGCCATCCATCGAGGCGGCTGGGCTCGACCCAGACAACCTGCCCGAGAGTGATCCTTCCAAGATGAATTTCGGCTCTGGCGGGAATCAGAAATCCAAGGCCTGGAAGGATATTTGGGGCTGTGGACAAGGCATTGGCGCCGTGAAGTCCCGCGGCCCGGTGTCCAGTTATGTCGATAAGCTCGAGCGCGAATATCGCGCCGCGGTTGAGGGTCTTCAAACCGGAACACCCTTCTCCATGGCACAGGTGACAGCCGCCGAATAATTTTCTTCCGTCAAAACTTATCCGACTGGTTTGGCCGTGGGGTATCCTCACGGCCATTGTTTTTCGGGCGGCAAGTTTTGCGCCCGGTCCTCGCCGTTGGGCGCGGCGAGGTTCA
Organism: Pseudomonadota bacterium; assembly: GCA_038745855.1. GTDB lineage: Bacteria > Pseudomonadota > Alphaproteobacteria > Caulobacterales > Hyphomonadaceae > UBA5336. The sequence goes on along the minus strand of JBCDLC010000001.1, from coordinate 5,163 downwards.
GCGCATGAAAGGGTGAACGATGTCGGATATCGCAGGATTAGCAGCGAGTGCAGCAGGCGGCGGTCTGTTTGGATTGATAGGGACGGTCCTCGGGCGCGTGGCGGGCTACGCCGAACGGCGACAGGCCCATGCCCATGAGCGCGCCCGGTGGAAACACGAACATGCCCGGCTGCAGCTCGATATGAAGGCTCGGCAGGAAACGGCCGAAAGCGAGCGGCAGATGGCCGACACGCAAGGCCGCTGGACCGGGCTGGAGGCCTCGCTGAAAGCCGAGGCGGCTGTTCCTTCAAGCTACAAGTGGGTCGATGGCATTCGAGGGGTCACCCGTCCGGCGCTGACACTCCTGCTTTGGTGCATCACCGGTGGGGTTTATCTGGCGGCGGGGCCCGATGAGCGGATGGCCATCACCGAAACCGCGACGTTCGCAGCGACGGCGGCCACGCTCTGGTGGTTTGGCGACAGGGGGCCGCAATCGGTGCCGCGTGGGGCAGGCGGTTCGGCGCCAACGGCCGGCTGACGTGCGCCTGTTTCTGACGGAAACGCGCTTTGTCGCGGAGCGGCGATACTATCCCCGCTCTCCCGGATAGATCTCGACGCCATCCACCTCCACGCGGAAGAGGTCTGGCCGCGAATAGTGGCCGGCCGGGTCGCTGGCAATCTTGCATTGCCTGGCGAGGGCCAGATCCGCGTCATGGACCAGCAATCCCTCCTCACCGATCAGCGGTCCTGCAACGATCTCGCCGCGTGGGTCTATGATGGCTGACCCGCCATTGTGTTCGAACGCGGAAAGCGGTTTCCACCGGTCTGGCAGGTGGGCCTCCATGCGGATGCCGGCGGCACAAATCACCCAGGCCCCGGCCTGGCTTGCGAACGATCGTGAGAGCAGCAATTGCCGCGCCCAGACGGGCGCTTCCGGAGCCATCTCCGGCTCACGTCCCGGCCAGGCCGCCACATGAATTTCGGTCCCCTGGGCCATCAAGGCATAACCGGGTAGAACCGCATTGTGTTCCCAGCAATTGAGCGCGGACAAACGGCCCCAGGGCAGGGCGACGGGATGGAGGCCCTTCGCGTCCCCATCTCCCCAAACGGACCGCTCGTGGTGGGTCGGCTTGAGTTTCCGGTGCCGGTTCAACACCGCTCCGTCCGGGCCCAAGGTCACCATCGTACAATAGAGCGTGCTCCGGGTCTGGGGGTCCCGTTCATTGATCCCGATGACCACCGCCGCGTTCGCGCGCTTGGCCGCTTTGCCGATTGCTGCAATTTCCGGCCCATCCAGATCGACACCATTCTCCAGCAACACCCCGGCCGCTTCCCACCAGAGCGGTGTGAGCGGACTGTCGATGAAGAAGGGATATCCCGGTAGCCACGCCTCCCCAAAAGCAATGAGATCGGGCTTTTCCTTGCGCGCCTGGTCAATCCAATGCAGCGCGCGATCGAGGCTCTCGGCCTTGTCGAAATAGGCTGGCGCGGCCTGAACAGCGCAAAGCCGCACCGTATCTGTCATGAGAAGATCGCGACCGTTTGCCGACCAACCATCACAGGTTGCCCCGCCCGGTTCCACAGCGTCATGGCTTGGGCGGAATACCCATCAATGGCCGTTTCCGCGAGCGACCGGTTGAGGAACCACCCGCCTTCCGTGGTCGGTGCGGGGTCGAGGAATTCCACCATCCACGTCATGGAGCTGATCATCCCTGGCGTTTTCATCATCGCCATGGCGGCCGGCGGCGGCACATCGCCGATCGCCAGCAGATGGGTCGGGTCATGGGGCCCCGCTTGGGCGGTCTCGTCGCCATGGCGCAGCCAGAGGTAGACATCTGCATCGTCTGAACCAGCGAAGGGTGGTGGCCCCGAAGCCAGTTCCATTTCGAAGTGTTTGGCAAACGCGGGACCAACCGCCCTCGGCACGTATCGGTCCAGATCGGCAGGCGGGGGGATATCGACCGGGACATCAAGGTCCCGCATGTTGAGATGGGAGGTTCTTGGTGCGGCGAACGTGAAAAGGCACCGCGCGGCGATCCCCGTCTGGGTCACCAGATCCGTCGACACCGATGTCGCGTTTTTCCCCTCCCGCAGGACCGTTGGGGAGACCACGACATCCCCGGCCGATGGGCCAACGAACGCAACCTGCACCGCTTTCAGCGGCCGATCGCCTGCAACCCGTTTCGCAGCCTCATGGCATAGCGCAGCGGTCAATCCGCCATAGGTCGTCCGCCCCTGCATCCAGTCCTCCGGGATGACCGCATGGACCCGGCCATTGGACAACAATTCGAGACCGGAAAGCAGTTCGGTGAATGAGGTTCTGGTCATCGGGCCGCCAGCGATCAGTGCTGGCTTTCCGGCGTGATGACCTTCAACCCGTCGAGGGCATCGGACAGGAAGATCTGGCACGACAGCCGCGACGTTTCGGTGACGTTCTCGGCAAAATCCAGCATCGATTGCTCCATGTCCTCTGGCGGACCGACCGCTTCGACGAATGCGCCATCCACATAGACATGGCACGTGGCACACGCGCAGGCGCCGCCGCAGTCGGCATCGATGCCGGGGATGGAATTCTTGATCGCCGCTTCCATGACGGTTTCGCCTGCATTGGCTTCGGTCTCGCGCTCGTTTCCAGCGTGGTCCACGAAGATGATCTTCACCATGCTTGTTCGCTCCCTTATCTCGTCGCTTCCAGGGCTTTAGCAGCGATTTCTTTCATCGACATGGACATATCCGAGAGCTCCGAGGGTACAAGGCGTGCGCGCATCTGTATCAGTTTCTTCGACGCCAGGAATTCCGGCGGCGCATTGACCGCGTCTACGGCGATCACATGCCCGTCCTGCAGGTAGAACGCAGCGAACTTCTGCTGCTCCGGATCACCGCGCACCACCACCTGGTCGTGCCCATCGCTCAGCCCCGCAATCTGGAGCTTGACGTCATATTGGTCAGACCAGAACCAGGGCACATCCTCTGGCGGGCGAGGCCGGCCGAGAATGGCGGCGGCGGCGAGCTTGCCCTGCTCAATGGCGTTATGAACACTCTCCAGCCGCCCGACCCCACCCGAGTGGACCAGCGGGCGCCGCGCACAATCGCCGGCTGCGAAGACCCTCGGATCATTCGTCCGCGCGTCACGATCCACCAGGATGCCGTCATCGCAGGCAATCCCCGCATCTGCGGCAAGCTCCACGTTCGGCACGATCCCGATGCCTGCCAGCACGATATCCGCGTCAATCTCAGACCCATCCGACAGTTCCACACCGGCCACCTGTCCGTGGCCATCATCCATGATCTTCCTGGCCCGGGCGCCCGTGAGTATCCTGACACCGCGGCTCTTGTGCAGCGCCTCATAGAACGCCGACATCATGGGGCTCGTGACCCGGGCCAGCACCCGGTCCGCCATTTCTAGAACCGTCACATCGAGCCCGAGCTGCCGCGCCACGGCGGCCGTTTCCAGCCCGATATAGCCCGCACCGATGATCGCGATCTTCCGGCCTTCCGACATTTCCGGGCGCAACCGGTCGACATCGGCCAGCGAACGCAAATCGTGGACGCCGCCAAGACCCGCGCCCTCAATCGGCAAGGCCCTCGGCCTCGACCCGGTCGCCAGCATCAACGCGTCATAGGCATGCGCGGTGCCATCGCTGGCGGTCACCGTTCGCGCGGACCGGTCGATCGCCGTGGCTTCGAATCCGAGATGGACATCGACACCTTGATCTTCATACCACTCTTGCGGCTTGAAATAGAGCCGCTCACCGGCAAGCTCGCCCTTGAGATACGCCTTCGACAGGGGCGGCCGTTGATAGGGCAGGGCCTTTTCATCGCCGATCAGCACCAGTTTCCCGGCAAATCCCCACTGCCTCAGAGACGCCAGCGTCTGGGCTGCCGCCTGGCCGCCGCCGACCACGACAATCTGTTGGGCATTCGAAAGGTCCATCGGCCTGCTCCTCCAAGAAGAGGCGGCGCAGGAGCAACCAACCTCTACCTCTAAACTATGACGGGTGCGTCACCGTTCGCAAGGGCGTGTCACCCCGCCCCATGACAACACCCGTGCGATCACGCCATAAGGCGGGGAAGAAATCGGGGAAATCGCGCGTATGGAAGCCTTTCTGACCTATGGATTCTATGCCGCCATGGCGGGTGTTTTCATCATCCTGGCCCTTGGACTCATCAATCTGGTGCGGGGCGACGCCCAACGCGCCTCGCGGTCCAACCAGTTGATGCGCATGCGGGTGGTGGTCCAATTCATCGCGGTCCTTATGTTGCTCGGATTGGGCCTGATCACGGGCGCTATCAATATCGGGTTCTGACATGGTCAAGCTGGACAAGATCTACACCAAGGCCGGTGATGGCGGGAAAACCCGGCTGTCGACCGGCGAACCGGTGGCCAAACACGATGCCCGCGTTTCGGCCTATGGCACCGTCGACGAATTGAATGCCGCCCTCGGCGTGGCCGCGCTCCATGCGGCGGGTGAGATGGCGGCGGCCCTTTCCCGCATCCAGAACGATTGCTTCGACCTGGGCGCGGACCTGGCCACGCCCGAGCGCGACAAGCCCCTGGAATGGACGCCGCTCCGGATCATCGAGACCCAGGTCGAACGGCTCGAGGCCGAAATCGATGCGATGAACGCAGACATCCCGCCGCTCGACAGTTTCATCCTTCCCGGCGGCTCGGCCCTTGCGGCCCATCTGCACGTGGCCCGGACCATTGCCCGGCGGGCCGAACGGGATGTGTCGATCCTCGCCAGCAGCGATGGTGAAATCGTCAGCGCCCCCGCCCGCGCCTACATCAACCGTCTGTCTGACTGGCTCTTCGTCGCTGCCCGCGCCGCCAACGAAAACGGTGCAAACGACGTAAAATGGATCCCCGGCGCCAATCGCTAAAGCAGGCATTATGCTTTGATCCGGTTTATGCCTTGATCCCCCGCTGGGCTCCGGGCTTCGCCCTCCGCTACGCGATGGACTTGGGAGCCGGTCCGCGCCAGCGGAGGATTTGATCCCGGGGGATCAAATCCAGGCGGACAAGGCCACGGCAGTGGCGCTGAGGGCTCTGGGCCTTTCCCAGCCCGGTAGCAACTGTTGTTCTAGGCGTCAGCCTGGGACGTAGTTCCGGCCTTCCCGGATGATGGCGTTGAGCTGTGTTAGGAAGACCCGGGCGACGGCGATGAAGGCGACCTTGAGTGGCTT